>JAHFTX010000016.1 GCA_023265395.1 Thermoplasmata archaeon
GCCTTGAGCGTGGGGTTGAAATGGTACGCTGCGTCGATGAGCGGTGCACCCAGGGAATCGACCGCACGATTCGCCGCTAGGTCGTAGAAGACCTCCCAGCCATCGGGCACGCGGCCGCCGTCGGAATCGGGGTTGAGGGGGTCGGTCCCGTGGAGGAACTCGGCGACGTCGCTCAGTCCGTCACCGTCGCTGTCCCCCGGCAGCCCCGCCGAGGCGCTGACCGCGCCCATGGTCGTCATCACGCTCATCACGAGCAACACACAGAGTCCGAAGGTCATCGTCCGCCGCATCGCCGCCACCGTCTGACCTCTGGGGCGGCGCGCGAGCTATTTAGTGCGCATCGAACAGCCCTCGAAGGGTCAGTCACTCTTCGAACGGTCGCTCGCCGGGTGGCCCTCTAGAGGGCGCGCCCGCGCGCGAGCATCGAGGGTCGACGCCAACGGATGACGCAGCGCCTCCTCGGCCAGCTGCGCTGCGAGTCCTTCGGCGCGCTCGAGCTCCTCGGCGGCACGTTCGAGCTCCGCCGGCAGCCGCCGCGCCGCGCCAAGTGCCTGCGAAGCGCGGGTCAGATGGTCGTGCAGCTGCAGCAGCGGGCCGGCCCCGTGGACCGACCGCAGCTGCGCCTCGTTGTCGGAGACCTGTCCGCGCAGCACGCGCACGCGGGCGGCAAGCTGCTACCACGCGACGGCGGTCGCATCGGCGCTCGGCGGTGATTCTCCTGGCGGTGGCGCGACGCTAGCGTCGGAGAGTGGGCGGCGCAGCTGCAGCTGCACCGGGCGGTGCCGCAGCAGGTCCGAGGCAGCGACCAGCAGTTGGTAGTCGCGCGTCAGGGTCAGCGCCAGCCGCACCTTGGGGACCCCCGCCGGTGCCAGCGGCAAGTCTAGCAACATCAGGGTGCCCAAGGGTCGGTTGTCCGCCGCCCTGGGCCGGGCGCCCTCGACGATCTGGAGGCGCAACGCCCGCTGGAGGTTGGCGCTGGTGGTCACCTCGGTGACCGCCTCGGCCGGCAGCGGCGTGCCGGCGGGAATCAGGACCTCGACGGCGTCATCCTCCATCGCCAGGCCGATGGGCAGCGGCGCGACATCGAGGCTGATTCCGCTGCCCTCCTCGAGGGTCAGCGTCAGCCGCGGCCCCTGCGCCGGCGGCTGCAGTGCAGCGGCCTCCTCTGTGGTGACCGCCACGGCGCGACCCTGCGAATCGCGCGCCCGCGTGCGGCGCCACGGCAGCCACGATCGCTGGGGGGGCATCGGCCTGCCCACGAGGGGCCGCCCTCATCGACCTTGTGGCGGCAGCTGGCCCAACGCCTGCACCGGCCGCGCGAAGATCCGTCCGCTGAGGAGGTCACGGCCGACCAGTTCGACCTCGAGCGCCTGTCCCAGCGACAGCAACGGGCGCAGCGGCATCCCATCGACGTCGGTGGGGAGATCGGCGCGCGCAGCGTCGAGCAGTCCGCGCAGCTGCGCAGCGTCGAGCATCGTCCCGGGTCGCAGGGGCGCCGCCAGCAGCAGCGCCTGGTCCTCGTCGACGTGCAGCCGCCCGCCCAGCTCCCAGGGGGGGAGCACCGCGCTGCGCCCATCGCGCAGCTCGAGGAACACGCCGCCGCGGGTGATCGACGCCACCACCGCGCTGACCCGCGGCGCCCCCTCGAGGGGGGAGCCCAGCGCCAAGGCGATCGCCTGCAGGTCCCACTCGAGGCGGGCGGCGGCGCCGCCAAGGTCGCTCAGCAGCGGCGCGAGGCGCTCGAGCTCGTCGCGCCCATGGGGGGGCGTCGTCCCTTCCTCGTGGGAGAGCAGCCAGCGCAGCTGCCGATGGACCACCAGGTCGGGGTAGCGGCGGATCGGCGAGGTGAAGTGGCAGTAGCAGGTCGAGCCCAGTCCGAAGTGGCCAAGGTTGGCGACGCTGTAGAGGGCACGACCGAGCATCCCCAGCGCCTTGAGCTGCGCCACCTGCCGCACCTGGAGGTCGTCGATGGCTTGCACCGCGGTTATCGCCTCGCGCACGGCGGTCAGGTAGGCGGCGGCGCGTGCCGGATCGAGCTGGGCCAACCCACCGACCACGGGCGCGGGTGCGTCTTCGCCGTCGCCACCGTCGTGCGCTGCCGGGGCACCCAGGGTGATCCGCCCCCCGCCGCGCAGCGCCTCGAGCAGCGACGCCCCCCCTGCCGTCGAGGGCGCCTCTTCGACCGCGACGCCCCCGATCGGCTCGGGCAGGCGCAGCTCGTGGTCGAGCCCGAGCACGGCCATCTGCCGGTTGAAGAGCGCCACCGCGGCGCGGTCGGGCAGTGGGTGGCAGCGGTAGAGCGCCGACACCGGGCCGTCGGAGAGCAGCCGTGCCACTGCCTCGTTGGCGGCGACCATGAACGCCTCGACCATCGACGTCGCGGCGGTCGCTCCCTTGCGCTGCAGGGCGGTGCCCCCCTCGGCGACCTGCACCTGCAGCTCCGCGGTCTCGAGGGGGAGGCCGTCGCGGGCTGCGGCGAGTCGTTGCGCCCAGCGGTGGTAGGTCCGGTAGGGCTCCTCCCCGGCAGCGATCGCCGCGTCGACCTGCGGGTAGCGGGCGTTGGCACGGACGCGGATGACGGAGGGGGAGGCGGCGACCGGACCGACGGTGCCGTCGGGGCGCAGCTGCAGCTGCACCGACACGGTCAGGCGGTCGGAACCGGCCCGCAGCGAGCAGAGGTCGTCGGAGAGCCGTGGCGGGAGCATCGGCAGCACGCCGATGGGGAGGTAGACCGAGGTGCCCCGACGCACCGCCTCGCGGTCGACCACGCCGCCGAGCGGCACGTAGTGCGCGACGTCGGCGATGTGGACCCACAACGTGGCGCCGCCGTCGGGCTCTTCCTGCAGGAAGATCGCGTCGTCGAAGTCGGCGGCGGTGGGTGGGTCGATGGAGACGGCCGGCTGCTCCCGCAGGTCCCAGCGTCCCTGCAGCTGGGATTGGTCGGCGCGCTCCAGCGGCGGCAGGGCTTCGGCAGCGGTGACGGCGCCGGGCGGATAGGACCAGCTGAACCCCTCGACGACGCGCACGAGGCGACGGGCCAGCAGGGTGACCACCTGCGGCAGGCTGCGCAGGCCGCTGCGGTGGAGGAACTCCGCCATGGCCGAGGCGCTGGCGTGCCGCGAGGCACCGGCCCAGTCGACGGCCAGCCCCTGGCAGTAGGAGGGCAGGTCGAACCCATCGAGGGCGATGACGTCGGTGCCCCCCAGCCCGCGCGCACGGTCACGGTCGGGGTCCTGCCCCGCCGGCGCGCTGCTGCTGCGGGCGGTTGGGGGATCGAGGTCGCTGCTGGGGCCAGGCCAGTGCTCGTGCACCAGCAGCCGGGCCATCGCCGCGCCGGCGAAGGAGAGAGCGTCCTGCAGGGGCGGCTCGAGGGCGGCGCGCTCGATGGGGATCCCCTGCAGGACCTCGACCTCGCGGCCGTCGACCTCGGTGGTGATCGTGCGCACCAGTCGGTTGCGCAGCTGCCGCAAGGTCATCACGTGGGCGCTGATGTCGCCCAGCTGTTCGCGGCGCAGCACGTCCCAGCGCTCGGGACGACCCCCCGCATGACGCAGACGGCCGCAGCCGCTCGCCCGGCAGGGTTGCAGGGCCTGCTGCAGCTGTGCGGGCTGCAGGGCAAGGCCGCCCGCCGCCGCCAGGGCGAGCAGCCCCTCTTGCGTCTGTGGCCCCTGTGCAGCGACGGTGTCGACCACCGCCTCCCACAGCGCCACCTCCAGGGCGGTGCCCTCGAGCACGGTGGTGGACCCCCCGCTCCCGGCAAGGTGCGCACCCAGCGCGACCAGGCGCCGCTGCAGCTCGGCCTGGGGCAGGGAGAGGTCCAGCTGGGTGGGGATGGTACGCCGTGAGAAGGCGTTGGGCGAGACGCTCCCTTCGCCGGTGGTGGTCAGGATGCGCCAGCGCGCACCATCGCCATGGCCCTCGCGCCGCAGCAGCAGCGCCGCGCACAGTGGTGGCTGCAGCCCCAGCGTGCCCTTGCGCAGCTCGACGACCTGGCCCGGGCGCATGGGGCCGTCAGTGCCGCGAGGGGCCTTGGGGTTGGCGGCCGCTCGGGGCCTGCGGGTCAGCGCGGGAGCGGTGGGCGAGCACCACCGAGAGCGCCACGATCGCCGCGACGACCAGCAGCAGCAGCGTCAACGGCAGGATCGCCGAGCTGCTGTCGATGGTGCTGACACCGGCCGGGTGCTCGGTCACCCACCAGGGGGCGCCCTGCACCTCGACCTCCAGCGTGGCGCTGTTGTCGCCCGGTGTGGTGTCGCCGCGCACCAACGAGGCGCGCACGATGTGGGTGCCCTCGCTCTGGAGCGTCACCACCCCACTGGCCTGCGTGGTGCCCCCCGGGAGCAGCGCCGCACCGTCGGTGCGCAGCGTCAACGCCTGGGTCCCGCCGGTCGGGTCGTCGACGGTGACGGTCACCTCCAGGGGTGCCGACACCGATTGGTTGGCGTGGTTGGTGAGGCTGACGGTGATCGTCAGCGGCCGGTCCACCCGCGGCTCCTGCGGGCTGATGGTCAGTCCCAGTGCGACGTCGAGGCCGCGGATCGGCGGGGGCGGCGGACCGCCGGGGTTCGGCCGCACCGACAGACGCGCCGAAGCGCGGTCGTCGGCAGGGTTCCCCGAGTGGGACGCCAGCTCCCCCACGAGCGTGTAGGCACCGGCCACCGAGGGCGCCCAGGGAGGGAGCGTGAAGGTCTGGGTCGTGCCAGCCAACACCGAGACGTTGAGCTGCTGTGCGTAGATCGCCGGCCCGCCGCTCTGCTCCTCGATGCGCACCAGCAGCGTGCCCAAGGCCGTGGCGTCACCGACGTTGGCGACCATCACCGAGGGGGTCAGCGGCTCTCCCACCATCGGATCGGTGCGGTCGACCCACACCGCCAGCACGGCCAGGTCGCCGCTGGGCGGCGGGAGGACCACCAGCGTGGCCGCCAACCGGTCGTTGTCGTCGAAGCTGTCCCCGGCGAGGTCGAGCTCGGCCTCCAGCAGGTAGGTGCCCACGGCAGACGGGGAGAGCTCCAGCGTCACCAGCGTGGGGCTGGCACCGCCCTGGAGGGTCACGGCCAGGCTCTGGGTGCTCTGCTCGGGGCCGCTGAGGGTCCAGAGCACGCTGCCGTCGGCGTCACCGGTGCCGACGTTGCGCAGCTCCAACGTCGCCGTGCGCAGAGAGCCTGCCCCCGAGACCGCCGGCAGCACCGCCAGCGACTCGAGGCTGCCGTCGACGGTGGAGTAGTCGACGGTGTGGATCGCCGCCAGCACGGTGTTGTCGCCCTGGATGGGATCGGTCCAGGTGGCGCTGAGCATCGCGATGAGCACCCCCGCGCTCGTGGGGGTGAAGTCCTGGTCGATGTCCACCGACTCGCCGGCATCGAGGTTGACCAGCTGCTGGCGCACCACCGTCCCGGAGATGCTGAGTTCGATCGAGACTCCGCTTGCGGGGCCGACGCCGGCGTTGACCACCGTGCCATGGAGGGAGCGCTGCTGGTTGGGGACGCCTACCGGCGGGGTGACGGTGAGGTTCTGCGCCATGAGGTTGTTCGTGTCGTTGGAGACGAATATCGTGGTGCCGGCGAGGTCGTTGCTGGTGTCGGCGTCGAGGAGCACCGTGGCACTGGCAAGGACGTCATAGGTGCCCAGCTCGTCGGGGGTGACGCTCTTGGTGATGGTGACGGTGGCCGCCGCAGGCACCTGCAGGCCCTGCACGGGGATCGACAGCGGCGGCGCGCCTGACCCCGTCGGCGGCGTTACCAGGATCGTCAGGTCGGTGACCTCGTCGACCGTGCCGGCGTTGACGACGCTGACCACCAGCTCGCGGATGATGCCCGGGGCGGCCGTCCGCGGCGTGCCCATGACGCTGGCGACCACCAGGTCGTGGACCGCGCTGTCGGTGACGAAGAAGTCCACCGTGGCGACGTTGTCCTCGGGATGGTCATCGTCGACGGGCAGCACCAGGGTCGCTGCCAGCGTCAGCGTGCCGTAGGTGGTCGGGGTGAAGGGGGTCTCGACGTCGACGCTGCCGCCGATGGGCAGGCTGACGGGCACCGTCGTCGAAAAGGTCGAGACGCCGCTGACGACCAAGAGCACCTTGGCGTCCTCGGCGACGTCGCCGTGGTTGCTGACGGTCGCCCGCAGGCTGCGCTCGACCAGCCCCGCCGTCCGCGGGGAGACCGAGATCGCGTCGACCCGGCCGTCGCGCGCCTGCGCCAGCACGGGGATGACCAGGCTGCGGGCGTCGTTGTCGGGCTGCAGGTCCCCAGCGACGTTGGTGCGCGCGGTTGCGGTGTAGGTGCCCCCGGCGCTGGGGGTCCATTGGAAGGTGGTGGTGGTCGACTGCCCGGCGGGGAGCACCACCGGCTGGCGCTCGGCGAAGACGTCGACGCCCGCGGTGTCGACGATCCGCATCGACACGACGCCGTCGGCGGGCCCTGCACCGAGGTTGGTGATCGTCGGGGTCAGCGACAGCAGCGCCCCGACGGCACCCAAGGCCGGGTCGGCGGAGAGGGAGACGACCGACAGGTCGGGGGCCGGGACGTCGCCGACGGTGAAGGAGACGGTCCGCACGTTGTTGGCGGGCACCTGGTCGCCGGGGACCACCAGGTCGACGCGGGCGCTGTAGACGCCCTCGTCGGCGATGTTGACCTTGAAGGGGGTCTTCCTCTGCTCGCCCGGAGGGACGGAGAGGGCCGCAGAGTCGCTGGCGATCGTCACGCCACCGCTGTCGATGACGCTGAACTTGAGGGTGGTGCTCGACGGCTCGAGCGCGACCTGTCCGAGGTTGTCCACGATGGCGATGACCGTGCGGACGCCGACGGGACCGCTGAGGGGATCGACCGACAGGTCGCTGACCGCGCCATCGAGCTTGGGCGGTGGCGGAGGCGGCGGGGGAATCCCGGGGTCGAGCAGGTGGACCTCGGCGGCGATGTCGTTGTCGGCGGGATTGCAGTCGTCAGCATCGGGCACGTAGGTTCCCACCAGGCTCACGGGTCCCTCGATCCCCTTGGGCACGTCCCAGAGGGCCCCGAGCTCGATGCCGTCGCCGACATCGAGCGGCGGCACCTCGATGCTCAGTTGCCAGGCGCCGTTGGCGGCGCCGATCGTCAGGTCGACCGTCCCTTGGGGCAGCGGGGTGAGGCCGACGTTGGTGGCCTCCATCACGAACTTGACCTGGCCCCCGGGTGCGACAGGGTCGGGCTTCTGGCCTTCGTACCGCAGCGAGGCGTCGACGGTGACGCCGGGGTCGCAGGAGGTGATCGGGCCAGGCTGCGGCCCTTCGGCGACCACCAAGTCGTCGAGGTAGAGGCCGTCGCCGTTGGCGAAGTCGAGGTCGCTGACGTCGTCGACGACATGGAAGCCCAGCAGCACGGTGTTGCCCCTCCAAGGGGCCAGTCCGACCTGCTGCTGCTGCCACTGGCCGCCCCAGACGTGGTCAATTTGCGACCAGGCGACGTCCCACGTGCTCCCGTTGTCGGTGGAGACCTGCAGCGAGGCCTCGTCGTAGATCAAGAAGAGGTAGAAGAAGTCCCAGTAGGCGAAGAAGGAGACCACCGGGCTCTCGGCGGTGCGCAGGTCGATCAGGGGCGAGGTCAGCCAGGCGTTGGTGTCGTTGTCATACTCCCCGTCGAGGTCGGTGACCCAGCAATGGGTGCCACTGTGACAGAAGCCGGGGCCCGTGGTCGGCTCCCCCAGCTCCCACTCGTCGTGGGCGCCCTTGTGGCTCCAGCCGGCGACGCCCCCCTCGAAGTCGGTGCTGTACCACGTCGCCACCGGAGGCTGCTGTGCCGGCGCCAGTGGCGCCAGGGCGGGTGCGAGCAGCAGCAGCGCCAGGGCAAGGACGGCCAGGCGCAGCCAGCGACGCGTTTCGACCACGGGGATTCGAGCCTGCCCGACGCTATTTAACCCTTCTCGGACGCCATCAGGAGCGCCGGTGGGCAGCGATGGCCGCGGCGTACTGCCCTTCGACGCCGCTGACCACCCGCTCCCAGGTGAAGAGCTCGAGCGCCCGGGCGCGCCCGGCTTGCCCCATGGCCGCACGCAGCGGCGCGTCGCGCAGCAGCCGGTCGATGGCCGCCGCGAGCGCAGGGGCGTCTGCGTAGGGGACCAGCAGCCCGGTGCGGCCTGCGGCGACCAGCTCGGGCATCCCGCCGCGGTCGGTGGCCACGCAGGGCTTGCCCGCAGCCATCGCCTCGGCCAGCACGATCCCGAAGGCCTCGTACTCCGAGGGGAGCACGAACAGGTCGCAGGCAGCGAACGCCGACAGGAAGAGACGGTCGTCCTCGAGGTGGCCCGGCAGCAGCACGGTGCGCGCCAACCCCGCCGCGGCCACCTGGTGCCGCAGCGCAGCGGCGGCGCCGAAGTCGCCGCCGACGAGCACCACGCGCAGGCCCGCGTGGTCCGCCACCAGCTCCTCCGTCGCGCGCACCAAGGTGTCGAGTCCCTTGTTGGACGCCAGCCGGCCGGCGTAGAGCACCAGCGGGGCGTCGGCGGGGATCCCAAGGTGCGTGCGCGCCTCGCTCCCCGGAGGCAGGGTCGCAAAGCGCCGTGGGTCGATGCCGCTGGTGAGGGTCGCCGCGCGGCGCGGATCGAGTCCGAGGTGCTGCAGCGCCGCGCGCTCCTGTGCCGAGTTGACGATGACACGGTCGAAGGCCCGAAGCACCGGCGGCCCCAACCACCGGTCGTAGGCGTGGCGCAGGCCGGCACGGCGCTGCCCCCCCGACATCGACCAGGGGGGGTGGTAATGTGGCGTAAAGACCGTGGGCCAGTCCGCCAGACGACCGACCAGCGCCGCCGCACCGGTGTAGGACATGCCGTAGACGTGCACATGGACGACGTCAGGCCAGTGGCGCACCTGCAGCAGCCGCGCACCGAGGCTGGGCAGCAGCACGTAGTGCGCCTCGCCACCGAGCGTGAAGCCGCGATGGCGCTCCACCGGGACACCCGAGACCTCCGCCCACTGCGGGTCGGTGGGCGGCAGGCGCTCGAAGGGGATCTCCTTGCGCAGGTCCGAGGTCAGCACCCGTACCTGGTGCCCGCGCGCCTGCAGGCGCGTGCACAGCTGGGCGACATGGGTCTCGACGCCTCCGGGGGCGGGCGGGTAGCGGATGCACAGCTGCAGAATCCGCACGGCTGCGCAGCTCCACCGTCGCCTTTGGAGGTTTCGCCCTCGTGGAACGGCTCGACCGCCAACCTCAAGAACGGGCGCCCCCCTCCTGCGGCCCGGGAGTGGCATGGAAGAACCCCCCGCTGCGGTCCCACCGGCCCTCTCGGCCTTCCTCAGCGCCCAAGGCGGTCGCAGCCTGATCATCCGTGGCATGAGCGGCACGGGCAAGACCACGTTGGCCCTGCAGCTGATGGAGCACGCCGGGCGGCTGCCCCAGACCTTCTACGTCAGCACCCGCGTCTCCGACTCGGCGCTCTACCGCCATTTCCCGTGGCTGGAGGCCAAGGAGTGGCGCGAACGGCTGCTCGACTGCAGCCGCGAGCTGCTGCGGAGCCTCTCGCCGCGCGGGAGCCGGGCGTTGCCCCAGGCCCACGAGGGCCGCTCCGAGGTCGTCCACGCCAGCCGTCGTTTCCTCAGCCATGTCTATGACGGCGACATCTCCGCCAGCGGCACCCTCGACCGCACCCAGCTGCAGCGGCTCTCCGCGGCTTACGACGTCGAGGACCTGAGCGTGCTCTACGACCGCATCGCTGCGGTGCTCCCGGCAAAGCCGCTGGTGGTCATCGACAGCCTCGAGGGGCTCGCCGAGCAGCTGGACCTGAGCATGGTCAAGCTGGTCCAGGTGCTCCAGAAGGACCTCGTCGAGCACAGCGGCATCGACCTGGTGCTGGTGCTCGAGACCGACCGCAGCGTCGACCTCGACTACCTCGTCGATGGCGTCGCCCAGCTGCGGCGCACGGAGATCGACGGCCGTCGCATCCGCCAGCTGGAGACCCTCAAGCTCCGGGGCGTCGAGGTGGGCCACCCGCTGGCCCTCTTCTCCCTCTCGGGGGGGCGCTTCCGGCACTTCCCGCGCTACGGCGGCGAGGAGGTCCAGCCGCTGGCCAAGCGCGGCGCCCCCCCCTGGAACGGTGTCGAGGAGAACAGCGGTTTCTACTCCAGCGGCAACCGCAGCCTCGATTCGGTTCTCGGGGGGGGCTTCCCCATCGGCGGCAACGTCCTGCTAGAGCTGATGGACAACGTCCCCCAGGAGGTCTACGAGGGGCTGCTCTACGGCCTGGTAGCCTCCTTCATCACCCGTGGCCGGGGCGTGATGGTGGTGCCCTTCAACACCAACAGTCCCGAGGACTTCGGGGCCATGGCCACCGGCGCCGGCGGGGCGGGCACCGAGCTGCTGCGGGTGGCGGTCAAGCAGGCCCTCGACAAGCCGCCGACCGAACCCTACATCTTCACCCTCGGCTACGAGGACATCACCAAGGACTACGAGCGGTGGCTGCGCGAGCGCGCCAAGCTGCGGGAGCGCACCGGCAAGGGGATCCTCGAGCTGATAGCCCTCGAGACGCAGGAGGCGCGCTTTGGCGAGGAGAGCTACAAGGGGCCGCTGTCGATCAGCAGCGAGCAGGCGCGCGTCGAAGGGGACCTGATCGTGCGGCTGAGCAAGCCTGGGCTCGACCTGGTCACGCAGCGTGCGGCCAACGCCTCGAGCATCCACCTCAAGCTCCGCCGCCTCCATGGCGCCGTGGTGCTCTATGGCGAGCGCCCGCAGACCGAGATGTTCGTGCTGCAGCAGGGACGCTTCGGCGCCTTCGACGCCCACCTGGTGCCGATGCTCTGAGGGCCTAGAGGTCCTCGAGGATCTTCTTGGAGATCCCCTCGCTGTCGTCATCGTCGGTGCTCGGCGCGGGCCCGATCGACGAGAGGTCGCGCTCGAGCTCCTCGAGCAGCGAGTCGGTGTCCAGTCGGTCCACCGCGGAGCTGGTGGCCAAGGCGTCGAGGTCTGCCGTGGTCTGATGGTCGTCGGCCTCGGCAGGTTCCTTCGCAACAGGAGCGGGCGCCACCGCGGCGTCGGCCTTGGGCACCGCTGCGGCGGGCGCTGCCGCCGCCACGGAGCTTGGCGTGGGGGGTCTCTTGCCGCGGCGGGATGCCTCTTCGGTGGCGGTGCCCTTGTCCTTGCCCTTCTTGCCCCCCGAGGGTGGTGCCGAGAGCGCCGGTGGGCCATCATCGTCAGGCGGCGACACCGCAGCAGCCTTGGGCTTGGAGGCGCGTGCCGTCGCCGCAGCGGCCGCCTGCTGCTGCTCCAAGCGGATGCGCAGCGCCTCGAGTTCGGAACGGGTGCGGCGCAGCGTGACGTCGCGCTCCTCGAGCGCCGTGGCGTGGGCGGCGACCTGCTCCTGCTGCTGGGCGCGCGCCGTCGCCTGCTGCGACTCGGCCTTGGCCAGGGCCGCCTGCGCCGTGGCCAGCTGCCCCTGCAGGATCTTGGTCGCCCCATCGTCGATGGGGGCGATCGTCGGCAGGGGCTCGACCTTGGGTGGCGCCTTGCGGGCCGGCGGCGGTGCAGCCGACCTTCGGCGCGCGACGATGGCCAGCAGCACCAGGCCGACCGCCAGCCCCACGGCCGCGCCCACGCCGATGCTGCGCACCTCGGGGAACACCACCACGGGGGCGGGGTGCCGCACCGGCGGCTGCTCGACCGACGGGATGCCCACCTTGAGCGGGAAGCTCATCTGCACCGGCACGATGCCATCGGTGACCTCGACGACGACGTCGTAGTCCCCCACCTGGGTCGGCGTCGGGGTGAAGGTGAAGATGGCCCCCGAGGCGATCTTCGCCCCGTTGGGTCCTTCGACCAGGCGCCAGCTGAGGGTATCCTCATCACCGTCGGTCGCCTGCAGTTCGACGACCGTGGTCTGGTTGACCACGGCCGTCACCAGCCCCAGCTGCACCGGTTCGGGGGCGTGGTTGGCTCCCGCCGCACGCACACCGACCGTCCAGTGCTGGTCGACGGCGACGACCCCGTCGCTGACGACCACCGTGACCTCGTGGTCGCCCTTCTGACCGGCGACGGGGGTCCAGCTGATCATGCCCAGCGACGCATCGATGGTCATGCCGGCGGGACGGACGCTCAGGGCAAAGGAGAGGGCCGTCGAGTCGGGGTCGACGGCACCGACGGTGTAGCGGTAGAGCTGCCCCACCAGCGCCGCCGTCGGCGGGGTGGTGGTGATGGTCGGGGGGGAGTTGAGGCGCGCATCGGGCGAGACGGTGAAGCGCCACACCCCGCTCTCGGAGCTCCCCGCCAGCCACGGGTCCTGGGGCTGGACGCTCCAGTAGTAGACCTCCCCCGGGAGGAGCGCGTTCTCGACGAGGTAGGAGGTCGTGTGCAGCCGCTGGGCCACCAGCGCACCCGGCACGCGGGTGGTCACCGCCGTCTGGCTGTCGGAGAGGTAGACGTCGAAGGCCACCTCGGCGTCGTCGTAGGGGTCCTCGTCGTGCAATGTCCACGAGAGCGAGGGGTTGGTGACCTCGATCGTGCTGCCGTTGGCGGGCGCGACGTAGGCGACGGTGGGCGGCACGTTGTCGGGTGGGCCGATGGCCACGCGCACGGTGAACTCCTGCACCACCTCGACCATCCCGTCGGTGACGAGCAGCTGCAGCGGCACCGCACCGGCGGCGGCGGCGCTGGGGGTCCACAGGATCGTCCCGGTGGCCTCGTCGATGCTCGGACCCAGCAGCGGGCTGAGCAGGCGGAAGCGCAAGGTGGTGTTGGGGTCGGGGTCGAGCACGCTCGGGACGTAGACGAAGGGGGAATCCACCGACGCGTTGGCCGGCGGCACCGACAGGAAGGTGGGCGCGTCGTTGATGTTGTGCACCAGGATCGTGCCCGTGACGTCCGGTCCGCTGTCGTTGGCATCCCGCAGCGTCAGCGTCAGCGCCCGCAGCCCGACGTCGAGGTCGCCGGGGGTCCCATACAGGCTTGGGCCCGAGGCATTGAGCTGCAGGAAGGTCGCGTTGCCGCTGAGCGCCAGGGTGAGGTTGTCACCGGCATCGGGGTCGAGCAGGGTGAGGTTGAGCAGGAAGGGCTGGTCCTCGGTGGCCTCGAGGAGGAGGTCGGTGAGCAGCTGCGGGGGATCGTTGACGTTGGTGACCTCGAGCACGAAGTCGTGGCCGTCGATGCCGCCGTGGCCATCGTCGACACTGACGTTGACCAACGAGACTTGCACGTCTTGGGGGCCGGGGGTGCCGCTGAGCACGCCATCGGTGGCGTTGAGCGAGAGCCAGGCCGGACCCGCCACCAGGGCGTAGGTGACCGTCCCGGCGCCGTCGTCGTCGCTGTCGTAGTCGACCGAGTAGAGGCTGCCCTGCGTGGCGGTCAGCAGGTCGGTGCCCAGCAACGTCGGGGCGACGTTGGTGACGCTCAGGCTGACGTTGGCGAAGGTGCTCTGACCGTAGGCGTCGCTGAGGGTGACGTTGACGTAGTAGGACCCGACCGCGCCGTTGTCGGCGGTGCCCTCGAGGGAGGGCGCGCTGTCGTTGAGGCTCAGGAATGAGGCGTTGGTCGCCAGGGCCCAGTCGTAGAAGTGCGAGCCAGCGGCCCCAAGCGGCACGACCGCGTCGTCATCCTCCTCGATGCTCAGCGGTCCTAGGGGCGGGCTGAAGGCCAGGCCGGCGGTGATGTTGACGACCACCGAGAGCGAATCGTCGATCGTCGCGACACGCACCACGTCGGTGGGGTCAGCCACGAACCGCTGCAGCAGCGGCGCGGCGCTCGCCCCCAGTCGCAGCGTGCCGACGAAGACCCCGCTGGCCGCCGCGCTCTCGCGCAGGGCCATCGTCCACCCCGTCGCGTCGCTCGAGCCGTTGATCCGGACCGACACGACGTCCCGGTGGAGCCCGTCGCCGTCGGTGGCGTTGAGGGCGATGGTCAGCGTACCGCCCTGGGGCATCTCATCGACCCACAGGGTGCGGGCGGCGTCGCCGTAGAGGGCGATGCCGCTGATCGCCGACGGGGCCGTGTTGGTCTCGGGCTGCTCGATGAAGATGCTGCCCGCCCCGGCGGCGACCCTGCCGTCGGAGGGAGCGCCGTGGACGACTTCGGGCAGGCCATCGCCATCGAGGTCCCCGGCCGCGATGGTCGCAAAGGAATCGACGGCGGCACTGATGCCCCCGAAGCTGGAGGGCACCGCGCCGATGCCGATGGTGCCGCCCAGCACCGTGCTCCCCGGCAGCAGCAGCAGCGCTCCGCCGTCGGCGACCTTGCCCGCGCAGGCGACGCAGCCGATCACCAGGTCGGCGATCCCATCGCCTTGGAGGTCCACCACCGACCCCAGCGAGCTGCCCAGCGAATCGCCGGTGGCGGCACCTTGCAGCACCAGCGAGGCGTCGTCGGTGTCGCCCACCGCCGGCCAGGGGTCGCCGCCGACGAAGAGCCGGGCGACGCCCCCGTCGGCGGGGACGCCGACGTCCTCCTCTGGCGCGCCCACCAGCAGGTCGCCCATCCCATCGCCGGTGACGTCGCCGACGCCGGCGACGCTGGCACCAAAGCGCGCGTCCTGCTGCAGCCCATCGATGCGCGCGTCCGCCGCCTGGTCGATGTCGGCGCTGGGCGGCAGGGGGGAGGTGCCATCGATGCGGTAGACCGCGCCCGTGGCGATCCCGTTGACGTGATCGGCCTCCGAGGAGCTGACCACCAGCTCGTCGTCGCCATCGCCGTCGAGGTCGGGGGCGATGGCTCCGTCGGAGGGGAAGGGGGCGCCCACCGCCGCTGCGGAATAGTCGCGCGATGCCGTGGCGATGAGCGCGGCGCCGGGCCACGATGCCCGACCCAAGAGCACGTAGAGGCTGCCCGACGGGTCGGCCTCGCCGCCCACGAGCAGGTCGGCGCGGCCGTCACCGTCGAGGTCGCCACCGCCGACGACCAGACGCCCCAGCTCCTCGCTGGCCGTCGGGGAGCTCCACAGCGAATCGGCGTCGGTGTAGAGATAGGAGGCGGCCCACAGCGGTCGGCCGAGGAAGATGGCCACCGATCCGGCACAGGGGGCGCTCGTCGAGTCGCAGGGTGCGGCGATCACCAGGTCGTCGGTGCCATCGCCATCGAGGTCGCCCATGCGCCCGGCGGCGACGCGCAGCTGCCCGCCGGCCGGGCCGTCGATGGTCGTGGGCGCTGCGGCGACCGAGGTGTTGGCCGACGGGAGCGTGCCACCGAAGAATATCGCCACCGCGCCATCGCCCCCGACCATCGGGCTTGCCACCACCAGGTCGTCGACGCCGTCGCCGTCGAGGTCCCCCGGGACGGCCACCGACTCCCCCCATGCGTCGTTGGCGTTCTGTCCCTCGATCGAGGCGGGCGCCAGCGCCACCGAGGTCCGCACCGGCGGCAGCGCCAGCGACAGCGCGCTCAGCAGCGGCAGCGCCAGCACCAGGCTGAGCACCAGCCCCGCAGGGAGGGTGCCGGTGCCTGGGCGGGCAGGGGTGCGCGGCGCCATGGTCCCCTTCTTCCCATAGGACGGCAAAGAGGTTGCGCCCCGGGGGGGTCGCCCTCATCAGCCCAGCAGGGCGATGATGGCCTCGGCGGGCTGGCCGTCGTGGGCCTGCAGCGCCGCGCGCGCCTGGGCATCGGAGGCGCCGGTCTGCTCCATCACCAGAGCGACGTCCTCCTCGGAATAGCGGGGCGCCCTGGCCTTGGTGCCCTTGGGAGGGGCCGCGCCCAGGTCGCCACCGAGGGTCGAGAGGGGTACCGTCCGGGCCTTGCCCACGACCTGGAAGGTCGTGGCCCCCGAGACGGTCATGCGGGTGACCTCGGGCCCCTTGATCACCAGCGCCTCGTCCTTGAGCTTGATGATCACCTCGGTCGCCTCCAGCGGCGCCATCTCGATGCCCTGGGCCCGCAACATCTTCTCGAGCTGCTTGGGGTTCATCCCCCGCATCCCTGGGAACATCCGCTCCTCCGCGCCAGCCAGACGGGCGCACCCACCTAAGGGTTGTCCTCGTCGCGGCGCTCCATGCCGTCGAAGAGCGAGGTGGGGCCGATGCCGCGGGTGCGTTCGGGCAGGGTGTACTCCCACCAGCGGTCCAGCAGCGGCAACGCCCCAAAGGGGGCGAGGATGGCGCGCTGCTCGAGGCTGTGCGGCGGGTGCAAGGGCTCGACGATGACCTTCTGCAGCGGTTGGGCGGCGACCGCGCCGAGGAAGCCCTCGAGCAGGTCGGCGAGGCGTCGCAGGTTGCGGCGCGCCGCCTCGGGACGGCTGGGGCTGTCGCTGACCCAGCCCCCGACCTGCTCGTCGTAGGTGTCGGCCGCCAGCCACAGGGTCGCGCGACTCTGCAGCAGCAGCTGCAGCCCCTTGGGGTTGAGATCGACCTGCACCCACAACGGGGGCACCAGCTGCCCCCCCAGGCGACCGTGGAGGCGCTGACGCCACAGCAGCTGCAGGGCCGGCTCGGCGCCGGACCCTGGGATGGCGACCCACCAGCGGCTGCGGCCGAACCACCGCTGGGTCTCGTGGCGTTCGGGGGGCAGGACGATCCCTTCCCACGGCGGCAGGGTCGGCAGGTCGGTCAGACCCCGCGCGACATCCTCGACCTCGGTGGCGACGGTCTCCACCGATTCGGTGGCCGCGGCGACCTCCTCGCCGAAGGGCCCGTGGATCCCCATGGCCGCCGGCCCGACCGGCCCCTGGTGCATGCGCACCACCGCCGTGGGCGTCCACTGGATGCCCTCCTTGAGGGCCGAGAGCAGCTCGTGCAGGACCACCGGGACGTCGACGCTCGGACCGAAGCGCACCGTCACCACCAGACGTCCGGCGGTCCCCAGGCTCACTCCTCCTTGACGGTCCGGTCGTGGGCGTCGCGCAGCTTGCGCGCCACCGGACCCCGCACCACCACGGCGCGCCCGGCATCGGGATTGCCGATGATGTAGCCGCCACCCTCGTTGGGGCCCTGCGGGGGCGGCGCCTCGGGCGCAGGGGCCTCGGCGTCGGCGGGGGCATCCTCGGGCAGCGAAGCGGCGGCCTGCTCGAGGGTCGCCCCCTTGCGGATCGCCAAGAGCAGGGTGCGCACCGCGGCACGGTCGGCGCCGCTCTGCTGGAACGCACCCGCCAGGGAGGGGCTGGCGGAGGCCACCTCGTCGAGGCGCAGCAGCATCGCCTCCGAGCCGCTCCGCAGGTAGCAGACGAGCTCGCAGTAGGCCCCCAGGTCGTCGACGTAGACCTCGGAGACCTCATGCACGAAGATCCCGCAGAAGGAGCGTGCGGCCGCGATGGCGTCGACCATCCGGCCGAAGGCCGCCGCCTTGCCGTCGGTGCCCATGCGCAGCACGACGTAGACCTTGATCAGGAAGGCCCGTTGCTCGGCCTTGGTGCGCATCGGCGGGGGGAACACCTTCTGCAGCTGCACCCCGTAGGGGATGCGCCCGGGGGGGAAGGGGTCGGTCCACTGCCGCGGGTCGTGCGCCATGTCGGGTCACTCTCCTTGGGCAATAAAAGAGGGCGGTCGCAGCGTCGGCGACTCAGCGCACCAGCTCCCAGCGCCCGCAGACGGGGCACTGGGTCTCGAAGGGGCGCTCCAGTTCCTCGGCGAGGAAGGCGGTGGCGCACCTGCCACAGCGCAGGGCCAGCTCGCCTGGGCCGGCGGTGGGCAGCGGCTCCTGCTGCGACGGCCGTGCGCCATAGGTCCCTGCCTCGGGCCGGCGCTGCGGGCCGCGGTGCTGGCGCTGCTGGTGGGCCAACCGCTGCTGGTGCGGTCCCTGCGGCGGCGCCTGCGGGTAGGTGTGCCGTGCGCTGCTGCCATCGCTGTAGCGCATGCGCGGTGGGGCGGAGGGCGGAGGGCGGCCCTGCCGCACCGGTGGAGGCGGCCGTCGTGGCGCCGCCGGTGGTGGCGGGGGGACGGCGGCCGCGGCGGTCACCTCCTGACGGTAGAGGCGATGGAGGTACCAGGCGCCCAGCAACGTCAGCGCGACCGCTGCTGCGGCCAGCAGCGGCACAAAGGAGGTCGGGTCGGTGGTCTGCCGCGGGCTGAACCGCACCAGCAGCTGGACCTCGATGGGCACGACGGCGCTGGTGCCGTTCTGCGGGAAGTCGGTGTTGTCGAGCACCAAGAGGTAGAACCCCTCCCTGTGGGGCGCCGCCGATTGGACGTAGACGGTCCCCATCCACTGGTGGATCGGCGAGGGCTCGGCCGAGGCGTTGCCCTCGAGGCGGTCCTCGTAGGTGTGGTACTCGGGGAGGGAGAGGAGCAGCACGTCCAGGGCCGGCCCCTGCGTGACGCGGATGCTGAAGGTCACGGTGTGGTCGGCGTCGACGTCGAGGCGGTAGACGGTGAAGTTGGCCACGGGCACGCTCACGTGCAGTTGATCGCTGCGCCGGATCGGCAAGGGGTCGTTGGCCGTCGCCGAGGGCGACGCCAGCACCAGCACGACCAGCAGCAGCACGCACCACAGTCGCGGTGCGTTGACCATGGGACTCTCCACGGGGAGGGCCCCCAAAAGGTTTGGCAGGGGCCTAGCGCGTGCGTGTGCCGCGACGCTGCCGCCGCTGCGCACCACGGGCACCCTTGCGCGGCCTTCCGCGTCGCCGGGTCGGTGACGGTGGTGCACGCCTCGGGGTCGGACGACGCGGTGGCGCAACGCGCCCCTTGCGCGGCGGGGGAGGGACGCGCAGCAGTCGCACCAGGAGGATCGCGCCCAGCAGCGACGCCATCAGGGAGAGCACCAGGACCTGGGCCCACTCGGGGACTCCGCCTTGCAGCGGCGTGGTGGGCTGCACAGGGTCGATGGGGCCAGGGCCGGTGCCGTTGTGGGTGCCGTTGCCCGGGCCGGGGCCCGGGCCGGGGGTGTGGTCGCCCCCGGCGGGGCTGGCCAGCACCGGCAGGTCGAGCGTCGCAGATCGGCTGTTGCCGCTGCCGTCGGTGACGGTGAGGTTGACGGCGATGGGCTGGGGCACGCTGGGTGTCAGCTGCAGCTGGGCACCCTCGAGGGTGTAGCTGTGCCCCGGATACCGCAGCGGGTCGAGGCCTTGGTCGACGACGGTCCACCGGAAGGACGCCCCCGTGGGGAAGGCGCCGTCGTTGTCGGTGACGACCGCCTGCAGCGTCAGCAGGGTGCCCACCTGTCCCTCCGACGGCCCGTCGATGCGCACCACCGGTGCGGTGATGTCGGAGATGGTCAGCAGCACCGCAGGCAGCGTCAGGCTGTTGCCGCTGGGGTCGGTGGCGGTCACCACCAGCGAGACGCTCCCGGGGTCGGCGAAGGTGACCTCGGTGGACGCCCCGATGCGCGTGAGGGTGCCGTTGGCGGTGGTGATCTGCCATCGCACGTCGGTGGCTGGGTCGAAGGTCGGGTCGTTGTCCCGCAAGTCGATGTAGAGCGGCAACGGGGTGTCCTCGGGCCATTGGGTCATCTGTAGGCACTCATCGATACTCGGGTCCCAGCAGACCGGTGCCGTGCGATCGCGCACGGTGATCTGCACCGAGCCGTTGGCGCTGTTGCCGTCGGGGTCGGTGACCTTGAGGGTCGCAAGGTACGAGCCCGGTTGCTCCAACTTCAGCGTCGGCGAGGGTCCGCCGAGCGTGAGCACCCCCTCGGAGGTCGGCAAGGTCCACACGAAGCGGCCCTGGGTCGAGAAGTCCGGATGGTTGTCGCTGGTGCCGCTGGCGTCGAGGACGAAGGGCTCGTCCTCATCGACGGTCAGCGTCGCCGGCAGCACCACCTGCGGCAGCGTCAGGTCGGCGACCGTGACGTTGAGGGTGGTGTTGATCGCATGTCCGCCGGTGTCGATGACGGTCAGCAAGACCATCTGCACCCCAGGGTCGGGGAACACGTAGGTGACGCTGTAGCCCCACAACGTCGTCGGGAGCTCCGGGCCGGGGATGGTCCAGCGGAAGGTGCCACGGGTCGCCAGCTCGGGGTCGTTGTCGAAGACCATCGACGCCACGAGCGTGACGTTGGTGTCCTCGTCGACCCACAGGTCCTGGAAGGGGCCCAGCTTGGGCGAATCGAGGTCGTTGACCCACACCTGGAGGGTGTCGAGGTCGGTGTTGCCATCGGGGTCGGTGACCTCCAAGGTCACCGTGAAGTCCCCCGGCTTGACGAAGGTGTAGGTATCGACGACGCCGTCGAGCTCCACCGCCCCGTTCGATTCGGAGAGGGTCCACCGGAAGGTCGCGTCGAAGGCGAACCAGGGGTGGTTGTCGGTCGAGAGCCCTCCGTTGAACACCACCGTCTCGCCTTGGTCGATGATGACGTCCTCCCCGGCGACCGCGACCGGCTCGGTGCTGTCGAGCACGCGGTAGTAGGCCACGTCACGGTCGCTGTTGCCCAGCGTGTCGGTGACCGTCAGCTCGACGCGGTAGAGGCCGGGGTCGGCGAAGGTGTGGGTCGGCGCCGCGATGGCGTAGGAGACCGAACCGTCGAGGGTCGCCACGTCCCAATGGGAGGTGGCCCCGCTGCCGTCGGTGGCGAAGAACTCGGTGGGTTCGGGGTCGAGCGTCACGGCCACATCCTCGCCGATGGTCTGGTCGGGTCCGACGTGGGCCAAGAGGGGGACGTCGGGGCTGATGCTCAGGCGCTGGTCGGCCGCGATGTCGGTGAGCTGCTGCTCGCCGCCATCGGGCCAGAAGATGCGCAGCGAGTCGACGAGGGTCACCGCACCCAAGCCGAAGTGGGCCGTGATCATGTCGGCCCCGAGGTAGCCGCTGCCGCTGCGCACCTCGCGCCACTGCTGCTCTCCCCCCGCCCGCAGCTGCAACCGCGCACCGATGGCGCTGGGGTTGCCGCCGGGGGCGTGCAGGTCGACCTCCAGCCAGTGGTGCGTGGCGACGTCGAGGTCGTTGCGATAGAGGCGGCTGTCGTTGTCGAGGTTGACGCGGTAGATGTCGACGTCGCCGTCGTGGTCGTAGTCGGCCGACGAGGCGCCTCGCCCGACGCTGCCGTCGGCGAGCGTGGCGTCGGCAGCGTGATCCTCGAAGAGCGGCACCTCGGCCAGCGACCCCGTGTTGAGGAAGAGGTTGGCCGGTTGCCACAACGGGTGGGAGCCGCTCTCCACCAGGCCGTTGTTCTGGTAGATGTCGAGCCAGCCGTCGTTGTTGAAGTCCTGCATGGTGTCGCCCCAGCCGACGTTGCCGTCGGCGCTGTGGCTGGCCTGCCCCACCTCGGTCATGAGGAAGCCTTCCTCGTTGTGCCACAGGTAGTTTCGCCGGAAGTTGGCGACGTACCAGTCGAACCAGCCGTCGTTGTCGACGTCGCCGGTGACGCTGCCCATGCCCCCGCCGCTGCCGCCGTCGCACTGGCAGAGGCGGCTGAAGTTGGAGAAGGTCCCGTCCCCCTCGTTGATGAAGAGGCTGTCCTCGGCGAAGTCGTTGATCACGTACAGGTCGACGTCGCCATCCTGGTCATGGTCGGTCCAGAGCGCCTGGAAGGAGTAGCCGGCGTCGGCGACGCCGACCGCCGCGGCGACGTCGGTGAAGGTGCAGTCGCCGTCGTTGCGCCAGAGCAGGTTGGCCGTCTTGAGGTAGACCGTCACGTAGATGTCGAGGTCGCCGTCGCCGTCATAGTCGGCCCAGCTGACCCCCGTGCCGCCGACCTTGCCGACGATCCTCGCGGAAACGGTGATGTTGGAGAAGGTGCCGTCACCGTTGTTGCGGTAGAGGGTGTGCGGGCCGTAGAACTGGCTGACGTAGAGGTCGACATCGCCGTCACCGTCGCAGTCGCCGAAGGCCGCACCGTAGGTGCGTCCAGCGGTGGCCACCCCCGCCGCCGCGGTGATGTCGGTGAAGGTGCCGTCACCGTTGTTGGCGAAGAGCTGGTCGGGGCCGTCGTGGGTGAGGTAGAGCTCCTCGAAGCCGTCGCCGTCGATGTCGCCCCAGGCAGCGCCGCCCTCCATGTGGAGGTACTTGAGCCAGTCATGCCAGGTGTTGAAGGCCGACGCCGGCAGCGGGTGGGCCGGGTCGTCGCCGGTGACCTTGACCCCCTGGACGCCCAGCGCGTTGGCGACGTTGGTGAAGGGCGGGACCACCACGGCCCGCGCGGCGGGCTCGTCGGCGCCTGCGGAGGGCAGCAGCGCCAGCGGGACGAGGGCAAGCAGCGCGACCAGGGCGATCGCGCGCACCTTCTGCAGCAAGGGGTCCCTCCGTTGGCAGGTTGCGGCGGGGCCGCAGCCCTCGTGCCCACGGAGCTGCCCCGGCCGCTACTTGAACCTTCGTGCCCGGCGCAACAGAGGCGCTCACGGCCGTGGCGCTCAAGTAGGGGGGAGCACTGGTCAGGACCATGCGCGCGATCGCGGTCATCGCCCTTGCGCTGCTGGTAGCGTTCCCAGCGCTTGGCGGTGGCTCCCCACCGGTGGCGGCGGCCCCTCGCCAGAGTGTGCAGTGGGGGGTGGCGCCCACCGAGCTGTCGCTGCTGGAGGCGGCCGTCGAGTGGGCGCGGGCCGACGCGCTGCCGAGCGACCCGACCGGTCCGATCGGGGCGCCCCTTGACGAGCAACAGCGCAACGCCCTGGCGATCCGCGGGGATGGGGAGGTCCTTACGCTCGACGCGCCCAACACGACGGCGTGGCTGGTGCTGCGATTGAACGTCACCCCGCCCAGCGGCGGCTGGGGTGCGTTGCAGCTGCGGCTGTGGTGCGGCGGCGGCGGGAGCGACGACCAGCAGCTCACCGCTGTGGTGTGGGTCGACAGCCTGGCGCGCTTCGAGACCCTTGCGGAGCGGACCGTGGCACCGGCAGACCTGGCGGTGCTCAGCAACTGGGTCGGCACCGAAGGAGTTGCTGAGGTCGACGAGTCTTTGGTGCAGGGGCGCACCCTCGTCGCAGCGGTGGGTTCCCAAGGGAGCCTGCGGTGCGACGGCGCGCAGCTGATCCGCTGGCCACCACAGACGACCCTGCGGATCGACGAGGCGATGGTGGTGGCCGACAGCACCGTGGAGCTCTTCTCGGACCTGACGGTGGCACCAGGGGTGCAGCTGCAGCTGCTCCGGAGCACCCTGACGGTCCGCAGCCTGCTGCCGGCGCGCGTGCGCTTCGAGACGGGGTCCTCGCTGGTCAGCGAAGGGACGGTGCTGCAGGACGACCGCACCGACACCGATGACGGGTCGAGGGACGACCGGGCCTTTGCCCTGCTCGCCGGGGCCCAGACCACCCTGCGGCTCGTCGACATGCGCGTCGAGGATGCTGGGATCGCAAAGGGCGCCGCCGACGAGCAGGGGATCAGCTTCGCCGGCACGAGCCTGACCATCGACAACCTCTCCTTGGTCCACCAGAGCGTCGGGCTGCACCTGAGCGGCACCGGGATCACCATCGCAGCCCTCTCGACGGAGCAGGTCGACATGCCGCTGTGGGTCGGCTGCGGCTGCACCGTGGACCTCTCGCAGATGGCGATCCCCGCACCGGTGACGCTGGTGGGCGACAGCACCCTGCGCCAGCTGGCCACGGTCCTGCTGCGGACGGTCGACTCGACGGGCGAGGGGGTCGAGGGGGGCGACTACCGTGTCCACACGACCGCCGACGACCAGACCTTCTACGCCACACCGTTCTACGGCGGCACGGCCAGCCGGAGCGCCGTCGATGGTGCCCACGCATCCATCCCGCAGGTCACCGCGGTGCCCCTGCGGCTGCGCTCGGCCACCGAGACGGTCGAGCTGCAGCCGCAAGCGCTGCTCCACTTCCGCAGCTTCGACCTGCAGCAGAGCCTCGACCCGGACCTGCCGCTCCAGCAGGTCACCTTCGCGCTGCCCATCGACGTCTGGCTCGACCACCAGGCGCCGCGCGCGAGCGCCGGTCCCGACGTCACCATCGACCAGGGCACCCTCGTGACGCTGAGTGCCGCCAACTCCACCGACGACGACCCGAGCTTCCCTGCGGGGGGCTCGTTCATCTGGACGATCCCGACCGCCGCGGGCACCGTGCTGCTGCAGGGGATGACCGTGGAGCATGCCTTCGACGAGCTGGGGAGATTCGACGTCGGCCTGACCGTCAGCGACCCGGCGGGCCACATCGACCAGAAGGTGGTACGGATCAAGGTCCGCGATTCGACGGCGCCCGTGATCGCGCCGCTGGCGCCGCTGCGCATCGGCGAGGGGGTGGTCCCGTCGGTGACGGCGCAGGTCCACGACAACGACCCGCACTTTGCCCAGAGCGGGATCGTCACGTGGAACTGGAGCGAGGGGTCGGTGTGGCACGAGACCCTGGGCAGCACCTTCACCCGCTCCTTTGGCCAGGTGGGGTCGCTGGTGGTGACCGTGCGCGCCGAGGACGCCGCCGGCAACGTCGCGACGGCGCTGTGGCAGGTCGAGGTGCTCGACGTGCACAACCCGATCGTCGCGCTGGGGGAACCCCGGACCCTTGCCGTGGGGGAGCGCCTGGTGCTCAACGGCACGGCGTTCGCCAGCGACAACGACCCGGGCTTCCCCACCGATGCCACATTCCTCTGGGAGGTGCGCGACCCGCTGGGGCAGGTGCGCACCCTCGAGGGCCCCCTGCTCGAGGTGCCGCTGCTGCACCAGGGTGCCTACACCCTGACCCTGACGGTGCACGATGGCGCAGGCAACGAGGGAGCCGGCTCGCTGCAGGTGCGCGCCAGCGAGCCGCTGGGGCCGGGGCCGCAGCCGATCGCTCCCGAGGGGACCCTGCGATGGGCCGGGTTCCTGGTGGGGCTCGTCGCCGTCGGCCTGGTGATCCTGGTGGTGCTCCGACGTGGTAGCGCGAGCTCACCGCCAGTCGCGGCCGTGCGTCCCACCAGCGGCCGCATCCGACTCTACCTGCACGAGGGCGGGCCGCTGCCCGCCGACGACGAGGAGTGATCTCAACGGGTCTCCCGCTCCTTGGCTAGCAACCGCGTGGTGACCTCCTGCAGCGGGTGCTGGGCGTCCTCGATCACCTGGATGTCGTCGATGCTCTGGAGCCCTTGGCGCTGGGCGTTCTGCTCCATCCCCAGCAGCAGGTCGCGATCGAACTGCAGCACGTAGGCGGCGATGGTCTCGTGGCCGAGGTTGCGGGCGGCCACCACCCGGTGGTGGCCATCGACGAGTACGTAGTAGGAGCGCTTGCGCACGACGATGATGGGCTCGGCCATGCCGTTCTCGAGTTCGTAGGTTCGCCCCTGCAGCTCGTCGGCGTGGATGCGCTTCTGGGTGGGCCGCAGCCGTCCGAGGGGCACCTCGGCGCGGCTGACTTCCAGCTTCATCTTGTAGGTGTCCTCGAGCAGCCTCTTGACCATCTCGAGCTTGCGCGGCGTCGAGCGCTCGATGTGGGAGCGCACCACGTCGATGGTCGAGAGCACGCCCACGAGCCGACCGTCGTCGTCGACGATCGGCAGGGTGCGGAAGCCGTGGCGGAACAGGACCCGGGCGGCATCGGTCATGCGCATCTGCGGGTGCCCCACCACCGGGCCGCGCTCGAGGACCGCCTCGAGCGATTCGTCGGTGCGGTCGAGGTAGCGCAGGAGGTGCTTGGCGGTCACGAAGGAGACGAGCCCGTCGGACTCGTCGACCACGGGCATGCCATGGTGCGTCGTCGCGAGCATCGCGGCGATCGCCTCGCGCACGCTCATCGAGTGGTGGAGCACGTCCACCTCGGGGGTCATGTAGTCGCGCACCAGCGCGCGACGGTCGTCGACGAGTGGCTCCACATCCACCGATGGCCGGGCCGATGTCAAAAGGGTGTGGGCCCTCCGACACCTTTTTGCCCCGGCCTTGGCTGGTGCGACCGATGGCGACGCGACCGATCCGTGTGTTGATCGCCAAGCCCGGCCTCGACGGCCACGACCGCGGCGCCAAGGTGGTCGCCCGAGGCTTGCGCGACGCGGGGATGGAGGTCATCTACACCGGCCTGCGGCAGACCCCCGAGATGATCGCCGCTGCAGCGACCCAGGAGGACGTCGACGTGGTAGGGCTCAGTTGCCTCAGCGGCGCCCACAACACCCTCTTCCCGCTGGTGGTCGCGCAGCTGCGCAAGGCCGGGCTGCAGTCGGTGCTGGTCTTTGGTGGGGGCATCATCCCGCCCGACGACGTGCCGACCCTCCAGGCAGCCGGCATCGATGCGGTCTTCGGCCCGGGGACCCCCATCGAACAGATCGTCACGACCATCCGCACCTACGTCGAGCGCAAGCGCGCAGCCGCCCCCTGAGCGCCGGAAGGGCCCATGGCGCTGGTCGAGCGGGTGCTGGCGGGGGACCGCCGCGCGCTGGCGCAGGCGATCACCGCCATCGTCGAGCGTGAACCTGCGGGCCGGCCGCTGCTGGCAGCGCTCCACCCCAAGGCGGGCAGGGCCCGAATCGTGGGGCTGACCGGGGCACCGGGGGTCGGCAAGTCGACCCTGACGGCGGCGCTGACCCGCCACTGGAGGCGCGCGGGCCTGAGCGTCGCCATCGTGGCGGTCGACCCCACCTCCCCCTTCAGCGGCGGCGCCCTGCTTGGGGACCGCATCCGCATGGGCGAGCTGGCCACCGACCCGGGGGTCTTCTTCCGCTCGCTGGCCACCCGCGGTGCCATGGGAGGGTTGGCTGCCGCCACCGGCGACGTGGTGACCGCCCTCGATGCTGCCGGGTTCGACCGGATCATCGTCGAGACCATCGGCACCGGACAGGCCGAGGTCGACGTCATCACCATGGTCCACAGCTGCGTCGTGGTTCTGATCCCCGGGATGGGCGATGGGGTGCAGGCCTTCAAGGCCGGCATCCTCGAGATCGCCGACCTGTTCGTGATCAACAAGGCCGACCACGAGGGGGCGGAGCGGCTGCACGAGCAGATGGCGGCGATGCTCGAGCTGGCGCCCAAGCAAGAGGGGTATGCCGTGCCGATCCTGGCGACGGTCGCGACCACGGACGAGGGGATCGACAGCGTGGCTGACGGCCTGGATGCCCACTGGCAGCACCTGCTGCGCAGCGGCAAGCACCACGAACGGGACCTGCTGCGCGCGCGCACCCAGCTGCAGCGGCTGTTGCAGGCGCAGCTGCTGGCTCCCTTCGAGCAGGGGGCCGGTGAGGCGGCTTTCGAGGCTGCGGTCCGTGACGTCGCCGAACGGCGCGTCGACCCCCATGGGGCGGTGGCGGCGCTGGTGGCAAGAACACAAGAGCGCCCGCCGCACGAGCCTTGATACCATCGGTGCTCCTGCACGACGATGGGGGCCGGATGGAGCGCAGCGCGGCGAAGGCGAACGCACCAGACACCCCCAGCGACGCCGCGTGGGCCGGCGCCGAGCGCGCCGAGGCCGACGGCGACTGGCCGACGACGGCCGTGCGCTTCGAGAACCTCGCCGCCGTGCTCGAGGAGGACCCGCTGCGGCAATGCCAGGCATGGCTGCGGGCATCGCGCGCCTATCGGTTCCTTGGTGAGATCGTCCAATCGGCCGACCTGGCGCGCCGCGCCCTCGAGCGGGCGCGGGGACTCCCAGACCGGCGATTGGTCACCGAGGCGCTGCTGGCACTAGGCTACCTCCACTGGCGCAGAGGGGACATCGCGGTCGCTGAGGATCTCTTCGTCGAGGCGATGCAGGGAGCGACCGCCCTGGGCGACGAGGCCTTGCAGGGGCAGGCGCAGTGTGCCATGGCAGACCTGCTCTCAGGCGGAATCGACTATGAGCGCGCGGTGGACCTCTATGCTCAGGGCGCCAGACGACTGGCGGCCGCGGAGCTCTGGGGGGAGTGGGTGCGCGCGCGCAACAACCACGCCCAGACGTTGGTGGCGCTCGAACGTCCTGCCGAAGCGATCCCCCTGCTGCAGGAGGCCCTCGAACGGACGAAGCACCAGCTGGAGGGGCTCCCGCGCACCTGGGTGCTGGTGACGATGGCCGATGTCTACGCGCGCTTGGGCGACGTCCCGCGCGTCCATGCGCTCCTCGAAGAGGCGCGGGCACGACCCAGCCTCAATGATGCGCCGATGTTGCAGGTGCTCCTGCAGGGGACCGAGGCGATGGTGCGGGCGCAACAGGGCGATAGCGCCGACGGCATCGCCCAGCTGCTGGCGCTCGTCCCCCCCATGGGGGAGATCGGCGCTGCCAGCGACCAGGCGCTCCTGCTGCTCGACGCCGCCATGCTGCAGCGGCGCAGCGGTGACCACGCCGGCGCTTCGCGCAGCCTCGCACAGGCGCGGTCCCTGCTGCAAGGGACGCCCCTGCGACAGCTGCTCCGTCGGGTGGAGTCCCTCGAAGGGGGGGCACCGGACGGTTCGAGTCCTGACTCAGAGATTTGATACGTGGACACCAAGTCGGCGCATGTATGACTGCAGGTGCTGCAGGCAGGCCTCTGAAGGAATCCCGACCGACCGACCGACGCTGGGGGGGCACGAGCGCCCTGTTGGTCACTCTCCTGTTACTCGGAGCGCCGACACTAGGATCGGTCAGCGGGGCACTCCCCGCTTTGGGCACGTTGCACAACCCTCTCGTTGCAGCGACGACTGTTGCGCCCGCAGAGAGCCCCTCCTCGCGCTCACTTGGTCCTGCGGTCGCCTTCAGTGACCAGATCGGGCTGACCCTGACTAGGAGTCAGATCGGTGATTTCGACAACGATGGGGTCGACGAGCTCCTGGTGCTCTACGTCGACGCCCCCAAGGTCGGGCTGGTCATCTACCAACTCGACACCTTTGCTCAGGAGGAATCCTGGGAGGTCGACGGGATTGCCGGTGCCACGACCCAGATCATCGGGGACTATGACGGTGACGGCCTGTGGGACATCTTCTTCACCTACTTCAACGTCAGCCTCCACGTGGTCGGCTACGAGATGGGGGGTGCCGGGGAGCTCTTCGACCTGCCCGCACCTTGGACCATCTCGGTGATGGAACTGACCGACACCGACCTCGACGGTACCAAGGAGCTCGTCCTCATCACGTGGGGTCCATGGACGCTCCGAGTCTTCGATGCCTCGACGGGAGTGTCCGCAGGCTCGACCCTCATCCCCTACCGGGCCAACTGGGTCAGCGGAAACTCCTTCGTCGACGCTGATGGGGACCTCCACCTCGACTACGTCTACGCCGGACAGCTGACCTTCGCCCCCTGGACCCGGTTCATGCGGATGGTCGACCTCGTCGACTTCTCCGAGACGGCCAACATCACGTTCGACATGTCCCCGTCCTTCTTCTGGGTCGGGGATGTCGATGACGACCTCGCCAACGAAGCCCTGATGCTGGGTACCAACAGCACCACCTTCCGCAACGGAGGTAGCGCCTGGGAGCTCAACGGCACCAACGTCTGGGCGCGCTCTGACCCTTCCTGGGGCTGGTTCGGGCAGATCGGGATTGCTGACCTCAACGATGACGGCGTCAGGGACCTTGCGTTCCAGGGAGCCGCGAACTCGATCGTGATCCTCGATGGCATCGATGGGACGACCATGGATGTCGTCCCCGCCACCGCCCAGCTGTGGAGTGGCGCATTGCGCGACTTCGACGGCGACGGCGCCATGGAACTGTTGTTCCTCACCTGGAGCACGCCGCAGCACCTGGTGTACGATGACCAGGTCGATGGTGTCCGCTGGGACGGTGTCCTTGCCAACACCCAGATGGGCTACGGCGTCAACGAGGACCTCGATGGGGACGGCTCGTTCGAGCTGATGGTCTACGAGTGGGCCACCGGCCCCGAGGTCTGGGACCTCGAGAGCGGGACGGTCGACTTCCCCCTGCCCACCATCACCACCTTCAATCCCCCCTCGGACGCGATGACGCTGCTCGACGGGACGGTCGTCGGCAAAGGGCTCTTCGTCGCGGGCCTGGTCACCGGGGTCGGCTTCGCCCTCAGCCTCTACGACGGTGCCGATGCCACCTTGCTGTGGCAGGCGATGCCCGGGGCGATGGCCTTCAGCTCCGTGACCGCGGGCGGCTTTGCCGGTGTCACCAAGGACGAGGTCGTCGTGCTGGGCACCGACCTGCAGAACCGACTGCGGCTGTGGGTCTATGTCCTCGACGACCCGCCAGCGGCCACCGCCGCGGTGCCCGACCTCTCGCTGACCGAGGACGCCCCCGCCAGCGTGCTGGCAGACCTCGAGGATTCCTTTGGGGACGACTACGGCGATGGGGCGCTGACCTTCACTCTGGTGGAGAACTCGGACCCCGACCAGCTGGACGTCGCCCTCAATGGCAGCCTGCTGCAGGCGACACCGCTGGTGCAGGACTGGAACGGCAACGTCACGGTGCAGATCGCCGTCGACGATGGGTTGCATGCCCCGCTGCTCTCCAACGAGTTCACGGTGTCGGTGCTGCCGGTCAACGACCCTCCGACATGGATGGCGCCGCCAGCCCAGACGATTGACCAGGACCAGCAGCTGCAGGTGCGGCTGCAGGCCGACGACGTCGACCTCGACGACCTGACCTTCAGCGGCGACCTGCCAGCAGGGGCGACCATCAGCGGCGACCTGCTGCGGTGGACGCCCACCAACGCCGATGTCGGGGACTACCTGATCGACCTCACCGTCGAGGACGGCGCGGGCGGGATGGGCAACGAGACGATCTTCGTGCGGGTCCTCAACGTCAACGACCCGCCGACCATCGCCTCGATGAGCGGGCTGACCGTCGAGGAGGACTCGACGCTGGAGGTCGAGCTCAGCGCCACCGACCCCGACCTGCCCTACGATGACCTGCTGACCTACAGCTCCCTCGATGGACGCGCCACCGTCAATGCCACAAGCGGGCTGCTGACCTTCACCCCCCACCAGGGGGAGGCCGGCACCGTGCTGCTGACGGTGCTGGTCGAGGACCTCGCCGGGCTCAACGCCTCGGGGACGCTCGAAGTCAGCGTCGGGGACCGCAACGTCCCCCCCGCCTTGCGGGTGACCTTCCCCGACGCTGTGGTGCAGGGCATGCCGGCGCTCTTCGTCCTGATCGGTACCGACATCGACACCGATGATGCGCTGACCTATGGCGTCACCGCCCAGGGCGGAGGCGTCGCACCGCTGCAGATCGATGCCAGCAGCGGTCAGGGGCTGTGGACCCCGACCAACGACCAGGTGGGGTCGCACCCTCTGGTCTTCTTCGTCAACGACGACCGTGGCGGCCGCACCGAGGTGCCTGTGAGCGTCGTGGTCCAGAACGCCAACGACCCACCGACCATCGCCGCGGTGGGGAACAACACCACGCTGACCGAAGGCACCCCCTGGAGCCTGGGGCTGCTGCTCGACGACCCCGACCTGCCCTACGGGGAGACGCTGCGGGTCACCACCGACCGCACGGCCGTGGCCGTCTCCACCGATGGCACGCAGCTCAACTGGACGCCGACCCAGGCCGATGTCGGTACCGTCACCTTGGAGGTGACCGTCACCGACGCCGCAGGGGCGACGATGAGCGTGGGGGTGGAGCTCAAGGTCCGCGACCGCAACGACCCGCCCACGGGGGTGCAGATCCTCGCACCGGCCAACAACGCGACCCTGCTTGCGGGCGAGGTGACGTTGGTCGGCACGGCCACCGACCCCGACGTCGGCGACGTGCTCGTCTACCACTGGGTCCTCGACGGTGCGCCACTGGCCGAGGGCGAACAGGCGAGCGCGACCATCACCAAGACCGGTCGGCATACCCTGACGCTGCAGGTCAGCGACGGTCCGCACACGGCGGAGACCTCCATCGAGTTCGTGGTGCACAGCAAGGTGCAGTTCGACGCCAGCGGCACCAGCGGCCTGCTCATGGGCGGCCTGTTGGCGCTGGTGGTCGTCGTCGCACTGTGCATCGTCGGGATGGTGCTGCTCAGCCGCAAGCTGCGGCAGGCCCAAGGCGGCGCTCCGCCGCAGGTGCGACCGCCGCAGCATCCCCCGCGTGGACCACAGGACCCCTAGGCGGACATGGTCGGCAGGTGCGCGGCGGTTTCCAGGCCGCCGCGCACCTAGGAGCGCAGCCGATCCTTCCAGGCGCTGCGGAACTTGGCGACCTTGGGGCCGACCACGGCGCGGCAGTAGCCCGCGCCGGGGTTGGTGCGGTAGTAGCCCTGGTGGTACTCCTCGGCGGCAAAGAATCGCGGCGCCGGTTGCACCATCGTGACGATCCCTTCCCAGAGCCCTTGCTCCTGGAGTGCCGCGATGGTGCGCGTCGCGGCGCTCCGCTGCGCCTCACCATGGGTGAAGATCGCCGAGCGGTACTGCGTGCCGACGTCCCCCCCTTGGCGGTCGAGCGTCGTCGGGTCGTGGACCGAGAAGAAGATCTGCAGCAGGTCGGTGTAGCTGACCACCGTCGGGTCGAAGGTCACCTGCACCGCTTCGGCGTGGCCGGTGGTGCCCGCACAGACCTGCTCATAGCTGGGGTCCGGCACCGTCCCACCGATGTAGCCGCTGACGACGGAGGCGACGCCTCGCACCTGCTCGAAGACCGCCTCGAGGCACCAGAAGCACCCGCCGGCGAGCGTCGCCTGCTCCGTATCGGCCATGGGCGGGGCATCGACGACGCTGACGGATAACGCTTGGGGGATGGGCGCGGGTCGTCGTGGTGGCGCAGCTGCGGCTTGCCCACCGACGGCAGGCTCCCGGGCGGCTGTGGGGAGGCGGGGGGAGCCTGACGTCACGCGTGAGGGGGCTTAGCTCTGCTGCCGACGGCGCCGGGTGATACCGAGCGCTGCGAGCAGCCCGAGCAGGACGACGACCGACTCGAAGCCGGGCATGACGCCCTTGCCTTCGTTGCCGTCGCCCTTCTTGTCGGGGGTGGGCACCACGGTGACGGTGGTCGTCCGCTCGGTGGTCAACTCATGGTCCGAGACCCGCACGGTGATCGTATGGGTGCCCGGAGGCAGCATCAGGCTCACCTGGCGGCCGTGGTTGGACGTCTCGACACCGTCGACGATCCAGACGATCTCCAGGTCGTCACCGTTGGGATCGGAGGTGATGACCGTCGCCACCCAGGGCGTACCCTCGACGACCTTCGTGGAGGGGTCGGCAGGCTGGAGCTCGACCTCGGGGGCGGCGTTGGCCTCGGCGATCTCGAAGACCAGATCGACCACCGCGCTCATCCCAACATGGTCGCGCACCACCAGGCGCACGCTCAGCGTCCCCTCGTCGCCCGGTTGGGGCGTCCAGGTCAGTTGCAGCGTACCGTCGGGCTGCAACCGCAGGACGATGGCGCTCACGTCGGCAGTGACGCTCAGCCTCTCGGAGGGGTCTGCCCCGAGGTCCTCATCGTGGACCTGCAAGGTCGCGTGCAACTCCTCGCCGACGGTCCCGCGGATCGTTGTCGGACCCTCGAGGGTGGGGGCGTCGTTGGTGTTGGCGACCTCGACGGTCAACGGTAGTTTCAGCGGGGCGCCGGCGGCATCGGTGACCGTGATGGTCATGTGGTGGCTGCCGATGTCGGCCTGGGTCGGCGTGAAGCGTACGGTGCCGTCGTTGTGGATGTCGAACAGGTCGGTGTCGTCACTGAAGGTGAGGACCTCGTCGGGGTCGATCTGCAGGTCGAGGTCCTGGACCTCGACGATGCCGCTGAAGAGGCGGTCCTCCTGCGCGCGCCAGGTCCCCAGGTCGGCTATCGCCGTCGGTGCGTCGTTGACGTTGGTGACCGTTACGTCGATGGTTCCCGTGTCGCCCTCGTCGCTACCATCGTGGACGGCGACAGCGAGGTGGTTGATGCCCACGGCCAGGGCGTCGGGGGTCCAGGTGAAGGCGCCGCTGGTCCCGTCGATGGTCGCACCGACGACGGTGGTGCTGAAGGTCAGCGTCTCCTGTGCATCGAGCGCCAGGTCGACGTCGGTGGCCGACAGCTGCACTTGGAGGAGCTGGTCCTGCGCGACGGTCTGGGCGGGGATGGTTGTCAGCACCGGGGGATCGTCGACCGACTCGACCGTGACGTTCAGCGTCGGCGAATCGACCGTGTAGATGCCATCGGCTGCAATCAGGTGGAAGGCCGCATGGCCATGCCAGTCCGCGTCCGGGGTGACCTGCACGTGCGAACCGATGACCGCGACCTGCAGGCCGCTCGCGGGGGTCAGCCCACCGACGGTGATGGTCAGCGCGGCGAAGGCCGTGTCAGGGTCGGAGAGGTAGGCCGTCAGATCCAGCAGATCGGTCGTACCGCTGTCCTCGCCGACGCTGAGCACTGCCGGGAAGGGGGTGAACATCGGCGCCTTCTCGTCGCGGTACTCGATCTCGATCTGGTCGATCGACAGGCGCCCGGCCGTGGCCGTACTCCAAGCGAGGGTCACGGGGGTCGTCATCGCCGGCACGCCACTGGCGGCGTCGACCGCCTGCTGCAGCGCTGCGGTGAAGTCGACGGTCTGCGGGCTCGAGAGCGCGCCAGCGTAGGTCCAGTCGAAGGTGCCGTCGTCGCCGACGTCGAGCTTGACGACGCTGGGGAAGCCTCCCGGGCCGTGATCGAGGCTGAAGGTGACGCTGTCGCTACCGAGCATGAAGGGGGCAACGGCTGGGGTGCCGTTGCCGGTGCCGTTGACCGGGTCAGGGTCGACCGGATCGACGGGATCCGCAGGATCGACAGGGTCTGCCGGATCCTCGATGATGGGTTTGGCGTCATTGACGTCGCCAGTGTCAGCATCGGCAGGGGCGGTCGCGACGTCGAACTCACAGAGCTTTCCACAGTCGACGGCGTTCCAGGCGATCACCAGGCCGTGTCCGAGGTTGGTGTTGTCATCGATGTAGTCCTCGGGGAACTCAGTCATCGTTCCCTCGAGGTGCACCAGCTCGTCATTGGGCTGGCCGATGACGCTGTCGAGTTCCTTCCACTGACCAAGTAGGTCGTCGTAGATGTAGAGGGTCAGATCGACGAGGCCGCCCTGGGTGTTGGTGGTGGCGTTGCCATCCCAGCTGAGGGAGACGCCAACAAGCTCGCCGTCAGCGGCCGCAGCGACCGAGAATTGGAAATGGTGGTAGGCGGTCGGTGAGTCGCCGTGGTTGCTCTCGAAGGTCACTCCGTCCACCCTTGGGAGCTCGGCCAGTGTCTCGAAGGGGGTGTCCTGGAGATCGGCAGGGGCTAGAGGGAGGCCGCCGCCGGAGATGCCGTACCAGGCGTCATGGGGGCCGCCGGGGGCGGGGGTGTAGGTGTCGGGCTGCCCACCGGGGTTGATCTCGCTGCCGTCGACCTGCAGGGTCGCCGTCAGCACCGTGCTCCCGACGACGGCCTGCTCGACCATCGAGGAGTCCTCGCCGGGGGCATAGAAGGTCAGGGTGGAGGGTTGCAGGGTCGAGCTGACCTGGGCTGCCACCGGGGCCAGGGGCGCCAGGGCAAGGCTCGACAGGAGGAGCAACAGGACGGTCGAAACCGCGGAGGTACGGTTCATTGCCTCGCCAGTGGGGGGGGTATTTTAGGGAATGTTGGTACAGGTTGGCGATGGTCTGGCCTTTCTGGCCCACCGGCGGCATGGATGGATCTGCATCAGAGGCGGCCGACGATGGCCCTTGCCGAGCACCTTTCCCCGTCGGAGGGGAGCCTTTAGGTCGGGGTCCGCCCGCTCCGATGCATGGACCGAGCGGCCCACTGGGACGACATCTACCGCTCGAAGGCTCCGCAGGAGCGGAGCTGGCACCAGGAGGACCCGGGCGGTCCGATCGCGGCGATCCTCGCCACCGGCGTGCCCCCCGAACGCCCCCTCATCGACATCGGTGGCAGCAGCGGCCTGCTCGTCGAGCGGTTGCTGCAGCGCGGATGGGAGGACCTGACCGTCCTCGACATCTCGGCCGAGGCGATCGCGCAGGGGAAGAGCCGCCTCGGGGCAGCTGCGAGCCGCATCCACTGGATCTGCGCCGACGTCACCACCTGGCGCCCGCAACGGCGCTACGCGCTGTGGCACGACCGTGCCGCGCTGCACTTCCTCACCCAGGCGAGTGACCGGCGAGCCTACGTCGGGACCCTGCGCGCAGCACTGCAGGTCGGCGGCTTCGCGCTGATCAGCGGCTTCGGCCCGCAGGGCCCGCTGCAGTGCAGCAGGCTGCCCGTCACCCGTACCGATGCGCAGGGGCTGCAGGAGCTCCTAGGTGCCGACTTCGTCCTGGTCGGGAGCGCCGAGGTGACCCACACCACTCCCTGGGGGACGACGCAGCAGTTCGTCGGTGCCACGTTTCGGCGGGAACGCGCTGGAGCCTCACCCTAGCGCCGCCGCTTGCGGGGCGCTGCTCGCCGACCGATCGTCAGCGCCTTCTGCAACAGCCGTTCGTCGACGCGGGTCCGCTCGAGGATGCGCACCATGCGCCGCGCGGCGTGCCCATCACCGTAGGGGCTGCGCAGGTTGCGGAGGCGGCGACGCACCGCGCGGTCTCCGATGGCGCGACCGATGGCGGTGGCGATCTGTCGCGGGTCGTGGCCGACGTCGAGGACGTTGCCAGCGCGCTCACGGCCGGCCTGGCGGATCCCGACGTTGACCGCCGGCAGGCCCACCGAGGGGGCCTCGATGATCCCGGAGCTGGAATTGCCCACTAGGACGTCGGCTGCACGCAGCAGGGTGACGTACTCCTCGTGGGAGAGGCTGGGCACGCTCCGCAGCCTCTCGCTGCGGTTCGTCGCTGCCGCGATGGCCCCGATCATCGCTTGCGCGCCCGTGTCGGCATTGGGATGGATCACCAGCGCCCGGTATCCTGTGGAGGTGACGGCGCGCAACGTCGCCCGCATCTGCGCACCGGCCGAGCGTGCCTGGGAGGTCACGGGGTGTTGGACCACCAGCACCAGCGGCCCATCCCCCTCTAGGCCCAACCGAGCCAGCAGGGCTGCCGTGGACGCGGGGCTGGGGCGCACCGCGGCGATCGCGTCGACGCCCAGCGCGCCGGTGACGTGGATGCGCCAGGGCTCCTGCCCCAGCGCTCGCAGGCGCGAGGCGCTGGTGGTGGTGGCGGGGAAGTGGAGGTGTGCCAAGTGGGTGATCAGGTGGCGCGCCGTCTCGTCGTGACCACCCATGGAGAGGTCGCCGCCGTGGATGTGCACCAGGGCGCGGTTGCTGTAGGCGCTCGCCAGCGAGACCCCCAGGATCTCGGCGCGGTCGCCGAGCACTACCACCAGGTCGGGGTCGACCTCTGCCAGCACCGTCGTCGTCGCGCTGATCGTGTCGGCGACGTAGCGCGCCATGGCATCGCGCGATTCGCGGGCGTAGAGCACGTCGACCCGCGCGATCGGAGCCAGGTCGTCTCGGGCGATCTCCTCGATGGTGGCACCGAAGCGTGCCGCTAGGTGCATGCCGCAGGCCAGCAGGTGCGGGCGCAGCGTCGCTGAGGTGCGCAGCTGCTGGAGCAAGGGTCGCAGCAGGCCGTACTCGGCGCGGGAACCGGTGGCCACGAGCACCCGACGGGGCGGGCGCGTGCGCGGGACCATGCTCCCTCCGCGACGACCGCTCAGGCCGACCGTTGCGGTAGCGCAAGGTCAGCCTGGATCTGGTCGAGCAGGGCACCGATCTGTCGGTGGGTCAGCAGCGGTCCGGCGGGCAACGCACCCCGGCGCAGGCGCGCAAAGCCGCTGGGGACCGCCTGGGCGCCGGGGAGCAGGTACATCTGCGGGGACTGGTAGAGGTCGGGCCGCTCATAGTCTGCCACCAGCGTCTCGTCGAGCTTCTCGCTGATGCGCACCCCCGTGAAGGCGATCCGGACCTTGCGCGGGTCATGGCCGTAGTGCGAGGCGTACCGCGCGATGAGCACCTTGGCCAGGTCGAGGATCCGCAGCCGCGGCATCCGCAGGATGAAGATCTCCCCCCCGCGGGCGATCGCCGCCGCGCGGCGGATCAGCGCGACGGCGTCGTGGGTGGTCATGAAGTAGCGGACCATCCGGGCGTCGGTCACCGTCACCGGACCACCGGAGGCGATCTGCCGCAGGAAGGTGGGGATCACCGAGCCGCGGGAGGCGAGCACGTTGCCGAACCGGACGCAGCTGAACCGGGTGCCCGCGACGCCGCTGTAGGTGTTGGCATCATGGAAGAGCCGCTCCATCAGCAGCTTGGTCACGCCCATGGTGGAGACCGGGTCGGCGGCCTTGTCGGTGCTGATGCCCACCACCGCCTTGACGTTGCGGTCGAGCGCGGCCTCGATGACGTTCTGGCTCCCCAGCACGTTGGTCTTGACCGCCTCCATCGGGTCGTAGCCGCACAGCGGCACGTGCTTGAGGGCCGCCGCGTGGAAGATGTAGTCGATGTCCTTGGCCGCCAGCCGCAGCCGGTCACGGTCGCGGACGTCCCCCAGCAGGAACCGCAGCGACGGGATGGCTCCGAGACGCTCCTTGATCTCGAAGAGGCCGTTCTCGTCGTTGGAGAAGACCCGCACGACGGCGGCCCCCTCGTCGACGAACTGACGGACCAGCTCAGCGCCGATGGTGCCGCTGCCGCCGGTGACGAGGATCTTTGCCCCGTGCATGTTCGTGATCGGCGACGCTGCCGCCTGCTGCCCGCGCTCCTTATCCTTCGCCATCGAACTGCTCCACTCCCGCACGCACCGCCGCGCTGACGCTCTCCTGCTCCTCCGAGGTCAACCCCGGGAAGATCGGCAGGGCCAGGACCTCTGCCGAGACCCGTTGGGTCACCGGCAGGGTCGGCGTCGGGCCGACGGTGCGGCTGCGGAAGTGGGAGGTCAGATGGACCGGGGGGAAGTAGACCTTGTTGCCGATCCCCGCGGCGCTCAGGTGGGCCGAGAGGGCGTCGCGCCGCGCCGGTGCGGGCGGAGTGCGCACCCGTAGGCTGTAGAGCTGGTAGCAGTGGCTCCGCTTCGGCCCAGCCTGGGGCAGCTGCAGCTGGGGAAGGTCTGAGAGGTCCGCCGCGTAGCGTGCGGCGACGCGCTGGCGCGCAGCGACGTTGGCCGACAGACGGCGCAGCTGGGAGAGGCCTAGCGCCGCGGTGATGCTGGACATGCGCAGGTTGTGACCCAGCGTGATGTAGTCGAGCTGCGCCGCGGTGGTGAAGTAGGAGCGGCCCAGCTCCCGCCCATGGGAGCGCACCAGTCGCAATCGGTCCGCGAGCGCGCCGTCATCGGTGACGATGGCCCCCCCCTCGGCGGTGGAGATGACCTTGTTGGCGCAGAAGCTCAGGAGCGACGCGGTGCCAAAGGAGCCGCAGCGCCGCTCGCCCAGCGTCGTGCCCAACGTCTCGGCGGTGTCCTCCAGCAGGGGGATGCCACGCTCGTGCGCCAGCGCCTCGAGGGTGTCGACCTGCGCGGCCTGGCCGCCGTAGTTGATGGGGATGATCGCCTTGGTGCGCGGGGTGACCCGCGCCGCCACGTCGGCGGGATCGAGTCCCAACGTCTGCTCCTCGATGTCGGCGAAGACGGGGGTTGCATCAACGAAGAGCGGGGCGTTGGCGGTGGCGATGAAGGTGAAGGAGGGGACGATGACCTCGTCGCCGCGGCCGATGCCCAGCGCGCTCAGCAGCGCAAAGAGCGCCTCGGTGCCGTTGCAGAAGGTCACGGCGAACCGCCGGGCGGTGGTGGCGCACAGCCCCTGCTCGAACTGCAGCACCTCCTCGCCCTCGGTCCAGAAGGTCCCGCGGCGGACCACCGCGCTCATCGCGTCGATGTCCTCCTCGGCCCAGGCGGTGCGGAAGATCGGGACGGAGGCGCTCATCGCTCCTCCGGGCGCAGGTCGCGCACCACCGCCGCAGGGACGCCGAAGGCCAGCACGCCGGCGGGCAGGTCGCTGCGCAGCAGGCTGTGGGCGCCCACGAGGGTGCCCGCCCCGACCGTCACCCCCGGCAGGATGGTGCTGTGGCTGCCGATGCTGCACCCGGCCTCGAGGTGGATCGGTCCACGCAGCCCGTCGATGCTCGAGACGGAGTAGAGGGCGCAATGGGAGCCGATCTGGACTCCCTCCTCGATGGTGATCCCTGCAGCGGCGTTGAGGTAGGAGAAGGCCCCGATGTCGGTGTAGCGCCCAAGGGTGAGGCCCTCGGGGTGCTGGACCATCCACTGCCAGCGGGTCGGGACCCCTCCGACGATGGTGGGCGCCTCCCACCGCTCGCGCCAGGCGCGGTCGTGGCCCCGTGGTTGCGCGCTCACCGGAGGTCCTCCCAGCAGAGCAGGTGGTCCTTGCGCAACGCCGTGCGGACCTTGCGGCCGAGCACATGGTCGAAGGCAGAGGCGGGGATGCCGGTGCCGGGGCGCTTGAAGCCCAAGGTGCGGCGCGTCAGCGTCGCGCCCGCACGGACGTCGGTCAGCAGCACCAGCGACTTGCGCGCAGCGGTGCGCACATCGAGCTCCTCGGCCTGCGGCGCCTTGCGCCCATCGCCCAGCGCGGCCTCGACGGCTCGGATGCCGCGCACGAGCTCCCCCAGCTCCGTCGGGAGCAGCGATGCGGCGTGGTCGGGACCGGGCAGGGCGCGGTCGAGGGTGAAGTGCTTCTCGACGATCGCCGCACCACGGGCGACGGCGGCGAGGGCTGCGGCGATCCCCGGCGAGTGGTCGGAGAGCCCGACGACGGTGCCGAAGGCCTGGGCCAGGGTGTCCATGGCCCGCAGGTTGACCGTCTTGTGCGAAGAAGGGTAGTTGCTGGTGCACTGCAGCAGGGCGACCTTGCGTCGCGGCAGGTGGCGCTCGACGGCCGCAAGGCCCATCTCGACCTCGGAGAGCGAGGCCATCCCCGTGCTGAGGATCATCGGCCGGCCGACGGCGGCGATCTGCTCCAGCAGCGGCGTGTTGACGAGGTTGCAGCTGCTCACCTTGAACGCCGGGACCCGCAGACGGGTGAGCAGCCGGACCGAGGGCGGGTCGAAGGGGGTCGACAGGAAGGTGATCCCGACCTTGCGGCAGTGCGTCTGCAGCTGGCGCTGCTGCGCGGCACTCAGCTCCAGCTGCTCGAGCATCTCGAACTGGCTGGTGCGCGTCCCGGTGGTGCGCCGCTGGTAGGCTGCCTTGGGGGCCTGCCGCACCACCAGGTCGGCGGTCCGGTAGCTCTGGAACTTGACCGCGTCGGCACCGGCGGCAGCGGCGGCGTCGACCAGCTCCTTGGCTGTGCGCAGGGAGCCGCCGTGGTTGACGCCCGCCTCGGCGATGATGTAGCAGGGAGCGCCGCCGCCGACGGGCCGCTTCCCGATCGTGAACATCGTCACACCACGCCGAAGGCTCTCCTTCAACCTTGCGCCCGCTCCGGTGGGAGCACGTCGACGGGGTCCTGCCCTCGTGCGAGCGCCTGCAACACCTTGGCGACCAGGGTGCGGTTCCCCAGCCGCCGCCCGCACAGGTGGTCGGCCAGGAACGCGCCGCGCGCCGCTGCCATCGCGCTCGTCACGCTCGGGTCGTCGCGCAGACGCCGCAGCGCTGCGCGCAGCGCGATGGCGCAGTCTGCCTCGAGGGCGACGCCGCTGCTGGCGTAGGGCATCCGCTGGGGCAGGCCCTCGAAGGAGAGGACGATGACGGGCCGCTCGAGGAGCACGGCCTCGGTAGCCGTGGTGCTGTAGACCGAGAGCACCACCCAGGCGTGGTGCATCAGGGCGCCCAGGTCGACCTCCTTGTCCACCCGGATGCGGTCGCGCACCGACGCATCGAGGTGCAGCGAGTCGATCTGGCGCGTCAGCTGCTCGGCGTCCTCGCGCGGGTGGGGCTTGACCCACAGGCGCCAGCGGGGATCCTCCGCCAGCGCCGAGACCACACCCTCGAGGTAGAGTGCGCGGCTCTCCTGCGAGGCCAGTGGCTGCGAGGTGTACACCAGCAGCGGACCATCGACCGGTGGCAGCTGCGCCAAGCCCTCGGGCGCTGGTGGGGGGCTCGCCCCCATCTGCATCAACCGGTCGTAGTGCACCGGGCCGCTGGCGAGCACCACGCTCCGAGGGACGCCCATGGTCGACAGGCTGCGCCCGACGAAGGGGCCGTAGGCGCACATGTAGTCGGGCACCGTCGCCGACGGCGGCGGCACGGCGTGCTGCACCGCGCCGGCGCGCTGCGGCCCGGGCGGATGCCAGCTGAAGCCCGCCGCCCCTGCGAAGACGTTCCCGTGCTGCAGCGAGACGGTCGGTATCCCCCGCTCTCCCGCGGCCCACTGCAGGGTGCGGCCGAAGACCCCGTATTCGAAGACCAACGCGACGGCGCTGGGCGCCAAGGTGCGCAGGAGCCGCCGCTGCCCCAGCAGCAGTCGGAGCGCACCGACCAGGCGCGAGGAGAAGGCGTGCGACAGTGCGGGACGGATCAGGGGCCACAGGTCGAGCGCGCCGGCGCGCCAGCCGCCGACGAACGCCTCGTCCGCCTGCAGGTGCGCGAACCGCTGGCGCAGACGCCTGCCCCCCAGACGTACCGCCACCTCCTGCGCAGGGGTCAGCTCCCCCACGAAGAGGTGGAACCGCTCATCGAGCCGATGGTGGGCCGGCGGGACGGCGCCGGTGTGGTTGAGCACGACCACGAAGGGCTGCCCCAGGGCCTCGAGTCCCTCGGCCACGCCCTCGAACAGTCCCAGGGTCGTCTTCTGGCCCGCGGACGTCGCGACCATCTCCTGCTGGAGGACCAGAAGCAGCGGGGAGCCGATCCGGCCCCGGGCGCGCATGCGACGCACGTTGCCCCCCGCGGACCTCGACTGCCCTTGGAGGAACCGCAGCGGCGGCGGCATCGTCGGCCGCAGAGCCGCTGCCTCGGGCTCAGGGTCGTCCGCGCCATCGAGTGCGATCTGGCGCGCCTCGATGCCGCCGGTCGCAAGGCAGGCGGCGATCGGCGGCGGCAGGGGGCGGTGGGCCAGGAGCAGCGGGGCACCCTCGCGCAGCCGGGCCTCCAGCGCATCCCCCAGCGGGACGAGCCGTTCGAGCCAGCGGCCTAGCTCGACCTGGTAGACCTCGTACTCGATCATCGGCCAGAGGCAGACGCCGTCGACGGTCGCCGCCTCCCGCAACGCGGCCCCGGTGGGGGTGCTTGGTGCACAGTGGGCAAGGTACCAGGAGAGGTCGGTGGGCACCACCGACCCTGCGGTGAGGTTGCGCAGGGTCTGCACCTGCGGCATCCCTGCAGCGGTCGCCCGCGCGCCAAGCTCCGGCCCAGTGGCCAACACGCCGGCGATCGAGGACGCGGCAACCCGTGAAGCCCTCGAGAGCAGGGCACGGTCGGCCACCCACCACCAGGCGGCCTCCTCTTGGGCAGTCTGGTGCGCTACGCCCATGCGCGCAGAGCGACCCGGGGATGAAAAAGGACAGGGGGGCCCAGGCTGACATCGGCAGGTATATGTTCTAGATAATCTATACCAGGGGACATGACCGCGCTCATGGCTGCCCCGCTGCAGACCGCCGATGCTGCCGACCACCGCGAACGGATCGTCGAACTGACCCTCAAGCTCCTCCGGCTCGCCAAGGACCAGTTCCACCAGATTCCCGGAGAGGTGTTCGTCTACGGCTACGACACCGCCACCGGTTCGATCGACTACCGCTCGATGGAGTACTTCGGCCACGACGCCGAGGATGACCCGGGCGCCGCCTTCTTCGCCGCGCTGCGCTACCTCTTCGCCCTCGACCGGGTCGGCGGGTGGAGCTTTGGCTTCGTCACGCCGCCCGACTGGGTCTGCCTGCAGGGGCACCGCAACGCCCGCGGCTTCGTCGGCTTCGAGCAGGGCAAGCTGTCGGTGCAGTACTACGGGATGGCCGACCCCTCGGTCAAGGCCGCCGTGCGCGAGCTGCTGGCGCAGACCTTCGCCGCCGAGGGCGTGACGCTGGCGGTGTTCGACTAGGCGATCCCTTCATGGGTGCACCGCCGCCGCCTCCCCCCGCGCGCGGTGGTGCACCCTCTCCTCCCAAGGATCGTGTGGGTGCGCCCCGATGCCGCACCGTGGGACCGGTGGGGTCATGGACCACCGCGGCAGGCGGCATCGGCCAGCGATCCTGCTGCCGGCGGGCGGTGCCCGCGTCCCTCTTTGGCACGCACCCGCGCGACACCCTTAAGAACAGAGGGGCGGTCCTCGCTCGGCGCGCTGCGTGCGCACCATCCCTACCAGCCCCGTGGTGTAGCGGTCAATCATGCGAGACTCTGGATCTTGCGACGGCAGTTCGAATCTGCCCGGGGCTATCTCACTCCCGTCCGACACCGAAGGTTCTCCAGCCGGCTCCGCGGTCGCGGCACGCTACTGAGCCCTTCTTGGGCTGTCCACCGAGTCGGCGGCGGTGTCCCCACCCGATCCTGGTGTCCCCGAACCCCCTTTGGGCCCCAGCCGACGCCTCGCCACGAGCAGGAGGATCGCTGCAAGGGCGAGGATGACGACCACCATGACGGCGGGGATCCACGATGCGGCGGGGTCCGATCGGCGACCACCGTCCCCCGGGCCTGGCGCCTTCTCCAGGCGGACGGTGAACGCTTGCCCCTGCGGCGGCTGTGCCTCCACGTGGAGGGTGAGACCCGCCTCCTGATAGCCCTCCGCTGCAACATCGACGGACACGGGGCCAGGTGTGACGCCACGCACCGTCGTGTTGCCATCGACACCGGTCGTCACCGCCGGGAGGGTCGCGACGCGGACCGTCGCGCCAACGACGGGACGGTCATCACCGACCCCGAGTACCCGGATCGTGATGTCCACGACCGTTGACCCAATACCGGCGGCGAGCGTGAGGTTCGCCCCCGTGCGGCCGTTGGCGACCACCTGTACCTGCAGGGACGTGGGAAGGAACCCGGGCGCATCCGCACCCACGACGTACCGCCCCGGGGCGAGGAGGTCGGCCTCGAGCGTACCCTCGGGGGAGGTCGTGTCGGTGGTGACGGTCCTGTTCGTCTCCGCGTGGGTGATCGTGATCGTCGCGCCCGCAACGGCGGTACCGTCGGTCGCGTGGCGGACCAAGACGTCGATGATCCCCGTCGTGCGGGGCAGGGCGATGGTGACGTCCATCGTCGTGCCATCGGCCGTGGGCGGCGCGATCGTCACGGCCGCGTCCTTTGGCGCGTACCCCGGTGCGGCGGCGCCGACCGTGCAGCCCGGCCAGGGGACCGCGACGGATGCGACGAGGGAGGGGCCCCCGGTCGTCCCACCGGCCGTCGTCCCGCTGCACGAGGCTTCGATGACGGCCCCGGCGATGCGGCCTTTCGAGAGGGCATCGACGACCGCCACCTGCAGCAGGACCGTCCGCCGGGCAAGTGGACCCCCGAGTGTACGGTCCTCCGCCGACTCGAGGCGCACGACCCACGACACCGGGACGTAGCCGATGGTACCGTTGGCGGTGTCGTCGCCGGCGGTGAGCTCCCAGTCCCCGGGTTCGACGTCCTCGAAGCGGAACGAGCCGTCAGCCCCCGCCCGAGCAGCGCGGGACGCACGCGGGGGATCCTCCGCAGGTCCGGCCGGCCGCAACGCGATGAGCGCCAAGACCCCGTCGCCGGAGAGGTCGTCCGTCACCGTCACGGTGATGGTCCCCGGCGGCCGCGACGCGACCTGCAGGGTCGCGTTCCCGACATTGTCCTCCTCGTCGCGCTCATCGACGGCGTCGCCCGAATCGACGAGCAGCCCCAGGGCATAGGAGCCGGCTTGTGACGGGAGCGCGACCGAGAGGTTCACCACCGACTCCTCCCAGGGACCAAGGAGGGGAGTCGTGGTGGTGAGGGTCGCCAGGAGCGCACCGCCGTGGGGGGTGTCGAAGAGGTCCGCCTCCATCGTCGCGGCCGCTGCTGGCGTCTCGCCTGCGTTGCGGACCGCCACCGCCACCTGCGCGTCGGCTCCTCCGACGACCAGGGGGGTAGGGGCAAGCGTCACGGAGGCGATCTCGAGGTTGGGCCTGCGGTCGAGTCCATCGAGCACCAGGGTGAGGTCCGTCGGCGCCTGCTCGGGCACCACGATGCTCGTCGTGTTGCTTAGGGTCCCCAGCGTCGCGCTGACCGTGTAGCTGCCACCAAAGGGCCGGAAGCTCCGAGCCCCGTCGCTGGCGGTCATGCCGCTGTCGTGGGTCGTCCAGTTGGCGACGAGGTCCTTGAACGCCGTGAAGGCGGGCTTGGGGGTCAGGTCCTTGTGGAACCAGCCACCCGCTTCCATGAAGGGGTCCTGGTCGTCGACGTCCCACCAGGTGACCTCCTGCATCGAGCGCTCGCCAAAGGCGATGGTGTAGAAGCTGCGAACGAACTCGGCCTGCGTCGCCTCGTCCCAGGGATGGTGCCACCAGCCCACCTGCGCGGGGTCCCAGCTGGCATTCCAGGTACCCGAGACGCTCTCCTCGGAGATCCGCAGGGGCTTGCCGTACCCGCCGAGCCGTCGTAGGGTCGTCGCGACGTGCCCGAGGTCGTACGTCGTCGCGTAGCCGAAGTCGTCGGCGAGCCCGAAGTCCATGAAGAAGCTCGAGGCCCCCCCGTCGTACATCTGCTGGGAGACCCAGTCGTAGTCGAGCCCGACGGCCGCCGCGTGGTCGTGGAACTGGACGATGGACTGCGAGGCGGCGTCGGCATCGGGTCCGAAGATGAAGGAGCTCGCCCGGAACTCTGCGTACCAGTAGTTGGCGTTGTTGATCGTGGTCGGTGTGTCTGGCGCCGCTGCCGCGATCGCCGCCGCACTGACGTTCATCAGGCCGTCGACCTGGTCCCGGCTGTAGCCGAGCATCCCCCCGCTGCCGGCCATCTCGTTGCTGACCTCGAAGAGCTCGAAGTCCGCCCCATACCGGGAGACGATCGCCTGGACGTGCTCGTCGACCTCGACGCGAAGCTCGTCGTAGCTGAGGGCCTTGACATAGTCGGGCAGGACCGGGGGGAGGAGGTACATCAGGGCGTGTCCCCGCAGATGGAACCCCTGCTGCACCAACCACGGCTCGTCCCACTGCGTGTCGAAGGTGCTCCAGTCGTACCCGTCGTCGGTCGGTTCGCTCCCGATCCAGTAGAACCCGATGGTGACGGCGTTGACCCCGGCGTCCTTGAGCGCGAGGTAGGTCGGCCGTCCGACCTGGGAGACCGGCTCGAAGACCCCGAAACGGAACTGGTGGTCGGTCTGGTCCACGCTCACCGTCGCCCCCGGGACCGGGATCCCGTTGCGGTCGACGACATGGACCGAAAGATCGCCTCGACGGTAGCGGTCGATGTCGACGCCCGCGCGTCCGAGCTCGAGCCCCTCGATGCCCCACAGCGAGGCGTTGGTCGCCGCATCTGCCGCCGCTGCCCGTGCGGCGCCGCCCAGGAGCGAGGCTTCGGCAAGCGAGGACTCCGCCTCGAAGAGGGAGGCGTTGACGCCCGCCGAGGCGGGGTAGCCCAAGGCCGCGTACCGGTCGTAGGATGCGCGGAACCGGGCGACCTGCGTCCGGGCGATCTCGTAGTTGAGGTTGAGCGCGACCCCGGACTTGGCCGCCCCTTGCCACCCCTGGTCCGAGTTGTTGGCCCAGACCATCACGTTGCCGAAGCCGGGGACGGTGAAGGGGAGGTAGAGGTCCCGGCGGGCATCGCCTGGCACCAGCATCGAGAGCGACTGGACCGTGCCGTTGGAGATGCCGACCCCGACGCCATAGGCGGCCACCTCGTCGCCGGCCGTGAGGAAGCGCTGCGGGGAGATGCCGCTGTCGTTGAGCGGGGTGCCGGTGGGATCCCACGCCTCGAGGAGGATGTTGAACGCGGGGATCAGGCGAGGGGCGAGCACCACGTCGCTCCCGTTGGTCCGGGCAGCATACCATTGGGGGATGTGCCCCCAGCCCCCGTACCCGTCGGGGAGCAAGACGACCTCGAGGGCGTAGCACGCGACATACCAGTCGGTCTGATCCGCCGCGGTGAAGTTGAAGGTCCCGTCGAGGGTCGTCTGGACCTCGGCGACGGAGAAGTTCGATGCCCACAGGAGCAGGCTCCAGGTCGTGGGCGCTGGCAGACCCGTGTCGTCACCGACGACGAGGCCGGAGATGGTGACGTTGGGCCCAGCCCTCGATGCGCCGCCGCCGCGCCCGGCCATCCCTCCAGGGACGATGACCCCCGGCGGGAGGGCAGAGCGCCACGCCGGGGGGTCGGTGGCCCCAGGACCCGCCGGGGCAGGGCTCGGCACCACGGCCGAACCGCCATCGGGTGCTGGTGTCGCGCATGCAGGGACCGATGACAGCACCAAGAGGCCCAGCAGGAGGGCGATGACCCCCCTGACCGGCGTCCGCGGTCGGCGTGGCGGGACGCGCAGAGCCGATCCCCTGGATCGTTGGTCCATGCTCCTTGGAGCCGTGGCCTATTCTTAACCCATCGGGACGACTCTTGCCCACGGAGGTCGAACACCAGGGCAATCCCTGGACCGAGATCGGGTTCGCGGCTGAAAAGGTGGGGGCGCAGGCCCCATGCAAGCGCGCGCGCCAGACCGATCAGAGCACGGCAGCGGCGTCCTGCAATCGCGTGACGACGAAGTGCCGTCCAAGCTCCTGCAGGAACAGCCCCAACCGCGGACCGCGCCCTTGCGCTAGCAGGACCTGGTAGCAGGCGCCAAAGCCTGCCGCCGGGGACATCCCCGCGGCCTTGGTCGCCTCGTGGACGAGGTTGTGCAGGTGCTCACCCTTCCAGTGAGTCTCCGAGACCGTCGTCAGCTCGTCGGCGAGCACCCGCAGCAACGACCGCTGCGCTGCGTCGAGGGGATCGAGCAGCTGCGGGATGAAGGCCTCCACCAGCGAGAAGCGCATCGAGTCGGGGGCGTAGCGGGCAAGCCAGCCGCGCACCGCAGCGAGCTTGACCTGGGCGCGCACCTCGTCGCGGTCCTGCATGTTGCGCAGGTCGAGGGTGCGACCGAGCACCTCCTTGACGGCCGGCCAGGGTCCGGGGGTCACCTGTCCCGCGGTGACCAGCTGGCGGAAGGTGACCTGCACCAGCGACGTCGGCAACGGGACCCCTTCGTGGACCTGGCTGAGCACGTAGGTGCGCCGCAGGTCCTCGATATCCTCCTGGGGCGAGGGCGCATCGAGGCCGAAGTAGAGCCGTTCGCAATGCTCGTACTCGTCGATCAGGTGCAGCACCTCGTTGGTGATGTCGAACTCCTTGTGGCGCATCGGACGCACACGGAAGAAGAAGTAGCGGATCACCTCGGGCGGCAGCACCGCCAGCAGGTGTCGCAACGTGACGACGTTGCCCTTGGACTTGGACATCTTGGCCCCGCCGACCTGGATGTGCTCGTAGGTGACCGGCAGCGGCGGTTCGTAGCCGAAGACCTCCTGGACGATGACCTTGGAGGTGTCGTAGGAGCCTCCGGCGGCGGCGTGCTCCTTGCCGAAGGGCTCGCAGGTGACCCCCAGCAACCACCAGCGGGCGGCCCATTCGGCGCGCCACGTCAGCTTGCCCGAGCGCAGGTCGCTGACCCCTTCGTACCCGCACCCCTCGATGCGCCGCTTGCCGGCGACCCCGCTGCTGCAGCGGAAGCGCACGCCCCCCGCGACCACCTCCAACGCCTCGGTGGGCGTGATGCGACCGCAGTTCGGACAGATCGGGTCGAAGGGGAGCCATCCGGGCCCCTTGTGCGAACCGCTGATGCGCTCGAGGATCTCAGCCACCTTGGGCGCCTGCTGCAACGCTGCGACGATGCCCGGCTCGTAGGTGCCATCACGATACATCTGCCGACCGCTGCGCACCTGGGGGGAGACACCCATGTGCTGGAGGTCCTCCATGAAGGGGCGCACGAAGTACGGGACGAAGCCGCCACTGTCACCGCCGGGCGAGGGCAGGTCGGCGACCGGCTTCCCCAGGTGCTGCGCGAAGGCCTCCCCCACCTGCTCAGGCGTGCGCCGCAGCGGGTCGACGTCGTCGGCGATCCACAGCAGCGTCGCGCTGCCACCGGCCTGGCGCACCGCACGGCCGATGGCATCGGCGATGAGCACGTCCTCGGCGTTGCCCAGGTGGACCTCGCCGCTGATGGAGGTGCCGCTGGCGATGACGTGGGAGGGGCCGCGCGCCAACAGCTTGGTGGCGATGTCATCGACCCAGTGCATGCGTCCCCTCGCAGGCGCGCCCAGGGACTGGAGCCCTAAGAGGTTTGCCTGCGGCGATGACGTGCCGCCAAAGGCCTAAGAGGGCGGCCCCACCTTGGGAGTGCGTGACCGACGAGCGGGGCCGCGACCGGTTGGAACGGTTGCGCGCGCAGGCGATGCAGGGCGGCGGCAAGGAGCGCATCGACAAGCAACATGCCGCCGGCAAGCTGACCGCCCGCGAGCGGCTGGCCCTGCTGCTCGACGAGGGCAGCTTCGTCGAGCTCGACCCCTTCGTGACCCATCGAACCACCGACTTCGAGATGGACAAGACGCGCCCGGTCGGGGACGGGGTGGTCACGGGCCACGGCACCATCGATGGCCGCCTCGTCTACGTCTTCTCCCAGGACTTCACGGTCTTCGGGGGTTCGCTGGGCGAGATGTTCGCCACCAAGGTCTGCAAGGTGATGGACCAGGCGGTCCAGAATGGCGCACCGATCATCGGCATCAACGACAGCGGCGGTGCGCGCATCCAGGAGGGGGTGCGCTCGCTGGGCGGGTACGCCGAGATCTTCTGGCGCAACACCGCGGCCTCGGGGGTCGTGCCCCAGCTGTCGGTGATCATGGGCCCGTGCGCGGGCGGCGCCGTCTACTCGCCGGCGATCACGGACTTTGTGGTGATGGTCGAGGACACCTCCTACATGTTCATCACCGGCCCCGACGTGATCAAGGCCGTCACCAACGAGGTCGTCGACTTCGAGTCGCTGGGCGGCGCCTCGGCCCACATGGAGAAGAGCGGGGTGTGCCACTTCTCCGCCGCCGACGACGAGGGGGCGCTGGCGCTGACGCGGACCCTGCTGAGCTACCTGCCCGCCAACAACCTCGCCGACCCGCCACGGCTGGCACCGACGGACCCGTGGGACCGCCAGGAGGCCGCCCTCGACACGCTGGTGCCGCTCCAGAGCGACCGGCCCTACGACATCACCGCCGCCATCGGCGGCGTCGTCGACCACGGCACGCTCCTGCAGGTGCAGGAGCGATGGGCCCGCAACCTCGTCGTCGGCTTCGCGCGGCTCGACGGCGACCCCATCGGCGTCGTCGCCAACCAGCCGGCGGTGCTCGCCGGCACGCTCGACATCAACGCCTCGATCAAGGGCGCGCGCTTCGTGCGCTTCTGCGACGCCTTCAACATCCCGCTGCTGACCTTCGTCGACGTCCCCGGCTTCCTGCCCGGGACGGCGCAGGAGTGGGGGGGAATCATCCGCAACGGCGCCAAGCTCCTCTACGCCTACGCCGAGGCGACGGTGCCCAAGCTGACGGTGATCACCCGCAAGGCCTACGGCGGCGCCTACGACGTGATGTGCTCCAAGCACATCCGCGGCGACCTCAACGTCGCCTGGCCCAGCGCCGAGATCGCGGTGATGGGCCCCCAGGGGGCGGTCAACATCATCTTCCGCAAGGACCTGCGGGCGGTCGTCGACGACGCCACCTGGGCGTCGGTCGAGGCGGCCATCGCCGCCGTTGACCGCGCCACCGAGGCGCTGGCACAGGCCAAGCAGGAGGGTGCGCCACCGGCTGCCCTCTTGGCCCTCGAGCGGTCCCTTGCGGCGACCAGTGCCGAGCACGAGCGGATCGTCGCACCGGTGCTGGCCAAGCAGGAGGCACGCCGCGTCGCACGGGTCGAGGAGTACCGCAGCGCCTTCGCCACCCCCTACGTCGCGGCCTCGCTGGGCTACCTCGACGACGTCATCGAGCCCCACGCCACCCGACCACGGCTGATCGTCGCGCTGCGCGCCCTTGGCGGCAAGCGTGCGCCGCGCCCCGCGCGCAAGCACGGCAACATCCCGCTGTAGGCACGGTGTCCTGCCGCAAGGACGGCGGCCTCACGCCCCCGTGGCGCGGCGCCGCAGGGCTGCCCCCAGCAGCAGGGCGCACAGCAGGAGCGGCAGCGAGGGCGACGGCGTCGGCTGGACCTTGGGGATGGGCTGCGCAAGGACATCGACGAGCAGGGTGACGCTGTCGTCGGAGAGGTCGGGGTCCGCCGGGTCGCTCTCGAGGACCGCGGCGCGCAGCTGCCAGTGCCCCCCCGAGGAGGGCGTCCAGGCATCGAGGGTGCTGCCGCTGAGAATCTGCTCCTGCCCCGACGCCAGCGCCAGCTGCTGCGAGACCACCAGCTCGGCCGTGCTGCCTGGCAGGGGAATGCCGGTGGCGTCGACCTTGCGGGCATCGACGACGAGGCGGCAGGTGGCGGCAGCGTCCCCGCCGTTGGAGGCCCCCACCCGCACGCTGACGGGCCGCTGCTCCATCGGGGCGGTGGTCGCCAGCAGCAGCCCCTGCACCGACAGCCGCGGCCGCGCCTGCACCACGACCTCGAGGGTGCGCTCGTCGTTGGTCCCGTCGGGGTCGGTGGCGCCGCTGGTGAGGTTGACCACCAGCGAGTGGGTCCCGGCCGAGCGCGGCTGCAGGGCCAGCTCCTTGTGCATGACGCCGGCAGGGAGGGTCAGCGCGCTCGTCTGGACCAGCGTCTCGGTCGAGGGCGGGCCGTCGTAGAGGCGCACCGTGACCGCGACCGCCTCGGTGCCGTTGTTGCGCAGGCGGACGCTGAGGTTGAGCGAGAGGTTGCTGATCGGCGGGTCCGTGAGGAGCTCCACCGCCTCGACCGAGAGGTCCGCCCCCTGCGGGGAGGTCACCTGCAGGCTCTGCGTGCCGGTGGCGCTGAGGTTGAGCGCCGTCGCGTCGATGGTGGTGGTCAGGCGCAGGGTTCCCGGCTGCATCGGCACGACGATGGCCAGCGTAAAGGAGCCCAGCAGGTCGACCGTGCCGTTGGTCACCTGCGGGTGCCCCTCGAGGCGGACCTGGACCAGCCCCTGCTGCAGGCGCACCTGGCGGTCGGTGCGGACGAAGCCGCTCAGCAGGACGGTCTCTCCTACCACCGCGGAGCTCGGGTGGACCTGCTGCTCGAGCACCAGCGCCGCCGGGATGGTCGGGTCGTAGGTGACGTTGCGCACGACCTCCAGCGGCGCGCCAGCGCCCGAGCCGCGCACGACGAGCCGGTGGGCACCGGCTCCGAGGCCCAGAAGGTCGAGCGAGAGTGACCAGGCGTCGGTGCCCGAGGCGTTCTGTGGGACGCCATCGTCGAGCTGCACCTGGACGTGGCTGAGGGCGCTGCTCGCACCGCCGACGATCACGCTCGCCCCGACGACGTCGCCCTCGATGGGGGCGAACACCCGCAGGCTCGGCGTCGCATCGGCTCCTGCCATCCCGAAGTTGCACAGCGGCAGCAGGGCCAGCGCCAGCAGCATCGCGCGCGCTGCCATCAGGGGCCGATGGGTGCGGCGCTCACGATAGAGGTTTGGCACCCGCGATGGGCAGGGTGCGTGCGCCAGGCTCCGTGGGCGTCTGTGGGGAGGGGTGGGGGGAGCCTGACGTCACGCGTGAGGGGGCTTAGCTCTGCTGTCGGCGGCGCCGGGCGATACCGAGCGCCGCCAGCAGCCCGAGCAGGACGACGACCGACTCGAAGCCGGGCATGACGCCCTTGCCTTCGTTGCCGTCGCCCTTCTTGGTGAGGGTGGGCACCACGGTGACGGTGGTCGTCTGCTCGGTGGTCATCTCCCCGTCGGAGACCCGCACCGTGATGGTGTGGGTCCCGGGGGGGAGCATCAGGCTCACCTGGCGACCGTGGTTGGGGGTCTCGACGCCGTCGACGATCCAGACGATCTCCAGGTCGTCGCCGTTGGGATCGGTCGCGATGACCGTCGCCACCCAGGGCGTTCCCTCGGTGATGGAGGGCGACGGGTCGGCTGGCTTGACCTCGACCTCGGGGGGCGCGTTGGCCTCGGCGATCTCGAAGCCGATGTCGGCCACAGCGCTCATGCCCATGTGGTCGCGCACCACGATGCGGACGCTCAGCGTGCCCTCGTCGCCCGGTTGGGGCGTCCAGGTCAGGTCGAGCGTCCCGTCGGTCTGCAGGTGCAGGTCGATGGCGCCGAAGTCGGCGGTGGTGCTCAGGGTCTCGGTGGGGTCGATGCCGAGGTCCTCATCGTGGACCTGCAGCGTCGCGTGCACCTCGGTACCGACGATCCCGGCGACGGTGACCGGGCCCTCGATGGTGGGGGCGTCGTTGGTGTTGGCCACCTCGACGGTCAGCGGCAGGTCGATGCTGGCGTGGGAGGCGTCGGTGACCGTGATGGTCACATCGTGGCTCCCGACGTCGGCCTGGGTGGGCGTGAAGCGCACGGTGCCGTCGCTGTGGATGTCGAACAGGTCGGTGTCATCGCTGAAGGTGAGGGCCTCGTTGGGGTCGATCAGCAGGTCGAGGTCCTGGGCTTCGACCAGGGCGCTGAAGATCCGGTCCTCCTGGGCGTGCCAGGTCCCCAGCTCGGCGCTGGCCGTCGGGCCGTCGTTGACGTTGGTGACGGCGATGTCGATGGTGCCGGAAGTGGTCTCGTCGCTGGCGTCGGTGACGGCGACGCTCAGGTGGTGGAGCCCGACCGCCATCGCGTCGGGGGTCCAGCCGAAGAGCCCGCTGATGGGGTCGATGGTCGCTCCGCCGACCGAGGTGCTGAAGGTCAGGGCCTCTTCTGCATCGAGGTCCGTGTCGACGTCGGTGGCGGACAGCTGCACCTGGAGGAGCTGGTCCTGGGCGACGGTCTGGGCGGGGATGGTCGCCAGCACCGGGGCGTCGTTGACCGACTCGACGGTGACGCTCAGGGTCGGTGAGTCGACGGCGTAGATGCCGTCCTGGGCCGTCAGGTAGAAGGTGGCGATCCCGTGCCAGTTCTCCTGCGGGGTGACCTTGAGGTGTCCGCTGACGAGCGCGACCGCCAGTCCGTCGGTGGGGGTCAGCCCGTTGATGGTGACGGTCAGGTCGGCGAAGGCCGTGTCAGGGTCGGAGAGGTAGGTGGCCAGGTCGAGCAGGTCGGTGGTGCCACTGTCCTCGTCGACGCTGAGCACCGCCGGGAAGGGGTTGAAGATCGGCGGCAGCTCGTCGCGGTACTCGATCTCGATCTGGTCGATCGACAGGCGGCCGGGCGTGGCCGTGCTCCAGGCGAGGATGACGGGGGTGGTCATCGAGGGGACGCCGCTGGCGTCGTCGACGGCCTGCTGCAGCGCCGCGGTGATGTCGACGGTCTGCGGGCTCGAGAGCGCGCCGGCGTGGGTCCAGTCGAAGGTCCCGTCGTCGCCGACGTCGAGCTTGACGACGCTGGGGAAGCCCGCCGGGCCGCGGTCGAGGCTGAAGGTGACGCCGTCGCTACCGAGCATGAAGGGGCCATCGGCCGGAGGGGTGCCGTTGCCAGGGTCGATGGGATCGATTGGGTCAATCGGGTCGATGGGCTTGATGGGGTCGACCGGATCGACGGGGTCCGCGGGGTCTGCGGGATCGACGGGGTCTGCCGGATCCTCGATGATGGGCTTGGCATTATCGACATCGCCAGCGTCGGCATCGGCGGGGGCGGCTGCAGCGTCGATCTGGCAGATCTTCCCATTGCAGTTGCCGTTGTCGATGGCATTGTCCTTCGCCGTCACCAGACCATGTCCGAGGTCGGTGTCCTCATCGACGTAGTCGGCGGGGAAGTCCGTGATCGTTCCCTCGAGGTGCACCAGCTCGTCATTGGGCTGGCCGATGACGCTGTCGAGCTCCTCCCAGGAAGCCGTCTGGAGGTCGTAGACATAGAGGGTCAGGTCGACGGCGCCGCCTGGGGCGCCGGTGGTGGCGTTGCCATCCCAGCTGAGGGAGACGCCGACCAGCTCGCCGTCAGCGACCGAGAATTGGAAGTGGTGATAGGCGCCCGTCGAGTCGCCGTGGTTGCTCTCGAAGGTCACGCCGTCGACCGTCGGGAGGTCGGCCAGGGTCTCGAAGGGGCTGTCTTGGAGGTTGGCGGGGCCGGCGGGGTCGCCGCCGCCGAAGATGCCGTACCAGGCGTCATGGGGGCCGCCGGGGGCGGGGGTGTAGGTGTCGGGCTGCCCACCGGGGTTGATCTCGCTGCCGTCGACCTGCAAGGTCGCCGTCAGCACCGTGCTCCCGACGACGGCCTGCTCGACCATCGAGGAGTCCTCGCCGGGGGCATA
>JAHFTX010000017.1 GCA_023265395.1 Thermoplasmata archaeon
CTGCCTGCTGGGCGCCCAGGCTGGCGCGCTCCCCCAGACGGCGCTGGCGCTGCTGATCAAGCGCATGGCCCTGTGCAATCTCTGCTGAGGGCTCAGTAGGGCGGAGGCGGACGGTAGGAGCCGTCGCCGCCATAGCCCGGCGGCGGGGGTGGTGCCTGTTGTTGGTATCCGCTGCCATACTGCCCATAGGCCGGTGGGGGCGCGCCAGAGGGTCCGCTGGCACCGCCAAGGCCGCGGTCGCGGAACCCCTCGTCATCGATGGATGTCGACGGACCCGGCATCGGCGCCGCGCCGCCGCCAGTGCTGCGAGCAGTGGCGCCCCCTTCGATCGCCGAGACGTTGTTCAACCGGCGCTCGAAGGCACGGACCGCCAGGGTGCGGCCGACCATCGCCCCCGCGGCGACCCCCGCACCGAGCCCCAGGCCGATGGCGAGGAAGAACCCCAGGCCGATCTCGATGAGCGGCTTGGTAGGGGCGACGACCTTGGGCGGGTCCGAGACGGTGACCTTGATGCTGTCACGGGCGGTCGCACCGGCGTCGTCCTTGACCTGGAAGGTCAGCTCGAAGATCCCCGCGTGGTCGTAGACGGTCAAGCCCACCCCGCTGGCGACGTTTCCCAGGTCGAACTCGCCATCGGCGTCGAAGTCCCACTGGTAGAGGACGATCTGGCCATCGGGGTCGCTGCCGTTGCCCGAGACCCGCACCGCCTGCCCGACCTCGGCCAAGAGGTCCGCTCCGGCATCGGCGGCGGGTGGCTGGTTCTCTGCCTTGACGACGACCGTGTAGAGCGTCGAGGCGCTCTTGATCAGCGGGCCGTCGTCGGTGACCGTCAGCTTGGCCTTGAAGGTCCCTTGGCGCTCGTAGACGTGGGCGGCGCTGCCGGTGTCGTGGGAGCTCTGGTCGACGGTCCCGTCATCCTCGAAGTCCCAGGAGTACTCCACGATCTTGCCGTCAGGGTCCGAGGCCGAGGGGCGGAACTCGATGCTCATCAGTGCATAGGTGTCGATGCGGCTGCCGACGCTCACTTGTGGCGGGAGGTTGAGCTCGTGGACCTGGACGTTGATGCTGTCGGTGTCGTTGCCGGGGATCGAGCCGCTGTCGGTGACCCGCAAGCGCGCCGTGTACATCCCCGGCACGTTGTAGACCCAGGTGGCCGTGCCGTTGCTGCTGCTGGTGCGGTCATAGACACCGTCGTCGGTGAAGTCCCACTCCCAGCGGATGATCCTCCCATCCTCGTCGAGGCCCTCGCCGACGAAGGTCACCAGCTGGCCGACCTCGGTGATGATGTTCTCCCCTGCCTCGGCGGTGGGGAGCTTGTTGTTGTCGATGACATGGACCTGGCGGACGTCCAGCGCGGTGCCTCCGCAGTCATCGGTCACCCGTAGGGTGGCATCGAACAGCCCCAGCTGGGTGTAGGTCCAGCTGGTCACCGCGCTCTGCCCGTTGGAGTAGTCCCATTCCCCGTCGTCATCGAAGTCCCACTCGTAGAGGTCGATGGTGCCATCGGTGTCTCCCCCCTCACCGTTGAAGGCCAGCTCGGTGAAGACCGCGACGGTCTCCCCGCTGCCGGCAGTGGCCCAGGGCTCGATGTTGGGCGCGCACGCAGCGCTGGCGGGTGGGCTGAGTGCAGCGACCCACAAGGTGGCGCACAACAGCGCCGCCGCAAGGAGCATCGGACGCATCAGGACCTTGCCACCCTATCCAGCAGAGGAACGAGGATAAACGTTTCGTGGCGGCTCCTCACGCAACAGGCCACCACGCCGCACGCTCGGCGGAAGACCGTCCCCACCGCCCTCCTCGGGGGAGCGGGTCACACCATCGAGACCAGCAGCTGATGCACGCGAAGGTCGTCGCTGAGCTCGGGGTGGAACGCTGAGGCCAGCAGGTGACCTTGCCGGGCGAAGACCACCCCTCCGCCCATCAGCGCCAGTGCTTCGGCGCGGCCCCACACACGGGTGATCAGCGGTGCGCGGATGAAGACGCCAGGGAAGGGGGTCGCCCACCCGCGGACGTCCACCGGGAGCTGGAACGACTCGCGCTGGCGGCCGAAGGCGTTGCGGTCGACGGCGATGTCCATAAGTTGCAGCAGCGGCGTGCGCGTGCGCTCGACCTGCCCATCGCCCTCCTTGGCCATCAGGATCGCACCGGCGCAGGTTCCCAGCAGCGGCATGCCCTCCTCGCACCGTCGGATCAGCTCCCGTGCGAGTCCGAACTTCTGGAGGAGCTTGCCGATGGTGGTGCTCTCGCCGCCGGGCAGGACCGCCGCATCCACCTCTCGCAGCTGCTCGAGCGTGCGGATGGTGATGACGGTACCGCTTCGTCCCAGCGCTTCAAGCGCGCCATCGAGCGCGCGCTGGTGCTCGCTGACCGCCCCTTGCAGGGCGATGACGCCCACCTGCATCGGAGAGTCCCTACCAGCCGCGCTCTTGCAGACGCTCGTCGGCAGGGATCCGCTCGATCTCGATGCCGCGCATGGCCTCGCCCAGCCCGGTGCTGACCTTGGCGAGCACCTTGGGGTCGTCGAAGTGGGTCGTCGCCTCGACGATCGCCTTGGCCCGCACCGCAGGGTCGGCGCTCTTGAAGATCCCCGAGCCCACGAAGACCCCGTCGACCCCCAGCTGCATCAACAGCGCTGCATCGGCAGGGGTCGCGATGCCCCCAGCGGCGAAGTTGACTACCGGCAGCCGCTGCAGCTTGGCGACCTCATGGACCAGCTCCACTGGCGCCTCGAGCTGGCGGGCGCGATTGCTGCGCTCCTCTCGGCTGAGCACCGCCAGGCCGCGGATCTCCCCGGAGATCGCCCGCTGGTGCCGCACCGCCTCGATGACGTTGCCCGTGCCGGCCTCGCCCTTGGTGCGGATCATCGCCGCACCCTCGTGGATGCGCCGCAACGCCTCGCCGAGGTCCCGTGCACCGCAGACGAAGGGGACGGTGAATCCCTCCTTGTTGACATGGTGGAAGGGGTCGGCAGGGGTGAGCACCTCGCTCTCGTCGATCATGTCGACGCCCAGCTCCTGGAGGATCTGTGCCTCGGCGAAATGGCCGATGCGGCACTTGGCCATCACCGGGATGGTCACGGCATCGACGATCTCGGCGATCTTGCTTGGGTCGGCCATGCGCGCGACGCCCCCGTCGCGACGGATGTCCGCCGGGACGCGCTCGAGGGCCATGACGGCGACCGCCCCCGCTTCCTCGGCGATCCGCGCCTGGACCGCGTCAGTGACGTCCATGACCACCCCACCCTTCTGCATCCGCGCGAACCCCCGCTTGAGCAAGGTCGTGCCATGGCGCAGCTGTTGTAGGTCGAGGTCGATCGGCATGTGTGCCCTCCAAGGCGCCTTCGAGCAGGAGGGCGCTATTTGAACCTTCGGACCCGAGGGCGACACAACGGCGCCTGGGGCGACATCCCGGCATGCCAAAGCCGCCGATTCACGCAGTCGATTCGCCGGAGGGCCGAGTCGATGGTGTGCTGCATTCGCCTCGCCGAGGAACCGAATCTGTAGGTGGGGGGAGGCTCACCGGCCCGAGTGTCGCTGGTTGCATCCAAGAGGCGCGCCGCGGGGAATCTCCGCCAAGCACGCCCAGGGTGCGACTTGCCGTCGCCGACCCGCGCCCACTCGGAGCGCACCACCAGCCCGCCGGCTCCTGGGTGCGTCTGCTTCCCCAATCACTATATCGAATGGATTTACTTGATGTATCGATAGCCATGACCTCAAAGACCGTCGTCCTGCAAGCGGAGGCGTACGAGTTCTTGCGCAAGGAGAAGAAGCCGGGAGAGACGTTCAGCGATGTCGTCCTGCGGCTCAAGGGTGCGAGCAAGCCCCTCTCGAGCTTTTCTGGTGCTTGGAAAGAGATGGGCGAGGGGGACATCGCTACGATCAGGGGGGCGATCCGCAGCGGCAGGGGACAGGACCAGAAGCGTCTCGTTCGTCTCCTCAGGTCTCCGAGGAGGTGACCATGCGGTGCCTCGACTCCTCGTTCATCGTGGACCTGCTGGCAGGAGACCCTGCTGCCCTGCGCAAGGCCAAGGAGCTCGAGGAGGCAGGAGAGCGGCTCTGCATCGCCGCTCCGGCGATGGCGGAGGTCATGATGGCAGCCCATTTCCGAGGTGGACGGTACCTGCGCAAGGCACTCGAGCTTGTGGCAGGTCTCGAAGTCCTGGCCGCAGATGGCCTTGTGGCAGCTGAAGCCGGTGAGCTTGGGGCCGAGCTGCTACCCCGTGGCGAACACCCCGCCGCTGCTGACCTGCTCATCGCCGCAAGCGTAAGGCTCCATCGGAAGGTATTGCTCACTCGCGACAAGGGATTCTCGAGTATCCCCGGCCTAGCGGTGGAGACCTACTGACGCGAGGAGTCGCCTGCGACGCCCTCCTGCCCGTTGCCGTGGCCAGAGGGGCGCCTCCTTGGCCAAGCGGTACTGGCGCCCCTCATCGGTGTATGCCCTTGGCCACACCAAACGAAGGCGCCGCTCGGAGCGAGGATCGACCGAATCCGGGCCGAGGCACCTCCACTAGTTGCGCCCGGGGCGGTCACTTCATGTCCCGCGAAGCAGCGGGGGCCAACCATGCAACGCGTCGAGGATGTGAGCAGGACGCGTGCATGCTGCCCGACCACTCAGGATTGATGGGGCCGATCCCCATGATGGGTCTTAGGACGAATCCTCGTCAGAGTCGTGGGACGCGGGCGCGACCGTCTCCGTCGGCCCAGGCAGGATTCGCACTAGGCCCCGGTCCTCGAGCTGCATGAGGAAGGTCGCCAGTCGAGGTTGGAGGAGCTCGACAGTCTCTCCCTCACTCTTGCGCAGTCCCTCAGCGACCTGGGCGACGGTACGCTTGCCATCGAGCAGCCGCCAGACCACCTCCCCGTAGCCGTCGAGCACCACGCGGACGTAGGGGCTGGCGCCGATCAGGTCGAAGAACCGTCGGCCCAGGGCGGTGCGCCCGCGGGGTCGTTGGAGGATCAGGTGGCCTTCCCTTTGGTCCGCCGTCGGGGTCGCCACCGGGACGACCACCATCTGCAGCAGGTTGGGATACCGCGGCAGCTGCAGGCCTTGGTCAGTCTGCGAGGAGGTCGCCATGGGTCTCCCGGAAGGTCGGCTCGTCATACTCGCGCCATCCGACGTAAGCCATCAGCAGCGCGATGTAGAGCATCACGACGAACCCGGGCCAGGCCGCAGCGCCCTCGATCAGCGCCAGCGAGTTGCCCGAGAGCACCAGCGCTGCGATCAGCACGCCCATGAGGGCCTCGCCGGCGATGAGGCCGCTGGCGAAGAGGACCCCCTTGGTGTGCACCTCCTCGTTGAGCGCATCGATGCGCCGTTGCGTCTGCTCCTTGCCCTGCTCCTGCTGGAGGTCGGAACGCGGGCGCAGCCGAGCATCCATCCGATGCTGCATCACCAGGCGCGTCATCCCGCCGATGATGATGGGGGTGCTCAGGAAGATGGGCAGGTAGATGCCCACGGCGACCGCCATGATCGAGATCTTGACCTTGCCCACCACCTCGAGGAGGACCAACCCCACCCCGATGGTGGCACCCACGAGGATCATCCCGACGTCCAGGCGTCCGGTGAACACCCCCGTCGAGAGGGCAGCCATCAGGAAGGCCTGCGGTGCCGCAAGCCCGGTCCCGATGCCGTAGACCTGGTGCAGCAGGTTGATCACCGGCGGGATGACCACGGCCGTCCCGACGACTCCGACGATGAGCGCCAGCTGCAGCTTCCAGGGGGTCGATCCGAGGACGTGGCCGGCCTTGAGGTCGTGCAGGTTGTCGCCGGCGATGGAGATCGCCCCCGCCGCTGTCGCGGCGACGAGGATGACGAGGATGATCCCCTGCTCGGAGTCGCCGGCGCCGGCACCGAGGGCGACCAGCACCGTCGCGGTCAGCAGCAGCACGAGGATCGTCATGCCGCTGAGCGGGTTGTTGCTGCTGCCGACGATCCCCGTGATGTAGCCGGAGATGGCACCGAAGATGTAGGCCGCGATGAGCGCGATGAGCACCGCCACGAGCGCCAAGGCCCACAGCCCCGTGACCAGCCCATAGAGTGCCAGGAGCGGGAGCGACAGCACGAGGGCGAGGCCAAAGGCGTAGCGCGAAGGGATGTCCCGCTCGGTGCGCGGGAGCTTGTCGTAGGCAGCCCGTGCGTCCGCACCACTCTGCCGCAGGCTGCCGATCCCCTCGACGACGCCGATGCGGATGGCGCTGCGCATCTTGTAGAGCGTCCACAGCCCGCCCACGAGCATCGTGCCCACGCCGATGAAGCGCACCCGCATCGCCGCATCGAAGAGCGGGTCGGGGGGCAGCAGCGTCGAGATCAGCGGGAGCGCGATCAGGCCGCCGAAGAACCCCCCGCTGAAGATGAAGGAGGAGATCCGCGGTCCGACGATGTAGCCGACGCCGGTCAGCGCTGGTGAGAGCTCGCCGCCGATCATGTAGCGGGTGGTGCCGCTGCTATAGGAACCGCCCCACTGGCCGCTCCACAGCCCCAAGGAGGCGACCCCGAACTTGGTCTCGATGGCCGTACTGAGCTTGAAGAGGGTCCCGATCGAGAATGCGAGGATGATGTAGGTCACCGAGCTGCTGCCCCTCTCACCGGCCTTGAGCACCTCGGCGCACGCGACGCCCTCGGGGAAGGGGAGCCGTTCCTGGACCACCAGGATCCGCCGCAGCGAGACGGAGAAGAGGACGCCTAGGACACCGCCCAGGAGCGCGACGCTCACACCGGTGACGTAGTCGATGCTGTCCCAGATCCCCAGGAGCAGGAGCGCAGGCAGGGTATAGATCATCGCGGCCGCCAGCGCCTCCCCCGCCGAGGCCACCGCCTGCGCGACGTTGTTCTCGAGGATCGAGACCCCTGGGATCATCCCCGCCTTCTTCAACCCACGGAACGTCGCCATCGAGATGACGGCCGCGGGGATCGACGCGGAGACGGTGATGCCGACGAAGAGCCCGAGGTAGGCGTTGGCGGCGCCCATGACCATCGCCAAGAGCAGTCCCAATCCGACGGCCTTGATGGTCAGCTCCGGCAGCACGGTGCGGCTGGGGATGTAGGGGACGTAATCCTCAGCCACCGCTGCTCCCTCCTAGGGGCGCGTCGAGCTCCTCGTAGGCGTAGCTGACTTCGACCGAGAAGGCGTTGGAGCTGTCGGCCTGCGTGCGGAACCCAAAGAAGCTCGGGCCGAGGGTGGGCGTCTGGTCGCCGGCGTCATCGAGGGCGACCACCACCACGAAGGAGAGAGGTTCGCTCGGTCGCTTCGCCGGGCCACGCAGCTGCAGCGAGATGCTGCCCTCGCCACCTTGGGGATTGGTCGCGGTCTGCTGCGCGGAATCGTCGAAGGGGCTCCCGCCCTCGCTGCCGAAGACCTCGAGGGTGAAGGTGTCCGGCTGGTTCTGGTGCCGCGCAGAGGCAGGCTCGTCCGTCCATGTGAGCGTGACGTTGAAGCTGCGGACCCATTGCTGATCGAAGGGGAAGTCGTAGTCGAGGTGCTGGTCCGCCCCCTCGGGGGCGGTGTCGCTGATGTTGGTGCCCCCGATGAGCAAGGCCGTCGCAGCGGGGCGGTCGGCCTGCTGCGCGTGCGGGGCCGTCGCCGAGAGGAACGCCCCCGGGACTGCCACCACCAGGACAGCGACGCCCAGCAGCGCCATCAGCTGGTCAGACCGCCGCATCGCCCACCGCCGCGCGCGAGCGCGGGGGATGTTATTAAACGGTTCGCGGCGCGCTGCAGCTCCGATGGCCATCACCCAGAGCGCCCCGTCGCTGGCGGTCCTGGACCGGCGTACCCCGGCTGCCCGCCCCTCGCCCGTGGCGCGCTCCAAGGTGGATGTGTTGCTGGGAGAGGTGCCGCTCCTATGGCTCGATGCCCCCGCGGGCCGCTCCTGGACCGATTTCTGGCGCTTGGCGCGGATCATCGACCAAGACCTCGAGCGCGGGGTCGATGTCGCCGCTGTGATCGAGGCGCGGCGGATACCTCCGGAGTGGGATCCGACGGTCCGTGCCCTCGCCGTGCGCCTGCAGCAGCGATGGTCCGACGATGCGGAGGGGCGGATCATCGAACGCACCTGTCTCCGTGGGGTGCGACTGATGCAGGAGTTGCAGCATTCCCTCCCGCCGAGTGCGGCCCGCTACCGTGCGCGAGCCCATGCCCGCACCCTTGGTCCCCTCTTGCAGCTGTGCGCCCTTGCAGAGCCGCGGATCCCGCTCCAGCGACTGCGCCCTGCCGCGGCCGCCCTTGGGGTGGCGATCGCCCTGGGTGACGACCTGCGCGACCTTCGGGCGGATCGCTCGGTCGGTTGCATCGAGGTCACCCTCGAAGAGCTCGCGCTCATCGGGGCGAGCACCTGCGGTGGGATCGACGCCGTTCTCGACAGCTCGTCGCTGCTGCGGCGACTGAGCGCCGTGCGGAGCGCCATGGCGATCGGATGGGCCGTCGCTGCCGAGGACCTCGCCGCTGCGGCGCTGCCGCAGCAGCGCGGCGGGGTGCTCGGAGCCGCGGCCCGTCTGTGGTCCGCCCTCGCCCTGCAGGGAGCGCTCGCACCCACGAGCGAGTCGCTGCTCGCGGAGCTGCAGGCCCTGCCGCAGCGGCCGCGCACCTCCCGCTTGCGCCGTTGGGTCGCCCGCCTCTCCGATGACCCGTACCTGCGTGCACGGTGCAATGCGGTGTTGGAGGGGGCGTGGGTGGACCTACGCTCACTCCCCCACACCCTGCAGCCCCCGAGCGTGCGTGCCTCGGGGCGCCAGACCAAAGCCCTCAAATAGCGACGAGCCGCGAAGACCGCTGAGGGCGCGCCTTGGCACGGTCGGTGGCTCATCTCCTCGTGGGAGCCGTGGTGTTGGCAGCGCTCCTGCCGTTGTTGGCGGCTCCCGTCAGCGCCGCCCCCTTGGTCTCCTTCGTCTCCCCCAACAGCGGGGCGCAGCTTCGTGGCGAGGTCGACATCGAGGCGTTGGCGACTGGCGGTGTCGACCGCGTCGAGCTCTGGATCGACGGCGGCCACTTCTCCGACCTGGCCAAGCTCGGCGGGGCGACCTATGGGCTGAGCTGGAACACCACCACCTGGGCCGATGGTCCCCATGCGCTCTCGCTGGTCGCTGTCAACCTCACCACGGGCTCGAGCACCGTCGGTCTGAGCGTGATCACGGACAACCACGGCCCCCTGATCTCAGCGATCACCGTCGGGTACCCCATCGGCCAGGTCACCGCCAAGCAAGGGGACCGGGTCTTCGTCACCGCCACGGTCACCGACGCCGCGTCGGCGGTCGCAGGCGTGACCTTCGACGGGGAGCGGGTAGGGCTCGACGACCCGCTGCCGATGTACGACGACGGTGCGCACAACGACACGCTCCCGGGGGATGGGACCTACGGCACGACGACCTTCGGCGTCGGTGTCGAGACCACGGGCTACAACCTCCTCTCCGTCAGCGCCGCCGACTACCAAGGCAACAGCCGTTCGGTGCCAGCGGTGATGGCCCTCGACAACATCGTGCCGACACCCAAGGACCTGCGGTTGGTGCTGCCTGCCGATCAGACCGCCATCAAGCAGGGGGACCTGGTGCGCCTGCACCTCAACGTCTCCGACAGCGGGGCGGGAGGTCTCAAGTCGCTGGGGACCGACATCGTGCTGACCCTCGACAACAGCGGCAGCATGTCCGCCGAATCGCGCGACGACCTGGCCGCGGCGGCGCAGCAGATCATCGATCTGATGGGCGAGCGCGACCGCGTCGCCATCTTCGGCTTTGGCGACGACAGCACCGGACTCAAGGAGACCGCGGTGCTCTGGCTGCCCTTCACCGCCATGGACGTCGACGGCAAGCAGACCGCCTCGGCGGCGATCGTCAGCCTCCTCGAGGTGCAGACCAACACCCCCATCTGGGACACCATCGGGGCAGCCATCGACTACGCCGCCGCCCAGGGCGCCGATGATGCCGTCGTCGTGGCCATGACCGATGGCGCCGACTGGGGCTACGACTGGTACAACAAGAGCAGCCCCGACGACTTCCCCGACTACCCCGTCGATGGCATCGGTTTCGAGCGTGGCTCCGAGTCGTACGCCCCGTGGCACACCTGGGGCGAGCAGGCCTTCTACGAGACCCACTACGGCCAGTACTTCGTCGGCGACATCAGCAGTGCACAGTTCATCGACGCGCGCCCCCACGACAACGACACGCCCTTCCTCTACCCTGCGCCCGGTCCGAGCACCCCGGAGAACTTCGACCAGGACGACGGCTGGCGCAGTGGGCTGCTCGACGCCCCGGTGCCGGTGTTCACCATCGGCCTGCGGCTGCCCCACAACGACCCGATCCTCGACAACTCCACCGAGTACGACCTCTGGCACGTCGCCACGACCAGCGGCAACGGCCAGACGGCAGGCAGGTACTTCTTTGCCCCCAGCAGCACCGAGCTCAAGGGCGTCTATGAGCAGGTCGCGACCTTCATCAGCCTCGCCGGTGACCTCAACCTGACGCCTCCCGGAGGGATCGACCAGGTCTGGCTCGACGCCGGTTCGTTGGGCCAGGACCTGCCGATGACCCTGCTCGACGATGGGCTGCACGACGACGGTCTGGCCGGTGACCACACCTATGGCAGCGCGCCCTTCGAGGTCCGCACCGACGAGACCTTCCTCGCCCAGATGCGCGCCCACGTGAGCGACCTCTCGGGCAACGAGGGTTCGAGGGAGCTCTCCGTGCTCGTCGACAACGTCCTGCCGGTCGCCGAGATGCCCCAATGGGACTCCCTGCTGTCGCCCCGCCCGCACAACCTGCCGGCCGACGGCGACCTTCTGCTCCTGCAGGCGCAGGTGCACGATCGCGACAGCGGCGTCGCTTCCGCGCAGGTCCAGCTCCCACTGGGGGAGCGGCTCAACCTGTTCAACGATGGAAACCACACCGACTGGCTGCCCGACGACGACACCTGGGGGAGCGAGCCCTGGGCGCTGGCCACCGGCGGGGTGACGGGCATGGTGCCGATGACGACCATGAGTCGGGACAATGCCGGCAACGTCGCAGCCTCTCCCTCGATGCAGCTGGCGGTCAACAACCTCGGGCCTGGTGAGCTCGAGTACCTCAACTTCACCACCGACGGTTACTTCACCGGCGAGGTCCCCCTGGGGATCGCCACCGCACCGATGGGACTCTACCAGCGCGTGACGCTGACCATCGACGGCGTCGACTACATCGCCACCCTCGATGCCCAGGGCCGCTGGAGTGTGCCACTCACCCCCGAGCAGCTGGGCCCCGGCCGTCACTGCATCAACGCCGTCGCCTACGACCTCTTCGAGGACAAGGACCCCATCGCGCAGGGCGAAGTCTGCTTCGAGGTCGACCTCTCCGACCCTGTGGTGGTCATCGAATCGCCAGCCGAGGGGGAGTTCCTGATCGGCCTCTCGACGCTCGTGCGCACGCGGCTGAGCGACCTCGAGGGACTCGACCCCTCGTCGCTGTGGGTGCGCCTCGACGACGGGCCAGCGCAACCCATCGACGTTCCGATCCCCGACAATGGTAGCGTCGCGTTCTCGCTGGGCCTGCAAGGGATGGGCGACGGTGGCCACAGGATCTCCCTTGGCGTGCGCGACCTCTCGGGCCGCAGCGGTCAGGCGCAGGTCGGGGTGATCGTCGATCGCACCCCGCCGGCGTTGCGCATGCTCCAAGGGCCGCCGCCGGGCAGCACCGTCGACCTCAACGCGACCCCGCAGGCGACGGTGGTCATCGAGGTCGTCGAATCGGTGGGCTTGCGCGGGGTCACCGTGGCCCTCGATGGCGGCGCACCCGCTGCGGTCGTCGTCGAGCCCTCCGCGTCGGGCACCTGGTCGCTGACGTTGCCGCTCTCGTCCCTCTCGACCGGGCGGCACGCCTTCGTGATCCTCGCCACCGACCTGGCAGGCCATGATGGGGGGCTGAGCTTCGAGGTGACCATCGCTGGGGGGGTCCCCATCGTCCCGCCGCCCGACCCCAAGGACCCCCCGCAGCGCACCGAGGAGTTCCTCGGCTTCGATGGCCTGTGGCTGCTGGTGCTGGTGGTCGTGTGCGTCACCTTGGCGACGGTCGCCATCGACCGCGAGCGCCGACGGCGACGCATCCAAGGCGAACTCGACCACACCAGCGCCCAGCTGGGAGCCGCCGAGGCGGCGTTGGCCGACCGGGCGCTCCCCATCGACCAGGGAGGTCCAGCCTTGGAGGAGGCACTCGAGGCTGCTCCACCTGCAGAGCAGGCCCCCAGGGCGGTAGTCGTCGCGGAGCAGGACCCCGTCCCGGAAGCCCCCATCAGCGACATCGCGTGGGACCACAAGGCTGAGGCGTCGCCACTCCCGCCGGCGATCGCCGCCGTCGCTACCCCTCAGCCGCCCGTCATCGAGGCCCCGCGGCCCACGGCGGTGCGTTGCCCCGTCTGCAAGGGCGTGGTCCCGGTGACCACGCACGAGCGCCCGGCGGTGTTGACGTGCCCCACCTGCGGGACGCGGGGCCGGATCAAGGCGTAGGGTCCGCGCCTACCCGCCCGTGTAGTACAGGGTCAGGATCGTGTTCGAGAAGAGCGCATGGAAGCCCAGCCCGATGACGAGCATCGCGCCGAGCATCATCGCCCAGCGCAGGTGCTGGGAGAGGGCCTGATCGAGCAACGCGCCAGCGCACAGCCCCCAGCCGATCAGCAACAGCCCCAGTGAGCCCATGATCCGTGCCAGGCCGCTCCCCATCCGCTGGCCGTCCCGGTAATTGTCGACCGCCTTCTGATACTCCGCGGTCGGATCGGAGTACTTCTCGAAGTCGTCCAAGTCGGGCGGTGCGATCAGCGCCATGCTGCCTTGGATGGTGCCCGCCAGCCCGATGAGGATCACCCCAAGGACGACGAAGGACACGTACAGGTGGTTCCCACCTCCACGGCCGAACATCCGGCGCAAATCGATCCGGCCGCCCGGCTGGTGGGGCACGGGCGCATGTTGCTGGTAGGGGTTGGTCGCCGCGGGGTGCTGTGCTGGAGCGCCGGGCGCGTTCTGCGCGCCGACCACGGTCGGACGCTGCGGCTGGTACGCCAGTTGCGGAGGGCTTCCTCCTGCACCTTGGCCGGAGGGGGCCTGGGAGTAGGCGGGGTAGGGGGGCGCACCCTGCGCGTGGTACCCTGGCGACGACGCCGAGGGGCTGGGGTCGTAAGGCCGCGCGCCCGAGGAGCCGTCGCCCTCTTCGAGTTCCGAGACGCGGATCGGATGCTGGTAGCCGCTTCCACTGGACGTTGGCGCCATGACGGCGCCATGGCACCACGGGACGTAAACGTTGCCGCTGGAGCGCTTGCCAACAGGGTTTTCCCCTCCAGAGAGGGTTCGAGTTCCATGGGGTGGGCTGGCGGGCGCAGGGGTCTCCTCGCCACCCCACTGGTGGTCGCCGCGCTCCTGCTGGCGATGCTCCCATTGGCGACGACCGCTCCTGCAGTGCCCACCCAGCAGCAGGCGTGCACCACCTGCCACACCCTCGATCGGTCGATCACGATCACCTTCGAGGTCGTCAGCGCCCAGAGCAACGAGTCGTTGACCGCGCGGCTCAAGGCGCACGGCCCCTCGCAGGCGGCGGGGCGCAGTGCGCTCTCCTTCCCCCTAGAGGTCGCCGACAACGCTGCGGTGGCTCCCAGCCCGCGGACCGTCCTCGACGGAAGCGACGAGGACCTCGCCAGCGGCGCCGCCTCCGTCGAAGCGCTGGTGGGACTGCGCCCCCCCTCGAGCGCAGGCCCGTGGACCCTGCTCCTGTTCTACTCGGTCGGTGAGCCACATGTGACGCAGGCGCTGGTGCTGCGCCTCGACCGCGGGGGCACCAACGGCACCTTGCGCCTGCAGATCGCGCCCGATGATGGCACCGACCCCCTGGGCGACGTACGTCCCGATCCCACCGGGGGCGTGCTCCTGTTCGCCCATGCCCTGCTGGCGATCGGTGTGCTTGCGCTGGAGGTGGTCCTGCAGATCCACCTGACCCGCCTCGATCGCACCCTCGACGGCAGGCCCCTTGCGACCAAGCGCGCATGGCTGCGCCGCCTCGAGAGCCTCGTGACGATCCAGCTGATGGTGCTGACGATCCTCGCGGTCATCGGTCTGGTGCTCCTGCTGTACTACCAGTTCCATGTCGGTGAGGATGTCATCGGCCGGCAGCTGTTCGTGCCAAAGATCGCCCTGGCCGCGGTCAGCGGCATCGCCCTGCTGGTCGCCGAGGAGCGCAAGTTCCCCCGCTGGCGCGCCGTGGTGCTGGGCGAAGTCCCCGATGCGGCAGTCGCCGCGACGGTGCGCAACAGCTACGTGCGTCTGCGGCGCCTCGTCACCGTCCTGCTGGTCGTCCTGTGGTTCGTCGGCGGTGCCTTCGCCCATCTGTAGGTCCATCAACCGCGGCGGACCGTCCGTAGGTACTCCTTGCTGAACGCCAGCAGGTGGGCTCGGCTGACCCACTTGTGGGTGGGACAGCGATCGGGCGCCTGGCACCGTGGGCAGGCGCGGTCGGTGGTGACCTCGTACCCTTCGGCATCGTCGCTGATGCTCCTGCCCCCGGGACCTCCATGGGCAGGGGCTTGGCACCATTAAATAGGGTGGAACAGCGTCGAACCATGATGGCGCGTCGTGCCGCATCGCAGCTGCCGTGGGTACTCCTCTTCTGCCTCCTGCTGCTGCTGTTATGCACCAGCGCAGGCGCAGCCCCTCCCGTGGGGCGGGAGCTGACCTTCGAGGAGCTCTCCGTCAGCGGGTCGAGCATCTACGCCGACACGACCATCCGGGTCAACACCACCGTCAGCATCGCGCCCAGCGCGCGCCTCGAGCTGCACAACGTCACACTCCTCCTTGGCACGACGATGAATCCCCTCGAGGAGGCCCCGCTGGTCATCCACCAAGGAGGCACCCTCGTGCTCGTCGACTCGACGGTGCAGCGCCTGGGTGCACCGGCCACCCTCGAGGTCGCTGGGGCGCTCGACGTGACGGCCGGTGTCATCGATGGCACCATCCACGCGACGGGCGAGGCGCACATCAGTGGCGATGGGCTGCGACTAGCCAACGCCACCGGTCCGCTGCTGCTGCTCGAAGGTGGCACAACGTCGCTGCGCGATGCGACCCTGTTCCCCGATGGCGGCAGCGGCATCCTCCAGATGGACCCGGCCGGCTTGGTGTTGGTGGAGAGTGCCATCTCTGGCCGCGATGAGGCCACCCTCCTCGACTCCCGTGGTGGTCCGTTGACCCTCGAGCAGGTGATCATCGAGGGCGGTGGGGTCGGGGCAGCGTTGCAGGGCAGCCGCAGCGTCAGCCTCTCCGGCCTGACCATCCAGGCCTCGACGCAGACGGGGATGAGCATCGGCGATTCGGTCCACGTCCGCTGGGACGGCGGCACCGTCAGTGATGTCCCAGGGACGGGGATAACCTTGGAGCGCGGTGCCCAGCTGATCGCCTCGGCCCTGGCCATCCTCGATGGCGGCGACGGGATCCGTGCCGATGGTCGCCAGACGACGATGGACCTGACCGACCTCCACTTCAGCCGGCTCTGGGACGCCCTGAGCGTCAAGGATGGGAGCGCCACCCTCACCGACACGTCGGTGCAGTCGAGCAACTGGGGCGTCTACGTCTCCAACGGGAGCATCGCGATCACACGGGGCGTGCTCCAAGGCAACGTCAAGGGGCTCTCCTTGTGGTACGTCCACGGGGCGACGGCCAATGGCACCCAGTTCCTCGACAACGCCGAGGGAGCCTCGCTGACGACCAGCACCCTCACCCTCGAGGGCGCGCTCCTGCGAAACCTGCAGTTCGACCTCGTCCTATCGAGCAGCACCGCCACCGCCCGCGACTGCGCCATGTCGGCCCCCTTGAGCATCGATCCGACCTCGGAACTGCTGCGTCAGTGGTGGGTGGGCCTGCGCGTGGTCTCCCGCAGCGGCTCGCCCGTCGAGGACGCGAGCATCAGTGGCGCTGCGACCGAGGTCGGGCTACCGATCGCGCTGCTGCCCCCCGCCCGCGGCAGCGGGTCCCGCGTGCAGCTCCCGCTGACGTCGAGCGCGACCCGCGACGATGGGGCACATCCGTGGCAATGGGTCATCACCGGTTCCAGCAGCGAAGGGACCGGGGAGGTGGTGGTGGTCCCCACCCGTGCGCTGGAGGTCACCCTCATCCTCGGGTCCATCGACCTGTGGATCGACGTCAACCACACTGTCCTGACGCCTCAACCCTTGCGGATCGGGGAGCAGGCGCGCCTCGAAGTGGCCATCGTCTCGACCACCCGGCTCGACGAGGTCGTGCTCGTCCGCCTGGTATTCGATGACAACTCGACCTACGAGGGGGAGCTGCTGCTGTCGAGTTCCGTACTCTCGACCATCTCCTTCCCCTTCGTCGTCGCTCCAGGGCCGCATACCATCGTGGTGCTGCTCGACCCCGACCAACGGATCGCCGAGGATGACGAGGGCAACAACCGTCTCGAGGTGCCGGTGTGGGCGGTCGACACCACTGCTGCCGACCTCGTGCTCGAGACGCTCAGCGGGCCGACCACCGTGACGGTGCGGGAGGCCGTCGAGATCCGTGCCGTCGTGCGCAACAGCGGATCGGCAGAGGTCGAGGCGACGCACGTGCGGGTGCAGTTCTACGTCGGTGATACCCCCTTCGCCTTGCGGTTGTCGCCGACGTCGCTGCCGGCCAACTCCACCGTGGGGATGACCATCACCTACCTTGCCACCAAGGTCGGGACCATCGAGGTACGTGCCAGGGTCGACCCCGCACAGACCCTCAACGAGACCTCCGAGACCAACAACGAGGCGGCGATCTCCTTCACCGTGCGGGCCGCCAAGGAGGTCGGAAGCAATCCCTTCGCTGGGTCCGGCGGGCTGTGCCTCGCGACGAGCATGGTGCTGATCAGCATCCTGTTGCTCACAGCCGTGGTCCTGCGGTCTCGGCGCCGCCGGCTCGCCAAGGAGGCGGCCACCCAGGCAGCGGCAGCCCCAGCCCCGCCACCCTGGACGCCCCCCCCACCTGGTGCCTGGGCGCCCTACGGTTATCCCCCCGGACCCTGGGGGTACTACCCGAGCTATCCACCCTACGGCGGCGCACACTATCCGCCCTATGGGCATCCGCCCCCCTGGTACCGTCAGGGAGTGGCCTACCCCCCCTACCCCCCGGCGCTGCCGCCAGGGAGTGCTCCGCCGCCGTCGGCACCGCAGGGCGGTCCATGGGGCGGAGGTGCCCCATTCCCGTCGCGGCCCTGCCCCAGCTGCGGCAGCCCGGCGGCGCAGTTTGGGCCCAACGGTGAGGGCAGCTGCCCCGGGTGCAACAGCCGCTGGGGCCCGAGCCAGCCCTGATGCCCCATGCACCGGTGGACCCGCACGCTTTTTTGCCTCCGATGGCACTGCCGTGGTCGCAAGAGGGGAGCGAGACGATGGGCGGCGCGTACTTGCGGTGGGAAGGGGACGTCGCGACCCTGTCGCTGGAGTTCCCCCACGGCAACGCGATCACCCTCCCGATGCTGCGAGACCTCCACCATGGGCTGAGCAGCGCTCGCGACGAGGGCGCGGCGGCGTTGGTGCTCACCGGCCGCGGCTCGGCCTTCTGCGTCGGCCTCGACGTCCGCGAATCGCTGCGGTTGAGCCGCGCCGAGCTGGCCCAGTTCCTGCACACCTTCCAGCACGTCCTCGAAGGCCTCTACCTGCTGCCGATGCCCGTCGTCGCCGCGATCAACGGCCATGCGGCTGCCGGCGGGTGCGCCCTCGCCCTCTCGGCCGACCTGCGCATCGGTTCGTCGGGCCCCGCGCGCATCGGGCTGCCCGAGCTGCGCCTGGGGCTCCCCTTCCCTGCCGCGGTGTTGGCGGTCGTCGAGCACGAGTTGGGTCCCTTGGGTCTGCGGCGCCTGCTGCTGCGCTCGGAGCTCCTCGACCCGCCGGCGGCGCTGGAGGCCGGCCTGCTCGACGAGGTGGTCGCCCCCGAAGACCTGCTCCCGCGCGCGATCGCCGAGGCGCGCCGGCTGGCGGTGATCGGGGAGGCCTTCAGCACCATCAAGGGACAGGTGCGCACCCCGGTGATCGAGCAGCTGCAGGAGCGCAGCGAGATCAACGACCAGTGGCTCGACCACTGGCTGAGCCCCCTGGCCCAGGGGCGGTTGATGGAGTTGCTCCTGAGCCTCAACGACGGGGCACCCGCCGTCGGCGCTGCCTCGTCGCTGCAGCAGAGCTGATCAGGTCTTTGCGGGGCGGCCCTTCTTGGGGGCAGCCTCCTTGATGGCAAAGAGCACGCCGTCGCGGATGGGCAGGATGTGGGCGCGCAGGCGCGCCTCTCCCATGGCCGCGGTGTTGAACTGCTGGATCGCCGTGGTCCACTCGTCCTCGCTCTTGGCGGCGACCTTGCCGCTCCAGAGCACGTTGTCCCATAGCAGCACGCCGCCTTCCCGCAGTCGCGGGAGCGCCGCCTGCAACGCTGCGGGATACTCCCACTTGTCGATGTCGCAGAAGATGAGGTCGAAGTCTCCCTCGATCTCGTCGCGCAACAGCGTCAGCGCATCCCCGATGTGGTAGGTGACCTTGTGGTCGAGCTTGGCGCGCCGAAGGTATTCCTTGGCGCGCGCAGCATTGTCGGGGTCACCCTCGGTGCAGTGGATCTCCACGTCGGGTCCGGTCGCCCAGGCGAACCAGAAGGCGCTGTAGCCAAAGCCGCTGCCCAGCTCGAGGATGCGCATGGCACCGCTGAGCACCGCCACTTGCGCAAAGAACTGGCCCACGAGCGGTCCGACGATCGGGAAACCCTGGTCGTACCCGTAGGCTTCCATCTCTGCCAGCACCGGATGCCGCTGGGGCAGGAGCCGCTCGATGTACTGCTCGACGACCGGGTTGGTGATGCCGAAGTTCTGCATGCACCGGCATCGTCAGCAGGCTTGAGTGCTTTGGGGTGCGCGCCGGCACGTCGCCCAAGGGTTCTTGCACCTGCACCCTCTCCGCAGCCTGATGGGGACGCACGAACCCTTGGCGCGCGGGACGTTGGTGCTCCTCGCCGGGGTCGGGTGGTCGCTGCTGGCCAGCGCCAGCCCGGCACTGGCCCATGGCGCGATCCCCCAGGGGAGCACCCACGACACCCCCACGCTCTTCGACCTGCTGATCACCCCCGTGGCGATCGCGCTGCTCCACTTGGGCGCGATGCTCGCCTTGATCTACCTCGCCGCCTCTGCGCGCAGGGCCGCAGAGGGGCAGAGTGCCGCAGCCACGCGCGATGCCAAGAAAGGCGCCGCCAAGGCCCTCGGCCAGCGGGAAGGCCTCGACCCGCTTGCGCTGAAACTGATTCCCACGAAGCACCACAAGGAGCTGAGGGTCGCGCTGCGACCCAACCGCAACATGTACATCGCCTCCGATTCGCTCCCCTACTTCTTCGTCCTGACCGGACTTGCGGCCTTCCTGTCGATCTTCACCTACCCCTACTTGGGCGAGCGCAGCGTCTACGTCTACACCCTGGTCCACAGCATCGCGATCGTCCTGCTGTTCCTGCTAGCGCGGCGCGGGTGGGGGTTGACGGCGTTTGCGGCCAGCCCCACCCGGGTGCTCGTGCGCGAGGGCGCCGTCGCGGACCGCTCCCTGGTCGTCAAGATGGACAAGGAGGGGCTGGTGGTGGTGCGGCAGAACGCGCTGCAGCGGATGGCCAAGGTCGGTTCGCTGCACTTCTATGCAGATGCGTCCTTCAAGGACGAGTTCCCCGACGCCAGCTGGAACGACGTCGACGACCCCTCCGTCGTCGCTCGCTCCGTCTCCGTCGTCCTGGGCCTCAAGACCCATCCCGAGGACGAACAGGCCGACGACTCGGAGGAATGATGCCGCCGTTGGGATCGACGCGCAGACGAAAGATCTCCGCTACCCTCACCCTGCTGGTTGTCGCGCTCGCACTGAATCCTTCGATGAGTACGTCTGTGGCGGCAGCTCAGGCCGTCACCAACGACTCCTGGCAAGGGACGCTGGCCGTCCACCCTTCGCAGGTGGTGTTCAACGCCCGGTACACGCTGAGCCTGCAGCTGCACAGGCTCGATGCGACGGTGCCTGCGCCCCTGCCTTCGAACTTCTCCGTCCACCTCTACGCGATCGCCCCTGGACAGAAGATACCGACCACCCTGACGGAGGCTGGGCCTGCCGAGGAGATCGCGCTCGTCCGTCTCAGCCCGTCGGCCGACCGCTGGGAAGGCACGGACCTTCGCCCATCCGCTGGGGCCTGGACGCTCGTCGCTGCAGTCAATGGCACGACCCTGCTGGCCTTCGACCTACCGATCAGCGCGGGGGAGGGGATCGGCTGGACGTTGCTCGCGATCGTCGGGCTCATCGGGGTTCCCGTCGCGCTGATCGCGCTGGCGCTGGAGCTGCGCCGCCGCCGGCGACGGCGACGCGCCAGCGCTCGGCGGGGCCAGCTCCCGGATACAGCGGATCAGGATGAGTAGCGCCCGCCCACATCCTGTCAATCATCTGGGCAGTCTGTCTCGTTCCCACTTCCGCTCTGGTCGTTTCCTCCCATTGGGTCGCCCCCAGGTGAGGGGTCCGTCCGTTGGTCCGAGGAGGTGGCTCCCGCTCAGGGGGGAACCGATGACCCCGGCCGAGGCTGACCGGGGTGGGGGGTGGGGTCGAAGGCATGCCCCACCCCCCTCGTTCCGTGGGGAGCTTCCTCCGTCGGCTACGGTCGGACCCCGTTGAATCTGTACACTTCTTCCCACGAGCACGGTTCGAGGTCTTCCCCCTCGTCGGTTGTCATGAGCAGGGGAAAGCAGGGCCAACAGTTAATCGCTCACAGTTTACTCGACTTAATAAGAATACACTACATATATTTATCAATCATCGTGCCCCTCCAACCCCCGTGCAGCCCCCCCTACGGGTCCACCTCTGCCCCGTCGGTTTCGAGCGCGACCGCATCCTCACGCCCGCGATCGACCAGCGGGCGGACCGAGTCCACCTGATCCTTCGTGACCCTGAGCGTGACGCGGGTCACCATGCCGACTTCCTGCAGGAGCAGCTGGCCGCCGCTGGCGTGCAGGTCGAGCGGGAACGCTGTGCCTACGAGATGTACGCCTTGCTGGGGCTCTTTGGCGACCTGATCCGTCGCTACGAGGGGCAGCATGTGTTCATCAACATCTCCACCGGCGGGACCATCGCCGCGGTCGCCGGTACGCTGGCAGGGATGATGTTCGGCGCCCAGCTCTACCACGTCGAGCCGCTCAGCTACATCGACACCCAGCGCCCCGTGCAAGCGATCGAGCAGGCCCTGCGTACCAAGGATCCCAAGCGCCAGCGGGAGCTGCTGCAGGCAGCGATCGAGGCACACCTCCAGAGCACCGGCGGTGTCCCCCACCTGATCTCCGCGGGCGTGCGGCAGATCGTGGAGATACCGCGCTATCGGATCGAGACACCACCGCACCATCTGCTGGGCGCCCTCGGGTACATCGGTGGGCGACAGGCGACGGGCCGGCGCACGCGCAAGAAGGACCTCATCGCCTTCCTGGAGCAGACCCAGCCCGAGCAGTTCCACAGCGAACGACTCGAAGGCCGCGACCGCTCCATGTCCCTCCAACAGAAGTACGGCATCCTGCAGACGCGCTTCCTGGCACCCCTGCAGCGCTGGGGGTATCTCACCGCCGGGGGGAGCCGCAACGCCGCCTGGCTGGTGGTCACCGAGCCCGGGTTGCGAGCACTGCGGATCTTCGGGGAGGCTGCTACGCAGCCTTCGTCCGAGCGGCCGGCTCCGTCGACGGGCTGAGCGGCTGCTGCTCCTCGAGGTTCTGGAGCAGGAGCCGCTCGATGGGGACCCCAGCGACGAGGTGGGACGTGAACAGCTCCTCGATGTCGTCGGCGCAGATGTCGCCATACCAGGTCCCCTCGGGATAGACCACGGCCTGGATCGGTCGGTCGCACTGGCGCAGGCAGCCAGCGGCGTTGACCCGGACGACCTCGTGCAGCCCCGACGCCTTGACCTTCTCCTTGAGCGAGGCGATGATCTCCTGCGCCCGCGGCGAGCAGGCGGTGCAGACGAACAGGTGCCGCGTGTAGACCCGCACGCAGGGTCAAGGGCGCGGCGCCCCTTATGGAGCTCTGTGGTGACGACCAAGGACAAGCAGGGCCCGACTAACCCACCGGCGGGCTACAGCCTTCGAACTTGGCGCGGTACTTGGGCGGGACGGGCTTGGGAGCAAAGGTGGGCAGGTCGACGGCGACGACCGTGAGCGTCCCTCGGACGCAGGGGATCGGCGCGCTCGCTGCGGCCGGACCGGGCTTGGTGAACAGGTACCGGAAGGTCACCGAGCTGGTCCCGACCTTCTGCACCCCCATCTGGACGATCAGTCGGTCGCCATAGGTCAGCGGCGCGACGAAGTCCACCTCGAGGTGGACCGTGGGGAAGCCCAGCTTCTCGGAGTCGACCACCGTCGGGTAGGGCACGCCCACCCACCCCTCCCAGAACTCCTCGAATGCCAGGTGGAAGTAGTCGACGATGGTCGGGTAGTAGGCCACCCCGGCATGGTCGACGTCACCGAAACGGACCTTGAGCTGGCAGGTAAAGGGCATCACGCGAGCACCACGGCTGGGTCGCAAAGAGCTTCCGGCGGGACCGATCGGCGAGGGCACGTCGCCGGCGCATCAGGACGCCCGGCGCTGCAGGAAGAAGAGGGGGACCAGCGCGATCGAGCTGACCAGCCCGACGATCGCCTGGTTGGCCTGCTGCTGCAGGGCAGGGGTGTCATGGATGCGCAGGGTCACCTGCACCGTCGCTGGGACGCCCTGGAGGTTGCTCACCAGCAGGTAGACCTTCTCTCCAGAAAGCGGTCGCGCCTCCCCGCTGGCGCCCGTGCCGCGGCTGACGTCGAGATTGATGACGGTGGTGTTGACGTGACGGTGGAGGTTGACCATCAGCTCTGCCCCTGGTGGAGGGGCCGCTTGCCCTGGTGGGGGCAGTAGCTCGACATTGTAGCTGACCCAGCGGTGAGGCTGATAGGTGACGACCACCTCGTACTGTGAGAGGTTCGACGGCACGCCTGCCAGCTGCAGTCGCTGCTTCTGGACATCGACGCCGCTGACCGCATCGGGGCGGGTGAGGATGACCCCCAGCACGATGCCGACCGCCAGCACGCCGGCGACGACCCAGACGCCCTGTCGGCGCCGAGAGCGGCTCCCGCGTCGACGTCGCACCGGCTCGGTCATTCCTCCTCTCCCCCCTGCGTCGTCGCAGTCGGTGCCGTCGGTTCCTTGGGTCCCGTCTGGGGTCGTGGCGCCCCGGGTGGGCGCAGCCACTGGGCTGCAAGGACGACCAGCAGGACGACGGGGGCGAGCAAGGTGAGGCTGCCCCAGGGCAGGGGTGCGGCAGCCTGCGCAGGCGCGCGGGCAACGACCGTGACCTTGACGGTGGTGGTGTGGGACTGCCCCAGGTCGTCGGTGACGGTCGCGGCGGCGACGTGGACGCCCACGGTCAGGAAGGTCACGACGACGCGCGACCCTTCGAGATGGTCGGTGTCGTCGATCGTCCACAGCACCGACTCGATCGGTCGCTCTGCTCGGGGGTGGAACCCGGTGGCGGTGAGGGTCACGGCCAAGGGGGCGACCCCGACGGTGGCCGAAGCGCCCACGACGGAGATGAGCGGGTCGAGCGAGGTCCGCACGACGACCTTGCGCGCAAGCGTGGTGGTGACGTTGTGGTCGTCGGTCAGGGCGACGGTGGCATTGTAGGTGCCGACGCGCCCGTAGGTGTGGTTCCACCCCTGCCGCCAGGTGGCCGAGGGAAGGGGGCTCGAGGAGGAGCCATCGCCGGGATCGAAGCGGACCACCACTGAAGGGAGGTCCTCGTCGTCGATGGTCAGGGCGAAATCGACCGGCAACGGCACGCCACCGCTGGCGGGGGTCAGGGTCAGCGTCCCGCTCGGGGGCCGGTCCGCCGGCAGGACGATGACCTGCCGGGTGGCGACCCCGACCTCGCCGTCGGTCATCGTCACTGCCAGGCGCACGACGCTGGTACCGGTGGCGACGAACAGGTGCACCGGCGTGGCGCTGGTCGAGGTGGCCCCGTCGCCGAAGTCCCAGTCGTAGCTGCGGACCTGCTGGCCGGCGTAGAACGGGAGCACCTGGGCGACGAGGGTGACCAGCAGCGGGACCTCACCGCTATGGGGCTGGGCGCTGATCTGCACCGCCGGTTTGCGCGGGGGCGGCGGCGAGGTGGCGCTGATGGTGACGTTGCCCTGGGATCGGCGCCCCAGCGTGTCGGAGACCAGCAGGGTCACCAGATAGGCCCCCGGCCGGTCGAAGGTGTGCACGGGCTCCGCAAGGCTCGACCCGTAGCCGTCGGCAAAGTCCCACTGCAGCGCGGCGACGGTGGCGTTGGTGCCTCCGTGGGTGTCCGACTGGAAGTGCACCTCCAGCGGCACCGTGCCGCCCAGGGGGGTCGCGCTCACCAGCGCCTGTGGCTGGTCGGTGCTCCCCTCGACGACGACGGTGGCGTTGGTGGTCGCGGTGCCGCCCCGGTCGTCGACGACATCGAGGCGCAGCAGGTAGAGCCCCGCGCTGGTGTAGGTGTGGTCGATCCCCTCGCCGTTGATGACGCTCTGGGGTGTCCCCTCACCGAGGTCGAGGGTCGCGCTCTCGATCGAGCCGTCGCTATCGGTCGCAGCGACCTGGACGTGGACTGCCAAGGGGGCCTGGCCGCGAATCGGCTCGACGGTCAGCGTGGCGACCGGGTCGATGTTGGGAGGCTCGACGACGACGGTCAACAACGCGACCGCCGCCGCACCTAAGGGATCGCGGGCAGTGACGCTCACCCCGTAGGTCCCCTCGATGGTGAAGGTGTGGCTGACGCTCTGCCCCGAGCCGGTGGCGTTGTCGCCAAAGGTCCAGGCGTAGCTGAGCGGGTCGTCATCGAGGTCCTCACCGTCTGCCAGGAACGCGATCAGCAGCGGCAACGGGCCCGAGGTCGGGTCGGCGGTGGCACTGACCGTCGGCGGGCGGTTGCCCGAGGGAGCACCGATGGTGACGTTGACATGGTCGCGCGGGGTGATCCCCTCGCTGCTGTCGTCCCGTGCGAGCACGGACAGATAGTAGGTGCCGTTGGCGTAGCCCGTGAAGTTCCAGTGGATCCACCAGTAGTACAGGCCCGATCCCTTGTCGCTGAGATTGGCGTCGACGTCGGTCCCGTTGTCGAGCGAGAACTGCACCTCTGTGACGTTGTAGGGCCACGCGGCCAGCGCCGCGCCGCTGATGTTGACCTCGCCTTCGACCCCCTCGCCTTCCGAGGGGGAGGTGATGAACACCTGGAAGGTGATGTGGCGCCCCCGCGCCGGTGGGGCGCTTGCGCCGCTTGGCACGAGCGTCCCCGACATCAGCACTGCAACAACGAGGGCAACAGCCACACGCGGATGCTGTGGCGCTGTCGCGCGGAGGGAAGACACCAACCTCCCCACCACCGCTGCGATTGGAAAAGCCTTGTGGGCCCCCCCTCAAGGAAAAGCGGGGGTGGCTCGTCTCCCCTCGCAACGATGCCTTCGATTGCCACGTCCCCCTCGGCTACTCCCGTGGAGCCTTCTCGGGTCTCCTTTCCTCCGTTGCTGTCCCACTGGCGGCGATAAGCGGGCGATCCCACGTAGGGGTCAAATCGTCTCGTGTGGACCACGAACGTCGAGTCTGGGGTTGACCACACGCTTGCGTCTGTCATCACGTCACTCGACGCGCGTGGTCCATGCCTGCGAATCCTTCCATGTGCCTGCAAGATTTGGCACATCCTCCACGACAACCATAGTACGGCATAAGTACTATAGCGGCCATAGCGTTCATCGAGGTATTTCGATGGGCGTCACGACGATCCAGCTGGACACGAAGTTGAGGGATCGTCTCAAGGGGCTCGGCCGGAAGGGCGAGACCTACGGCGAAATCATCGAGCGACTGATCGAGCAAGCCCAATACGTGTCCTTCATGCAGGAGCAGTACTCCATCCTTGGGAAAGAGAAGAACTGGGTTCCTCTGGTTGAAATCTGATGGTACCCCGGATTCTCCTCTCGACACCAGCTCAGAAGCAGTTCCAAGCCCTTGACGCTCGGACTCGCGACCGCGTTCGAAAGGCGCTTACCCGGTTTGCGGGTACGGGACGGGGTGACGTCAAGCGTCTCCAGGGAGTCTCAGGAGGCGAGCACCTCTTCCGTCTCAGAATCGGGGATCTTCGGATCATCTATCGCGAAACGGAAAAGGATCTGCAGGTGATTCAGATACTGAATCGTAGCCAGGCCTACTCATGGTTGTGACACGTACACGATCCGGCAGTGAGTGAAATAGCATGCGACGAGAAGCGGGCCTGAAGGGATTCGAACCCTTGGCGGGTCGGTTAAGAGCCGACTACTCTACCTAGCTGAGCTACAGGCCCGCGATGACGGCCGCGCGATGGAGCGCCATTACTTAAACGCTTTTGGCGATGGCGAGAACCGCTGGTCTCCTCGCGGCGCCTTCGCTGATGAATCGTCAAAGATAGCCTTTTACCGCCTCAGCCGCTCCCCGCAGCAGCGACATGGAATCTCCTCGCACCGACCAATGGCGCACGACGGCCGCGTGGGTGCGCAGCCGCGTCCAGGCCCACCACGAGTGGTTCGCCCAGTCGTTGCCGATGATCGCCTCGGAGAACCTGATCTCGCCGCTGTCGCGCGAGTTGCTCGCCTCCGACTTCCACGACCGTTACGCCGAGGGGCATCCGGGCAAGCGCTACTACCAGGGATGCCGCTACATCGATGAGGTCGAGCTGCGCTGCGAGGAGCTCGCCCGCACCCTCTTTCGGGCCGACTATGCCGACGTCCGACCCATCAGCGGGACGACGGCCAACCTCGGCGTGCTCTTCGCCCTGACAAAGCCGGGCGACACGATCTCCGTCGTCAACGTCGCGCACGGTGCGCACATCTCCAGTGCAGACTTCGGCGCCGTGGGCGTCCGCGGCTTGCACCGAGTCGAGTACCCCTTCGACCTGCAGAAGATGATAGTCGACGTCGACGGCGCGCGCAAGGTCATCCGCGACGCCAAGCCCAAGGTCGCCTGGTTTGGCCAGTCGGTGTTCCTCTTCCCCACCCCCATCGACCAGCTGCAGGATGCCTTCGAGGAGGTCGGGTGCGCCGTCGTCTACGACGCCGCCCATGTGCTCGGGCTCATCGCCGGCGGGCAGTTCCAGGACCCCTTGCGCCAAGGCGCCCATGTCGTCAACGGCTCGACCCACAAGACCCTCCCCGGTCCTCAGCACGGCCTGGTGGTCGCCAAGCCCCGCGACGACAAGATGCGCCGCAAGCTCGACTTCGGGATGTTCCCGGGGGTGCTCTCCAACCATCACCTCCACAGCATGGCGGCCCTGGCGGTCAGCCTCGCCGAGTTCCTCGAGTTCGGCGAGGCCTACGCGCAGATGGTGGTGCGCAACGCCCAGGTGCTCGGAAGCGCCCTGCACAGCCGCGGGGTCAAGGTGCTCTGTGCCGAGCACGGCTTCACAAAGAGCCACACGCTGGCACTGGACGTCGCCGCCAATGGCGGCGGGGCCGACCGCGTCGAGGCGCTCGAGCAGGCCAACATCATCGCCAACAAGAACCTCCTCCCCTGGGATGACCCAAAGAAGGCGATGCACCCCTCGGGGATCCGTCTTGGCTCCCAGGAACTGACCCGCTTGGGGATGGGTCCAGCCCAGATGGAGGAGGTCGCACAGCTGATCGCCCGCGTCATCGTCGACCACGAGGACCCCGCGGTCGTCCGCACGGACGTCGCGACCCTGCGAAGGGATTTCCAGAGCATCCACTACTGTTTCACCCCCGATGTTGCGGCGTATCGCTATCACAAGTTAGTGCCCTAGTTCGGCCTCTGCGGCCTGTTGGTCGGCCTTCGCTCCCACGAAGGCCACAAAGCTCTTATGGGTCGGGCGGATTGGGAGGCCTACATTGGTCATTCGTAGGTGCTTCGGGGCGACGGATTGAACGACGGGTTGGAGAAAGAACTAGAGGCCGAGGGTGGACCGGACGGAACAAACGCCGGCTCCTCATTGACATCTAGTCCCGACCCTGCCCCTTCGTCCTCCCCCGAGATCGAGTCTCCTTCTCACGCGGTCCCTGGGTCGGACCTGGGCACCGACGAGGTCGCTGCGTCGCTGGTTGAAGCCGACGACGACACCCCCGGTGCCGGCACATCTGCTCCGAGCAGCGATGGGACGTCCGGGGCAAGCGAGGGCGCTCCTGATACCGACACAGATTCTCCCCTCAGCGAGGGGACGTCTCCAACGGGCGAGGGCAGTCCGGTGGACGAGCCCGCAACCGCAGGACGCGAGCTCACCCCCGAGGAGCAGGAGGAGAACGAGCCCATCCTCACCGAGGAGGAGCTGGTCAAGGTCGAGGGGCAGATCGATGAGTGGGAGCGTCAGCGCGACACCCTCAACTTCAGCGCCGAGGACCATCGTGCAGCGCGTGATCAGCTCAACGACCGCACCAAGGCGCTGATCAAGGAGCGCGAGAAGTGGTCCAACGAGATCCGCGCCAACGTCAAGATCGCCACCGACGCCAAGGAGGAGCGTAACCGCCTCAACGTCCAGGTCAAGGAGGCCAAGGTCGAGCGGGAGGCCCTCAACAACAGCGCCAACGCGCTGATGGAGAAGGTCCAAGCCCTGCGCCAGGAGCGCACCCCCACCGAAGGCCCCTCACCGCACGTGCTCAAGCGTGACCTGCGCGAGCTCGAGCGCAAGATGGAGACCTCGGTGCTCTCGGCCGCCGACGAGCGCAAGATCGTCGACCAGATCAAGAAGCTGGCCCAGCACATCCGCACCCGCGAGAACGCCCTCGAGAGCGACGACAAGGTCCACGCCGCGCTGACCGAGGCACGGGCCGCCGCCGAGAAAGCCGAGGAATCCCACCGTTCCGTCAGCGAGCTGGCCGCCAACGCCCAGCGCAACCACGACCTGATGGTCAAGCACTACGGGCTGAGCGACCTGCTCCGCAAGGACCTCGAGCGGGTGCAACGGGAGCTCTCCGAGAACAAGTCCAAGGCCGATGAGGAGCACAAGGCCCACATCGACCTGATCCACCAGGTCCACGACCTCGACAAGATCAGCCAGGCGGCGCGCCGGCGCGCGCGGCGCACCACCCGGGCCAAGCGCGAGGAGCGCGCCAAGACCAAGGCCTCGGACCTGATCTCCAAGTTCAAGAAGGGCGGCAAGCTCTCCACGGAGGACCTGATGGCCCTCCAGAACAAGGGGTAGTCGAGCCGCACCGTCTGCGCTCAGCCCACCAGGGCCGCGCCGCAGAAGGGACAGGTCGACCAGCCGGCCCGCGCCGGCCGCTCGCAGGAGTCGCACACCGTCGGCGAGCCATCGCCCTTGGCCGCGTCGGACTCGGCATCCTTGCTGCCCCCTGCGCCTTCCTCGCCATGGGGCATGAGGTCTTCGAGCAGCGGCGGGAGGTTGTCCTTGAGGGAGAGGGCGCGCTGCAGCAGCCGCGCGGCGCGCTCGACGGCGCCAGCCGCCAGCAGCTCCCGCGCCTGGGTGGCCATGAGCTCCAGCAGGGTCGTATCCTTCGAGTCGAGCTCCTTGCACAGCGTCTCGATGGTGTGCAGGGCGGTCTGAGCCTGGTCGCGGTAGGTGCTCTCGCGCACTCCCTGGAGCTGCGCGCGCAACGACGCCATCCGGACCCCCAGCTCCTCGCGATCCCCTGCGGTCGATGCCGACCGTGCCTTCTCGAGCAGCTCCTCGAGGGGCTTGACCGACGCGCCCCCTTCCTTGAGGGCAGCGACCTCGACGGCAAGGCGGTCGAACTGCTCGAGCACCACCTCCTTGAGCTCGAAGAGGTACCCGCGGTTGTCGCGCGTGCCGATCGCGATGAGGTCCGCCAGGGCCGAGACGGCCAAGGACCACACCTCTGAGCCGATGCGGGTGACCCAGCGCAGGGTGCCATCGCGGGTGAAGAGGTAGAGGTAGTCCTCGTGGGAGGCGACCAGCAGGTACTCGCCGCCGGCGGAGAGGCCCAGGCCGCGGATCGAGGTCCCGGTCTTGTAGCGCCAGTGGATCGTGCCGCTGGCGCCATCGACGACCGTGACCACCGTGTCGGTCGAGCCGAGTGCGACCATCGAGCCATCGGCGCTCACGGCCACGCGGGTGACCCCGCCGCCACAGGTGTGCTCCCACCGCGGGGCGCCGTCGGCTCCCAGCGCGACGGCCTTGCCCTCCTGCAGGCCCACGACGATCAGGCCCCCCGAGGCTGAGGCCGCCAGTGACAAGGGGGCAGTGCCCACCTTCTGCCGCCAGCGGCTGGCGCCATCGGGACCGATCAGGTGGGTCGGTCCCTGCCATTCGGCGACGACGACCCCGGCGTCGGTCTGTGCCAGGTCGCGGACGAAGTTGTCGAAGGTCGCCGACCAGCGCACCTTGCCGTCGATGTCGAAGAGGCGTACCGACTTGTCGTAGGAACCGACCACGAGCTCGCTCCCATCCTGCGAGAGCGCCACATGCACGGCACCGGCGCCCTCGTGGCCCAGCAGCGGGCCGCCCTGGCGGTCGAAGCAGTAGGCGCGCTTCTCCCAGCTGCCAAAGGCGACCTTGCCACCGTCGGCGGAGATGGCAGAGCTCCAGAGGAGGTCCTCGGCCTCTTGTCGCCAGACCTCGGCAAGCCGTTGCGCCACGGGTCCCTCCGGCCCCCCAGGCGTGCCCAACCGTGTGGCTGGTTAAATACGTTCGGCGGTCGCGTCAGCGGCGGCAGCCCGGCGAAAACCCTTTGGGACGAACCACCATCGCCGCCCTCGCCACGGTGGCGCTGCATGCACACCCTCCCCGGTGACGAGCTGCCCGACGAGCTCGCCGGGGCCGTCGCCGACCCGCTGCTGGCGACGACGCTGGGGAGGTTGCGGCTGCGCAACCCCATCATCCTCGCCAGCGGCTTCCTCGGTGAGACCGGTCAGAGCCTGGTGCGCTGCTTTGCCCACGGCTGCGGCGGCGTCGTCACCAAGAGCATCGGCACGCTGCCGCGGCTGGGCCATGCCAATCCGACGGTCGTCGAGGTCGACGGGGGCCTCCTCAACGCCATCGGCCTGGCCAATCCGGGGATGGAGCACTACCGCAGCGAGCTGGCCGCCGTCCGCGACGCGCAGGTCCCTGGGCCGATCATCGGCTCGATCTTCGGCGCCGATCCCCAGGAGTTCTCGCAGCTGGCCAAGGGCATGGCTGCCGCTGGTGCCGACGCACTGGAGCTCAACCTCAGCTGCCCGCATGTCAAGGGGGTGGGCACCGAGGTCGGCTCCGACCCGCGGCTGGTCGAGCAGATCACCGCGGCCACCACCGCAGCGGTCTCCATCCCGGTGTTCGTCAAGCTCTCCCCCAACATCGCCGACATCCTGCCCATCGCCGCCGCCGCCGTCGATGGCGGCGCTGCGGGGTTGACTGCCATCAACACCGTGCGCGGGATGGCCATCGACGTGCGGCTGCGTCGACCGATCCTCTCCCATGGCCAGGGGGGGCTCTCCGGCCCGGCGATTCGCCCCGTGGGGGTAGCGGCGGTCTTCCGGATCGCCAGCCACCTGCAGGTCCCGATCATGGGCGTCGGCGGCATCAGCTGCGGCGCCGACGCGCTCGAATACCTGATGGCCGGCGCCCATGCGGTGCAGGTCGGCACCGCGCTGATGGACCGCGGTCCCCTGGCCTTCGCGCACATCGCCACCGAGCTGCGGGACTTCTTGCGCGTCGAGGGCTTCGGCAAGGTCTCTGAGGTCATCGGGCTGGCCCAGGGGGAGCGACCCTGACCGCCACGGCACACCCCCACCTGCGGCCGTTGCACGCGCCGACCATCGTCGAGGTCGTCGCCGTCGAGAGGAGCACGCCGATCCACACCACGGTCTCCTTCGACTATCCCGCGCCGGCGCTGCCGGGGCAGTTCGTGATGGTCTGGCTGCCCGGAGTCGACGAGATCCCGATGAGCCTCTCGAGGACCGGGGTGCGCAAGGCGATGGTCGCACGGGTGCGCGGGGACGCCACGGCGGCGCTGTGCGCGCTGCAGGTGGGGGATCGCATCGGCATCCGGGGCCCCTACGGTCGCCCCTTTGCGGTGACCAGGCGCCGCAACGTCGCCGTCGGCGGTGGCACCGGCATGGCGCCGCTGCTGCCGCTGGTGCGTCACGGACCCCCAGGGACGCACTGGGACCTCATCGTCGGGGGCGCGACGAAGGCGGAGCTGCTCTACCTCGATTGGGCGGCCGCTGCCGTCTCCGACGAGGGTCTGGACGTCACGCTCCACACCGCCACCGAGGATGGCAGCGCCGGCACCAGAGGCTACCCCACCGCCATCGTCGAGGCGTTGCTCGCCAAGGGTGGGATCGACGAGGTGTTCGCCTGCGGCCCGGAGCTGCTGATGTTCGGCGCCTTCCAGTCCTGCGAGCGCCATGACGTGCCGCTGCAGGCGTCGATGGAGCGTTTCATGAAGTGCGGCTTCGGGATCTGCGACGCCTGCGCGCTCAGCGGCTACCTGACCTGCCTCGACGGCCCGGTCTTCGACCGGCCCGCGCTGCGGCTGATGCAGGAGTTCGGACACTCCCAGCGCAACGCCGCAGGGCTGCCGCAGGGGATCTAGGGCGCCTCGGAGCCGACGGCGGTCGCCGGCCCCTGCTCGGTTTCCGCATCGACGAACAGCTGCGTCTGCCGACCGACCTTGGTCATGCGGATGACCGCCAGCTTGCGCATCCTTGCGATGTGGTAGTTGATGGTCGCCCCGCTGAGGCCGACCTCCTGGGCGAGCTCCTTCTGGGAGATCCCCGGCCGGCTGAGCACCAGCTCCCGGATCGCCTCCTGGATGTGGTTGAGCTGGACCTTGTCCGCCTCGGGGATGCGCATGCCGATGGGGTAGAAGCGGCGGAAGCGGCCATCGTGGACGGACTGGATGTATTCCTCGCGCTCGAGGGTCTGCAAGTGGTAGACCAGCGTCCCGTTCTTGAGCTCGAGGGCCTTCTTGACGGCGTTGTAGTGCTCACCGGGGTTGGCCTTGATGTACCCATAGACCTGACCGCGGACGAAGTGGTCGAGCACGCCGTCGCGGCGGATCTTGGAGTAGAGCGGGACCAGCAGGACACCGAGGATCTTGATCCGCAGGCCTTCGCTGGCGATGCCGGCAGCTGCCAGCCCCAGCACGCTGCCAGTCGTGACGATCGCGAGGACGGTCAGGGTCGGCGGGACGGGCGTCGGCGCGACGGTGGCGCGCACAGAGATCCGCTGCGCGTGGGCGTTGTTGGAGTCGGAGACCTCGAAGATGGTCCCGGGCTCGTCTGCGGTGACCAAGAGCACGTGCTCGCCCACCCTGGGCACCCAGGTGAAGGTCGCCGAGGCGGAGTGGCCGCGGGAGATGACGCCAAAGGAGAGCTCGCCGACCCGCTCGCCATTGTCGCGCAAGGTCACCACGACCTCCCGCGCAGGGCCGGTGCCGTCGTTGGCGACGACCGCGGTGACCGTGATGCTGCGATCGGGGACGGTGGGGTCGCTGCTGAACTGCAGCGTCTCGATGACCAGGTCGGGCAGCAGCAGGTCGAGCAGGATGCTGCGCAGGAGCTGGCGGCCATCGGCGGCCGTCGCGCGCACGTCGAGGCGGTTGCTCTCGCCCAGCGGCAGGCCGACACCGTCCCAGTGGAGCACCAGCGAGACGAGGCGCTCCTCGCCCGGCTGCAGGGGCAGCAGGCCATCGGCATCGGCTTCGGGGAGCTCGACGTGCCAACCAGAGGGGAGGTTGGGGACCTCCAGGCGCACCGCGTCGGGGCCGTTGCCGCCGTTGCGCAGGAGCATCTGCAGCGTCGCACCGTAGAGGTCCGCCTCGATCCGCGACTGGCTGGGGACCATCTGCAGCGCCGAGACCAGGCCGACGCGCACCTGCAGGGGCACGAGCACCCGGACGCCGTCGATGACCTCGACCGTCAGGTCGACATCGTCCACGCGAGCATCGGCCGGGGGGGTCAGCTGCATGCGCACCGTCAGGCTCGCGCCCGCGGCCAAGGGCATGGCGGTGGCGCTCTGATCGTCCCCCGCAGCATCGAGGATGTCCATCTGCCATCCCGGAGGCATCGCCACGGGACGCACGCGGAGGGTCTCGAGGCCGTTGCCGGTGTTGGTCAGGCGCAGCGGCACCTCGACGGGTACCGCCGGAAGCGCCGCGATGGGTGCGTCGGGTCCCTCGATGCGCAGCGCCGCGACATGGGAGGCGATCAGCGTCACAGTGGTCTCGGCACCGCCACTGGGCGCCTGGGCGCGCACGCGCACCACGAAGCGCTCGCCCGCGTGGGCATCGGTCGGGGCGCTCACCTGCAGCAGCACCTCGGCGGTGGCACCTGGACCGAGCACCAGGTCGCTCTGTGGGATGCTGGCATCCCACTCACCCTGGGCCGAGAGGACTTCGAGGGAGACGAGGACCGCCCCCTGGTCGAGGCCGACGTTGCGCAGCTCCAAGGGGACCTGCGCGGTCTGCCCCGGCGCGATCGTCATGATGTCCGCGAAGGGGTCCAACTGCAACCGGACGTCACTGACCACGACGGCGTGGACCTCGAGGGTATCGCCGACCGTCGGCTCCGCGACGTCGGTGGCACGCAGCAGGACGCTCACCTGCGCCCCCTCGGGGGCGTCGGTCGCTGCCGTCAGCGTCAGGTCGAGGATCGAGCCCTGCAGACCACGGAGCTCGACACTCGGAGGGAGCGCGCCCATGCTCCAGCCGTGCGGGAGGCCGTCGAGCATCGAGGCTTCCAGCCCGATGACGCTGGCGGCATCGCCATCGTTGTGCACTTGCGCCACCAGATGCGTCGGGACGCCGCGGACGAGGGCCACCAGGGGCCGGTCGGTCGTCAGAGTGACCTTGCGCACCACCTCGAGGGTGATCGAGCCTTCGGTGCGGTCGACGCCACCACCGCCCGAGACCTCCAGCCCCCAGGGGACGACCTGCCCGTCGACACCCCCGCTCGTCGGTGCGTCGATGGTCAGCGACACCGTGCCGACCGCAGAGTCGCCGAGGGCGAGCACCGGCGGCTCGACACTGATGGTCCAGCCCTCGTCGAGCAGCTGCTGCGGCAGGGACGGGCTCAGCGTCAGCTGCTGGGCCGCCCCTCCGTCGTTGGTCAGCGCCAACGGCAGCACCAGGTGCTCGCCGGGGTGGATCGTTGCCCCCTCGCCCTGCGGGCTCGCTTGGAGCGTGGTGTGATAGGAGGAGGCCGTGCGCGCCGAGGTGCCGGTCCCATCGCCATAGACCAGGCTCATCCGGTCGGCCCCATCGGGAGCACCCAGGAGCACCAGCGGAGCGCGGTCATCGAAGAGGAAGAGGTTGTTGTCTTGCAGGTGGCTCCAGGCGGCGTAGACCGCCGCAGAGTCCCCGCGATCGTCGCCCCACAGGACGAGGCGCTCACCATCGGCGGTGCGCAGCAGCACCGGGCCGCTGACCGCGTGGGCGATGGGGGTGACCCGCTGCGGGGTGCCGGCGGGAGCACCGAAGGTCGAACCGTCGAGCACGAAGATGTTCCCGCCGGAACGGTAGGCCAGGTCGACGACCGGGTCGGAGAGCGGGCCATCGGCGGTCAGCACGACCTGTCGCTGGGCGATGGAGGGTAGCAGCAGTGGTGGCTCGATGCGCGCGCCCATGCCGTCGAGGCGCAGCAGCGCACCGACACCATCCCCGCTGACGGCGATGACCGCCCCGCCGCTGGGGAGCGCCCAGAGGGCCAGCTCCGAGGGGACGCCGCCGAGGTCGGTGGCGACCTGGCCGTAGCCGGTCGGGAACAAGGTCGTGACCGCCAGGTGTTGGGCCACCACGGCGGTGGCGCCATTGCTGCGCTCGATGTGGATGATGAGGGCACCGCCGTCGGGCTGGGCCGCGACGGCGACGTCGAGGAGGCCGCCGCTGGCCGAGGCGATCGTGCGGGCGTTGTCGTCGGGGATCCCACTGGAGGTGAAGCTCGTCACGTGCAACGTGGTGCCTTCGACCGTGGCGACCAGCAAGTGGCCGTTCGCGAGGACCGTTGCATCTGCCGCGCTGACAGGGGTCCCGACCAGGAGCAGGCTGGGGCCTTGGGCCGCCCCGGAGGCGTCGAGCCGCTGGCCCGCGACCCCGCCATCGTGCCACAGCAGCCAGCGCTCGCTGGGCCCTCCGACGACCATCGGCTCGTCGCCAAGGACGAGGTCGATCCCATGTGCCGGTCCCCATTGGTGCAGCGGGATGGTCGGTCCGCCGATTGGGACCGTCGTGGGCGCACTGGCCCCTGCGGGGCTGAGTGCAAGCAGGGGGAGGAGCACCAACAGACCGGACAGCAGGAGGACGGGGACCGAGCGCGCCTTTCGAGGCGTTGCGACTCCGTGCGTCCTCATCCTGCTCCTCCCTCGTCGACGGGCGGTGGCTGACCAAGGAAGGGAGGTTCCCCGGCAGCCACCGTTCCGTCTTGATGGACCGACGGCCTGAGGTATTTAAAGGACATTGGAGAGGGCATCTAATCCTCGACCAGTGCGATCGGGCCGTGCCAACTGACATCCTGTGCCGTCGTGCCCTAAAGACCTTCCCACTGCGCCGATGACCTCTTTAGTCGACCTTGGCATGGGCGGTGCAGGCCCGAGGGAGGGGGAATGATGGCGCAGCGCACCACCTGGTCCTTGGTCATCCTCTGCGCGTGCGCCCTGCTGCTCCCGGCCGGTGTGCTCCTGTCCACTGTGAGCGCCGAGGCGCCGACGACCCTCTCGCACGTCGACACGAGCGCCGAGGGCACCTTCCCGGTGTTCCATCTCAGCTCGGTCTCCTTCACCCACCTCAAGGTCTCCTATTCCGTCACCACCAGCTCCTTCGTCGATGGGATCGGAGGTCGCTACACCTCGAGCGTGGAGTTCGATGCTGCGCTCAGCCTCTCGGAGAGCGGGTCGACCGACTCGGTCAGCTATGTCGTCACCTTCCCATCCAACCCTACGGGCGGCTCGGTGATGCTCGACCTCCCTGGCCCCCACTTCCTGGTCACCGATGGTGACTTCGACGTCGTGATCCAGCCGGTCCAGGGCGAGGGGGAGCAGCTCCCTCTCGAACAGGACAGCGACAACTCGGGCCATACGGAGTTCGAAGCCGACGGCGCCACCACCTGGAGCCCTCTCGACGCCGAAGTCGCACTCTTTGCCCGTGTCGAGCCCATCGCTGCCGTCAGCGTCGGCGCCGCAGCGCTCTCGGGGACCCTCTCCCCCGCCGACCCGATCGACCTCTTCGCCCTCACGTTGCCCCAGGGCTCCCCGCTGGTCGTCGACGTCACCAACCCTGACAGCGCGGACCTGCAGGTGCGCCTGAGCCTCAAGGACACGACCACGGGCACCGACGTCACCAGCCAGAGCGGATCGGGCCCGACGGTCTCCCTCTTCACCCGCGTCGGCGCCGCCGACCGACCCTCGTTCTTGCGGATCGACAGCGCCACCGTGCAGGGCGTGGCCCACTACACTGTCCGGGTCCGCGTCAACGGAGCGCCAGTCGCCGTCGGCGGGGGAGACCGCAGCGGGACCGTCGAGGTGCCGATGGTCCTCGACGCCTCTGCCAGCTCGGATCCCGATGGCGACCTCCTCAACTTCACCTGGAGCTTCGGCGGCACCGAGCACCTGCCGGTGCTCTATGGCCCGCAGGTGACGATCACCCCCGCTCTGCCGGGCGCCCTCTCGGTGCACATAGACGTCACCGATGGCTTCGAGCTGGCGACGACCGCGTTCACGGTCACCGTCCATCCCAAGGCCGACATCTCCATCACCGTCACCCCGCTGGGGGGATTCGACTCGGCGACGGTGGGCCAGCCGGTGGAGTTCGCCTCCCGCTGGTCCTCGGAGTTCCAAGGTGATGCCGCCAACGCCACCTACGACTGGGACTTTGGCGATGGCACCCGCGGGAGTGGGCAGGCGCCCAGCCACACCTACGACGCCCTCCCCTCCTCGGGCGCCCCGAAGGTGGCGATCTCCCTGACCGCGGAGTTCGAAGGGCAGAGTGCCAGCGACTCGAAGGAGCTGCGTCTCAACCTCCCGCCAGAGGTGGCACTGACCCGCAGTGGCACGGGAGCCGCGCGGGTGGGGGACCAGGTGGGCTTCAACGCCACCGCCACCGACAGTGACAGCATCGTCGTCGCGCGCTTCCTGTGGAACTTCGGTGATGGCTCACTGACGAGCACGACGACCGTCGGGAGGACCAGCCACGCCTACAGCGCTCCGGGCAACTACACCGTCCTCGTCACCGCCCAGGACAGCGATGGTGGCAACGACAACGCCTCCGTCCCGCTCGAGGTCATCGCCCGCACGACCGATGGTGGTCACGACAACGGCGACGGCCCGGTGGTCCCAGGGGGTTCGTCGATGGTCCTGTTCATCGTGATCGGTGCGGCAGCCGCTGGAGCCGTCGTGGTGTTCCTGGTGCTGCGCGCGCGCAAGAGCGCCATCCCCCCCTCCCCGCCCCCAAGCAGCGGAGAGGTCCCCCCGCACCAGCAGCCCCACCAGCAAGCGCCCCCTCCACCGATGACCACGGCCTATGCCGTGCAGCCGCCGCAGGGGGCCTATCCCCCCGCGCCTCCGCCCGTGGCGCAACCGCAGCCGGCTTATGCCCCTGCTGCGCCGCCTCCTCTGCCGCCGCAAGCGACGGTCCTCCCACCGACGGCGCCGCCGCTCGCGGCGATCCCTCCCTTGCCCGCACAGGTCGACCATGGCCGACAGTTGCGTTCGCGGCAGCAAGCGCTCCTGGCTGCGGTCGCCTCAGGGGCACGCATCGATGCGACGCAGGTGCAACGGTTGGACCAGCTGCTCAGTGGCGCCGGCACGGCGCTGGCGGCGGGCAACCTCGCCCAGTCGGCCCAGTTGCTCCAACAGGCCGAGAACGCCGCCTACCAGCTCGAGCGCACCGCCACGACGCGCTGAGCCCTCAGGCCGCTGGGCGGAACGCGTACTCGAGCCGCAGCCGACCCTTGCCCTTGTTGGTCGTGCCACGCAGCGCGACCGGGCGCAACTCCGAGAGGTCGCGCACGTGCGTGCCGGCACAGGGACAGACGTCCCAGCCCCCCAGACGCACCATCCGCAGCGATCGCACCGACTGGGGGAGGAGCTCGAGGTTCGAACGGGCGGCGTCGGCAGAGGCCTCCAGCTGCGCACGGTCGACCGAACCGATGGTGACCGCCCCGCCTTGCGCGATCGCCCCGTTGACCGTACGAAGGAGCCGATCGACCTCGACATCGTCCCACCGGGCGGGCGCGAGATCGATCCGCGAGCGGTCGGGGTAGAGTTGGTTGCCCACGGTGCGTGCGCCCAGCAGGTCGAAGGCGACCCCGCTGACCAGATGCTGGCTCGTGTGCATGCGCATCAGCGCGTAGCGGCGCTGCCAATCGATCGTCCCCTGCATCGGCACACCGCCGCTGGCAAGCGCCTGCGGGGTCGGCAGTGCGCCCTCCAATTCCTGCGCATCGATGGTGTGGGACACACCGCCGCGCTTGGTCACCGAAACCACGGGGGCCGCCCCGCCGTCCCAACGGAGCATGCCCACATCCGAGGGCTGCCCACCACCCTCGGGATAGAAGAGGGTCTGGTCGAGGACCAGGGTCTGACCTTCGACCGCCACGATCCGCCCTTCGAAGGTGGTCTCGTAGGCCGCCTCAGGGGATTGCAGGTAGAGCAGCTTCGTCACGCGCCGATGGTCGGCCCTGATTCAAGATAAGGGTCGTGGTCGGTGCCACGGTGGCCCCTCGGCTATGATGCTTCAGGTACCGAACAATCCCAAACTACCTAAGTAGGGGGTGGGGGCCACCATCATCTGCCAGGGCGGTCCGCGCCCCATGTCCGCCCCCCGATCTGGGACATGGTGGCTCGCCCCCTCCCCTCAAGGACGCCCTGGTTCCTCCTCCGCTGCAGCGATGGCGCCGAAGGCCAGCGTCGCTCCCCACAGGCAGGTCGAAGGGCTGTAGGCATGCAGCTGCCGCCACCCGACCGCGCTAGGCGTGCACCCTGCAGCGGCGAGCGCACCCTCGAGCCACTGCCTCGGGGGCGCGCCATTGTCACCGAGGTGATAGACCACCACCCGCAGTGGTCGCCCCGCAGCGCGGACGGAATGGTCCCTGAGCGCGGCGTGCAGCAGCGGTCCGGGATCGGTCGGGTGGTTGATCAGCACCACCTGCGGGATCGGGAGCGCTGGCAGGATCAGGGTCGAATCGCCCTGGTGCACCTCCCAGGCGACCTGGCCGTGGGGCAGCGAGGACGTCGCGGTCGCGAGGTTGCGCCGTGCCAGCGCCACGGCGGCGGGGTTGTAGTCGACGCCGATCAGCCGCTTGGACACCACCGAGGCCCGGGCGATCGCCACCAGCGACGGACCGACCCCGCAGGTGAGGTCGACGAGGGTGCCGCTGACGGTCGAGAGCTCAGCGGCCACGTGCTGGCGTTCCGTGGAGCGCCGCGGGGAGAAGTAGGCCACGGCAGGGTCGATCCGCAACGTCGCCCCATGCTCGTGGATCACCGTCGCGCTGCGTCCATCACCCCAGAGGGCCTCGAGGCTGCGGATCCGGAATGGGCCGTGGACCCCGCCATCATGGAACACCGCAGTGAGCCGGGGGTGCTGCCGGTGGAGGGCATCCCCGATGCGCTGACCCAGTGGCTCGAGTTCCTCCGGGACCTTGACCAGCGCGATCGTCCCGAGCAGGTCGTAGGAGACCGGGAGCTGCTCCTGTTGTTCGACGGGCAGGTCTTGCAGCAGGTCGCGATAGCTGCCCTGCTGGCGGTGGAACCGAACCGCTCGTCGTTCGACCGGCCCCTGTATCCGCAGGCTCCCTTCGTCGATCGCAGCAGCGGCCTCTTCGGTCAGCGGCAGCCACACCCGCTCACCATCAGCTTGCGGGGACGCACCTGCCAGCAGCGCCCCGTCACGGCGGAGCCACAGCCGCACCTCCTCGGCCTGCGCGCGGACGATGCCGACCATCGGGACGTCGTGCGGCCGCATCATGGCCATTTGACCGCAGCGGGGGTTAAGAGTGTTGAGGCGCACTGCCGAGCGATGGCACCGGAGGGCACGCTGCACCTGGTGGGACTGGGCCACGGTCCGAGGGGCATGACCGTCGACGCGCTGGAGGTGCTGCGCTCCTGCACCAATGTCCTCCTCGAACGCTACACCTCGCCGGCGGGAGAGCAGCAACGTCAGCGCTGGGAGGCACTGATCGGCCGCCCCATCGTGGTGCTCTCCCGCGAAGAGGTCGAACGAGCCGACGTGATCCTGCACCAGGCACGGAAGGGGCCGACCGCGCTGTGCACTGCCGGAGACCCGCTTGTGGCGACCACCCACCAGGAGCTGCGGCTGAGCGCACTGGAGGCGGGCGTTGCCGTGCACTACTGGCCCGCACCCTCGGTTCAGACGATCGTGCCCTCGCTGCTGGGGCTGCAGCAGTACAAGTTCGGGCGGACCATCACGCTGCCCTATCCAGCGCCGAGCTTCTCCCCCACCAGCCCGCTCGAGCAGGCCCAGGGCAACATCGCCGCAGGGCTGCACACGCTGGTGCTCCTCGACCTCCACGAGCAGGAGGGTACCACCATGCGTGCGGAGCAGGGCGTCGCGCAGCTGCGGTCGATGGCGCAGCGGCTGCCGGGGGACCCTCTGCCCGCTACGACGCTGATCGCCGCGGTCGCCCGCGCGGGCTGGCCCGACTCCGCATTGGCGGTCGGGACGCAAGAGCAATGGGAGCAGGGCGCGATCGCATCGCTGGGTGAGACACCCCATGCGCTGGTGCTGCTCGGACCCCTGCACTTCCAAGAACGGCGCGCCATCGACCGATGGCGGGCGCGCTAGCGGCTGAGCATCGCCAGCGCCTTCTCGGCGTAGGTGATGACCTTGTCGTACTTCTTGGAGCGTTGGAAGGTCCCCGCGAGCTTGAGCATCTGCGCTGCGGTGCGGGTGTTGCGCCCCTCGGCGTCGGCGGCTGCCATCGCCTTCTCCGCCTGGGCCATCAGTTCGGTGGCCCGCGCCTCGTCGTCAGAGCCGCCGGCGGCAGTCGGGGCGGAGCCCGATGGGGCCGGTTGGGGCTCCGGTTCTGGCGTCGGCGCGCGTCCCGCCGGGAGCGAGGACTGCGTGGGTGCCGGACGCTTGGCGCGCTCCTCCTTGGCCCGTGCCTCCTGTGCCGCCGCCCGCTTGCGGTCAGCTTCCTCCTGCGCGGCGCGCGCAGCTGCTCCCTCGGCCGCCGCCCGGGCCTCGAGCTCCTCCCGTTCGCGGCGCGCCGCCTCCGCCTCCTGGGAAAGCTGCGCCTCCTTCGCGACCTCGGCCGCGCGCCGCGCGGTCTGGGCGGCCGCCTCGTCGGCCGCGGCGAGGGCTTGTTCGACCGGTCCGATGTTGTCCGGGTCGCGCAACTGGGAGCTCAGCAGGCGCTTGGTGTCGTCATCGAGGTCGGAGTCGCGCACCTGCGCTGACAAGTCGTCGAGGCGCTGGACCAAGCCTTGGAACGAGGAGAAGCGACGATCGAGGACGGCCAGGGAGCCGCGCTCGCCCTTTTCGAGATGGGTCGTGACGATCCCCGCCGTCTTCCAGGTCTTGAGCTTCTCGAGCAGGTCCTGGCGCTTGGCGTCTTCGCGCGATTCGAGGTCGACGATCGCCGCCTCGACCTCGGCACTCGAGAGGCCGCCCTGGGCCTGCTGCTGCAGTCGGGCGACATCGCTGGCGAAGAGCTCGTCGATGACCACCAGTCGCTCGAGCAGTCGTGCGCGCGATTCGCTGTCATCGGGGCGGTCCGAGGCGGAACGGAGCAACTCGGTGATCTGCGAACGCCGTCCATCGAGGCGTTCGAGGATGGCGCGCAGCTCCGAGGCTTCCATGCTCGGACTCGCTGCAAATGGGTCGGCGCCCCCACCACCGGCGGCCAGCGCCGCCTCGAGTTCGGTGCGCAGCTTGGCCTGGGAGAGCTCGAACTCCTCGACCTGGCGCTTGAGGCGGTTGCGCTCGGCCTTGATCTCCTTGAACTCGCGGTTGAGCTCCTCGTACTTGACGAGGATCTGCTTGGTCGTCGCCTGGGCCTCGGGCGAAGGGGTCTCCCGCACGGGCGGCGGCGCGCCCTTCTTCTTCTTGAACAGCATTGCCAAGCCCGAGCGCACGCCAGCGTCGCAGGCCGAGCCCATGCGTGGCGGATTTATATATCCTTCCCGCAGCGGGACTCTCTCAGAGAAGCATCTGGCGAAACGGCGCGCCGTCGCCGTCACCGTCGGGCATCCCGCACGCTGCGGCCGCTCGGCGCTCGAGCAGGGCGGTGATGATGGGGAGGTTGACCACGTCCTCGCGGTTGTAGCGCAGGAGCAGCTCGAGGGAGCGACGGGTGCCGGTGCGCAAGAAGGTACGCCAGAGGTAGACCGCCTGTGCACCGCTCATCTGCCCGACCTCCTTGGGTCGCGCCAGGCCGAGGCTGCGCTCGACGACCTTGAGCCCGCCGCGGAGTCCTGCCGCGCGTGCCAGGAAGCGGAGGTCGAGGTGGGGCAGTCGTGGCAGGGCACGGGGAAAGGCCTGCTCGAGCACGGGCAAGTCGAACTGTGCACCATTGAAGGTCACCAGCAGCGAAGCCCGCTCCAGGGCATCGCTCAGGTGCGCGCGATCGAGGTCGACGCCCGCGACGAGGCTGCGGTACCGGCCACGGAAGAGCACCCCGACGACGGTGACTTCAGCTCCCCGATGGAGTCCGGTGGTCTCGATGTCGAGGTAGGCTGCGTCAGGTGCAAGCAACCTCCAGATTCGCCACCAGAGGGATCTGGGGAATGCGCGCACCACCGCGCCGACATCCCCACCGCGCACCTGGTCGCGAAGTCGGCCAAGCATCGCATCGCAGGTCGCCTTCCGCTCCGCACCAAGCCCGTCGATGTGCGGGGCTTGGAGGAAGGCGTCCCAGTCGACGATCCCCAAAGCCCAGAGCCGGCGTTCCGTCGCCGACCCGATGCTCGGCAGGTGGGCGAAGGTCCGTAGCACCAGCTCGGGTCCGGTGACGGCGGCGGGCAGCACCACCCGTTCCGCCTCGACCATCGCGGCGATCTCGGCCCGCACGGACGCCCAAGGTGGGTCTGCGAGCATGGGTCGTAGTTGCCCGTGCGGCAGATAGCCCTTGACCTGCGCGAACACCCCGCACCCGGCCGCTCTTCGGTCGCCAGGGGCCGCTGGTGGCCCCGCAAGGGTCAGGTTCATGCCCTGTGTCGCACCCTGCAGCAGTGATGGACCGCTGCCCCTGGCCCCAGGTGCTGGTCGCCCTCCTGCTGCTCCTTGGAGCATCCTCGCCCCTGGCTGCTGCTAAGGGGGGCCAGGGACCACCGCTGCCCAGTGGCGCTGCGCAAGACCCAGAAGAGAACGAGACCGCCAACCTGACCATGGTCGGGGCGATGACGCGCATCCAGACCAACTGGGGGACCTTCGAGGTGGGCCTCTACACCAATGGCGCTCCCATCACCACGGAGAACTTCATCGGGTTGGTCTCGTCGGGGTTCTATGACGGCATACTGTTCCACCGGATCGTCGATGACTTCGTCATACAGACGGGCGACCCCAACACCAAGGACAACAACCCCTACAACGACGGGTCGGGTGGATCGGGCAGCACCATCCCCCTCGAGACCAACCCGGCACTGACCCATATCGACGGAGCGCTGGGCATGGCGCGCAGCCAGGACCCCAACAGCGCGTCGAGCCAGTTCTACGTCTGCGACGGGGAACAACACCAGCTCGACGGGTCCTATGCGGTGTTCGGCGTGGTCGTCAGCGGGATGGACGTGGTGCGGCGGATCGCCCAAGCAGATGTCTACGGCAACAAGCGACCGCTGCTGGCGCAGCACCCGGTCGATGACATCGTCATGGAGGTCCTCGAGATGATGCCCCTGCCGCAGAATGACACCCTCCAAGGGCCCACCCCCGAGGAGGAGCGACTGTCCTACGTCTCGGTGGGACTGACGGCCACCTTCTACCTGGGGCTGGTCGCGATCGCGGCCCTCCTGACCCTGCCGATCGCCCTGTTCGTGCGCGCGCGCCGGATACGGGCCCAGCGCCGCGCGCGAAGCAGCGACCACGGCGCGCTCACCACCGGGGCCCCTGGTCATGGCTGACGACACGCCCTCGGTGCGCTCGTCCACCGCGCTGCAGGGTTCCTCCCCGCGCGGCGGCCGTTGGCGCAAGTACCGCCGGGGCTTCGAGATCCTTGGCGCGACGATCACCATCTTCGTCGTCCTGGCGGTCGTGCTGGCAGTCTACTATCCCTCCTCCAGACCCACGGGCGAGGGCCCGGGCCCGACGACCCACCTTCCCTATGCGGCGCAGCGCGTGCAGACCGCCGACGGCTGGACGCTGATGGCTCGTTCCTATCCCTCCGACCCCCATGCCAGCGCCGCGGTCGTGCTCGTCCATGATGGCAGCGGCACCCTCGAGGGATGGCATCGCACCGCGGTCCGCCTCCAGCAGGCAGGCTATCCGACGCTCGCCGTCGGGGTGCGCGGTGACGGGCTCGCGACCGCGCCAGACGGGAGCGCGCCTTCCTGGGGCGCGCCGACCCTCCAGCAGGTGGAACAGTGGGAGCAGGACCTTGTGGCAGCCATCGCGCTCAGTTCGGGCACCAACCGCACCGTGGCGATCGTGGCGTCGGCGGATGCGGGGATCGCCGCCCTGGCGGTCACCGGATCCTCGCGGCCATCGGAAGGGAGCGTCGTGATTCTGCTCTCTCCACCCGAATCCGTCGGCGGCCGCTCGCTCCCAGCACTCGTCGAGGGCAACAATGGGACCATCGTCGCCTTCGGGGCCAACGGCAGCCCCGAGCAGGTGCAGGCCCTCTCGCGCATCGACCGTGCGGCGGTCAACCCGCACCATGTGGAGCTGGTCGACGGCGATTCGCAGGGGCAGGGACTGCTGGCGGAGGGCGCCCTCGACGAAGCCCTGCTGCAATGGTTGCCGCCACTGCGTTGAGCCCTAGAAGGGACCCCAACCGACCACGGCCAGCGACCCCCCGATCGCCAGCCCCAGCGTCACCACCAGGCCGACGCGCATCACCGCGACACAGGCGTTGATGGTCGCCGAGAGGCGCGAGGTCGAGCCGTAGCCGAAGAGGCGCATGGGGGTCTCGACGCGGATCGTGGTCACCTCACCAGGGGTGAGGCGTTCGAGGGCAGTCTCGATGGCCTGCGTGATGACGCTGGTGAGGCGCTCCTCATCGACCTTGAGCCCGACCGCGTTGAACCCGCCGATGGTGACGTTGGTGACGTGGTTGTCGGTGGTCAACACCTCCAGCTCATCGACCAGCTTCGCCGCCAGGACCGTGCCACGCACACGGTCCCGGATGCCAGCGAGGACGTTGTTGCCATCGATCAGGACGTAGGCCATGGTCTGTCCGGGGGTGCGCAGGACCAACACCCGCACCCCGGCAGGACCAAGCCCCTCGGCGCTGCCTAACCGCTCGTCGACCGCTGCGCCAAAGGAGAAGGGTCGTCGCTCGCGCGCCGCTGCGGCGCGGGCGGCCGCCTCGGCGCTGGCGGCGATCGGCGCTGCCTTGGGGTCGCCTCGATGGGTCATGGGGGTCCCGTGCTCGACGCAGTTGTGGCAGTCGACGAATCCGAGCCGCGGAGTGACTCCTTCGTGGGCAAGCTGCTGCTCGATGGGCTGGAGGATCGTCGGGTCGACGTCGTCTGCGGGCGCGGGGGATTCGGTATAGAACACCTGGGTGAGCGCTCCCAGCGACTGCGCCCCGACCGGCAGTGGTCCTCGCGGGCGCACGAAGGGGCCGATCTCTCCGCTGGGGGCCGGAGCCTGTGCCAGGCCACGCAGGATCGCTCCGCCGAGCCGGTCGACCTCCGGTGTCGTCGGAGGGTTGAGGTCATGATGGGAGGCGCTGTGGGGCACCAACACGGTCTGGCTCGCAGGCGCCAGCAGCCGCGCGAGCTTGGTCGGCAGGTTCGAGCCGCCGAGGTGGCCGAAGGGTCCGGGATGGACCGAGGGCAACACCCACAGGACGTCGAAGGGGGTCTCGCCCTGCCGCACCGCACACCCCTGCGCACGCAGCGCGACGACGTCGGCATGGGCGTGCGAGTCGCGGCTGAAGCTGTCGAAGAAGTGCTCCATCTCCATGACCCCCTCGGCTTCGCCCTCGGTCCAGTGGGCCAACATGTACCGCACCAGCGCCAGCCCGTTGATGCCGAAGACCCGCCGCATCGGGGCGTTGGGGATCTCGCTAAACGCCATCGCACACAGCAAGAAGATCAACCCCAGTGCCAGCGCCAAGCCAGCGTCGCCGCCACGGAGCGGGACCAGCGGAGCGCCCAGCAGCGGTGCCGCAAGGTGCGGGACGACCACCAGCAGGACCGGGGAGATGACCGTCGCGGGGATCGTGCGCAGATGCCCGTGGTGGCTGGTGGTCACCAAGGTCAGGTGGAACCAGTAGACGAGGACGCCGATGACGAACAGGTGCAACGCCATCGCGTCGACGGGCCGCAGGAGCCGCAGCGCACCGCCGACGAGCAGCATCGGGATGACGAAGATCAGTCCGGCGACCGAGATGAGCATCGTGCGCCGCAGATAGGTCGACCCGCCCAGGGAACGGGCGGCCATCCACGTCAGCGGGGCGCCCAGCAGCAGCGGGAGGGAGAAGGCCACCACTCCGCCCACCAGCGACGAGGGTGCCGGGCCGTAGAGCGCCACGCCCGCCACCGCACCCAGCAGCAGGAGCAGGAGCGCCGTGCGCGGCGGCGTCGGAGCGCGGAAGATGTAGTCGGCGACGCCCACGGAGCGGTGGAGGGTCTTCTCGTCGTGGTCCTCTCCGCGGGGGTCGTCGCCGTCGGCGCCGTGGTGCATGCCCGCCTGCTCGTGCGCCATCGACCCACCCGGCGTCACTGCCTCAGCGCGCTCGACGACCCCTAGGGTGCCGTGGAGCCGCCTGGGTGCGGCTGCGGTGCCGACCGGTCGTGGCCTCGACCAAGGCCGCCACCCGGCGATGGACATCGTCGGCCTGCTCGACGATGGTGCCGGTGACGATGATGTCGGCTCCCGCCGCCACCGCTGCAGCAGCCTGTGCGGGGGTGCGTATCCCCCCGCCGACGATGAGCGGGATGTCGAGGGCAGCCTTGACGGCACTGATCATGGCCGGCGGTACCGGCTTGTCTGCTCCCGAGCCGGCCTCGAGGTAGATCAGCGCCATGCCGAAGTACTGGCCCGTCAGCGCCAGCCCGATCGCGCGCCGATGGTCGGTGCGCTCGACGACCTTGGCACGTCCGACCTCCCCGACGCGCATGCCCGGTGCGACGATGATGTACCCCATCGGAATCGGCTCGATCCCCAGCTTGGCGATGAAGGGCGCACCGCGTGCCTGCTCGTCGACGAGGAATCGGGGGATGGTCGAATTGAGCATGCTCATGAAGTAGACCGCGTCGGCGTAGGGCGAGAGCATCGCCGCACCGCCGGGGAAGAGGATGACGGGCAGCGTGCTCACCGACTTGATGGCCAGCAGCGTGTCGTCGAGGCCGTGGCGCGAGACGCCCGTCGACCCTCCGACCATCAGGGCGCTGGTGCCCGCCGCCTCGACTGCGGTGGCGATACGGCCGGCGACCTCGGGACGTTGCTTGTCGGGATCGAGCAACGTCATGTGCAGCGGATGGGAGCGGCGCTGTCGCAACAGCCGTCGCAGCACGCTGCCCCGGGCCACGGCCTCATCCTCGCATTCCCACGGCGCCTGCGACAAAGGCCGCCAGGGCGATCAGCATCGCCACCTTGGCTGCATCGGCGCAGCGCGCGGGCGTCGCGGCGACCGTGGCGGCGGCGTATAAGAATGTTGCATCGGCCGCCAGCACCAGCGGGAGATAGGGCAACGGCGCGAAGACGTGCAGCGGCCATGTCGGCAGTACCGAGGCGGCGACTGCGGCGCACAGGGTGCCAACGACGACCCTGCGCGCTGCACTGGTCCCCGAGGTCATCGGGAAGGTCTGCCGGTGCCCGCGGTCCCCTTCGATGTCCTGGAGGTCCTTCGCGACCTCCCGGGCGAGGTTGGCCAGCAGGGCCAGCCCCACCAGGATCGCCGCCGCGCCCAGCTGCAGGGACGCGCCGTTCGAGGGAAGGTCAAGGACGGCGAGGGCACCAAAGAGGAACACCGAACCGCTGAGATAAGCGACGGCGACGTTGCCGCTCAAGCCTGCGACCTTGAGCCGACGTTCGTAGGCCCACAGCAGCGCGCAGTTGAACAGTGCCACCACCAGGGGCAGCGGGCGGCCGCTTCGCACCAGCAGGACCACGCACAGCAGGACCCCGCTGGCGAAGAGGATGAGTGCGATCCGGCGGACGCTGCCCAGCCCCAGCTCACCCGAAGGGATCGGCCGCCGCGGGTGCGCCACGGCGTCGACCTGCGCGTCGACCACGTCGTTGAGGGCGTTGCCGCCACCAGTGATGAGCAGCGCGGCGATGCTCGCCAACAGGACCGCGATGCGCTCGGAGGGGTCGGTCAGCGAGAGGGGACCGATCGCCACCAGCGCGCCCACGACCACCCCAAGGGCGGCCATCACTGCGTTGAGGGGCCGCACCAATCGGACGATGGCGAGCACGGGTGCTGCCTCAAGGTGTCCATATAAAGAGTTTGGGCAGTGGCCGACGTGGGCCGTTTCCTACTGAGGGATCGGGCTGACGAGTCTGTTCGCTGCCCCCGGCGGGACGCTACCGCCGAGGACCCAGCGGTGGATCGCGCCGACGGTGCTCGGAAGGTCGGACCGGGAGACGACCAGGTAGTAGGCGACCTCGGAGGCGCCGGCGCTGACGAGCTCGACGTTGATGCCCTCTGCGGCGATGGCGCTGAACGCGCCCGCGGCGACCCCCGGCGTCTGCAGGACGCCCTCACCGACGATGGCCACCAGCGCGCGGTCGGGCAGCAGCTCGATGCGCTCGATGGGCGGTCCGACGCGCGCCCGCACCAGGCGCGCGACCGGCTGGAGGTCGGCAGCCTCGAGCAGCAGCGCGATGCAGGTCTGGGCCGTGACCACGGAGCGGATGTTGTACCCTGCGTCGCCGACCAGGGCGGTCAGTTCGCCGAGCACACCCGGCCGAGCGCCGACGCCGACCCCGTGGAGCTTGAGCACCCCGATGTGGGCGTCGGAGGCGACAGCGCAGACGACGGGGCGAGCGGCGCTGCCATCGCTGTGGGGCGACTGCCCCACGGTGGTGCCGGCCGCCGAGGGGTCCGCCAGCGGTCGGATGCGCAACGGGACACCCGTAGGGGCCAAGGGCTCGACGGTTCGCGGGTGAAGGATCTTGGCGCCGAAGTAGGAGAGCTCGGCGGCCTCTCGGTAGCTCAACTGCGGGACCAGCCGCGCGTGGGGCACGAGCGTGGGGTCGGCGCTCAGGAATCCCTCGACGTCCTTCCAGATCACCAGCTCGTCGGCGCCGAGCACCGCCGCAAGGACGGCAGCGCTGTAATCGGAGCCGCCACGGCCGAAGGTCGTGACCTCCCCTGCGCCGTCGATGCCGTAGAAGCCCTCCACGACCGGCAGGTGCTCCTCGACCAGGTGCGGGAAGAGCACCGCACCGACGGAGGAGAGGGTCTCGCCCGCGTCGACGGTGGCATTCCCAAAGACCCCATCGGTGCGGAGGCCGATCCGCTCCGGCGGTGTCGCGACGGCAGGGATCCCATGTTGCCGCAGCAGACCGACCAGCAGCGGGACCGCCAAGCGCTCACCGTGGCAGAGGACCAGGTCGGTCAGTCGCGGCGTGACCTCCCCAGTGTAGGAGGCGCCCACGAGCAGGCGCTCGACCGATGCCAGCAAGGCCCACTGCGCCTCCTCGACCTGCAGGCGCAGGTGTGGGTCGGCCAGCAGCTCGGCGGCCAGCGCCTGGTGGGGAGCGCGCAGCGTACCGAGCTCCTCGACGATCTGTGGCTCGCTCAGCGGCGAGGCCTCGATCAGGGCGCTGAGGCGATCGGTCACCCCCGGGAGCGCCGAGAGCACCAGCACCACGTCAGCGTGGGCCTGGGCGCCCGCGATCACCGCGACGACCTGGTTCAGCCGCTCGGCGCTGCCCAGACAGGAGCCGCCGACCTTGTGGACCTGCAGCGGGCGGCGACGCTGGCTCATGGCGGTGCTCCGGTGCGGTCCCCAAAGGGTGGCAGGCCCCAGGCAAGCGCCAGCTCGGCATTGAGCAGCGACCCGCCAGCGGCCCCGCGGATGGTGTTGTGGGAGAGGCTGACCAGGCCGATGCTCCCACCGTGGGTGCGGATGCGACCGACGCTGATCGCCATGCCCGCACGCCGCCCCGCACCGCCGAGCAGGACGTCCTTGGCTGGCTGGGGCCGGTCCTGCTGTGGCAGCACCACGACCGGTTGGGGCGGTGCCGACGGCAGGTCGAGCTCCTGCGGGGGTCCGCGGAAGGCCGCCAGGGCGGCTGCGACCTCGTCGGTGCCTGGATGCAGCTCGGTGTCGACCCACAGGCTCAGCAGGTGTCCATCGGGCACGTTCACCCGGGTGCAGGTGGCCTGCACCGGGAACGTCGCCGGGACGATCCGTGGTCCGTGCAACGCCCCGAGGATCTTGTGGGTCTCGGCCCCGACCTTCTCCTCCTCGTCGGCGATGTGGGGAAGGACGTTGCCACTGATGTCGAGGGCGGCGACGCCGGGGTGCCCGGCGCCCGAGAGGGCTTGTTGGGAGGTCAGCACGACGCGGCGGATCCCAAAGGGGACCAGCGGCGCCAAGGCAAGCACTAGTCCGGTGGTGGTGCAGTTGGCGTTGGCGATCAGCTTGCCCTGGGCGGGGGGCTGGGCGCGCGCCAGGCAGAGATGGTCGCCATTGACCTCGGGCACCACCAGGGGAACTGTGGGCTCGAGCCGTGCCGGTGCGGCGTTGGTGAACAGGTCTATGCCCCCTGCGCGCAGCTGCGGCTCGAGCGTCGCGGCGGTCAAGGTCGGCAGGGCAGAGAACGCGACGCTGGCCCCTGAATCCCGCAGCGCTCGGGCATCCGTCGCCAGCAGCGGGAGTTGGGCGACCTCCTCGGAGATGTGGCCGCCCACTCGCCAGGGAACATCGCCGAAGCACTCCCCTTGGCGTCGCTCCGATGCGGTCAGCGCCACCAGGCGGAACGAGGGGTGGTCGTGCAACGCTGCGACGAAGCGCTGTCCCACGAGGCCACTTGCCCCAAGCACTGCGACATCGATCCTGCCCATCGTTCCCTCCGGCGTGGTGACGCTCCGGTGCCCCAAGTGCCGTTCGTGACTTGAGGCAACAAGACGTTCATCAATTCAGAATATTGTTCTACTTTTTTGATGAATACACATCAACTATGTGGTATTAGAACTTGGTGGCGATGATCGACCTCCCGGGGTCCGATTCTCAGCGAAGGGTGGAGAAACACACCATTCCTAGTGGTCGGCTCGAAGATGGGCCACATGTCGCTCTTCAGACAGCCATGGGGTCGCGAGTCGGCTCAGTATCGATTGCCTTACCCTGCAGGATGCTAGTGTACCGGCTCGTGGCACCGATGACGAACCCGTCACACCCACTGCTCAAGGACGCCCTGTGGTCCGCCCAGGGTCTCGACGCGAACAAACCCTCGATCGTGCTCGCCTACAGCGGCGGCCTCGACACCTCGGTCTCGATCCCGTGGCTGCGGGAGAACCACGACGCCAACGTCATCGCGGTCACCGTCGACCTGGGCCAGCAGGAAGACCTCAAGGCGATCCAGCGCAAGGCGGTGGCCTCGGGTGCGGCGCTGGCAGTCGTCGTCGACGCCACCGAGCCCTTCGCCGACCACTACGTCGCATTGGCCATCAAGGGCAACCTCCTCTACCAGGGGGTCTACCCCGCTGGCACGGCGCTGGCACGGCCGCTGATCAGCGAGGTGCTCGTGGGTGTCGCCCAGGCTCTGGGCGCCACCGCCATCGCCCACGGCTGCACCGCCAAGGGCAACGACCAGGTCCGCTTCGAGGTGGCCGTCGCCGCGCTGGCACCCCACCTGAGCGTGATCGCCCCCATGCGCGTGTGGCAAGCCACCCGTGAGGAGGAGCTGGCGTACGCTGCCTCCCACGACGTCCCCGTCAGCGCCACGACGCGCTCGCCCTTCTCGACCGATGAGAACCTCTGGGGCCGCTCCGTCGAGGCGGGCGTGCTCGAGGACCCCTTCGTCGCACCGCCGGAGGAGGCCTTCGCCTGGACGGTCTCCCCGCAGTCGGCGCCCGACGAACCCCTCGAGGTCACCCTCACCTTCGAGGGTGGCCTGCCCGTCGCGCTGGAGGGCACCCGCAGCAACCTCAAGGAGCTGATCACGGCCCTCAACGACATCGCGGGCCGCCACGGCGTCGGCCGCATCGACCATGTCGAGGACCGCGTCGTCGGCCTCAAGAGCCGCGAGCTCTACGAGTACCCTGCAGCGACGGTGCTCCTGGTGGCGCACAAGAAGCTCGAGCAGCTGACCCTGACGCGCGGGACGTTGGCCCTCAAGCGCACGCTGGAGGCCACCTATGCCCAGCTGGCCTACGACGGGCTGACCTTCTCCCAGGAGTTCTCGGTGCTGTCGGCCTTCATGGAGGAGAGCCAGCGCGTCGTCGATGGCGAGGTCGTGGTGCGTCTGTACAAGGGCGCGGCGACCGCCGTCGGCGTCCGCTCGCCCAAGGCGCTCTACTCCGAGGCGCTGGCGACCTACTCCAGCGGTGACCGCTTCAAGCACGATGCGGCGGAGGGTTTCATCTACATCCACTCGCTGGCGCCCCGCACGACCTCCGCGGTCCAGGGCGCGCCCCGCGGGGCCCTGGGCGTCGGGGACGCCGGTACCAGCGTCGCACCCACCGAGACGGCGCAGCCGCCCTCCTTGGGGAGCACCAGCTGGACCCACCAGTGACCGCTCGACCTGCCCGTTGCCGCCAGGCTTTAGCGTCGGCGCCGCTTGGGGGGCTCGATGGCCCAGTGGGACGGTGCCTTTGCTGAGCCCCTCGACCCACGGCTTGCGACGTTCCTGGCCTCGATCTCCGTCGACCAGAAGCTGGCCTACCACGACCTGCTGGGGTCGATCGCCCATGCGATGATGCTCAAGCACACGCGCATCCTGACCACCAAGGACGCCGACACGATCCTCGGGGGCCTTGCGCAGCTGGCGCAGCGCCTCGACAAGGGCGAGCTGCGCTTCCACGAGCAGCAGGAAGACATCCACATGAACATCGAGGCAGCGCTGACGAGCCTGGTCGGCCCTGTCGGCGGTGCGCTGCACACGGCGCGCAGCCGCAACGACCAGGTGGCCCTCGACGTCACGCTCTGGTTGCGCGAGGAGCTCCTCGAGGTCCGCGGTGCCGTGCTGCAGCTGGCCCAGGCGCTGCTGGACCTGAGCGCGCGTCACCCGGGGCTGGTGATCCCCGGCTACACGCACCTGCAACGGGCGCAGCCGGTGCTGCTCGAGCACCACCTGCTGGCCCACGTCCACCGGCTGCTGCGCGACGAGGAGCGCTTCTCCCTGGTCGGTGACCGTCTGCAGAGCTGTCCGCTGGGCGCAGCGGCGCTGGCGGGCACGGCCCACCCGATCGACCCGCGCCTGACGGCGAACCTGCTCGGGTTCCGCGACGTGCATCCCAACTCGATGGACGCGGTCTCCCGGCGCGACCACCTGGTCGAGGCGCTGGCGGCGTCGGCGCAGTGCGGCGTGCACCTGAGCGCCATCGCCGCCGAAGGGGTGCTCTGGAGCAGCCAGGAGTTCGGTTTCCTTCGCCTGGCCGACCGCCACGCGACGGGCAGCTCCATCATGCCCCAGAAGAAGAACCCCGACGTCTTCGAGCTGGTGCGCGGACAGTCGGCGCTGCTGATCGCCGACCACCAGGCGCTGCTCAACCTGCTGCGCGGACTGCCGCTGACCTACTTCAAGGACCTCCAGGAGGACAAGGGGCTGCTCTTCCACTCCCTCGAGCTGCTGCAGGCGCAGCTGGAGGTGATGGCCCTGACCCTGACGGGCGCCACCTTCGATGCCGAGCGCATCGGCGAGCAGCTGCTGCGCGACTACAGCTGGGCCACCGAGCTTGCCGACCGTCTGGTGCGCACCGGCATCCCCTTCCGCGACGCGCACAAGCGGGTGGGGGCGTTCGTCGCCGCCCTTGCAGCAGAGGGGATCACCCGCGAGGAGCTGACCCTCGAGCGGCTGCGCAGCCTCGAGCCGACCTTCGGCCCAGAGGAGCTCGCGGCGCTCCATCC
>JAHFTX010000001.1 GCA_023265395.1 Thermoplasmata archaeon
ACGCTGTGATCGATGGACCCATCCCCCCGCTAGAGGCGGCCGGGGTAGAGCACATCCACATATGAAGCTGGCGGATGGGATGCTACTGGGTCAGTGGGGAATCCTCGCTCCTTACTATCAGACGAGATAATCACGCCGTCATCCAGCGTTGGCGCGGTTCGCCCCTCCATCCCCATAGGTGTCCTATGGTAGGCAGAGGGTGGCATCTCGCCCGAGGTGCCCCGCAGACGCAATCTGCTGGCCCATCGCCGCCGAAAGTGGGAATCACCCACGGTCCTACACGGGGGTCTGCTGCGGCAGCAGCGGCGGCACGACGCCGCTCTTGTGGATCTGCGCGATCTTCTCCGTGAGCTTGGTGGTCTTGACCGCGTTGAGCTTGAACCCCAGTTGCTCCTTTAGGTCAAGCCCAAAGGCCCAGCCCAGCAGCTGTGGCAGGTAGAGCACCGGCAGGTCGAAGTCGATCCCCCGTTGCTTGCCGATGAACTGCTGGTACTCATCGTACATGATGCCGCAGAACTGGCACTGGGTGATCATCCCGTCGGCCTTGACGTTGTGGATCTTCTCGAGCTTGGAGCCACTCAGGCGCACGGCGGTCGGCTCATCGATCGCCAGCACCGCCGCCCCGCAGCAGGACATCCGTTGCTGGAAGTCGAGGCTGACCGCCCCCGTGGCGTTGATCAGGTCATCGAGGGTGTGGGGGTGGGCAGGGTCGTCGAAGCCGTCGAAGACGCTCTCGGGCTTGAGGTAATGGCAGCCGTAGTCAGCCCCAAAGGAGAGCCCATCGAGGGGCGTCGTCACCAGGGAGGCGACCTTCTTGGCCCCGATGTCCTCGTAGATCACTCGGGTGAAGTGGCGCACGGTCGTCTTGCCCTTGTACTCGAGGTCGAAGGCCTTGAGCTGCTCGTTGATGGTCGCACGGGCCTCGGGGTGGGCCTTGAGGTGTTTGATGGTGTGCCCCAGGGTGGTGCCGCACGTCGAGCAGAGCACGGTCATGTCCATCCCCTCGCGCTCGGCCACGGCGAGGTTGCGTGCGCTGATGAGCATCTGGGTCGAGCGGTTGAGCGCCTCGGTGGGATACCCGCAACAGGTGAAGGAGTCGAAGTCGACGAACTCGATGTCGAGGTGGCGCGCGACCGCGCGGCTGCTCATCTCGTAGTTGAGCGCACGCGCGGGTGTGGTGCAGCCCAGAAAGAGTGCGAAACGCCGGTCACCCATCAGGAATCCCCTCCCTTGGGGGTCGTTGGTGCGGGCGCGCCTTCGAGCAACGCGGGCTTGGCCGCCTGGACCAGGCCGGTGAGCTTGAGGATCCGTCGCATGTCGGCGTTGTTGTGGGTGCGCTCCGGGAGCCCGCGCTTGGTGCGCATCTTGTTCTCGAACTCACCGACCTCGTAGAGGTTGGCCTGCTTCCAGAGCAGGTCGACCGCTGCGGTGAACCCTTGCGCGCCCTGGCCCGACATCGTCGCGAGGTTCTTGAGGCCGTCCATCGCCTCGATGGTCCGCACCCCCTGGGGGCAGTGGTCCTGGCAGTTCTGGCAGATGACGCACAGCCACATGCCATCCCCCTCGCTGTCGGCCAGCTCGATGGCGCGATCGGTGCCCATGCGGTCCCGCGGGTCGATGGCGAAGCGGTAGGCCTTCGTCAACGCCGCAGGTCCGGTGAAGTTGCGATTGACGCGGATCGCCTCGCAGTCGCTGTAGCAGGCGCCGCAGAACATGCAGTCCGCCAGGCTCTTGAGCGAATCGACGACCTCCGGGGTCATGCGATTGTAGGGCTTGGCCGCGTCGGCACTGTAGCGCTCGGCCAGATAGGGGCGCACGGCGTGGATCTTGTCCCAGAAGAACCGCAGGTCCACCACCAGGTCCTTGATGATGGTGAAGTTCCCCATCGGCTCGATCACGAGCTTGCCCTTGATGTAGGCGTCCTGCACCTGGGTCTTGCAGACCATGATCGTGACGCCGTTGACCTTCATCGCACAGGACCCGCAGATGGCGCTGCGGCAGCTGCGCCGGAACGTCAGGGAGCCATCCTGTTGGTCCTTGATGGCGTGGAGGAGGTCGAGGATGGTGGTCCCGTCGGGGACGTCGATGCGGTAGTCGACGTAATGGGGCCGTTCATCGGTCTCGGGGTTGAACCGCTGGATCGTGCACGTGGCTTCCATCGTCATCTCCTCTCGAGGGTCCTCAGTACTTGCGCTCCGAGGGCTTGAACTCGGTCAAGGTGACCTCCCCATCCTTCCACAGCGGCCCATCGGAGCCTGCGAAGACGAGGCTGTGGCGGAGCCAGTTGTCGTCGTCGCGTTTGAGGAAGTCGGTGCGGAAGTGGGCACCACGGCTCTCGGTGCGCCGCAAGGCCCCCTTGGCGATCAGTTCGGCGCCCAGGAGCAGGTTCTGCAGCTCCAAGGCCCCCACGAGGTCGGTGTTGAAGATCATCGACTTGTCCATCACGACCATGTCCTGGGCCTTGCGCTGCAGCGCCTCGATGGCGAGGACGGCCCTCTGCAGGTCGGGTCCGTTGCGGAACACCCCGACCAGGTCGGTTAGGGTCCGTTGCAGCTCGGTGCGCAGCTCGCCGATGTTGGTGCCCGTGGTCCGTTCCATGAGCGTCTGGATCCGGGCGACCTCCTGGTCGTACTGTCCGTTGGGGAAGCCGAGCAGCTCCCGCCCCTGCACGAAGCGTGCAGCGGCGATCCCGGCGCGGCGACCGAAGACCTGGGTGTCGAGGAGTGAGTTGCCCCCGAGGCGGTTGGCGCCGTGGATCGAGATGCAACTGACCTCCCCGGCGGCGAAGAGGCCCTGAAGGTAGGTGGAGGCACCCCAGACATCGACGGGCACCCCACCCATGAAGTAGTGGGCGGTCGGCTGGATCGGAATCGGGTCCTTGATGCAGTCGATCCCCAGGTAGTCGCGGCAGAGACTGTGGACCTGCGGCAGCCGGTCCATGATCCGCTCCTTGCCCAGATGGCGCAGGTCGAGGTAGACCGCCTGCTCGCCGCGCACACCGCGACCCTCCCGGATCTCCGTCCAGATCGAGCGGCTGACCAGGTCTCGCGGACCCAGCTCGATCTTCGTCGGGGCGTACGTCATCATGAAGCGCTCACCCTCGCCGTTGAGGAGGAACCCTCCCTCCCCGCGGCATCCTTCGGTCACCAGGATGCCATGGCCGTACAGACCGGTGGGATGGAACTGGACGAACTCGACATCCTCCAGCGGGGAGCCAGCGCGGTAGGCCATCGCCCGCCCATCGCCCGTGCAGGCGTGGGCGTTGGAGGTGACGCGGTACATACGCCCGGTGCCGCCCGTGGCCAACACCACGGCCTTGGCGCGGATGGCGTGGATCTTGCCGGTGGTCAACTCGTAGGCGACGACGCCACGGACGCTTCCCTCCTCGACGATGAGCTTGGTGACGACCCACTCCTCGTAGACGCGGACCCGATGGCGGAGCACCTGTTCGTAGAGGGTCTGCAGCAGCAGGAAGCCGGTCTTGTCCGAGGCGTAGCAGCAGCGGTGGAAGTTCATGCCGCCGAACGGGCGCTGCGCGATGCTGCCGTCGGAGGTGCGCGAGAATACCACACCCCAGCGCTCGAGCTCGTAGATGCGCTCGGGCGCCTCCTCGGTGAACACCTGCGCCTTGTCCTGGTCGCCGAGGAAGTCGCCACCCTTGACGGTGTCGAACCAGTGGTCCTTCCAGCTGTCCTTGGGGTTGATCGCGGCATTGATCCCTCCCTGTGCGCCGCCCGAGTGCGAGCGCACCGGGTGGACCTTGGTGAAGACCGCAGTGTCGGCGACCTTTGCCGATTCGATGGCCGCGCGCATGCCGGCCAGACCGGCGCCGACGATGACGACGTCGTGGGTGATCACGTGAGTTCCCCTGCCCGGCTGCGGTGGGCCCTAGCGGACCCTTCCGATTGCCGGGGAACTCGGACGGGTTATATAACGGGTCTGGACGCGCCCCAGTGAGCACGAGAGCGGACAACGATTCTGGTGGATGGTCGGCCCGCGTCTCGCCGAGGCTCGGTGCGAAGCTCACCGCTGTGGGCGCGGGGTGCCGTCCTTGGCGCGCGTTGCCACCCACTGTCGACGCACCTGTTGCCAGCTGTCCTTGCGGCCTTCGGCGCGCTGCCGGTCCTTGTGGATCTGTTCGAGGAGCTGCACCGCCTCCCCCGCCATCCGCCCCTTGGGCGCCAGCGCGACCGCCTGCTGGACGTAGTACTCGGCGTAGCTGATGTTGCCGACGCTCCGGCAATCGGCTGCCCGTTGGAGCAAGCGCGCGACCTGTCGTTCCACCTGCGGGTCATCCTCGGCCTGCTCCGGCGGGGAACCTCCCGCCCTCGATTGCGCGGTGGTGCCGGCTCCTGCATCGGGGGGAATCGGCTGCGACGAGGTCCCGGCGAGTGGTGACGGCACCGCAGGCGTGCTCGGCTGGGGGGTGGCGACCCCATTCGAGAAGGGCACGGCCCGCTCCCGTGCGGGGGCGTCGGCTTCCTCGTCCTCGACGTCGAGCTCGATGACGCTGGGTCGCTCGGCGTCACCGAGGGCATCGAGCAGCTTCTCCTCGACGAGCGCATCACCCTCGAGCAGGTCATCCCGTTGGGCCGCGCGGGCCTTGTCGGCGGCAGCGCCGCTGTGGGTGTAGACCTCCTCGAGTCGCAGCCGCCGCCCCGGCGTGCCCTGGCGGAGGGGCCCGGCGAGGAGTTCGGCCTTGGGCACGGGGGCGAAGGAGCCGAGCCCTCGCCCGCCCGACCGTGGCGGCGGTGCCGCTGCCGGGCGTGCCGGTGGTGCGCGACGGACACCGAAGCGGTCGAAGACGCTGCGTCCGCTGCCCGGCGGCGCCGCGGACTCCTCTTGGCGTTCGGGGAGGGCGGATGGCCGATGGAGGCGAAGGGCTTCCTTGTGGGCAGGCGCGACCTTGGGCGGCCGCTCTGCCGCCTGGTCCTGCGCGATCAGTTCCTCGAAGTAGTGGGACGCGGTGGTCGGGGGGGGTGTCGGAGCGCCGGACGTCGCAGCGGTGCGCTTGGCCAGATAGTCGGAGAGCAGTCGGTCCCTCGAAGACGGCTCGGCCATCGTCCCGCGATGGCAGTGGCGCTATTTGAGGAGTCGCACCCGAGGGAGCAGTCGCGGCACATCAGCGGATGTAGGTGGTCCCACTGCGGTCGAAATCCCGGACCAGCCGCAAGTCGAGCGCCCGGGGCTTCCAGGCTTGGTGCGGGAAGACGATCTTTGGGAAGAACCGCTGCATGTCCTCGGTCATGGCGTGGATGAGATGGTCAGGCCGAAAGAGCCGCGCGCAGATGTGGCGGACCTCGATGCGGCACTGGGCCTCATCGGTGACACCCAGTGCATGAACGTACTCGTGCAGCAGGACATGGAACGCGTAGAGCGGCCAGAGCGCTGGGTCGGTCTGGCGCACACGCTCCATCGGGACCTCGTTCATGACGATGATGTTGGACGCGACGGGGTAGAAGGCGCCGAACCATCCCTGGGGATGGTTGCCGAGGTCGGCCAGGGCGAGCATCAACCCACCCCGGGAGCGGCCGGTGGTGAGGGTCGCAGCCTCCTTGACGAGCTCGTAGACCGAGCCTAGGTCGCGGCACCCCTCGAGCCGCTGTGCGAAGGTGTCCGCGGTATCCAGCGGACCGAGGGGCAGTCGGACGAGGGTGGACGGGGAGAGGCGACTAAGATCGATCGGAGCGGCAAGGGGCGTGGTGCTCCTTCGGGCGTGGGCCATGGGTGGCAGAGGGGCCGGGGGGATAATCAGGACCAGGCTTGGCGACGGTCGGTCACGCCTTGGGGCTCCCGCGGTCCGTCGGGGGTTCGGCTCCAAACAGCGGTCCCTCCAGCTTGAGCAGCAGCTCGACCGCTTGCTCGGTGAGGCGTCCGCGCGAGTGGATCATCGCGCGGTCACCCGAGGGGTCGTCCACCATGCCCAGACGAAGCCTGATGGACGGGATGTCCAGCACCCGCGCGCAGCGGAACCAGCCGAGCCGGGCTGGTCCTACTTCCGTGCAGGGGTGTGGGCATGCCTCCTTGACCCTCCGCCATCGAGCATCACCAACACCGGTCGTGACCCCGGCAGCATGGACGTAGACGCCCCTCCAACGCAACCGGTAGACCAGCAGCGAAGCCCCAAAGGCAGAGAAGGCCCCCGCGAGAACTCCACACTCCGACAAGATGTCGGCCTTCCCGAGGATTGCCTCGGCCAACATCCCACCGGTCATCTGGTCGACGAAGACGACCCCCAGGAAGACCGTACCGGGCAGATTCAGCCACACCAACCTGGGCTGGTACATGGGGAACCACCCCATCTGCATCAGCGCTGCATCGAAGCGGGGGACCAGCGTCGGACCCATGGAGCTCCAGTTGCCGATCCCTGCTGCGCCACGCTCCAAGGGGTGCGGGGTAGCCATCGAGGGGGGGAGTTCCGACTCCTTGGCAGGTCGCTGCTTGTGCGCCTCACGCAACTTGGCGAGGTCTTCCGTCGAACCTGCCTTGGCCACGGCGCTCTCATCGGTCAGCGGCAGAAAAGGCCACTGGTCGGCGTCTGAAGACCCTTCGGCGCCCATGCCCCGCCGTGGGTGCCGCCCTTTATCCTCGGCCCGTGGAATCCTCCCATGGGGAAGGTCCACTCGATGCTCTCGCCCACTCTGGCTACGATCGCCGCGCAGCTGCCTCGACCGACCTCTCGACTGGGGTTCGGTGAGCCGCTGCTGGGCGACGTGCGCCACGAGCGGTTCCCGATCACTCCCCTGGGGGTCCATCCCTTCGAATCCGCAGACCCTGAATCGGATCGGCGAGTCGCCGCGGTCGACGGGGGGAACCTCGAGGTCTGGCACACCCCCAACCTCTCGCTGCACCTGTGCCGCATGGGTCTGGTGATCTTCGCAGGTGGGCAACGGCAGCGCCACCGGCGACTTCCACGCCGCTACGAGTTCCTGGCGCTGACCCGGGCCGTGCCTGCCAGCGAAGGACGGCTGGGCCAGATGGACTTCGTCACCCAGATATTCCCGCTTCGTGAAGGACTCGAGTCCCTCCTCCCCCAGCCGGAGTTCCTGCGTTTCGACAGTCAGGACCGCGAATTGAGCGCCGACTCGAGCGGTGGCGGCAGAGCCGATATCTCCGCCCTGGGGGGCGTCGCCCGGCGCTTTGCCGAATGGCGGCTGCTCCAACAGGTCGCGCGGCACGAGCTCGACGGGGGCGATCTGCTGCTGCGCGACGGCACGCTGGCGCCCTTCCTCTCCCACGAGCTGGCCCACATGGGCGCGGCCCTCGAGGTGGCCCAGGAACGCAACATCGACCTCGTCGCTGTGGCCAAGACCTGTCAGGTGCTGACCACCACGGGCCTGCCGTTGGTCTCGGCGATGACCCACGCCGCCGCAGAAGCGGGAGCCCGGCCGCCGTGGGTCTACGCCCCCCTGTTGCGGAACCGCAACCCCGACCACCCGGCGGCGGTCGTCGGCGCGCGACTCCACCCTTCGAGCCGCTACACCTTCCGGGTGGAGGTCGCCAACCGCAGCGAGCACCGACAGGCCCTCTCTCACGAACGGATCGTCGCCGTGCTCTCCCCCTTGGCGGCCGTCAGCGGCGACCTTGCCTTCCCCGGCTATCCCTATCCGCTGGTGGTCGCCGACCGAGAGGGGCGGGTCGAGGAGCGGGAGCGTGGACTGGTACGCGCGATGGCGCGCACCCATCTGGTCGGGCATGGGCAGTGGCAGGAGTTCGAGCCCGACCTGCGCGCCATCGATGCCCACGACCGCCTCGATCGCCAGCCGCTGTTCTGAGGTCACCATGCCCCCGACCGTGTCGCAGGATCACTCCCCCGCCAGTCGGCTCGAGGTCATCGCCCAGATCATCGGTGGCGAACATGGGCAGATACTGATCCGCCAGAAGGCGGGCGAGAGGATCGAGCTGGGGGACCTTCTGGTGGCCGACGATCCCACCGATCCCGGCAGCTCGATGCTCTTGCAAGTCCACAACCTGCGCTACGGAAGTCAGGAGAACGACCTGAACCTGCAGCTGATGAGCGGCATGCAGCTCGAGCTCCACGAGGGTGGGGACTTCCTCGAACCGCAGCTGCGCTCCTACGTCCTGGCCGAGGTCACATCGTTGCTGGTCATCGAGCGCGGCGCCCAGGGCCACAGCCGCTCGCGCCGCCCCAAGCACCTTCCCAGCTTCTTCCGAGACCTGCGGCGCGTGCGCCCTTCCGACCTCGACGTGCTGACCCAGCCCGCTCACCCGGTCTTCTTGGGCTACCTGCGCAGTGGGAGCCGCACCATCCCGCAGGTGCGCGTCGCCATCGACGGGGTGGACATGTTCACCCACCATGTGCTGGTGCCCGCGACCACGGGCCGGGGCAAGTCGAATCTGATGAAGGTGATGCTCTGGTCGACACTAGGCAAGGACTACTGCGGGCTGCTGGTGCTCGACCCCCACGACGAGTACTACGGACGGGAGGGTCATGGCCTCAAGGACCACCCCGACGCTCCGGAGTCGCTGGTCTACTACTCTCCCGACCCGCCCCGCGGGAGCCCGGCGCTGCGCATCAACCTGCGTCGCATCCGTCCCGACCATCTCCGGGGGATCGTGCCGATGACCGAGGCGCAAGGGCAGGCCGCCTGGACGCTGTGGCACCACCACCGTGACGCGTGGCTTGCCGCACTGTTGCTGGGGCAGGAGGAGGAGTTCTCCCAGCTGGACATCGGTGGCGCGACCATCGGGGCGCTGCGGCGCAAGCTCCGTCTGGCCCTGGGAGTGCGCACCAACGAGGGGCAGGTGGTCAGCCGCAACGAAGTGTTCACCACCGAGGGCGGCGATTCGACCCTCTCGGACATCGTCGAACACCTCCAGAACGGCCGCAAGGTGATCGTCGACACCTCCCGCCTGAGCGATTCGGCCGAACTGCTGATCGGCTCGATCGTCGCGGGCGAGGTGTTCCGCAACTACCAGGGCTTCAAGGCGGCCGGCCGCCTGCGCGCGATGCCGGTGATCTCCTTCGTGATCGAGGAGGCGCCCCGTGTGCTCGGCGGTGGGTCGGAGGAGCCCAACATCTTCGGCACCATCGCCCGCGAGGGACGCAAGTTCCGGATCGGCCTGGTCGCCATCACCCAGCTGTGCAGCCTCATCCCACGCGAGATCATGGCCAACCTCAACACCAAGGTGATCCTCGGCAACGAGATGGCTGCCGAACGTGAGGCGATCATCAGCAGCGCCAGCCAAGACCTCACCAGGGACAGCCAGCTCATCGCCGGGCTCGATCGCGGTGAGGCGATCGTCAGCTCGGTGTTCACCAAGTTCGCCATCCCCATCCAAGTCCCCTTCTTCGACGAGCTGGTGGCGCAGGAGCTCCTGCACCGGCCGCCCAAGCGACCGCCCGCGTTCCTGGGCTAGCTGGCGTCAGGAGCGTGCCAGTGACCACCTTTGCCCATCTGTCGGACCTCCACCTGGGGGCCTTCCGCGACCCCGCCCTGCGGGCCGAGCTCCTCGCGCGCTTCGTCGCCGCGACCGACCTGATCCTCTCGGCCAAGGTCGACTTCGTCATCATCGCTGGGGACCTCTTCCAGGTCAACATCCCCGAGATCGCCACCGTCACCGAGGTCGCTCGGCAGCTGCGGCGCTTGCAGGATGCCAAGATCCGCACCTACATCATCTACGGGTCCCACGATTACAGCCCCAACCACGCTTCCATGGTCGACGTCCTGGCCGGCGCCGGGCTCTACCAGAAGGTCGTCGAGGGAGAGTTCACCACCGAGGAGGGGGGCGAACCGCTGCTGCGGCTGCGGCCCTTCCGCGATGTGCCGACGGGAGTGACGCTGGTGGGCATGAGCGGTCGCAAGACCACCCTCGAGCGCCGGTACTTCGAGCACCTCGACCTTCCAGCCCTCGAGCAGCTGCCCGGCCCCAAGGTGTTCGTGTTCCACAGCGGCATCACCGAACTGCGGCCCGTCGGCATCCCTGAGTCGGAGAGCGTCCCCTCCTCGCTCTTCCCCAAGGGATTCGACTACTACGCCGGGGGCCACGTCCACCAGCGCGGCGTCCATGGTCTCCACGGTGCGCCGATGGTCTACCCAGGGCCGCTCCTGGGGTACGACTTCCGTGACCTCGAGGCGGGTGCGCTGCAACCACGCGGGTTCTACCTGGTGGAGATCGACCAGGGCCGTGCGACACCGCGTTTCGTCCCTGTACCTGGACGAGATACCGTCGTCGTGCGGCAGGACGCCGAGGGACTGAGCGCCGAGGCGGCAGCCGGTGCGTTGCGTGCCCAACTGGAGGCGACGCAGGTCGCCGACCGGATCGTGTTGGTGCATGTTGCCGGACAACTCGCCAGTGGGCGCACCTCCGACATCCCCTGGCTTGCCCTGCAACAGCAGCTCCGTGAGCGGGGCGCCTTCGCTGTCTACGTCAGCCGCAGCCAGTTGCGGTCGACCATCGTCGGCCGCGTCAGCATCGGCCGCTCCGATTCCTCGCACATCGAGGAGCGGGTGCTGGCGGAGTACCTCGACGGTCCCGACCCACCTGCACCGACCTTTCGCGGCGACGCAGGGGTGAGCCTCGCACGGCAACTGCTCGAGCCGCTCTGCGCGGAGCTGCAGCCGGGCGAGGCGGTGGCCGAGGGCGAAGATCGCAAGATCGAGGCGGCGTACCAGCTGCTCGTCAGCGCCCGCGATGGGGCGGCGGGGTCGCCACCGCAGCAGCGCACCCTCGGGGATCAAGAGACCGACTCCCCGCACGCCGGCGATGAGGCAGGGGGTGAGGAGGAATGATCTTGCGCCAGCTGCGGTTGCGCAACATCCGTAGCCACCTCGACACCACGGTGCCCTTCCCGCTGGGGACGACCCTCTTCGAGGGGGACATCGGTGCGGGCAAGTCGACCATCCTCTATGCCATCGAGTTCGCCCTCTTCGGACCCTCCAAGGCCTTCCCGTACTCCTTCCTCATCCGCCACGGGGCCACCAGCGCCTCCGTGGCACTGACCTTCCTCGTCGAGGGCATCGAGTACGAGGTCCATCGGGGGATGAAGGTCAAGGAGGGAAAAGTGTCGCCGGACAAGGCGCACACCTACGTCAAGATCGGGGGTTCGCGCATGGACCTCTCCCCCACCGAGTTGCGCGAGTGGGTCATCCAGCGGTTGCAGTTCCGCGAGGAGCGGGCGCCCAACGCCAGCTCGGTGGTCTACCGCTACGCGGTCTTCACACCCCAAGAGGAGATGCGGCGGGTCCTCGAGGATGACCCCGAGGCGCGGCTGCAGACCATCCGTCGCGCCATGGGGCTCGAGCGCTACCGCGTCGGGCGGGAACGGGGAGAGGAGCTGCGTCGGCGCTTCGGCCGCGAGGTCAAGGACCGCGAGCAGCTCCAGCAGCAATGGCAGGTCTGGGGGGGCAGGGCCGTCGAGCTGGGCAGCAAGGCGGAACGGCTCACGGTGGAGCGTTCATCCATCGCCGACGAGATCACGGGAACGCACACCGAACTCCAGGAGGTCGTCGCGGCCCTTGCCAAGGCCCAGAGCGAGGAGCGGTTGTTGCGAGAAGTCCACGACGAGGTGCGCAGCCTCGAGGCGCAGCATGCGGTCGCCCTCGAGCGCATGGGCGCGCTCCAAGCGCGGCTCGAGCGCGCAGAGCGTTCGGCCAAGGTCGTCGCCGACCTGCAGGGGCGGCTGGAGGACCTCGCCGCAGCCCGCACACGGCTTGGTGAGTTCGACTCTCAGCTGGCGGAGCTGCCCCGCGCCGAGGCGGACCTTGCCGCGGTCCGCAGCCGTCAGCGTGAACTGATCGGCGAGCGGGAGGACCTCGCCCGCCGCCTCGAGGAGCTGCGCACGGCCCTCCAGGGCCGTCCCGTCCTCGAGCAGGTCGCTGCCCGCTTGCCGCAATTGCACGGGCTCGAGCAGCAGCTCTTGCAGACCCTCCAGGACCAGGGCGCGAGGCTGGCGGCCGCCCAGGCCCTTGGGACTCAGGCACGGCGGCAACTCGAGCGTCTGGCCTCCCCTTCGGACGTGGTCGTTGGGACGCCTTGTCCGACCTGCCACCAGCCGCTCGACCCCGCCCATCTTGCTGAGGTCCGTGGGCAGCTCCGCCAAGAGGTCGAGGACTCGGGTGCCGCAAGTGCCGAACTCCAACAGCAGGTGCGGACCAGCGAAGTGCACCTTCGCGAAGCGCGAGGCGAACTCTCGCGGGCGCGCGAGGCGCAGACCCAGCTGCAGGTGCTGACCACAAGCCAACAGGAGTGGGAGCGGCTCGCCACGGCACTGGAGCGGGCGACCCGCGCCCATGGCAACTCGGAGCGAGAGGCTGCCAGCCTCCAGCGCAAGGTGGCGGAGTTCGCACCTACCCTCGAGGCGCGCACCGCCCTCGCGGGCCGATTGGCTGACCTCGAAGAGGTCGAACGCAGCGCCATCGGAGAGCGCCGCGTCGCCGCCGAGGCAGGGGCGCTGCACGCCGAGCTCGACGACGCCTCCGCTGCGGCCCAACCGCTCGCCCGACGACTGGCGGACCTCCAAGAGCGACAGCGGCTCCTTCTGGCCAAGGCCCAGCAGGTCGAGTTGCCGGCGCTGCGCCGCAAGGAGACCACGTTGACCGGTCGCGTGGAGGCGCTCCAGGCGACCCTGCGCGCCAAGCAGGACGCCATCGACTCCTTGGCGGAGCGCCTGGCAGAGGCGTCCCTCGAACGTGACCGGCTGGGCCAGACCCTCGAGCGGGTCCACTACTCCGCCGCGGTCGCGCGGTGGCTGGGCGAGCGATTGCTGCCGGCGTTGCAGCAGATCGAGCGCGAACGCCTCGGGGGGCTCAGCGAGGAGTTCGAGGGGCAGTTCGCGCGCTGCTTCGCTGCCCTCTCCGAGGCACCAGAGTTGACCGTGGCGATCGACGAGGGATTCACACCCGTGGTCACCCAGGAGGGGTACGACGTCCCCTTCGGCTCGCTCTCGGGAGGCGAGCGGACCTCCGTGGCCCTGGCCTATCGGTTGGCGCTCAACCACCTGGTCCGCGCCGAGAGCCCACCGCTGCGCGACTCCAACCTGCTGATCCTCGACGAGCCCACCGACGGATTCAGCAAGGAGCAGCTTGGGCGCGTACGCGACCTGCTCAACGCCATCGGTTCTGAGCAGACCATCATCGTCTCTCACGAGCGGGAGCTGGAGAGCTTCGCGGACTTCGTCTTCCACGTGACCAAGGTAGATGGCAAGACACAGGTCGAACGGGTCTAGCCCGTCGGCGCTGTCCCGACCGGGGCGTACAGGACGACACCCTCGACCCCCTCGACGCGCCGGATCGCCTCGACGATCCGGGGAGGCAGGCGCTGCTCGGTGATGATGAACGCCCGGGGCGTCGGTGAGAACTGCGGGTCGTCCTCGATGACGATCTGCCGCAGGCTGATCTGCGCCTCGGCAATCAGCGCTGTCGTCTTGGCGATGATACCGACCGTCTGGGCAGAGGTGGGGATCAGCTCGAGGACTCCCCAGCCCATGGTCGGCCCGACCTCCTTGAGGTTGCACGCCGGTAGCAAGGCGCCGAACACGCGCCGCAGGTGCGGGTCGGCTTGGATGGTCTGGACGGTCGCGACGACGACACGGCGGTCCACATCCGCAGCACGGGCGATCGCGCTGTCGTTGATCTTCACGGTGCCGCAGAGGATCTTCGAGTCGACCACCCGAAACCCGTGCTGGACCAACAAGCGCGCCACCTTCCCCTGGCTAGGGAAACGAGAGAACGCCTCGGCGAGGGCTTCCCACATCAGACCCACCAATGCCTAACAACAGTCACCAGATACCAACAAATGAACCTATTGGATGTTGTCGTACATCTCATCCTTCGTAAAGACCCAATCGGTCGGCGCTAGTATCTTTCAGTGCAATCGGCGAAATATTGTATATTATTATACACTAAAGTATATCTAAGAACTACCGTTTCTTACTCTCTGAAGAGGATGACCGGACTCCAACTTCGCCTGCGGCGCATCCTCTCGCCAGCTGATGGCCGAGGCGTGGTGATCCCCATCGACCACGGGCTGACCATGGGTCCCATCGACGGCCTAGGAGACCCCACACGGGCCATCGCCCAGATCGCCCAGGGGGGCGCAGATGCGGTCATCTGCCACAAGGGGATCCTGCGCAGTGGCCTGCCCAGCCTGCAGCTGGGCCGGAGCACCGGCGTCCTCATCCACCTCTCCGCCTCGACGACCCTGGGCCCCGACCCCCACGGTAAGGTCCTGGTCGGCACGGTCGAAGAGTGCGTTCGTGCTGGCGCCGACGGGGTGTCGGTCCACCTCAATGTCGGCGCCGCCACAGAACCCGAACAGTTCGCTGCTGTGGGGATCCTTCAGGGAGAGTGCGCTGCGTGGGGGATGCCGCTGCTGGCGATGATGTACCCCCGTGGTCCGACGGTCAGGGATCCCTTCGCTGTCGAGGTTGTCGAGCATGCTGCCCGAATCGGTGCCGAACTGGGGGCATCGGTGGTGAAGACGGTGTACACCGGCGACCCCGAATCGTTCCGCAGGGTGGTGCGTGGCTGTCCCGTACCCGTCTTGGTCGCCGGCGGCCCCAAGGCGGAATCCGACGAGCAGGTGTTGACGATGGTGCAAGGCGCCCTGGAGGCGGGAGCAGCGGGGGTCTCGATCGGTCGCAACGTCTTTGGCCATGTCGACCCCGCCGCGATGACGGCTGCATTGGTCTCTCTGGTCCACGGTCGCATCCCAATGACGGATGTCCTCGGCCAGTTGCGTGCAGCCCGAGGGCGTTGATGGTCCTGGCAGCAGCCTCGAGGCTGTTCTGGGTCGCCCCAGCACCTTCGTTGGGCCCCGCCCAGGTCGAGAAGCTGGTCGCCAGCGCCCGATCGATGGGGTTCCACGAGATCGTCTTGAGTACGCAGCAGGCAGATTCGCTGCCTACGGCGCTGCTCCATCCGTCGATCTTGCGGACGGGCGACTCCTATGCCTTCGACGGCCAGACCATCGCGTACCACCTGCGGATCGAGGGCACGCAGGGCCAGGCGGTTGCGCTCTCGACCCTTGGGAGCATCCCGATCGTCGTCATCGAGACGACCGATTGGTCCGTCATCCCTTGGGAGAACCTGATCGCTGCCGGCCAGTCAAGGCCGGGGTCGCGCATCGTCGTCGTCGTCTCCTCCGTGTCGCAGGCAGAGGTTGCGCTAGGCAGTCTCGAACGTGGGGTCGGGGGGGTGCTGCTCTTGGTGACGGATGCGCAGCAGATCGAGGCGCTGGCGAAGCTGCGCAAGGCGGCCACGCCCCACGTGCCCTTGGAACTGGCGACGATCGAATCCGTGAGCATCGTGGGCTCGGGCGATCGAATCTGCGTCGACACGTGTTCGATCCTGCGTCCGGGTGAGGGACTGCTCGTCGGCTCCCAATCCCAGGCCCTGTTCCTCCTCCATGGGGAGACGGTCGGCAGCTCCTACGTCGCGACCCGGCCGTTCCGGATCAACGCCGGCCCTGTGCACGCCTACGTCCTGATGCCCGATGGCAGCACCTGTTACCTCTCGGAGCTGCACGCGGGGATGTCAATCCTGCTGGTGGATGCCGATGGGCGCAGCCGCACCGCCGTCATCGGCCGGATCAAACAAGAGGTCCGCCCTTTGGCTCTGGTGAGCGCCCGAGTGGGTGAGACCGCCCTTCACACGATCGTCCAGAACGCCGAGACGATCCGGTTCCTTGCTTCGGCGGCCTCCGGGCCGGGAGGGCCCGTGGCAAGGGCCGTGACCGAGCTCAAGCGCGGAGACCAGGTCCTCGTCCACCTGACCGACGGTGCGCGGCACTTTGGCATGCTCATCGATGAGTCGCTCCAGGAGCGGTAGGGGGAACGTCGTGGCCGCCGCCTCAGAGAGGTTGCCCCTCGGCGGGGACCCCGCTCCTCCATCGCTCCCACTCGATGATCGTCCGCTGCTGGTCGCCACCGTCGATGCGGAGGACCTCGAGGAGTTCAGTGCTGAAGCTGCCGACGCGATGGCCGCAGGTGCCGACATCGTTGAGCTGCGTGCTGACCTGCTCAATTCGCTCGATGTCGACGAGCTCGCCGCGGTCACGCCGGGGTTGCCGCTGTTGCTCACCCTGCGCCGCCGTCCCCACTACAGTGAGGGCGAGCGCCTTGCGATACTCGAATCCCTGATACCATTCGTCGACTACGTCGACTTGGAGGCGGATATCGCCGCGGCACGTCTGCGCTCGCTCCTGCAGCTGGCCCACCGCGAGGGCACCCGCACCATCCTCTCGACCCATCTCGTGGGCGCCGTGCCGCCGCCCGACATCCTGGCTGCAGCGATCCTTGCCCCGAGGCAGCAGGGCTTGCGGTCCACCGTCTGCAAGGTCGTCATCGAAGCAGCCACAGCCTCTGACCTCCACCAGCTACGTCTCCTCTCGAAACGGCTCGCCGCCGCCTCCGCACCGCACGAGGAGGGAGGGAAACGAACGGTGCGGTTCGCGCTGATGGCCACCGGACCCCTGGGCCAGCTCAGTCGGTTCTTGGCGCGTTCGCTCGGTTCCGTCCTGCTCTACGGCACCCTCCATGAGCCCTCCGCAGTGACCGAAGGGCAAGTGGAACTGCAATATCTCCACCAACTCCTCCCGCTCCACATCGAGGAGGGGACGGAACTCTTCGGGATCCTGGGCTATCCGTTGGCCTTGACGCTCTCACCACCGATGTACAATGCGGCGTTCGCGCACACGGGACGGGATGCGGCCTATCTGCCATTGGCGGTGCGGGCCCCACGGTTGTCGGCCGTGGTGCAGGCGCTCCGCGACCTTGGTGCTGGCGGGTGCAACGTCACCCATCCCTACAAGGAGGCAGTGCTCGAACACGCCGATGTGCTCTCGCCCCAAACACAGATGGTCGGCGCAGCGAACACGCTGCGGTTCGTCAAAGGCTCCGTCGAGGCACACAACACCGATATCGCGGGGTTGGAGACGGCCCTCCAGCACGCAGGGATCGTCACCCAGGGCCGAGAGGTCGTGATCCTTGGGGCCGGTGGGGGTGCGCGTGCGGCGGTAGCAGCCTGCAGCAGGTCCGCGCGGGTGCGCATCGTCGGCCGCGACCATGTCCGCGCCCGACAGGTGCGTGAGGAGTTGGCAGGGCGCCTGCCGGTCCCCGTCGATGATAGCCCTTGGGAGTCGCGGTCGAAGGCCTGTGCGGAAGCTGACGTGGTGATCAACGCGACTCCGGTCGGGTCGGTCGGTATCCTCGATGGACTCCCGCTGGAGGTGTCCCACCTGCGGCCCGATGCGGCCGTCTTCGACATGGCCTACCATCCACAGGAGACCATGCTGGTGCGGAGCGCGCGGAAGCGGGGGTTGCGCACCGCAGATGGGCGGATGATGCTCCTGGAGCAGGCGGTGCTCGCCTACCATCTTTTCACCTCTGCCCCTGCTCCGAGGGTCGTGATGGAGACCGCATTGATGACGGCACTGTCGACGCTACGTTCGGCCCTGCAGGCGCCTCCAAGCCCGGGTTCGATCGACGCGGAGGGCGAGGAGGGGGGGGAATGAACCGCACCCAGGAGCTCCAGGGTCATGGGGCGTGCGGGGGCTGCGTGTCGATCCTCAATGGGATACCTCTGGGTGTCGGCGCGGCACTGGGGATCGACCTTCCTGCCCACGCGCGGGTCCGAGTGGAGCTTGGCGGTGCGCCCGATGGGTCAGTGGGGGAGACCCTGGTGGACCTACGCAACGGAGTGGCGATCGCCGACCACCGGGTCCCACGGGCGGTGGCGGCGACCCTCAGCAGGTGCGTCGGCCAGAGGATCGACGTGCGCGAGGCGGCGATCGATGTCCCCATCCCGATGGGTGTGGGGCTCAAGACCAGCAGCATCAGCTGCGTAGCCTTGACCCGCGCGATGCTCGCCGCGGTGGGAACCCGCGTCAGCGCAGAGGCCGAGTTGAGGCTAGCGGTCTCTGCAGCCCTCAGCGCGGGGGTCACGCGCACTGGTGCCCTTGACGATACCGCAGGTGCGGCTCTGGGGGGGCTGGTGGTCGCCAACGTGCGCACCCACGCGATCGTGCGGCACTGGACGGAGCCGCCGCTGGCGGGCCACGTCCTTGGATCCCTACGGGTGATCATCGCGGTCCCTCGGGATGACGTAGCCGTCCCAAGCGCACAGGTCGGTGCGCACCTGTTCGATCGCGTGCACCCGCTGCTCCAGCGCGCGCAGGACGCCGCACTAGCGGGGGAGTTGGTGGCAGCCTGGACCGACAACGGCACTGCGGTCGCGCAGGCGCTGGGACAATCCCAGGCTCAGGGGATCCAGCAGCGCATGCTCTCGTTGGGAGCGCTGGCGGCGGGAGTCAGTGGGACGGGACCCGCCGTCGCCGGGCTCACCACGGTCGGCGGTGCGGCAGCAATCGTCGAGGGCCTCGAAGGGGTCTCCACAGAGCTCCATCAGCTCCGACCTGCGTCCGTGCAGCTCCGAGTCGGAGCACTCCCCCCGCTCGAAGAAGTCCTCGCAGGCGCACGTGGGGGAGGTGTGCGAACATGAAGGCGCAGGGGAGCGCACCCATGATGGTCCAAGTCCAACCTGGGGTTCCCCAGGGGATGGTCGCGGCCCCCCCTTCGAAGAGCCTCACGCACCGAGCCTTGGTCATCGGTGCGATCGGTGACGTCGCCAGCCACGTGGTCGGGCCATTGTGGGGCGAGGACACCATCGCGACCGCCCACGGGCTGGTCGCCATGGGGGCCATCGTCGAAGGGCACGTCGGGCAGGGAGACGTCCGCATCGCCCGAGGTCAGATGCTCGACCTCCGACTCGGCCTGCCGACCGCAGAGGTCGGTTGCGCCAATAGCGGCACGTCGCTGCGGCTGCTGACGGCTCTTGGTGCGACGGGGGACCGTCCGGTCCACCTCGACGGTGACTCCTCGTTGCGTCGCCGGCCCATGGGGCCGCTGCTGCACGCCCTGGCCTCCGCAGGCGTCGGAGTGATTCCCGCAGGGGCGAGCACAGCCCCCTTCCTCGTCCGCGGTCCATGGCGGAGTGAGGCCTTCACCATCGACGGTAGCGTCTCGAGCCAGTACGTCAGCGCGTTGTTGATCGCCGCTGCGGCTCGTGGAGGTCGCACCAGCCTCCAGGTCATCGGCAGGCTCGCGTCGGCGCCCTACGTAGGGTTGACCCTCGACTTGCTCGGACGCGCAGGCGTGCTGACCCGACCTCGCTCCCAGGGGGGGTGGGAGGTCGTCTCGGCAGGTCCGGTGCGAACACATTTGGGCCATCACCGCGTCGAGGCCGACTACAGCAGCGCCGCATTCCTGATGGTCGCCGCAGCGATTCACGGGAGAGCGATCACCCTACGCGGGCTCGATCCCAAGAGCCTCCAGGGTGATCGGGCCATCGTGTCGGTGCTCGAACGGGTCGGTGCGAGCGTGCAGTGGAAGGAGGAGGGGACCGCAGCTTCGTCGCTGACGATCGTCGGTCCTGAGGGTCCGTTGCTGCCCTTCTCCGTCGATCTTGGGCGGTCACCGGACCTCTTCCCCATCCTGTGCGTCCTTGCAGCGACGACCGCCGGGAGTTGCACCCTCTCGGGTGCAGCGCAGCTGCGGGTGAAGGAGAGTGACCGGATCGCCACGACCCGGCGGCTGCTGGAGGCCGTCGGCGTGCGGGTGCAACAGCGGCTCGATGGGTTGGTGGTCGATGGGGTCGGGGGCGCCGCAGGCGAGCGGGTCCTCGGTGCGCACCTGCGGGGGACGGGACGGCTCGAACGTCCCATCGATACCGAAGGCGACCATCGGATCCTGATGGCCGGTGCGATCCTGGCCAGCTGCAGCGAATCGCCACTGACCTTGCGGGGGATGGGTGCACACCGGGTGAGCTATCCCTCCTTCTTCGATGATCTCGAGCACCTGGGGATCCGCACCGCCGTCATCCCTGCGAGCACCGGGGGGAACCCATGAACACCTTCGGCGCCCTCTTCCGAATGACCGTCATCGGTGAGTCCCACGGCCAGATGGTCGGCGTCGTCGTCGATGGCTGCCCTGCGGGGGTGCCGCTCGACCTGGCGGCCGTCCAGGTGCAGCTCGATCGTCGACGGCCGGGGCGCAGCCTGCTGAGTTCCTCGCGCGATGAGAAGGATCGGGTTCGGGTCCTCAGCGGGTTGCATGGGGGTCGAACCAGCGGTGCCCCGCTGACGATGGTGATCGACAATGGGGACATCGACAGCAGTTCCTACGAGCAGTTCCGTCATATCCCTCGGCCCGGACATGCCGACTATCCTGCGAGCGTGCGCTATGGCGGGCACAACGACCACCGTGGTGGCGGGCAGTTCTCCGGGCGGCTGACGGCGTCCCTCGTGATGGCTGGAGCGGTCGCCCGGCAGGTGCTCTCCTGCCACGGGATCGAGATCGCCGCCCACACCCTCGAGGTCGGAGGGATCCGGGCCCCCGACCTCTCCTTCGATCAGGTGGTCGCTGGCAACTGCACCTCGGAGACCGGATGCGCCGACAGCCCGACCGCAGCACGCATCGAGGAAGCCATCCTCGAGGCGCGTGAGGCCGGCGATTCACTCGGTGGGGTCGTCGAGGGTCGGGCGCGCGGTGTGCCACCGGGACTGGGTGATCCCTTGTTCCACAAGGTCGACGCGTACCTTGGGCAACTGCTCCTCTCCATCCCCGCCGTCAAGGCCGTAGCCTTCGGTGACGGCTTCTCCGCCGCCCGCATGCGCGGTTCCGAGCACAACGACCCGTATGAGGTCCGTGACGGCCTGATCGTGACCTCGACCAACCACGCGGGGGGGGTGCTTGGCGGTCTGACGACCGGCATGCCGCTGGTCGCGCAGGTCGTCATCAAGCCCACGAGCAGCATCGCACGGGAGCAACGGTCCGTCGATCTGCGGACGATGCAGCCGACGACCCTGCGGGTCGGCGGTCGGCACGACCCCTGTATCGTCCCGCGTGCCGTCCCGGTGGTCGAAGGCGCCTTCGCAGTCGTGTTGCTCGACCTGTTGTTGCGTCGGGGCGCCGATGTCCACCTCGAAGCAGACCACGGGCGCAACCATCCGGGCCGCCCCAAGGACGGCAGAGGGGACCGATGACGCTCGTCCTCAAGTTCGGCGGTAGCTGCGTCGGTGACGCGGGCATGGCCGCAAAGAGCCTGGCGATCATCGAGCAGACGCGTCAGCGGCAGCCGGCGGCCGAAGGCCTGCCCGTGGTCGCGGTGACATCGGCCCTCAGCGGGGTGACCGATCTGCTGGTGGGGCTCTGCGATGGGCTGGGGGAGCAACAGGTCTCCCGAACCCTTGGGGAGCTCCAGGCTCGCCACCAGGCGCTGCTGGCGGAGCTGGTCCCTGCGGGGGAGGTACGGGGCGCAGCCGCAGCGAGCATCGGCGAGCGCTTCGAGAAGGCCGAGCGCCTCCTCTTTGGGGCCGTCTACACCGAGGAGCTGACCCCGCGCACCCGCGACCTCGTGCTCTCGACGGGGGAGCGCGTGGCTGCCATCCTGTTGGCAGCGGCACTCCGCAGTCGACTGGGGGACCCCGGCGGACGTGCCGTCGACGCCGACGCCGCCGGAATGGTGGTGTCGCCTCACCATGGTGCCGCCATCGTCCAGCTCGAGGAATCGTCTCGGCGGTTGCCCTCGTCGTTGCGTCAGGCCGGTCACGATGGCGCGATTCCGGTGCTCACCGGCTACTTCGGGATCACGCCCGAGGGTCATTGCGCGACCCTGGGGCGCAACGGGACTGACTACTCCGCCGCCGTCACCGCCTATGTGCTGGATGCGGAGCGTGTGGAGATCTGGAAGGATGTCGACGGCTTCTTGAGCGCCGATCCGCGGCTGGTGCCAGAGGCCTTCACCATCGACCGTCTCAACTACGATGAGGCCGAGGAGCTCGCCTACTTCGGTGCGCGGGTGCTCCACCCCCGTGCGGTCGAGGTCAGCAGGGCCCGGCAGATCCCCTTGGTCATCAAGGACCTCGACGCCCCCACAGCCCCGGGAACCCTCATCGGCCCCAATGGCGCGGTCCATGCCCAGGTGCTCAAGTCGGTGGCCTACCTGCCAGGGTTGTCGACCATCAAGGTCAGCGGGAGCGCCTGCGGCTACGAGCCGGGCACCCTCGAGCTGATCGCGGGGACGTTCCGGCAGGCCGGCGTCAACATCCTGAGCGCCACCACCTCCCAGACCTGTGTCTCCCTGCTGGTGAGTCGCCGCGAGATGGAGGTGGCGGTCAGGGCCCTCGAACGGCTGACCACCCATGGGGTCATCCAGCGCGTCGAGACCGATCCGCACACCGCGCTGGTGTGCGCCGTCGGAGCCGGACTGGGGTCGACCAAGGGGCTGGCCGCGCGGGTCTTCACGGCGGTGGCGCGGCGCAACATCAACGTCCACTTGATCAGCGCGGGGGCTTCGATGGTCGCCTACCACTTCACCGTCCACGAGGATGACCTGACGGCAACGCTGCGAGCGGTCCATGCGGAGTTCTTCCCTTCAGCGCATCAGCGGGGATGAGCCGATGATCCGCAAAGAGGTCCCCTACGTCGATCCCTTCACCCTCTACCGAGGGCTCCAGCGGACCTTTGGGGTCAGCTTCCTGCTCGAGAGCGCACCGGGGGACAACCGCTTCGTCGAGAGCTCCATCGTCGGTTTCGAGCCGGAACGCATCATCACCGTCCGCGATGGGCTCGTCAGCATCGATGGCGATGAGCTCGCGGCGCCCCCGATGCAGGTGATCCGCTCACTGCTCGAGGAGCACGCCGTGCGTTCCGGGGGGCTCTCCACCGGTGGGCTGCGGTACAATGGTGGGCTGGTCGGCTACATCGGCTGGGATTTCCTCGGCTGGTATGAGGACCTCCCCTCCCATGGTCCAGCGCCGCTGGGCATGCCCCAGCTGCAGTTGGGGCTGTACCTCGATGGGATCGTCATCGACCACCGACAGGGGAGCGCGATGTACTTCTCCCACGGGGAGGACCGCAGCGACTGCCTGAGCCTGGCGGAGGAGCACCATGAGCTGCTCGAGTTCCGCGGTGAGGTCGAGGAGCAGGACTGGGACGAGCAGGGCTACCGTGATGCGGTCGGGAAGGTCCAACGCGCCATCTGCGCGGGGGAGGCGTTCCAGGTGGTCCTGGCTCGGCAACTGCGCGGATCCTACCGCGGCGATCCGTTGGACTTCTATGGCCGGCTACGTGCGCTCAATCCCTCGCCCTACATGTACTTCCTCGACTTTGGCCCCTACAAGGTCGCCGGGTCAAGCCCAGAGACCCTCGTCAGCGTCCAGGGGACGACCGTGCGCTCCCACCCGATCGCGGGCACGGTACCCTTGGGTGCGTCAGCAGCCGAGACCCAGCGCCTCGCGGCCCAGCTGCGCAGCGACCCAAAGGAACTGGCCGAGCACGCGATGCTCGTCGACCTCGCGCGCAATGACCTGGGGAAGGTCTGCCGATTCGGGTCCGTGCAGGTGACCGAGGACAAGGTGATCGAGCGGTTCTCGCACGTGCAGCACCTCGTCTCGGTCGTCGAAGGAGAGTTGGCCATGGGCAAGGATGCCCTCGATGCCCTGGAGGCGACCTTTCCCGCCGGGACCCTCAGCGGGGCGCCCAAGCTCCGAGCGGTCGAGCTGCTCCACGGGCTCGAGCCTTGGGGCCGGGGTGGCTATGGGGGGGTGGTCGGGTATCTTGCCCTCAATGGCAACCTCGACACTGCCATCGCGATTCGCACGGGCTTCTTCGATGGCCTGCGCTTCCAACTCGCGGCAGGAGCCGGGATCACCGCAGGGAGCGTGCCAGCCAACGAGTGGCAGGAGACGACCCACAAGCTTGCTGCCCTCGAGGGGTTGCTGGGCGGATCGCCGCAGGATGGAGCGTACCGCGAGCGGTTGATGGACCGTCGACAGGCCTACTGAGGATCGTCGATGCCGGCTCCACGTCCGCACATCGTGGTCATCGACCATCGCGACTCCTTCGTCTACAACCTCGTCCAGGGTCTGGGGGACCTTGGTGCATCGGTGAGCGTGCTGCGCTCGGACCGTGCAGACCTCGCGATGGTCCGCGAGGCGAAACCCGATGCCATCGTCCTCTCGCCTGGTCCGGGCGACCCGCAGCTGGACCGGTGGTTCCGCCTAGGTCGCCAGATCGTCTTGGGGATGTCGAACGAACTTCCCATCCTGGGGGTCTGCCTGGGGCACCAGGGGATCGCCGCCGCCCTCGGTGGCCGCGTGGTGCCTGCGCCGGTGCTCGTGCATGGACAGGCGAGCGAGGTCCGGCACGATGGCGGGGGTGTGTTCACCGGTCTGCCTTCGCCCCTGACGGTCGGGAGGTATCACTCCCTGGTGGTCGAGGCGACCTCACTCCCGCCGAGCCTTCGGGGGACGGCATGGACGGCAGACGGGCTGCTCATGGGCCTGCGGCATGTCAGCGCACCACTCGAGGGCGTGCAGTTCCATCCTGAGTCGGTGCTCACCCCGCAGGGGAGCCCGATGCTCGCCAATTTCTTGCACCGAGTCCGCCGGTTCCGCGAGGTGGCCAATGGCTGAGAGGCCCCAGGGAGAGGCTGATGCCGACCAGGCGGTGCGCACGTCCATCGTGGCGCTGCAGCGCGGTCAGCATCTGGGACGGAGCGAGGCGGCGGAGCTGATGGGGCGGATCATCGACGGTTCCGTTGGCGCCGTTCCCTTGGCTGCCCTCCTGACGACCTACCAGGTCGTCCTCCCGCAGCTCGACGAACTCGTCGGCTTCTCCAGCGCGCTCCGCCGTGCTGCGACGAGGCTGCCCCGCTGCCCGATCGCCGATCTGGATGTCTGCGGCACGGGGGGTGCCCCCGTCAAATCCTTCAACGTCTCGACGACCGTGGCGTTCGTCGCCGCGGCTGCCGGTTGCACCGTCGCCAAGCACGGGAACCGGGCGAGTTCCAGTGGCTGCGGTTCAGCAGACGTCCTCGAAGCGCTCGGTTTCCCCTTGCAGATCCCACCTGCAGGAGCGGTGCGGTTGCTCCAAAGCTGCGGCGTCACCTTCCTCTTCGCGCCCTCCTTCCACGGCGGGGTGCGGCATGCGGCAGAGGTGCGCAAGGGGCTGGCTTCCCCGACCCTGTTCAACCTCCTAGGTCCGCTCGCGCACCCGCTCGGAGCCCGGACGCAGCTCGTTGGTGTCTTCTCTCCAGCCCTCGTCGAGACCATGGCTGCGGCAGTGATCGCCCTTGGGGCAGAGCGGGTGATGGCCGTCCACGGAGCGCCTGGGTTGGATGAGGCTTCGACCCTGGGTCAGAATCAGGTGAGCCTGCAGACTGCCCAGTCGAGCACCACCCTCGAGGTACCACCCCCTTGGCCCTGCAGGCCATCGGACACGCCCACGGAGATCGGCCCGCTTCCACCGAAGGTCGCCGCTGCGATGGTGCGCTCCATCCTCGGAGGTGAACACCTCGAAAGCCCGCGCTCACGCATGGTCCAGTTCAATGGTGCGATGGCGCTGGTGGCGGCTGCGAGGTGTCGTACGATCGATGAGGGCGTGGCGCGGGCAGGGGAGATCCTGGCCTCAGGCGTCGCGTTGGAACTCCTCGATCGGTTCCTTGCAGAGGCGCAACGAAGGGGTGAGGCCCCATGAGCAGCGTCGATCAGCACCCCCAGGGGCCGGGTTCGGTCTTGCGGGCTCTGGTCACCCAGGCGCACGCCACGGTCGCGGCGGGTTACTACCATCTCGACCCGAAGCAGTCATCCGCTCCCGCTGCATCGGCGCGATTGGCGCCCGCCATCGAGCATGCCGCGGGCGTCGGTCATGTTCCGGTCATTGCCGAGCTCAAGCCCCGGGCCCCTTCTGCTGGCGCCCTCGTGCCACCGGGAGCAGATGTGCTTGGCCTCGAGAAGCGCCTCGTGACGTATCTGCAGGGTGGGGCGTGCGCCCTTTCGGTGCTGACCGAACCGACGAGCTTCGGTGGCGATCTGCAGACGCTTCGGATCGCGACGGGATTGGGAGTGCCCGTGCTCATGAAGGACATCATCGTCTCGACCCGACAGTTGGATGCTGCCCAACACGCCGGCGCCTCCTCGGTCCTGTTGATCGTTGCGGCATTCGAAGGCCGTGCGAGAGGATCGGACCTCGTGGAGCTGATCGACGAGGCTCAGCGGCGGCACCTTGAGGTCGTGCTCGAGTGCGCGACACTGGAGGAGTACCGCTGGGCGCAGCGGGGACCGGCGGAGGTGTTGATGGTCAACAATCGTGACCTCCATACACTCGGCGTCGATGTGGAGAACACCGAACGAATACTCGCGGCCGCGCGCAAGGACCGGCCCGTCGTCAGCGCTTCGGGCATCGAGGACGTCGTGACGGTCCGGCGACTGCTCGGCGCCGGAGCCGACGCCGTGCTCGTTGGAACCGCCCTGATGCGCCAAAGGGACCCACTCCCCCTGCTCCGCTCACTGGTGGGGGCACGACCATGACCCTGCGGGTGAAGATCTGCGGTCTGGGGTCCGCCGCCGAGGTGGCGATGACCGCGGGCGCCGATGCCTGCGGCGTGATCGTCGAGAGCCCCGCCGCTGCCCGATCCCTCGCGCTGCCCAACGCGCGTGCCGTCCTCGAGAGCGTCCCCCGCGGTGTCCTACGGGTCGCGGTCACCACCTTGACCGACCCGGTCGCACTCGCAGACTTGGGGGCTTCCCTGCCCATCGACCTGTTGCAGCCCCACGCCGTGCGGAGTCTTACGGTGATGCAGCAGTTGCGTGCCCTCCTGCCAACCCGAGTGGGCCTCATCATCGTGGTCCCGATTCCCCCGGCAGGTGGAGGCGACGCTGCGATGCCTCGGTCCCAGGCCGGATCGCCCCCCCCCTTGCCCGACCTTGGTCGCGGATGGGTCCTGCTCGACACCCAAGGGACAGGCGGCACCGGCGGCACGGGCCTGCAAGGGGACTGGGGGCGGGCACGGGTGTTGCGTGACGGGATGCGGGACCGCCCGGTATTCCTAGCCGGCGGGCTGCGGCCTGACAACGTCGCAGCTGCGGTCCGATCGGTCCAGCCTGATGGAATCGACGCTTCGAGCGGCCTGGAGCGCGATGGTTCCAAGGACCCCTCCCTTATCTCGGCCCTCATCGATCGGGCACGCGAGGCGGCTCCATGACCGATCGTCACCGACGAAGGCCCCCATCAGCCAAACGCCAGGGGCTCCCTCTGCGGTATCCCCCTAGAGGCAGGTTCGGTCCCTTCGGTGGCCAGTACGTCCCCGAGACGTTGATGCCAGCCCTCGAGCAGCTGGAGCGAGGGTTCCTGCAGGCCTGGGCAGATCGCACCTTCCGCGACGAGTTCGATCGGCTCGCGCGCCAGTACGGGGGCCGTCCGAGCCCCCTCTACCCAGCGGCTCGACTGACCCAGCACGCCGGGGGCGCCCAGATCCTCCTCAAACGTGAAGACCTCGTCCATGGCGGGGCGCACAAGTTCAACAACGTGCTCGGACAGGGACTGCTCGCCAAGCGTCTGGGCAAGCAGCGGATCATCGCCGAGACCGGTGCGGGGCAGCATGGCACTGCCACGGCGATGATCGGCGCGCTCCTTGGGCTCCCGGTGGAGGTCTACATGGGTGCAGTGGATGTCGAGCGCCAATCCCATAACGTCTATCGCATGCAACTGATGGGTGCCAAGGTAATCCCCGTCACCACGGGCACCCAGACCCTCAAGGACGCCATCAACGAAGCCCTTCGCGATTGGGTCGCCTCCGTCGAGACGACCCACTATCTGCTTGGCTCGGTGGTGGGCCCGCACCCCTACCCCGTGATGGTCCGCACCTTCGCCTCCTCCATCGGGATCGAGCTGCGCGAGCAGGTCCTGGCTCTGCAGGGCGCGCTCCCCGACCTCGTGATCGCCTGCGTGGGAGCTGGCTCCAATGCCCTGGGGACCTTCTCGGCCTTCATCGACGATTCCAGGGTCGGACTCCTGGGTGTCGAGGCAGGCGGCACAGGAAGGTCTGCCGGGCGCAACAGCGCGACGCTCTCCCTGGGGAGCCCGGGTGTGCTCCATGGTGCGCGCACCTACCTCTTGCAGGACCACGAGGGGCAGATCCAGCCGACCCATTCCATCGCCGCAGGCCTCGACTACCCCGGCGTCGGCCCGGAGCATGCCTACCTCAAGGAGCAGGGTCGTGCCCAGTACCGATCCGTCGATGACGCAGCGGCGTTGCGGGCATTCCACCTGCTGGCTCGTCTCGAAGGGATCCTGCCCGCGCTCGAGTCTGCTCACGCGCTCGCAGCCGCCCTCGAGGAGGCGGCGAGACGTCCTGCCGACGACGTCATCGTCGTCACCCTCAGTGGCCGTGGGGACAAGGACCTGATCACCGTCGCGGCGCGCTCGGGGGTCTCCCTCTGAGCGAGATCGCCACTGCCCTGCAGGGCGGTAGGGGGGTGGTCGCCTACCTCATGGGCGGTGACCCAACCCCCAAGCGCAGCGCCGCATACGTCCGCGCCCTCGCCTCGGGGGGTGCGAGCGTCATCGAGCTTGGGGTGCCCTTCTCCGACCCCATCGCCGACGGGCCGACGATCCAGGCCGCCGGGCTGCGCTCCCGGGCCGGTGGCACGACCTTGCAGTCACTCCTGCGGTCCGCCAAGCAGATCCATCGGCAGATCGATCCTCCCCTGGTGCTGATGCTCTACGTCAACCTCATCGAGCAGCGCGGCGTGCAGCCCTTCTTCGATGCCGTGGCTGCGGTGGGCATCGCAGGGGTCATCGTCCCTGATCTGCCATTGGAGGAGTCAGGTCCCTTCTCGGAAGCTGCGCAGGCTGCAGGGATCGACCTGCCGTTGCTAGCGGCACCCAGCAGCGGGCCTCGACGACTGGCGGCGATCGCTCGTAGCAGCAGCGGCTTCGTCTATCTGGTGAGCCGGTACGGTACCACCGGTGCGCGCAAGGGGCTCTCCCCCCAGACGAGAGAGCTGATCGGTCAGGCACGGGAGCATGCCGCTTCCGCACGTCTCCCATTGGCCCCGGGTTTTGGGATCGCCACCCCTGCGGACGTGCGCGCGGTGTGGGCTGCTGGGGCGCAGGCGGCGGTGGTGGGCTCCGCGCTCGTTCGAACGGTCGCCTCCGGGGCGCCTCCGACAGCCTTGCGTACACAGGTCGAACGCCTGATGGGCCGTCGCCGTTGAGGGCGCGGTCGTCCCTCAGATGTCATCGCGCATGCGCCGCTGCGCTTCGAGGAAGTCGGTGGGCGAGAAGTAGCCTGCGAAGGAACCGTCACTGGCGTCGACGATGACGGCCGAGGGTTGGCGCTCCCCAATCTGCTGCACGGCCTCGTGCAGGCCAAGGTCGGAGGGCAGATGGAGCAGATGCCGATCCATGATGTGGTCGAGGGGAGCCTCCAGGCGTTCGCCCGCGGCAAGGTGTCGGAGCAGTCCTCGTTCGGTGACGACCCCCACCACCTCATGTTCCCGATCTTCGACCAGGAGCACCCCCCGGCGCATCTCGAGCAACCTTTCGGTCGCCTCCTTGAGCGAGGTGGTCGCTGCGACCAGCTGGAACTCGTCGGTGATGACGAAATCCCGCACCCGCATCGTCGACGGTCCGGCGTTCCGTTGCATCCTCATCCTCCCAGTCGATGCCACCTATGAGTCCCAAGGTGGCTCCTGCACCAAGAAGGATTCGCTGCGCGAGGGCAGCGGCACCCTTTGGGGCGAGAAGGCCTCGAACGGCGAAGCCTCGACGAAGGGCCCTTCGGCATCGAAGGTCAGGCCATGGTCGGCGCAGAGCTGCCTGACCGTCTGCCGTAACCGTTCTCCCTCGGAACGGACGAATCCCAGGTCCTCTAGACGGCGCGCGGCCTGCGGTAGCTCGTGCGCCAGGGCGGCGACCAGGCGGGCGTGGATCTGGCCGCGCATCCGCAGAGGGTCCGCGAAGACCCGCTTCACGCCACTGGTCGCAAGGGTGGAGACCTGATCCTGCAGGACCCCCTCATCGCTGACCCCGGGAATCAAGGGCGCGAAGTAGGCCCACGTGTCGATTCCCTCGGCTGCCGTCTGCGCCAGTGCGGCCAACCGTCGCTGCGGGGGCGCCCCCAGCGGTTCGACCAACGGCACGAGCTCGGGTGGCGTGCCTGAGAGCGACCAGCCGATGTCGGCAGTGCCCGACGGAGCGCTCGCCAGCAGGTCGAGGTCCCGCAGCATCAGCGTCCCCTTGCTCTGGACCGAGACGGGCCACCCCGCGCCGATGATCAACGCCAGGCAGCGGCGGGTCAGTCGCAAGCCTTCTTCGGCTGGCTGGTAGGGGTCGGTGACCGTGCCCAACCCGATGCGTCCGCGCGGCAGGGTGCGCAACTCGCGGGCGAGCGTCCGCGGTAGGTCGATGCGTGCCTGCAGCCACGTGCCCCAGGGCCGATAGTCCCGGATCACCTCGGGGGAGTAGCAATAGCTACAGGCGTGGGCGCACCCGCGATACGGGTTGAGGGAGTAGGCGAATCCCACCAGGCGGGAGGGGCCAAGGGCCCTGCGGCTCGAGACTGCCGCGGCTCGCGGGCCGACCGGCGCGCCCGACGCGCAACCTTGCCACTGGCCCGTGGACGGATCAAAGAAAGTCATCGAGCCTCCGCTGGTACCGAGCATCTGCTAGCAGGGCGCTGGTCCGTGTCCATCGGGCCAGGGGGATGTCGAGGCGGCTGCCGAGGTGTTCCATCACGCCCTCGAGGCGGTCGAAGGTCTTCGGTTGTGTCCGCAGCGCAGCGCGGACGTGCTCACGGACGTTCCACACTCCCACGGGCATCAGATAGCCCGGATGGGTCTCGCGTAGGATGAACGCACCCGCCTGACGGCCTTGCGACAGCAGGTGCTCGCAGACGGCAAGCCGGGCGGCGTAGTAGCAACCGCCGATGCTCGCATAGGTGGTCCGGCCCTCGTAGAACTCGTGGTCGCTGATGATCTCGACCTCGCGCCCCAGCGGGTTCCAGGCGGTGTTGGGGTACCAGGCCTCGACGAGCTCGTAGCGCCACGAGGAGGGCATCAGCACCACCTGCCAGCGGTTGTCGAGGGCGACGATCTCGTGGATCCGCCACTGATCGATGGCGGGCAGCTGCTTGACCCGCTCGCGCAGATGTTCCCCAACGGTCGAGTCGACGGCCGTGATCGACCAACGGGTCGGGACGAATCGGCGTCGACGGCCATCGCCAAAGGCCCCGACGCTGAACATCCGTTGCAGGGCACTCAGTTCCAACCCGGACCGGTAGAGCCCCACGAGAGCCGGTGCCGCGCCGAGGTCCGTGTCCAGATGGGCCCGCTCGACGCGGCGGTCGATCCGCAGGGTCCCAACCTCCAATCCGCGCAGCGGGGCAGTCGGACCCGTCGGCTGGACCTCGTCATCGAAGACCAGGCGGCCCACGGGCCGCTTGTGGAACGCCACTTCGACATCCGCCGAGCGGCGTGCGAGGGCCAGCTCTCGGACTCGCTGGACGAGTGCCCCCCCTCCCTCGACGTCGAGGGCGTCGACCCGGTGCATCCCACGGACGAGTTGGCTCCGGAAGGCGACGATCTCATCGATCGAGCGGCCGATCCATCGTTCGGGGGTGTCCAGCAGCGAGGTGTCTCCGCTTTGGGCCGCCACCAAGGGGCCAAGAAACACCTTCGGGTAGCCCATCCGGCCGACGAAGACTGCGGTCGGGGACGAACCCTGGAGTTCAAGGCCTTCGAGGAGCAGCGAGGTCTGTTGCGCCGCGGCGTACCGTACCACCAACGGACAACGTTCCTTTCCACAGAGCAGCTTGGTGCCCTTGCATGGCACGCACATCCCCGGTTCGACGCCCTCGAGGGCGGAGGGATCGAGGGGAGGGAAGGTCGGCACCAGTGACGTCGACATCTGGAGCGGCGCGCCGACCAGGTCACCGGGGGCGATCCCGGCCATGGAGCGCCATGGCCTCTGGGACATAAAAGCCCCCGGGAGGGGGAGGTGTGAGTGGTGCCTCGGCACGGCCGACGAGCCGCAGGCCCGCCCAGGGCGCTCACGGTTTTAATAGGCAAGGCCCCTGGCAGGAGCGTGCCTGCCCCAAGCGGCCGCGCGCCCCCGGGCGTGGAGGGAAGTTCCGTCAGCGGCCAGGAGGAGCGGCTGGTCAAACGACTGGAGCGTCTGATACGGGCCGGCGACAACGCGACGGCTTCCTTCGTCGCCGAGGAATTGCGCAGCCTCTACCAACGGGAGCTCGACATGCTGGCCCAGGACGGTGGGGCGGCAGCGGTGACGCGCACCCGCCAGATGGAGCTGCACTTGCGCCTGGGCGAGATTCACCGCACCATGGGCGATGACGCCGCCGCCGTGGCTGCTCTCGAGCGCGTGGTGCGCCTGGGTCCCGACGAGGTGCTCGCCGCCCGCGCCCACCAGCGCCTGGGCGAGCTGGCGCGCCTGCACGCTGACTGGGTGGACGCCATGCGGCACTACGACCGCGCCCTGGCGGTGCTCCGGCACGGCGATTCGCACGCCGAGTTGCCAGCGATCCTGCGGGCCAAGGGCAGCGTCCACTGGCGGCAGCAGAACTTCACCCAGGCGCGTCGGCTCATGGCCGAGGCCAAGGTCGAGGCCCAAGCGCTCCATGATGACCGCGAGTTGGCGGCGATCTCCATCGAGATGGGCAACATCGCCAACGAGGAAGGAGACCTGGAGGAAGCGCGGGAGCACTACAACCGTGCCATCGAGACGCTGAAGGCGCTCGAACCCTCGGTGCAACTGGCCCGGGCCTACAACAACCTCGGGGACACGCACATCAAGGCCCGTCAATGGCAGGCCGCGATTCCCTTCTTCGAGGAGACTCTGCGGATATCCCGGCGCATCAGGGACAAGCAGTGGATGGGTTGGGGCGCGTTCAACGCCGCCGAGTGCTATGCCCATGTCGGCCAGCCGATGCGCGCCAAGGAGTACTGTGACCTGGCGATGCAGCTGGTCACGGAGAAGGGGGACCGCATCGGTATCGCCAACACCTTCGCTAACTACGGCATCGCCTATCGCTTCCTGCGCCAGTGGGACGAGATGAGACGGAGTTTCGAGGAAGGGATCAAGCGCTACGAGGAGCTGGGGCTGCACAATGTCGCGGCATACACGCAGCGCTCCTACGCCGAAGGGCTTGCTGAGATGGGGGATCGCGCAGCCGCGATGACGTGGGCGCGCAAGGCGGCCGACCTCTATCGCCGGGTCGGAGCAGAGCGCTACGCCGCCGAGACGACGGCGTTCCTCAACGAGCTGCGGGAGTCGCGCTCGAGCGAGAGCTGATCATCGTGGTGCAGCGTCACGCAGGACCTGCTCGATGCGGGCGAGGTCCTGTGGCGTCGATGCCTGCTGCATCCACAGACCCCTTGGGTCCAGCTCCTGCAGGATCGCCTGCGTGATCTGGCGGTCGGCAGCAGGGCGCAAGAGGGTACGCATCTGATCACCCGCTGCGACTCCCTGAGCGAGCCGATCCTTGAGGGTCGCTAGCTCGAATCCCAGCAACAGATGGTAGGAGTCTCCATCGACGAGTGGGTACGCCAACGCCCCCGGCGAAGCCAGCTCGCTCAGGCGAAGGAGCACGGCCCCCGGGATGAGCGGATGGTCCACCGGGAGCACCACCCCTCGGGCGCTTGGTGCAAACCTCCCCTTGGCCAGGCCACCGACCGCCGCGGACAAGGCGGCTGCCGGGCCCACGTCGGGACGTGGATCGACCAGGACCCCCACCCCCCGAAGGGGCGAGAGGGCATGGCGGATGGGGTCGGCTAGCCCTTGCTGCGTAGCACAGAAGACCTCTGGGGGTTGGGGCAGGGACCGCAGGGTCATCGCCAGACGCCTGACCAGCGGAACCCCACCGAGCGGGACGAGGGCCTTGGGTCGACCCATCCGACGAGACTGTCCACCAGCGAGGATGAACGCAAGGTCCATCCTGGCTCACCCGCTCGGTCCGATGCCAGCGTCCCGAAGGGCGCGTTCGATCCCCCATCGATCACCAATCAGGCGACAGATGACACGGCCTTCGACCAGGACGACGGGGACTTGCGTGGCCCACTCTGGTTCCGCCCGCGTATCCGAGGCCGACATCCGCTCGAGGGTGAAGCCCCAAGGCACCTGGAGCGCCCCGAGGACCTCGGCCGCCTCGTCGCACAACGGACAGGGCGCCTTCCCGACCAAGACGACCGTTCGAGGCATCGGCTGCTGCCTCCGATGGCTCGGCTCCTCATCTACTCTCGGGCCCAGTCCGAGCCGACAAGCCTTTGCCCTGCCTTCCGGTTTCCCGCACATGGGCAGCCTGCTGGTCCCTGTTGGCACTGCTCCCCCGCCCTCGGTCCTACCGGGTGGTGCCGGTGCACACCGAGCTTCCGAGCACCTACCGCCGCGGAGCCCTGACCCGGCTGGCCTCGCGCTCAAGGCCCGGCTCCTGGCGGCTGGGAGGATCTTCGTCCCTCCCCACTCCGGCCTACGGGTATTCCCCAGCAAGTCCTCCGCCGGGCCTACCGCCGGGGCTCCACACCTGATGTTCCGCATCGACGGTTGGTACGTCAATCTCGAAGTGGATCGCGACGGGGACGCACCGCTGAGGTTCGAGCACCGCTCCGGCGACCGCGGCACGCTCTGGGAAGGGGATCGCTGCCTCCACCAGGACGTCGAGGTGATCTCGACCCCCCTGCATGCCCCAGGTCAGGCCTTCATCAACCTCGACGAACGATGCCGGTTCTCCTGCCGCTTCTGCAGCAGCCCGCTGCTCGACCACGAGCGGTACAAGGTCCCCGACCTCCAGCGCCTCGTGGATCGGCTCGTGGCAGCTGCCACCTCAGGCGAGGTCACTTCCTTTGCGCTGACTTCGGGGGTATGGCCCGACTTCGACGGTGCCATCGAGCGGATGGCCTCGGTCGTAGCGCAATTGCATCAGCGCACGGGCCTCCCGATCGGGGTAGAGCCGCTGGCCCAGCATGCAGGGCACCTGCGTCAGCTGCGTCAGGCAGGTGCCTCTGAACTGAAGCTCAACATCCAGGCTGCGACGGAGGAGATCTTCTCAGCGGTCTGTCCTGGTCTCTCCTACGCGCGCCAGTGGGAGCTGCTCGCTGAAGGGGTCCGGCTCTTCGGACGTGGCAGGGTGACCTCGAACCTCATCATCGGGCTGGGAGAGCATGATGAGGAGGTCGAGGCGGCGGTGCGCCACTTGGGTGACATCGGGGTCGTCGTGACGTTGCGGCGCTTGCACACGACCTCACTGATAGAGGAGGGTCTCGCCAACGCCCTGGGGGGATCGCCACCCCGGATCGGGGCGGAGCGGCACCTCTCCTTGGCCAGGTCGACGCGCCAGATCCTTGAGCAGCGCGGGCTCGAGACTGGGACGTTCTCGACGATGTGCCACGCCTGCAAGGGTTGCGACTTGTGAGCCGGCTGGCCGTACGGCTGCTCGTCGCCTTAGAGGGTGTAGGAGGAGTCGATGAAGACCCCGCTGACGGGGTGACGCACCGGCCCGGTCCGCCCCCGTGCCTCAGCGACTGCCACGGCCGCGAGGGCCAAGGCCGCAGCTCCAGCGATCTCGCCGGGGGGCAGCAGGGGTAGACCGCCGACCTGCGAGGGAAGGCGGTGGAGGTGGGATCCCAGCGGGTGGGTCAGAACAGTCCCTCCAACCTCAGCTGGATCGTGGTCGGGCCGGGGGCCTTCTGCGGGTTTTGCGGTTCAGGCGCCTGGGCCTTTGGGGCTAGCGCCTCTTGTTCGGTCAGCGGGCCGATTCGTGCTGTCGAGTCCATCTTTGCCACCTCGAATGGGAGTGAGGAGAAGGTCGCCATCTGGCCAGGACCGTGTGGCAGGTCGATACCGAGCGGCAATCGGACTCGGCGGGCGACGTTCGAGGCGTGGGATTGAGCATCCGCGTCGAGAGGGAAGCCGGCGACCAGACCATGGCCCTGGGCGCCGATGACCGAGACCCCTCCAGTTGGCGCCCCGACGCTGGCGCATTCGCTGCGTCCCCCACTGACCACCAACTCTATGGCCGGAGGGTGCGCGGAGATCGAGGCTGCTGCCTTCCCATGCGATTCGATATGCTCGATCCACGCGCCGACCGGTCGCCGAGGCGTGAGTTCCGCCCGGGCTTTGGCCACAGCAGCGAGGCTGCACGTCAAGTGCACGATGATGGAGTCGACGAAATCGAAGACCTTCTCGAGGGGGAGTTTAGGGACCACCTCAAGCAGATGGTCATCGTCGAATGTGATCACCAAGTCGGCACTCTCTTGGAGACGACGCAGGGTCTGGGTGGCGCGCCCCCGCCGGACGGCTTCGGAACTAAAGGGCAGGATGGCGACGATGAACACCGTCGCGCCTGCGCCGCGGGCTGCTTCGACGAGGATAGGAGAGAGACCCCCCGTTCCCCCACCCAGGGCGGTCAAGAGGATGACCACATCTGCGCCACTGAAGTGGGACCGTGCTTCAGTTTCTGCGCAGAGTTCGACCTCTGCGGGGTCGTCGATTCGTGCGTCGAATCCCTCGGAGTCGACGGTGCCCGATCCCAAGAGTACAGTCGTTGGGATCGATGAACGTTCGAGGGCGGGTCGGTCTGTGTTGAAGGCGACGAGTTCCATCGAGGGATGCGAGTATAGGTTGAGGCATTCCAGTACTTGGCTTGCCGCTCCCCCGATCCCTGCGACGACGAGGCGCCCTGCTCCGTCGAGTTCTTCGTGAATGTGCCCCTGCGCGTTCATGCCCCACCTGCTGCTCTGTTCCTCTCCCGCTTGCTGCCCGCGTGCTGGTGCGGGTGGCAGTCCCGCGGCCGGTCCTAGGGTTGGAGGTTCTCGTCCAGGGAGGATTGCGCTGTCCGTTGCAGTCCCAGTTGCTCGATCTTCTCGATCCGCCGGTTCTCGAAGATCAGCTTCTCCATGCGACCGCTCAGGTGCGCTTCCAAGGCTTTCTCGATCTCATGCTCGACCGAGAGGGCCTCCCCAGCGAGGACGAGCCGCTCAGCCCGACTGTACAGACCGGCGGGGAGGTGGACGACGACCGTTCGCACATGTGCGGGGGTCGCCTGAGTCTCGATGAACAGGTCCAGTGCCGTTCGCAAGACGTCCGAGACTGACTCAAGTCCCGCCCGCTCAGCGACGATCTGGATGCTATCGAGGTCCTCCTCCGAGAGCCGGACCGTCACTCGGTCCGTTCGGCCCTTCGACTCTGACACCTTCGTCCCTCAACCACAGCCACGTCAACAGAGGGGCCCTGAACCCATCTGTCAGACAACTGTATGACCACGATATCTTGTATTATATATAAATATTTGCCAAACTAATCGCAATTTGTTTTTATACTTCAAATATCATTTATAAAGACAGACTACTTCAGTCGAAGCATCTATGTATCTTGATGGCAGATCATGGTCCATAAAGTGTTGGAAAATGGCCAGTTTTGATGGGCTATGTTTATACATATTGTGGTTGATAATAAACATGGCTACTATATATTATGGTCAGACGACTAACCATGTTCAACGTAGATAATCATCTACCCGTGGGTTGGATTGAGGTGGCTTATCGCAGTCCGCCAACGAGCAGGCCTTCTCGCCAGAGAATCCTGGAGCCTCCTAGGCCAGCTCTAAAGGTTGATGAGGCGCACCCTCGTTGCGACGAGACCGTCAGTGCTCCCGTAGTGTAGACCGGCCAATCATCTCGGCCTTTCAAGCCGAAGACTCGGGTTCGAATCCCGGCGGGAGCATCAACTCCAATGATCAATGATACCTCATTCAAGCCAGAATGGTGCCCAACGGCGAGCGGCACGTACGAAGCCCGGCCTCCTTGAGCGGGGTTACCTGGTAGATCCCAGCGAAGAGAAAGGCGGCCCCTAGGACCCGGACCACATCCTCCTTGGCGTCGATCCCCCCGCGAGACGCTGCAGTTGCAACCCCGATGTCGAGGACCAGTGCCCCCAGGCCGACCACCGTCCAGACCATGATGTAGGAGCGGAGGAAAGCTGCCAGGCTGGCGAAGCGGCGGATGCGGGTCTCCTGGTCGAATGCGAGGGTGCGGCAGGCCTGGACCATCGGGGCGGAGGCCGGGAACATCACGTCGACCATGATGGCCCAGACGAGAAGTAAGAACCCCACCCCGGGGATGCCGTCACTACGGACCATCTCACTGATCGGTCCCATGCCCATGCTTGGCGAGAGGACCAGGGTCGCCATCCACGCCACCAAGGCAATCGTCACCGATCCGAACAGCAGCACGGTCGGCGTCCGACCCGATGGTCCGTTGAAGACTGCCAGCGGATCTCGCTCAGGATCGACGACCGGTGGCACCGTTTCGCCCACGGCGTCCACGACCGATGGCAGGAATAGCAGTCTCCCTCGATGAATCGAGGGGCGCATCCTCACACGCAGACGGCTCTACCCCGATCAAATGTCAAGCCCCTTCCCATTGGTCAGTCGACCACCCCCGGAGACGACAGGGACCAGTAGGATCCGATCGCCATCCCACAGCGGAGAGTCGACCGGTAGCGGGACTTCCTGCCGAAACGGCAGCACCGAGTCGGGGTGGACACCTAAGTCCCGGAGAAGCTCCAGCACCGTCCGCCCCTGGGGAACCTCGATCGCCCCGCTCGGCAGATTGAGGATCGGACTCCCCTCCACATGCACGCGGATCATCGCCGTCATCCCTCGTTCTCCTGTCCCTTCGTAGGGGGATGACCCGACGGCGAATCCGAGGCGGTCGGTGTGGCTGTCTCAGCAGCCCCATCCGCCGCAGGTCCGCCCTTGGCCTGTTGTCGGAGCTTGGCGCGATAGTACTTCAGCGGGTGGGTCATCCAGGGGCGCCCGCACAATTCGTCGGGATTGATGCAGATCCCGTGAGTCTTCATCGTCGAGCATTCCGGCGCGGTGTAGGCCGTCCCGCTGATATCCCCGATGATGTGCTCGATCTGGTAGCGAGACTTCTCGACATTGAAGTCGGGCACCATCCGGAAGAACTCGAAGATCTGGTCCTTGTCCATCCCGACGTTGTTGAGGAAGGAGACTAGGGCGAAGCGGCCCATGTGTGAGACGTTCTCATGGGCCTGCATCATGCCGAAGATCCCCTTGATGCAGGGGGGAAAGGAGGCGCTGTCCACCTCTCCCATCTCCAGGGGCTGGAAATGGGCTCGCGCGGCAGCCAAGTGTATACGGACTTGGACGAGGGCCTCCGAGAGCGCTTCTTCGACCCAGTCTGGTGGCCGGGACGGGAGATGATCCTGGTAGCGCTCCTGGACCACTGCCTCGAGTAAGCGGATCGCCTTCATCCGGTCGAGGCCGACCTCCCCATCGGCCAGGGGCATGTTCACCAGTTTCCAATTGCGATCCCGCATGTTTCGGGTCCCATGCAGGAACTGAGCGACCGGTACACCCAACCTTCCGCCGTTGAGCGTGAGGCCCAGTCCCTGAGTGTGTGCCAGCGTCACGAGGAGGCGGGGCTCTTCACCTTCAAGGAGTTCAGAGGTCCGCTTGCTCTCGGCGATCGCCATCCGATTGGTGAGGTAACGATCGCCGATGGTGGCGACGATCATCCGCGATATGACGTAACCGAGCAGCTCGAGCTGACATTCGACCGGCGAGCCGGTGTTTGGGGCATCAACGACACCCTCGGCTAGTCCCTTGAGGACCCGTTGCTGGCCCAAGGTACGAGCGCGCTGGAACGCGCGATCCTTGAGGAGTTCCTCCGCCGAGAGCCCCTGTTCCTTCAGATAGGTGGCAGCATCGGGATGGAAGGGGTAGCGTGTCAGGTGGGCGAGGTCCACGGGCCCCATTGGCTATGCCTGGAGGATAAATTGGGAGGGTGTCCCATCGGAGGGCGTCTTAGGTCTTCTTCGTTCGCGCCACCGTGGGTGTGACGAGTGGGGGATGGGCCGCACTCTCCGTTATTCTCCACGGCGTGCCTCGCCGACGCTGATGCAGCCAAAGGCCCACAGCCAGGGCACATATCCCCCCAACACTCACCCACGCGATGGCCTTGAGGGCTTCCAGCCGTTGGAGGTCCCCGACGGTATCGTCCCCATACGGGCCGGGCGATGGTCGTGGCACCTCATCGGTCGGCTCGACGAGGGTCGCCGTCAGCAGGTAGGATTCCACGACGCGACCGACATCACCCAAGCTCGCCGCGGCGACATGGTCGAGGTCGTCTTCGAGGGTGTGCCAGTAATTGGTCGAAGGATCCGGGTAGTCAAAGTCGATGAGGTCGATCGCCGGGATTCCTACACGGGAGAAATAGACATGATCGTCGAGGATTCCCTGCCCGACGTCGTCGATGAACGTTTCGACCCCGATCGCTCTGGCTTCTGCGAATACCTCGTCCGTCAACTGGGCATTGGAACCAGGCTCGCGGTGGATCTGGAGGGAGGAGTCCCCGACCATGTCCAACAGGATCATCGCGGAGGTGCGCCGGATTTCGTCCTTGGTCATGTGGTCGACGTAGTACCGGCTTCCGTAGAACATCGACCGGATATCGGGTCCATAATCCTCCCCGTCGATGAACAGGAAAGTGAGATTGGTCGTGAGATTCCTGCCTTCGAGCGCCTGCGCCAGAGCCAGGAGCACCGCCACGCCCGAAGCACCGTCGTTGGCCCCGGGGATAGGCGTCGCTGGGGGAGGATGGATACTCCCGCCTTGTGAATCGCGGTCTGCCCAGGGTCGGGTGTCGTAATGAGCAGCGAGGATGATCTCGCTGCTGCCCGTTGGGGATTGGGAGATCCTCTTGCCGATGATATTGGCCAGTGGGATATCCGCGGCCTCACCCGAGGTGGGGGTGAAGTTCTGTGAGTAGGTCTCCCAACCAGCCTGCTGGAGGACTTCCTGGATGAGCTCCTCGGTGAGCGCGTGACCGAGGGTGCCAGGCACCCGTGGCCCCCCCTCGACTTGGCTCACCAAGTACGTCCACGCCGCTTCCTGATCGAACTGCAACTGGGTGGAGAACGCCCCAGCTGGACGTTCATCGGCTTGAGCAATTGCAACAGGCGCCAGGGGGTTGAACAAGCTCACGAGGAGGAAGGCGGCGGCCGCGACGAGGACTCTTTCTCCCGTGGGATCACGCTTCACACTACCGCACCACTCCACCGTTGTTTGGGTTTTCTCTCTCCCGGTTCTATTTTTTCTACCGGAGCCGGGGCAGATTTTATTTAATAGTTTATTAGTAAAACCTAAATGCAATTCAACTATGGAATATCCGTCTTTCTATGGATGACTCGATCCGTCCTCATCGTCCAGCCAGCTGCTCCTCGAGGGAGTACGTGGCCCAAGGTGGTGCTTCGTCGACAAGAGGGGGTGGGACCCACAAGTGGGCTTCCAGGGGGGTGGTGTGACTAAGGTTGGGCCCCAGGCGCCATGAAGAGAATATTGTCGATCACGTCGCCGCGGCCCGACTGTTTCTCACCAACTTCCTGCTCTTTCTCGCCCCAGTCGAATCCTCGGAGATCGGATTCTTGCTGTGGGATCGAGGCCAAACATCACGCTGTGTCATGGTCGATGAGGCTCAACTCCGCCAATGAGCTCCTCATCGGGAGGAAGGTTGTGAGCTTTCGATTCCCACTTCGTGGCATCGAATGTCGCGCAGCCTTGAGGAGGGGAGCCTGGGGAAGGGCCCAGAGCTGAGGGCAAATCCAGTTCAGACCAGTTTGTACAAGTGATTCAACCCGCGGGCAATCGGATGTACAGATTTATACTATAGCACTAGTTTATTTATATAGCATCTGGTCGAAATCGGGATAAAATGACGTAAAACGTGTGTTTCCCTACATTTTTAGAAAGCCTTATCTACTATAACTCACAATCGAAATGTTTGTAAAGGTGGAAAAGACGACTGTCAAAGCCCCTTCTTCCAGCCCGGGTGCACTTCGGAGCCAGGATGGCCGAGGCCGTCGGCATCGCCAATCCTTCGTCGAGCCGCCTGAACTGATTGCTTTCATCAGCCACCTGTTGAGTGATCGGCGATCTCGGCAGACCGCTCGTCAGTATCGTGCCGTCGTCCGTCGCTTCCTGCTCTGGGTGAGGAAAGCCCCGCGCGCCGTCACGGTTGAAGACCTCGAGGGCTACAAGACCTACCTCTCCCTTGAGCGGCAACTGGCGGTCAACACCCTCTACAACAGTGTCAAGGGAATCCAGGCGTTCTACCGTTTCTTGGAGATGGATGTCGCCAAGGAGCTACGCCCACCTCGTCGCCGGCAGACCCTCCCCAAGTATCTCTCTGAGCACCAGGTCCGGGAGATCTTCGAAACTTCAGCGCGACTCAGTCTGGAATCCATCACGGAAGCCAAGCGTGTGCAGTGGCTGCGCAATCACACGATCCTAGTCGTTCTCGCCTATACAGGGCTGCGCGTCTCAGAGTTGTGTGCGATGAACGTCGAGGACGTCGACTTCAGGGAGGGGACCATCCGCGTCCAGGGCAAGGGAGACAAGCAGCGGTTGGTGGTCTTCGAATCGCAGACCCGCCAAGCCCTCCAAGCCTACCTCCCAGTGCGAATCCTCCCCGACGCTGCCCCCAATGCCATCTTCGCCTCCCAGAAGCGTATCCGACTCAGCCCGCTTACGGTCGAGCGAATCGTCGCCGCTTGCGGCCGAAAAGCAGGGTTGCTCGTGCAGATCACCCCCCACACATTGCGTCACACCATGGCCACCACATTGCTCAAGAACGGTGCGGACATCCGCATCATCCAACAGTTGCTCGGTCACAGCAGCATCGCGACGACCCAGATCTACACTCACGTGGATCGGGGCCACCTGAAGGGGGCGTACGATGATGCAAGACCACGATACGGAAGATAGTAGAAACGGAATGAACATTATTGTTTACTTGTTTTACGCATCCCCCCAAAGAGAGACGCTCCTCGGGATCGTTGCCTGGTCCGAACCCTTTTCCCCCCGCTCTCGCCATGCGGCGATGTGGCCAAACCACGCGGGGTGGCTAGCCTAGTCGAGCCCAGTGCTTCTGCAACACACGGCGACTGGGCAGAGCGGTACCGTCCCCGCAACCTTGACCACGTGATTGGTCATCCTTCTGCAGTCAAGTCCTTGCGCTCGTGGGGCCGGCAATGGCTCGGGGAGGACCCTCCAAGGCGGGCCCTGGTCCTGGCCGGGCCTGCAGGCGTGGGCAAGACCAGCTGCGCCCTGGCCCTAGCCGAGGAGATGGGCTGGATCGTCGTCGAGCTCAACGCCAGTGATGCGCGCAACTACTCTGCCATCAAGAGCATCGCCGAGCGAGGCGCAGTCTTCCACGGCTTCTCCTCCGACGGTTCGTTCGATCCTGCACGAAAGAAGCTAATCATCCTCGATGAAGCCGACAGCCTCTACGAACGCGCCATCAGCGATGGGGGCCAAGAGGATTTTGGGGATTCTGGGGGAAAGCGGGCGATCGTCGAACTCCTGCAGCGGACACGGCAACCGGTCGTGCTCATCGTCAACGACCTTTATGAACTCACCAAGGGACGAGGCGGGGCCATCCGGAACTTGACCGAGACCATCCGCTTCCGGGCCGTCCATGCCAAGACCATCCACACCAGGCTGCGGGAGATCGCCCGGGCAGAAGGTGTCGACATCGATGACCAGACCCTCGATACCCTCGCCACCCGCTGTCGTGGCGACGTCCGCGCGGCGATCAACGACTTGCAGAGTCTTTCTTTGGGAGCTGTGCGCGTAGGGGCGACCGATGTCGAGAGTGTCGGTGCGCGAGACCAGACCGTGGAGATGCGACAAGCCATCAAGGAGATCTTCCGCGGTTCATCGGCCTGGAAAGTCCGGCAGACCCTCTCGAGCCTGCAGGAGACCCCCGACAACACCATCCTGTGGGTGGACGAGAACCTTCCCCTGTTCTACAGATCCCCAGAGGAGCTGGTCGCCGCCCTGCGATTCCTCACACGCGCCGATGTCTTCCTTGGCCGGGTCCGTCGACGCCAATACTACGGGTTGTGGTCCTACGCGACGGACCTGATGGGCGTGGGGGTGTTCAGCGCCCACACGCGTAACTACCGGGACAACGTATCCCCAGCTTTCCCCCAGTATCTCCTGCGCATGGGCCAGTCCCGGGAGCAACGGCGCGTCCGTGATTCGTTGCGTGGCAAGGTCCGCAGCTACTCCCATTGTTCTGACCCACAAGCCCAGGAACTCGTGCGAGACCTCACCCAACTCCTCCAGGCGGATCGCCAGCTGGCGGTCGCGCTCACCGAGCGGATGGCACTGGAAGAATCCGAACTGATCTACCTCGTCGGCGATGAGATCACCGGGCGCATCCTGCGCGACTCCGAACAAGATGAGGTCGAGGATTCGCTCGTCTCCCCCAGTGCCTCGGACGAGGAGTCGGAGGACACCCACGCGAAGGGCACGTCGGCTGCCCCCGACGAGCCGGAGAACCCTACGGACGATTCGGCTAGGCCGGCGCCCCCGGGCAAGCCCGATGACTGCTCCCAGGCCAGCTTGTTCGATTTTGGTGGATGAGGCGCGTCAACGCACCCTGCGAAGGTCGGTCCCTGATCACGGCTTCGTCCGTCTCACCTCGCTGAGGGGGATGTGCGACGACCGCCGGGACTCCCATAGCCAGCTCCACCTCCCTCCCCCCAAGGTGTATATCTGCACACCAGCAGGAAGCATCGGAGTGTCCCGTTGCCCGCGACGATACGCATCGGAACATCCGGATGGTCCTACCCCGATTGGGTCGGCCCCTTCTACCCAAGGACCCTGACCGATCGGGGCCGCTGGTTGTCCCATTACGCCACGATACTCGAGGCTGTGGAGGTCAACAGCACCTATTATCGACTCCCCAGCGCCACGACAGTGACGAGATGGAGCGCACTTGGTCGAGCGCACCCGGACTTCCGCTTGAGCCTCAAGGTCCCGCAACGTGTGACCCACGAATTCCTTCTCCGGGGCGACATCGATGGCTCCGTCGCCTCGTTCGAGGAGTTCTACGGCGCGGTCGCGCGGCCGCTCCTGCGCACAAGGATGCTCGCGGCACTCCTGCTCCAACTGCCCCCAGGACAGAGGTGGGAAGGAGAGCAACCCAGGCTCCTGGCACGGTTGCTCGATCGGTTGCCGCGGAAGGTGCCCTGTGTGATCGAGCCGCGGCACCCTAGCTGGTACCACCACGGCAGGTTGCGTCCCAACGCTGCAGCGCTCCTTCAGGACTCCTCCGTATCCTGTGCGTGGGTCGATGGTCCGCACCTGCCGGCCGCCTGCCCTCGGACCGGGCCGTTGACCTATCTGCGGCTCCATGGGAGGAATGACGACGTGTGGGACCACCCCGGGGCGGGCGCGACCCCCCCGCGAGGGGGCACGAGCCTGCCCGCCGACCCACGCGGTCGGGTCAACCGCTACGACTACCGCTACACCGCCACTGAGCTGCGACCCTGGGTCCAAGAGGTCGCCAATCAGCAACATGGGGATGCAGGGGTCTTGGTTTTCTTCAACAACCACCCAGGCGCACAGAGTGCGATCAACGCGATGCAGTTCCGTCGCATGCTCTCTGGAGAGCCCGACTGAGGGTCGTGGCGCCAGGAGGTCTTCTGGGGGGGCGTCCGAATCGGGTCACTGACGTCCCACAGTGGCTCCTCTCCCCTGTGACGGTCACCGACCACTCGCCCTTCGGGGGGGGGGAGGGTGTGACTGCCCCCGACCGGTCAGGGGCTCTCACTCCCACTACCCCCTCCCCCGCGCCGACCCTTATGGCCATCGATGCCCTCGCTGGCGGGCCGCACGGCGGCAGGAACATCCCTATGGGACGGACGATGCCCACCCATCGCATGGCCATCGAGCAGCTCAGCGAGACGTTGCGTCCCTACAGCAAGACATTGCGCAGCGTCGACCAAGTCGCCTTGGACCAGCTGCTCGATGCTGCACGACACCGCGCTGCCGCAGCCTCGATGCTGCCCGACTTCACGCCTCTTGAGAGCGCGCTGCTCTCGATGCTGGTGGCCCACCAGGCGGCCCTCGAGCAGCTGCGCCGGGCGCTACTGAGCGCCGAGGGGAACGAAGGACCTCGTCGGTGGGAGCTCGACTACAAGCAACGGTTGGCACAGTACCATGCACCGACCATGCCCCCGTGGGAGGACCACAGGCCGCCATCGCCCCCCTAGGGGCGGTCCGCCCGGAGGGACCCCATGCCACTGGGCTACGTCCTTGACGCCTATCCCAACGAGCAGACAAACCGCATGCAGCTGTGGCTCAAGGGCGAAAGCGGTGCGGATCGGATCTACGCGCTGCCCTACCGGCCCACCCTCTACGTCGGTGGGGACCAGGGCGAGTTGCAGCGGCTGGCACGGCTGCTGACCCCTCTCTCGAGCGTCTCCTCGGTGGAACTGCAGCAGCGGCGCGTCGAGCTGCACGAGCGCCCTGCGCGTCCTGTGCTGGCGGTCGAGCCCGCGCGGCTCGACGGGTTGCTGCCGTTGGCTCGGATGGTCGAACGGATCGGAAACCACCGCACCTTCCGGCTCTTCAACGTCGACCTGCGGCTGCCCCATCGTTTCCTCGAGCATCTGCGCCTCTACCCGACCGCCCAGGTCCAGTGGGACGGTCAGCGACCGAACACCCCCCAGGCGTTGCAGGTGCGTGGCGACCGCTGGGCGCTCGACTACCCGATGCCCCCGCTGCGGTCGGTGCACCTCTCGATCGAGGGCCAGCGCACGGGTACGCTGCCGTCGCTGGAGGATCCGCTCGGATCGGTGACCCTGACTCCCTTCGACCTCCAGGTCCCGGACCGTTGGGGCGAGCCGATGACCTTGCGACCGGACCACGACGGCGACGAGGCAGGGCTGCTGACCCAGCTGGTGGCGACCGTCCGACGAACCGACCCCGACGTCGTGACCACCCTCTCGGGCGACAGCGTGCTGCTGCCCCACCTGTACGCCCGTGCCCGCGCCCACGACATGGAGGGGACCTTCACCCTGGGCCGCCAACCGTCACCACGGGTGCTGGGCAGGCCCGAGGGTCGTTCGTTCTTCACCTATGGCAAGGTGGTCTACAAGCCGATGGCCCACCTGCTGCGCGGACGCCTGCACGTGGATCGGCGCAACTTCCACATGTTCGAGGGCGGACTGTTGGGGGTATTCGACCTCTCCCGAATCAGCGGTGTCCCCTTCCAGGAGACCAGCCGGCTCTCCCCCGGTTCGACGGTCTCGCTGATGTACGTCGCCGAGGCGATGAACCGTGGCGTCCTGGTCAAGTGGAAGAAGAACCTTCCAGAGGAGCTCAAGACCCTCCACCAGTTGCAACGATCCGATCGTGGGGGGATGGTCCTGACCCCGCTGGTGGGTCTGCACGTGGATGTCCACGAGGTCGACTTCGCCTCGCTCTATCCCTCGCTGATGGTGGTCCACAACATCTCCCCCGAGACCCTCTGGTGCCCCCATCCCTGCTGCCAGGCACCCGAGCGGCGCGTGCCGGAGCTGGGGTACTGGTTCTGCGCGCAGGAGGTCGGGGTCGTGCCCGTGGTGCTGGCGCGGCTGTTGGAACGGCGTCGCGCCTGCAGAGCCTCTCGGCACATCGACCCACGGGCCGCCCAGGTCGATGCCCTGCTCAAGTGGGTCGGGGTGGTCTCCTTCGGCTACACCGGCTACCGCAACGCCCGCTTCGGGCGCATCGAGTGCCACGAGGCCATCGGTGCCTACGCTCGCGACGTGCTCACCCACACGATGGGTCTAGCCCAGCGCGCCGGCTTCGACATCCTGCATGGGATCGTCGACAGCCTGTGGTTGCAGGGGGAGGGGGACGCACAGGACTTCTGTCGGCAGGTCAGCGAGCACTGGGAGCAACGCCTGCGACTGGCCTACGAGGGGCACTTCCGTTGGATCGTCTTCCTGCCCAACCGCACCACCGGTGTGGGCGCCCTGACGCGCTACTACGGTGTATTCGACGATGGGACCATCAAGGTCCGGGGGGTCGAGCTGCGGCAGCGCTCCACCCCCGACTTCCTGCGCACGGTCCAAGAGCAGGTACTGCGCCTGCTGGCCAACGCCCCTGACGGTGCGGCCCTCTCCCCCTGGTTGGCCGCAGCGCTCGAGTACACCACCGAACAGCGTGCCGCCCTGCTGGCCCAGCAGGTCGACCCGCGGTCCTTGGTGCTGCGCGTGGTGGTCTCCAAGGAGCGCTCCGCCTACCGCGTCCTGACGGCACCGGTGGCGGCGCTCGAGCAGTATGCAGCAGAGGGGACGCACCTGCAGGCAGGCCAGTGCGTCGAGTACCTCGTGACCAAACTCGCCAGTCGGGACTGGCGCACCAAGGTCTGCATCGGCCCGCTGGTGGGGCCACGGACGCGGTACGATGCCCGGTTCTACGTCGGCCTGCTCCATCGCGCCGTCGCCTCCCTGCTCGCACCCTTTGGGTGGGACGAGGCGCAGATCGCGTCCGTCCGCCCCAGTGGGTCGGTGGGTGCGCTGCTGGCGCAGGAGGCCGAGTCGGCGCTGATCGATGTCGGACCCGATCTCCCTGCAGACCCTCCCGTCAGCGCCCTGGTAGATGGCTGGGGGTAGCGGTGGGGTCGCCGCCGGGGATCTGGTGCGGCATCCCCCAGGTCGACCTGCTCCTGGGGCCGGTGGTCCCCGGACGCATCCGTCTGCTCGACCATGACGGGTGGGGACTGGGCGCATCGCTGCTCAGTCGCTACGCGGTGTGGGCCAGCGCACGGGGGCGGGTCGTCTACGTCGACGGCTCCAACAGTGCCGACCCGCTGGCGATCCGTCAGGTGGCCACGACGATGGGGGTCAGCTGGGGGCGGGTCGGGGCCAACATCCAGGTCAGTCGCTCCTTCACCCTCCACCAGCTGACGACGGTGCTCCGGGACCGTCTGGGAGCATACACGGGGATCGACCCTCAGGGGCTCGAGGAATCCCCGCCACCGGCCCCGGAGGGGCCCGGACGCAGGGGGGAGGGGGCGATGTTGCTGGTGGTCGCGGGGCCGCTGGCGATGTATGGGGATGTCGATGTCCCTGCCTCGGAGGCTGCGGCCCTGTGTTGTCAGGGACTGGCTGGCGTGCGGGCAGTGGTCCGCGCAGCGGGGATCGGATGCGTGATCAGCCATCAGCAAGGAGGCGGGTCGCGACGCCGTCAGCTCGAGAGATGTCTCGACCGGGTCGTCGACGACGTCCTGCAGCTTCGTCGGCACCGCTCCCATCGCCATCAGGGACCGATGGTGCGGGTGCGCAGGCGCGGGAGCGCCGACTCGGTGGTGGTCGCATCGCTGCGGTGCGGACAGCGGACGCTCATGCACTGGACGTCGACGCAGGGTCAGAGCGTGGTCGAGGAGGCGCCGAGCCTGCCCAAGGTCCAAGCCGAGGAGCCCCGCAAGAGAGGATGGTGACGTCGATGTCCAAGGGCGAGGATCCGGGGAAGGATCCGGTCAGAGGAAAGATGGATTCCGCCAAGGGGGGGTCCACAGGACGGTCGACGAAGCCCAGGTGATGATCCGCGACAAGGGCAAGGGGATCGAGGAGTCCTTCAAGGACATCAGCGCCGTCCTAGAGGGAGTTGGGCAAGTCCCCAACCAGAATGGCCCCCTTATAAGGTCGAGAAACCAGGACGATACATGCGCGCTACGGGGTTGATGGCGGCCTTGGTCGTCGTCGCGATGATCCTCTTGCCGACAGGAAGCGTCCTTCAATCAGCACAAGCCTGCGGGGCTGCCCCCGGTCCGACCGATTCTGGCCAGTACGAATCTGGCAGGGATGGGGGGACCCTCCTCATAGTTGGACTCCTGATGGGAGTGGGCGGCCTGATTGCTTACGACGTGCTCGTTCCCGATTCGATCGGGGGGGAGGAGCGCTCAACCACCGATGGATCGATGGAGGGCTCGGTTGAGCCCCAGGAAGATTCCTCAGGCTCTCCTGGGATAGCGCTCTCCCTCTGATCGTCTTGAAGGCTCTTGCCCAAGCAGAAGTGAGCAGACTAACTTTGGGGCGGCAGTGGCGCTTCGGTGCCACCGAGAGCCGGCGTCTCCTCATATCTGGCCGCGAGGCCAACCCCAGCTCTCTCCTCCCCCCTCGCTGAAGAAAGGATGCCTCACCTCGTAGCTTCGTCCAATGCCGTCCTAGCCAACGCTGTTTGGCCCGTGCCCAACAGAACGCGAGGTTGAATGCCCCTCTCCTGCACTGGTGGGTCATGGCCACGATGAGCAGAGCCATGACGATGACCAGCGTCCTCCTATTGACGCTGTCGCTCCTGATGAGCGCCCCCTTGGCATCCTCCTGCGGCGGAGGTGGTGGGCAGTTGACGCTCATGGATGACCAACAGCTGGTACTGACATCCAAGCAGATCGAGCAAGGGGCGGCAATCGAGATCCCCGTACCCGTCACGAATACGGGCGACCTCGTCCTTGCAGGCTTCTCCCTCCCATTGGGGGGCAGCGCGGGCGACGAGCTACCACTGACCTTCGAGCTGCTTGAGCAGAACAACACGTCGGTTCCCGCCCGCACACCGCTGTTGGAGCCTACATCCATCGGCCTGGGCCAGAATCACTCGGTCGAAGACCTCCCTGTCGGCGACTATGTCGTGCGGGTCAGTGCGCCCGCCGCCCGTGGACCAGTCGTCGCTCATATCGACATCCGCGAGACTAACGTCGAGGTGTTCGTCAGCTATCGGTGTTCGGATCCTGCTGGCCCCGACGTCGCTCCCGGCTTCGATTTCCCGCTGGGGATCGTTGCGCTCTTGCTGCCTCTCGCCCTTCTTGCGCGCCGCGGGCGCGCGCAGCCCTAGTCGGAAGGACCAACGACCCCCAATGGTTATCACCCGCAACCTATCCCGGTGGTGTGCGACTGCCGTGGCTGACGACTCGACTCGTCAGCCCGCACCGGGACCTTGCCACGGGACTAGCCCTCTTGGCTGCGGCCAACTCGCTGGCAGCAGGCTTCACCATTTTTCACCTCCTCGGCAGCGTCTTCACGACGACCACCGCGGTCCTCTTCGTCGCGATCGAGATGTGCGCCGCGTTGCTGTGGGCGCTGGTTCTGGGGAGCACCCGCCTGGGGCGCCAACCAACGGCCCGCATCATCAGCTGCGGCATGGCCTCGTTGCTGCTCTTCTACCTGGGACTGCAGCTGGCGACCATCGCTCCGCAAGTAGGGAGCGCTGTGGCAGGCTTCGGATTCGGGGGCTACGTGATGCTGTTCTACGTTCCATTCAACGCTGCACTCCTGACTCTGACGCAGACGGCGAACCGTTCGACGGTCATGGGCAGTTACTCCCTGGTGTTCACGATGGTGGCGATGGTCGTCCCACTCATCGGCGGGGCACTCATCGATACGACCTCCTTCGCCCGCGCAGGCGCGGTCTCGGCCGTGATAGTCATCACGGCAATCGCGTTCACGCTGTGTTTCGCCCGCCTGCCGACGATACCTCCGATCATCTTCCACGGCGGGCTGCCGCGGCTGATCCCGACCTGGACATCGTTGGCGCTGTTGGGGGAGGGTGTCGCCGAGGGAGCGCTATGGGCGGGTCAGCCGATTCTGGCCTACCACTTCCTGACGGACGCCACCGGCTACGGGCGGCTGATCTCCCTCCTGGGCTTGATCGGGGCAGGGGCGACCGTCATGCTCGGTCGTCGCTCCGACCGGACATCCTCGCGCAACGCCTATCTTCTCCTGGGCATCGTCTTCCTCGCTGTCGGGGCGGTCCTGGGATTGCGGCTGTCAGACCTCTGGGGCCTGGTGGCAGCTCTTGGGGCAATCACCTTTGGGCTACCAGTGATCGGGACCTTCCTTTTCGCCGTCGCCGGAGATGGCGGTGGCTCCCCATCGGGGCTTGCGCTGTGGCGGGAGGTCCTGCTCAACAGCGGAAGGCTCTGCGCCGTCGGAATCCTGCTGGTGGTCCTCCAGGCTCGAGCCCTCACCCTCGGAATCTTCAGCATCGTCCTCATCGCCGCCCTGGCCCTTGCGGTCTCGATGGTGGCAGCAAGGGTCACGCCAGGGAGAAGTTGACGACATAGCGCTGGGACGACTGCCTGCGATCGGTCGGCTGGAGCGGCCGGTACTGCGTTCCATCCCTGGTTCAATCGAAACGTCAGAGATCCCGCGCGACCGTTCGTAGCAAGGCAGTCAGCAACAACGATTCCTCACGCAACCGCTGCGCGAGGAGATTGGCTTGATTCATCCGACGCTCGAGTGCATCTGGCGTGGTGCCTAGGTCACCACTTGGGGCCAGGAAACCTGGCCCCTCGGAGGTCGCCAGCCCCCCACCAGCTTCAGCGGGGGGTGACATCCCGACCACCAGCACGGGCTGGTAGGCCATCCCCAGTTCCGCCGCAAGGCGCGCCTCGGCTGCGACGAATGGACACCCCGCGACCACACCCTGGGCCACCAGGCCAGCACGCTCGTGACGCGTCGGGGTCGTCGGTGGGTCGATTTGTGCCACGGTGCAGGGACTGCGCAGGCCGCAGGGCAGGCCCTCAGTCAACGTCATCAGGCGTTCCCGAAGGCCTCGGTCGAAGGGCTCCAGGAGGTCCACCCATTGTGGTTGGGGTACGACGTCCTCCTGGGGCATCGACTGGGGCCCGACCACCAATCCTGCATCCTCAGCCTGTTCCCGGACCGATGTAGGAGGTCGACGCTGCCCATGCGGAGATTCGTATCGATAGGAATAGTGGCGCGAGGAGACGTCGACGAACTGATCCGGGAGCAACACCATCCCCGGGGCGAGATCAGCGGCCAGTGGAATCGCTCCGTGGAGACTGACGATCCGTACGACCCCGAGGTCCTTGGCGGCCCAGAGCAGAGCGCGGATCCGATGGCTTGCAACGGGGGCTCCCGGAGACCAGGTCGGGCGCGGAAAGAGGAGTGTCCGACGAAATGCGCCGAGGTCATCGTAGGCCATCGAGGCGAAGCCCGCCCGACCTTGAGTGGATTCATCGTCGGCAAGTCTCATCAAGACCGCCGACCATGCGGCAGTGCCGAAGGGCGTCGCTTTTTCGAGCGAGGCTGAGACTGGCCCGGGCGCGGGGCATGGGACCCTATCGAGGTACCGCTGCGCCTCCCCCGACCACTGGCGCAATCGGGAAACATCGCCCGAGAACATCTCTGTGAGGCTCGGACCACCGACGATTCCCAACACGGTATTCGCCACGTGGCTGGGGGGCTTAAAGGAAAGTACCCGCGAGGCGAATCCCGCCCCCTGCCTTTTTCTACCTCGTGCTCGCATGCACGGCTGGTAGGGGGAGAGCCTTGGCTATCGACTTTCTGAGTGTCTCGAAGGCTTCACAATCGCGGTTCGTCTGGTCGGGCCGTGGGGTCGTTGGAGCCCGACTCCTCCTTGCATGTTCACTCTTGTTCCTGACGGTGCCAGTGTCCGCCATAGAGGTGCACGCTCCCCTTGGCGAGATCTCCGACCCATTGACGATCTACCTTCCCTCGGCGGTCGTTGGAGGACCGAACCCCCTCAATGTCTCCCTCCCCCAGCCGGGGATCATCCAATCCTTTCACTTGACGGTCGGTACCCCCGATGACGTCAATCAGTCACCCCTCGCGGCTACCCTTCAGGTGGATGGACTCGAGACTCCCTCTTGGTCATTTGGGGGCCAGGGGCTCGGGGCGCTGGGATACCAGCAAGGTTTCGAGGATGGATCGTCCGCGAAGGAAGGGAGCATCGATGGCACCGGGATGGCCATCTCCTTCCTCTTGCCAAGAGAGGCGTTGAGCGTAGACGCACGGCTCCAACTGAGCCCCGCAGTACCGAGCGAGGCATGGTGGGACTTGAATTGGTCTTGGCGCAGCGGCATGGTCATAGAGCCCTCCAATGGCCGCGATCAATCTCCACAAGTGGTCGAAGTGGGTGTCTCCGTGAGCGACCTCCCCTTGACAGACCCTCGAGCCGAACTGCGGATGACCTGGGTCGACCCCGCAAGTGGCGTCGAAGAACTGATTCCCTGCCAGGTCCATCAGACGCTCCCAGCGACCGCACCCTTCGACGAGGTAGCCATCCTCTTCGAGGTGCCGCCTCTGGAAGCCGATGGGAGCCAACAGTTCTGGCTCTACGGGGGAAACCCAGGGGCCATCCCCCTGGCGGAACCACCGGATTACCATCCGGATGCCATCGTCCACAATATCGAGATCGGACGTCCGACCGCGCTGACGCTGCAGGCGGCCGGTGGCACCGGGCCCTTCGCCTTCGACCACCCCCAGGAGGCCACCCTCGATCTCGATGGCACCCTCTTCGTCGCTGACACCATGAACGATCGCGTGCTGTCCTTGGCCCCGGACCTGCAGACTTCGAGTCAATGGGGACAGACCGACACCTGCGGGACGGGAGAGCTCCTCCTGTGTGCACCCAGTGGGATCGAACTCCTCCCCACCGGGCTGATCGCGGTCGTGGACAAGGGTGACACCGCGAATGCCGGCCATCGGGTGGTATTCTACGATGAAGCCCGTGAGGAGCCCCCGACGATGTGGTTGGGGGACAACGGCACCCCGGGGAACTTCAACTGGCGGTTCGACCGCCCCACCTCCATCGCCGGGGATCCGACGGATTCCTACCCCTTGCTCGTCGCAGATACCAACAACCATCGGCTTTTGTGGTTCGACGACCTCGTGAACCGTGGTTCCGAGGGGCAGATTGGGCAGACCGACGTCAGCGGCTCTGACCTCTCTCACTTCAATCACCCCGCTGGGGTCACGATAGACGGCACGGGGATGCTCTTCGTCGCAGATCAGGACAACAGCCGCGTGTTGGCATTCGCCCAGCCGACAGATCCGATGGCCATCGGGGCTGACGGCTCGGGCCTGCTGTCGACACCCAGGGATGTCGCAACGGTCGACGACCACCTCCTCCTGGTTAGCGATCCGGCGCGACATGTCATCCGGGAGTTCGAGTACGACTTGATCAATGGTCTTACACTGGCGGGGACCCGAGGGAGCGTCGATGCCGAGGGACTGCAACCAGACCAGTTCTCGGCACCCCAGGGGATAACTGTCTCCTCAGGGGGGACCATCATCGTAGCCGACACCGGGAACAGTCGGGTGATACTCTTCCAGCCGCTCCATGCGACCCAGCTTGCGACGCAAGAGCGGCCAGTGCCGACCGATGTCGCCGTCGTCTCGGTTGGAGGGATGCACGCCGTGTCTGAACCGATTGTCGACAGCATTGAGATCGATCTGAGTGAATTGCTCTCCCTGACCCCTCCAGAAGAGGAGTTCGAAGACGGTTTCGGCAACGAATTCGCCCAATACCTGCTGACCCTCTCCGGCACCGGCGACTCCCCCGTGCACCTTGGCCTCACTATCACATATTCATGGGAGCGGACCCTCGACCTCACCGACGACCTGCAAAGGGGCCTGGAGGCCTCCTTTGCCCAGATCCCCCCCGTCGTGGGGGGCGAAGTGCGGATCATCCCGATTCGGGGGAGTTCGACCAACGACGGTCGTATGACCATCTCGAACCCCACACTCCTGGTGGACCTGCCACCCCTGTCGTTGCGCCCATGGCCGACCGAGGTCACGCTCCTCGAGGATTCAGCGCCCACAAGCCTGATCGAACTCGATGAACTCGTCGGCGATCTCGAAGGAGACCTCAATTGCACCATCCTGAGAGGCCAGGACCTCGATAGCCGTGTCCAGGTGGAGCTGACCGCCGACGGGGGGTTGAGGGTCAACCTCTCCGCGGCGGCAAACCTCACCGGCAGCGGAACGTTGCGGGTGCGGTGTCTCGATTCGGAGGGCCAACCCTGGGAGAGCGCGCCCTTCGCCCTCGTCATCATCCCTGTAAACGACCCGCCGGTCCTCACCCGACCACAGTTCATCCCTGCTGCTGAAGTGGGAAGACCCTGGCACCTGCAGATTCCCTTCACGGATGCAGAGGGAGGTGAGTTCTCCCTCGAAACGATCGACGGTCCGGCTTGGATGGATGGCCGGGTGATAGCAGACGATGGTGTCGTCGACCTCTCAGGAACACCCGATGCCTCTTCGGTAGGTACCCTTCCCATCGAACTAACGGTGAACGATGGTAGCGACCTCGGCCAGTTGGCCTTCTCTATCAATGTGACCTGGCCAGGTGGGGCAACCATCAAGCCAATCGGGTGGATCCCGCATCCCTCGACGACCGAGGCGTTTCCTGGCGAAGAGGTCACCATCGCCCTGCAGACCGAAGATGCGACAGCTGAGACAACCTACTCCCTCGACTCAGCATCCCCTGCTGGGGCGCGCTTGGTCCCTCAGGGTTTGGGGGTCCTGCTGTCGTGGTCACCTACCCTCGATGATGTGGGGGACCACGTTTTCAACGTCACCGCCACTGAACGCGGTGTCCTCGGGTCAACGGTTCTCTCGGTCATGGTCCGCACTCCTGACCCCATGTTCCTGAGGATCTCTGGCATCACGCAGGGGGCTCGAACCAACCGCACGCCCCTCGCTGAGGTACGAGTCACTGTGCCCCAGGGAACCCTCACCGAACTCTGGTATACGATCGAGGGAGGCCCCGCGACCCCCTTGCCGCTCCTTGAGTCGCAGCAGGTCCAGATCAACTTGGGCCAGCGGGACGGTTTCGTCCACATCCGTTTCCATGCGAGTTCCTCGACAGGACGTGAGGTCGAACAAGCCTTCCTCGTGGAGGTCGGGGGGGGCGACCAGGCGTCCTTCCCGAGTCGGTTGGCAATGCTCGGCCCGGTGAGCCTGTGGTGGCTCGTCCTGGTGGGCGTGCTTGGCCTGTGCCTCGTCGCGGTACTGCTGCGTCGGCGCCGGGGGAATCCGCGTGCCAAGGCTGGTGGCGCTTCCACCAGCCCCCGCAAGGATGGAGAAAGACTACACCGCTCAGCGACAGAGGAGAGCAGCGCCGTCGTCGGCGCCGCGAGTGTCGAAGGGGTCGTCTTGTGCTACCACGACGGACGGCTCCTGGGGAGTTCGGGGTGCGCAGATGAACAGACGGGTCCTGGTTTCGACCGCATCATCGAGGGAATCGCAAGGGCCATCCAGGACCCATCGGCGGACCTGAGCGCGGTCCGAGAAACCGGGGGGATCCACCTCCTGATCAACCGCGGCAGCCAGATGTACCTCGCCACCGCCCTGCATGGCCCTCTAGGACCAGGTGCTGATGGACGGATCCGTTCGTTGGCCAATGACCTCTTGGAGGGCGTACTCCAATGCAATCGAAAGACGCTCAAGGCATGGAGCGGGGACTACGCCCTCCTCCCTGGGGTCGCCCCGGCCCTAGTCGCCTATCGAGCGGCAGTCCAGTCGATCCTGGCGGGACCCTCCCCCGAGGGAATCAGGTCCGACCGCGTTCACCTCCTTGGACAGATCGAGCGGCAGTTCCTCCAGGGGCGACTGACTTCTGACGACTACCGGGTATACAAGCAGGTGTTGACCCGCGGCGGCGGACGCGAATGACCCCCCTTCGGGGCTCCACCGCACGAACTACGCTAGCCTCAGCCTTTTTGGGGGAGGGGGACAATGGCTCAGGCCGGGCGGAGAGGGCAGACCGATGTCGGCACGAATCAGCTGGGACAGGTATTTCGTCAACATCACACGAGATGTGGGCGAACGGTCGACCTGTGACCGTCGGCACATCGGAGCAGTCATCACCAACGTGTCCCATGAGATTGTTGCGACAGGGTACAATGGCAACCCACGGGGGATGAGTCATTGCGCGACGATTGGTTGCATCCGTAACGAGCTCAACATTCCCAGCGGTACGCGCACCGAGATCTGCACAGCCGTCCATGCTGAACAGAACGCCTTGCTGCAGGCAGGTCGTGCGTCCTTCGGGGGGACGCTCTATTGCGCCGTCCAACCCTGCAACGTCTGTGCGAAGATGATCATCAATGCTGGGATTCGCCGCGTGGTCTACCTCGACCCCTACCCCGAGACCATGGGGGTCGACCTGATGGTTGCTCTCGGCCTGGAAGTCGAGCGTTACTACTTGGAGGAGGACCGTGTGGAACGAATCACGACCTTCCAGCAGAGCTTGGGTGCCGAGGACTCGTTGCAGCGTGCCAAGGAGGCTGCCGCAGGTGTCGGCGGCAAGCCGCTGCGCATCTACGACTCATTGGCCAACCTTGGTACGGCGCCCCAGGTGCGTCGCGAGGGCAATCAGGGTGGGTCCTGACGAAGCCTCACATCCTGCGTCCGCCTCGGGTTGTGGCGTTGTGCCAACGTCGCCCAGACGTCCTGGAGATCGATTCCTTCGACGTGGAGGACCACGAGCAAGTGATAGAGGAGGTCTGCCGCCTCCTCACAGGTCCGGTCTTGCCCTTGGTGACCTGCTGCGATGACCACCTCGATCGCTTCCTCTGCGACCTTGCGCAGGGCCAGGGCTCTGTCACCGACCAGTCGCGCGGTGTAGGAGTCCCCGGGAAGTTCGCGGGACCGCTGGGTGATTACCTCGAGGAGCGTGCCGAGGATACGCACATCTTCTGGGACCTCAAGAGGCTCATCGAGTGTCGGATCGAAACACGTCAATGCCCCGGTGTGGCACGCTCCCACACCTTCCTGCCGTACGGTCGCGAGCAGCGTGTCAGAGTCGCAATCGGCGACCAGCGAGACCAGACGTTGGTACGATCCTGTGGTCTCCCCCTTGTGCCAGAGATTCCCGGTGCGGCGACTGTGGTAGTGCATCTCCCCTGATGCCAAGGTAGCCTCGAGGGCCTGCCGGTCGGCCCACGCAACCATCAAGACCCTCCCGGACGCGGCATCCTGGGTGACCACAGGAATCAGTCCACGCTCATCGAGGCGGAGCCGCTCGAGGTCCGTGGCACTGCGGATCGCGCTCAAGTCCTCACCCCCGCGGTCCTGCGCCTTGGAGGCGGTCGGACCTCGATGCCCGAACGCGCAAGGGACTGCTTGAGGTCAGAGATGCGGACCACCGAGTCGTGGAACACCGAAGCGGCAAGCGCTGCCGAAGCATCGGTGCCTTCGAAGACCTCACTGAAGTGCTGGATCCTCCCCGCTCCGCCACTGGCGACCACCGGGACATCCACCGCCTCGGTGACGGCACGCACCAGCGCGAGATCGAATCCTTCGGCCGTCCCATCACGGTCCATCGAAGTCAAGAGAATCTCTCCTGCGCCCGCCCGAGCCCCTTGTACCGCCCACTCGACTGCCTCGAGGGACGTTCGAGTGCGGCCTCCGTGCGTGTAGACCACAAAATGGGCCCCTTCCCGTCGCGCGTCGATGGCGAGGACGATGCATTGGGCGCCGAACTGCTCTGCACCTTCCTTGAGCAAGGAGGGCCGCTGGACTGCAGCAGTGTTGATAGCGACCTTGTCCGCACCGGCGGTCAGGGTCTGTCGGACATCGGTGGTGCTGCGGATTCCCCCGCCGACGGTCAGAGGGATGAATAACTGCTCGGCGGTCCGCTGCACGACATCGAGCATGGTCCGCCGCCCTTCTGGTGAGGCACCGATGTCGAGGAAGACGACTTCATCAGCACCCTCACGATCATAGCGGGCCGCAAGCTGGGCTGGATCACCCTTGTCACGAAGGCCTGCAAACTTGACTCCCTTGACTACCCGCCCATCCTTGACATCCAAGCACGGGATGATCCGTCGCGCTGCCACGGCTCGACGAAGTGGCCAGCTCCCATAAGCGTGTCGTGGGTGACCGCGACTGGACGTCAGGAGAAGGAATCCTCAGAAGGCTCTGCTTGAGAGGCCATCACCCGCGCAACCTTCTCCAAGCGCGGGATTCGCTGCTGGATCCGGTCATTGCAGACCGAACGGTTGCGCACGAGGTCAGGGTCCCGAGGTGTGAGGGCCAACGCTCGGTCGTAGGCGAGGAGCGCCTCATCCAATCGTCCAAAGAGTTCCAGGAGGCGGCCCTTGTTGTGCCAGACCTCCGCCAGACCATCGTCGAGGGAGATTGCCTGGTCGAAGCAGGCCATGGCATGCCTATGTCGACGCAAGGATGCCAGGACCGCTCCTCGGTTGTTGAGGATCCGGGGATTGTTCCGATCGAGACCAAGAGCGAGGTCGAAGCAGCGCAACGCGTGTGCTCGCTCCCCCAGGGCAGCCAGGACCCGCCCCTTCTCCGCCCAGGCCTCGGGGTCCTTTGGGGTCAGGGTGGTCGCCCGTTCAAAACACTGGAGGGCGCGTTCATCGCTCTGGGCCTTGGTCAGCGCCTTGCCCAGGTTCATCCAGGCGAGGGCATCGTGATTGTCGGCCTCCAAGGCCTTGTAGTAGCAACCGACGGCCGCAGGATACTCCCCTAGGTCGTAGAGCACCGTCCCCTCATCGAGCCAGGCGTCCCGATCCTCGGGGCGTAGGGTGGTGGCCCGCTGATAGTACTTGAGTGCATCCTGGTAGAGGAGGAGATCGTGCAGCGCTGCTGCCTTGTGGTAGAGGCTCTCGACATGGTTGCGCTCGAACGTCAGCGCCTCATCGTACGAATCGAGGGCCCGCGCATGTTCCCCCAGCCGTAGGTACGCCTCGGCACGCTCATCGTAGGCCCCCGCATCACTGGGGTCGGCCTTGATGGCCTGTTCGAAGGCATCGATGGACTCCTCAGGACGTTTGAGCAGCAACAAGGTCGATCCGCGGTTTCGGTGGGCGCGCGCCGCTGTGGGCTCGAGTTCGATGGCGCGGTCGAAGCAATCGATGGCCTCCTCGATCTCCCCACTGGAGATGAGGAGCTCGCCGCGGGCGTTCCATGACTCGACCAGACGAGGATCGAGCTCAAGCGCCCGCGCGAATGCTGCAAGGGATTCGGGAGCCTGTTCTCGCTTGCGTTGGATCATGGCGTGCTGCTGCCAAGCTTGGGCAGAGTTGGGGCTGACCTGGAGCGCGCGCGCACTGGCTTTGACTGCGCGGGTGAGGTCGCCAGCGCGGTCGAGGGCCATCGACCGATTGATCCATGCCTCGACATTGGTCGGGTCGAGTTGCACGACCCTGCTGAAACAATGCAACGCGGCCCGCAGGTCGCCGGAGTCCGCATATGCTCGGCCCTTGCAGTTCCAGGCGGTAGCGTAGTACTCGTCCAACCGTAGGGCCGTGTCGAAACAGGGGAGACCTTCTTTTGACCGGTTCATCCGCAGCAGGACGCTGCCGCGGGCGACCCAACCCTCCTTGTTGCTGGGATCCAACGTCACGGCGTGCTGGAGTGCCTCAAGTGCGGGCTGGAGTTGGCCCCCGCGCTGCAGAAGGTCGCCCTTGATGTACCACGCGCCCGAGAGCTGCGGGTCCTGCGCCAATGCGCGGTCGACCGATTCGAGGGCCTCGGTGAAGCGGCCGAGGTTGTACAGCGCCTGGCCGCGATGGCCCCACGTCAGGGCGCCGCCTTGCGGGTCGAGGGCTATCGCCTTGTCGAAACTCTCCACGGCTTGGAGGTCCCTTCCTTGGAGATGCAGGACACTTCCCCGCTCCCGCCACGCCCCCACGTGCTGGGGGTCGATTCGCGTGATGGATTCGAAAGAGGTGAGGGCCCCATCGGGACGTCCGAGTTTGGCCAAGGCCCGCCCATGACTGAAGAGGATAGACACCTCCGTCGGGTCCTTGGCGAGCGCCTCCTCGAGCAGCGGGAGCGCTTCTTCAATGCGCCCAAGGCGATCGTAGAGGTCGATCGTCGCTTGCCAGGCCTCACGGTGGTGAGGGGCAAGGGTGAGGGTCGCACGGTAGGCAGCCAGGGCCTCATCGGTCCGATCCAGGCGCTCGAGGATGCGTCCTCTCCGGAACAGAGGCCCGGGATCCTGCTGGCGGACCTCTTGGAGGCGCTCGAGGGCACGGAGGGCCTCCTCCCAGCGCTCGAGGTCCTCGAGGACGGCGGCACGGTCTGCGAGGAGGTCAGCGTCGGTGGGATTGGTCCGAAGGAGCTTGTCGTAGCAGCGGAGCGCCTCAAGGGGTTCGTCCACGCGGCGGTACAGGACCCCCTTCCACCGCCACGCCTCCTCATCATTGGGTAGGAGGCGGAGCACCTCGTTGTAGGCACGGATCGCCTCAGGATCCCGTCCGAGGACCCGCAGGGCCGTCGCCTTGTTCCTCCAAGGCTCGAGCAGATCGGGTTGGATGGCCAAGGCTTGCTCGTAGGCGTCGATCGCCTGCTGGTACTGCTCGAGCTGGAAGTGTGCATTCCCCAAGGCGTTGCATACCGGCCCGTCCCTGGAGCGACCCTCGTACTGCTCCAGGAGCGGGATCGCCTCGGAGAATCGCCCCAGGTGATAGTGGCACAGTCCCAGCTGACGAACGACATCTCCCAAGGCAGGATCGAGCAAGCGAGCGCGGGAGAGTGGGTCGACGGCAGATCCGTAGTCCAAGCCCTCGAACCGCAGGTCACCCAGCTCCGCCCAGGCGGCTGCAAGAGCCCGGTCTAGCTGGGTTGCGCGCTCGAGGGCGGCTTCGGCGAGGGCTCGCTCACCCAGCAGCTTGAGCACCTTCCCCTTCTTGAGCCACGGGCGTGCGTTGGATGGTTGCCGCTGAATCGTTCGGTCGAAGCAGGAGAGCGCCTCTCGGAGACGACCCGCCCCCATCAGAAGATCCTCGTAGCGGCCCCAGGCCTCGTCATTGCCGGGGTTGAGCGTGGTCACCTTCGCCAGCGCGTCGATCGCCTCGCTGGTGGCGCCTGTCGCCTCGAGCGCGCGCGCAAGCAGGTGCCACCCGGCCTCATGCGCGGGGTCTTCTGCCGTGAGGCGCTGGAGCGGACCGAGAGCTTCGCTGAAGCGTCCGCGGGCAACCAGAAGCGACCCGACCTCGTGGAGGACCTCGGTGGTCGCCTCATTCCCCTGGAGCTGCAGCAGCCGCTGGTACGAACTGAGGGCTGGTTCGAGCTGACCCAGCTCCTTGTGCGCCTTGCCATGCAAGGAGAGGGCCACGGTGTCAGTGGGTCGCAATCGAAGAAACCGCTCCAGTACCGACGTCGCCTCGCTCCACCGCCCCAGCGCACACAAGGAGTGTCCCAAGGGGCCGAGGAGCAGAGGAGCCTCGGGGTCGAGTCGAAGAGCTGCCTCGAACGCCAGGATCGCATCGGCATGTCGTCCGAGGCCGAAGAGGCAACGAGCCTTGGCAGCAGCATACGTGGCATTGGTACCCGCCTGCTGGAGCAGACCCTCGTTGACCTCTAGCGCACGAGAGAACTGCCCCGCCCGCTCGAGCAGGAGCGCACGCCGTTCCTGGGCTTCGATGTTGGTGGGTTCCCACTCACAGATCAGCCCGTACGCTCGCAGGGCCAACTCGTCATGGTTGGACGAGAACGCGACTGGCGCGAGGAGATGCCAGGCCTCCTGCAGCAGGGGTTCGACCTCGATGGCCCGCTGAAGCGCTTCGAGGGCATCTTGCAGCCGGTGAAGTTCCAGCAGGACTTTTCCTTTCTTGAGCAGCGCTGCGACATCATCGGGATTCTGCCGCAAGGCGTTCTCGTAGACCTCGAGGGCTTCCTCGAGGCGCCCTGCAAGGACCAGTGCATCCTCCTTCTTCCGCCAGGCCTTTGCGTTGTTGGGATTGATCTGCGTGACGCGGTCCCAGGCTGGGATGGCACCCCCGAAGTCTCCCAGTTCCTCGAGCAACTCCGCACGGTTCGTCCACCCGAACTCACTTTCGGGGACCAGTTTGAGGAACCGATCGAAGGACTCCAACGCCTTGACGACGGTGCCCCTCTCCGAACCGGTGCGACGAAACGCCGTACCGAGGTTTCGCCACCCTTCCGCCAGCTGGGGGTCGAGTCCAAGGGCCCTCTGGTAGGCTGTGACCGCCTCGGGAAACTCCTCCTTCTTGAAGTGGATGGCGCCCCGGGCATTCCACCCCTCCGCAGAACTCGGGTTTCGTTCAAGGCCACGCTCGAGAGCGGCCAGCGCTTGATCGAGACGGCCAAGGTGGTAGAGGGAGATGCCGCTCCCAAGATGCACTTCGGCGGTGTCAATGCTGGCCTTGCGAGCGCGGTCGAATGCCTCGGCCGCTGGCAAGAATGCCTGCTCCTGGAGGTGGAGTCGGCCCAGGACGGGGTAGGCGGCTGCGGCGTTGTTGTCGAGACTGACGGCCCGCTCCAGAGAGGTCCGCGCCTGCACCCGATCGCCCAGGCGGTCAGCGACCAAGCCCGATTGCAACCACGCATCGACGTTGTCGGGATCCAGAACGGCCGTCCGCTGGTACGCGGCCAACGCCCCGGTCCAGTCCTCGAGGTGCGTCAGGGCCGTACCCAACCCCCACCATGCCTCCATGCGGTCGGAATCGGCATGAGTGGCCTTCTGGTAGGAATCGGCAGCCTCCCGCCAGCGGCCGAGCTGCTGCAATGCTTCTCCGCGACGGAGCAAGGCTCCCCCATCCCCAGGCGAGAGCTGGAGCGAGCGAGAGAACGCGTCCGCAGCCTCGGCCCATCGTTGCAGCTCATGGAGGAGGTTGGCCTTGTTATGCCAGGCCTCGGGGCGATTGGGCTCCAAGCGAAGGACCTGCTCATACGCCTCGAGGGCTTCGGCGGGTCGACCCAGACGCTTGAGGGCCACACCCTTGTTGATGAGGACCTCTATGTCGTCAGGCTGGAGCTCAAGGACCTTCTCGTAGGCCGCCAGCGCCTCCTTGAATCGCTCCAAGTGGTGGTTCGCCACGCCAAGATTGTTCCAGGCACGAGCATAGTCGGGTTTGCGGCGGACCGCCGCAGTGAAGGCCTCGACCGCGTCGATGTGGCGCCCCAGAGAGGTCAGTGCGACCCCCTTGTTGTACCACGCCCGTTCATTGCTTGCGTCAAACCGCAGGGAGCTGGTGTACGCCTCGACCGCTTCAACGTGCTTGCCTAGGTCATCGAGCGCATTGCCCATGTTATAGAACGCCTGAGCATAGTCGGGCTTGACCGTGATTGCCTTCTGATACCACTGGACCGCCCGATCGAGCTCCGCGTTGGCGTAGGCGGCGTTCCCCAACCGAAGGTAGGTCTCAGGATCCTTGAGGAGCTCGCCCGTGGCCTGCTCGATCTCCTCCACCTTCGTCGCCATCAGGCTGACGTCCCTCTTCGCCCCCGCTGAGAGGGTGATTCCGGCACCACCCTTGCCCACCTCCAAGGTGACACCCAGCTGATTCATGGCCAGGTTCAGCTGGGCAGCGAGACTCTGGATCTGGGCGGCGGTCAGGTCCCGGACTTCGAGGCTCTTGAGTTGGGAGACAATGTCCCCCGTGCCGACGAAGGTGATGTTGTCGCCGTAGGTCGTTGGCCCGACGTCAATCGATCCACCTGGCCGAGATGGGGCCTTGCGGCGCAGGCTGGTTGCTCCTCCTAGTCCTCCCCGGGGGGAGCGGATTCCTCCAGCCTTGCCTAGGGCGGTACCACAGGAGGAACAGCTCGTTGCGTCGATGGGGTTGTCCTGTTCACAGTTGGGACAACCGACCAAGGGTATCCACCGCCCCACCCTTGGCGGAGCCGTTCAGATACTCGCTAGCCGTGTATAAAACGTTCCAGCCCCACATGCCCCGTGGCGGGTGGTCCGGCAGCGAAATCCCGCAGATAATCTGCACGCCATCCGAGGTCGTGGGGCAGCGTGTCGAACCAACGGGGCTGCTCGACGTCCTTCCCTGACGAAACCAACGGCCCCCCCTCCAGTTGCATGCGGAACTGGAAATAGAAATGTGAGGTGCATTGCTCACCATCCGTGTAGCAGTTCTCGTGCAGGGTCGTCAACAGTGCGTGCAGGGGTCGCAAGCCCACCTCCTCGACCATCTCACGATTGAGCGCTGACAGGACGCTCTCGCCCCCTTCGACCTTTCCCCCCGGGGTCATCCATCCAAAGTCCCACTCGACCTTACGTGAAGGCTTGACGAGGACGACCTGGTCTTGGTGCTGCTCGCTGCCCCAGGCCAAGCCGCCGACGGCAAAGGGGGAGCGCGTGCGACCCGCCAACCGGAGCAGGTAATCGGCGGCTGGCTCAGTGACGAAACGGTACCGGTATTCGACGCTAGCGCCAACCGTCGATAGTCGATGCAACGCCGCGAGGGCGACAATCCGATCGAGCGTCTGCATTGCTCGTCGCATCGAACCCCCCCGCTACAAGACGCGCAACTGCGTCTTGGGGTGATGACGCGCCAGGAGTCTGCGCGCAAGGTCGAGGTTGGTCCCACCCTTGCCGATCAGACGTCCCTTCTCCTCCTCGGCGACGACCACTTCGAGCATCGTCGACCCATCCTCAACGGGCTTGGATGTTACCGAGATCAGCGTGAAGGCACGGAAGTAGGAGCGGATGAAATCCTCGGGAGAATCGGTAAACTGGACGACGATGACATCGCAGCCGAGCCGCTCCCGCAGTGCCCGGATGTTGGCGCCCTTCTTGCCGACGGCCTTGCGGACGTTCCCGGGGTCCACGACGAATATGATCCGCGGGGGCGTCATGTCCTCCAGCACGAGCACATCACGTACGCGTGCTCGGGTGATCATCTCGAACAGGCGCATCAGGTTGAGCGCTTCGATGTCAAAGCGACGCTCTTCTGCCATGCCCGAACGGCCCCCAGGAGTGCCACACCCGGGCCGAGGTGACTTACACGAGGTCGAGGATCGCGCTGTCGCCTGCCTCAAGGACGGTCAAGGCTGCGACGCTGAAGGGTTTCCCGCACGCCGCGCCCAGCTCGACGTTCGTCCCCTCGAAATGGTAGACCCTCTTGAAGGAGTCGAAGCGGTCCGCCCTGGGACAATTGCGTGCAACGATCACCAACTTTGCCTCTTCATCCTTGATTGCCTGCTCGGCCTGGCGGATGCCAAAGGCAATCTTGCCGCTGCCGACGACATTGCGCAGTTCTCGGGTAAGGTCCATGTGCGTGCCTCCGTTCGCTCCTACTCAGATTGGGCCAACGGATCGCCGATAGCGGCGGTCTCTTCCTCGCCCCCGATGCCAGCGACCTCTAAGGGGGATTCGTGCGGTTTGAGCGGCGGGTAGGCCTCCTGCGCCTTCTTGACGAGCTCAGCGGCCGGGGGCTTGTAGACGAGAGTCACCGCACCGGTCCCAAGGGTCACGGGCTGGCCGACGATGATGTTCTCCGCCACCCCTGCCAAGGGGTCGATCTCACCGATGATTCCTGCCTTGAGCAGATGGTTGGTGGTGATCTCGAAGGCCGCCCGGGCCAGGATGCTGCTCTTCTTGCCGCTGATCCCATGACGTCCGATGGCTTTGAGATCCCCGCCGTTGGTCATGATGTCGGCGATGAGCATGATGTGGCGAATGTCGACGGTCAAGCCCTGCTCGCTCAGGGTGCGGTAGGCCTCGAAGATGACCGCGTTGCGGGCAGCTTCGATTCCCAGGACCTGGAAGATTTCGGTGATGTTGTTGGTATTGACCCGCTTGCTGTCGACGCCCTCGAGCTCGAGGACACCGGGCAGATTGGAGCCTTCGCTGTAGATGATCCAACCCTCGGGCGTCTGCCGCAGGATTGCCCGCTGGATGCCCAAGAGGCCCTTGACCTTGGTGATTCGGACGATGTCAACGAGCGCCTGCAGAGACTTGTAGGAGGTCTCACCCGATTTGATGGTGACCTGGCCCTTGCTGGACGTAACTTCACCCTTGATCTTCTTGTTCTTGCCCAAGGCGTCGACCACATCCTCGACCTTGATGCCCTTGCGCTCCATCCGATCGAGGTGCAGCTGGGCGACGACTTGCATGTTGATGATGTCGGTCTCGATATCGGCGATATCGTAGAGGGTCGTGACCTCGATCTCGCTGGCAATCCTTCGGGCCGTCGCTTCGTCCTTGCCATACTTGCGCTTCAGGGGGATCTCCATGATCGGTGTAGAGGGTTGACGGCGGGCATCGACGATCTCGATCAGGCGCGGCAGACCCAACGTGACGTTGACCTCTGCGACCCCTGCATAGTGGAACGTACGCATCGTCATCTGCGTACCGGGTTCCCCGATGGATTGTGCGGCGAGGATTCCCGCGCTCTCGGTCGGATCGATCTGGTGCTCCTCGAAGTTGCTCACAGTCAGCTCGAGAATCCGCTTGTAGTCCTTGGGCGAGAGGTCGACCACCATGAAACGGTCCACTAGTTTCTCCAGCAGTCGGAGGGGGAGTTCATGACCCATCTTCTTGACATCGTTCCGAACCGTCTGCATCAATGCTTCCCGCTTCTCTGAGCGGGTGACCCTCTTTCCCTTGGAGAACTCCCCTTCGACCCGTCCCTTCGTGCCACCGCGCGAGGTCTTCGGGGCGACGGTGACGGGCCCTTCGGTCGTCGCTTGCTTCTTGCGGGATGCCGCGCGTGCCTTTGCCATGCCAGGGTCCCCCTACTCCGTGCCGACCTCCGGCACGTCGAAGTCTTCCTCAGGAGAGAGCAGGTCGCTGTCGAAGGAGGCGAAGCTCAAGCCCAGGTCACGACGATCTCCGACCTCAGGAGCGTAACCGATGACCTGCCGAAAGATGTCATCGAGGTCGACCGCTTCCCCCTGGACCGATCGTGTCGGGTCGACCCCGTCGTCCCCGTACCGGAACTGGATGATGACGTCTGAGGTGTTCCGGACCGTCCCATCGTACTTGACCTTGAGATCCTCGAGGGCGTTGATGAGCCGCCGTTGCATGTATCCGGAGCGGCTGGTTCGCACCGCGGTGTCGACCAGGCCTTCGCGACCGCCCATCGAGTGGAAGAAGAATTCGGTGGGCTTGAGGCCGTTCTTGTAGGAACTACGGACGAAGCCCTTGGCTCGCGCCCCGCGATCCCCCCAGCTGAAGTGCGGCAAAGTGCGATCCGCGTACCCGCGGGAGATGCGCTCCCCACGGACGGCCTGCTGGCCGATGCACCCTGCCATCTGGGACAGGTTGAGCATGCTGCCTCGAGCACCGCTCTTGGCCATGATCACCGCGAAGTTGGTCAATCCCATCTGGCGCCCAGCGATCTGGCCGGCCCCGTCACGGGCTTTGCCAAGTTCCCGCATGGCCAAGACCTCGAGGGTCTCCTCGATGGAACGACCAGGGTGGGGAGTAAGATTGCCTGCCCGGTACGTCTGGACCAGCTTGTCCACTTCCCGTTCAGCGGCATCCATCACGTCCTGGATCTCGTTGCGTGCGGATTCGGGGATATCTTCGTCATCGATCCCAGTCGTGAAGCCCCGCAGCATCATGGTACCGATCGCAAGACGGGTGAGGTTGTCGATGAACTGCCGGCCCGCCAGGGCACCACGGTCACGGACGATCTTGTCGAGAATCTGCCCCTTGAACGCGCCAATCCCCATCTCATCGATGGTGCCGGTCAGCAGCTGGCCGCTGCGGATATCGACCCATGCATCGACACCGACTTCCACGTCGCAGCGTTCCTTGACACACTTGTCGCAGTGCACACAGACGCTTGCCTTGTAGGTCAGGTGGATGTCCCGGGGGATGATCATGCTGAACAGCTGCTTTCCGGTCCAGAACTCACGGTCGAACTTGTCCCTTCCCGCCGCGGGAGGCAATTCGAGGTCGATGGCCAACCCGCTGAGTAGGGTGAAGGCCTCGTCCTTGGTGAAACGGGTCAGCTTGTGTGTGAGCAGGAAAGCCCCGGTGATGTGGTCGTGGATCGCGCCGATGACCGGTCCCCCGAAGCGGGGTGAGCGGATGTGCTCCTGCACGAGCATGAGGATCTTTGCCTCAGCCCGTGCCTCCTCGGATTGGAGGGCATGGAGGTTCATCTCATCCCCGTCGAAGTCTGCGTTGTAGGGGGGACAGACGGGCAGGTTCATGCGGAAGGTCTTGCCGGGCATCACCCGCACAAGATGTGCCATCATCGACATGCGGTGCAGGGAGGGCTGCCGATTGAAGAGGACCACATCATTCTCCACCAGGTGTCGTTCGACGACCCAACCGAAGTCGAGGTTGTCGGAGATCAGCTGCTTGTTCCGATCAGTGATCTTCAGGCGAGGGCCATCAGGTCGGATGACATAGTTTGCCCCCGGCCATGTCGAAGAGCCCTTCATCACCAACTCGCGGACATAGCCGACGTTGTACTGGTTGACGCGCACCGGCACGGTCAACTCCATCGCGACTTCGACGGGGATGCCAACCTCGTTGATGGAGAGCAGGGGGTCGGGGCTGATCACGGTACGGGCACTGAAGTTCACCCGCTTGCCGCTGAGGTTCGAACGGAACCGGCCTTCCTTGCCCTTGAGTCGCTGGGCCAGCGTCTTGAGAGGACGGCCGCTGCGGTGGCGAGCCGGAGGGATGCCACTGGTCTGGTTGTCGAAGTAGGTCGTGATGTGGTACTGCAGCAGCTCCCACAGGTCCTCAACAATCAATTGAGGGGTTCCAGCGTCTCGGTTCTCCCGCAGCCGCTGGTTGATCCGCAAGACGTCGACCAGCTTGTGGGTCAGGTCATCTTCGGACCGGTCTCCGCTCTCGAGCGTGATAGAAGGGCGGACCGTCACGGGGGGAACCGGCAATGCAGTGAGGATCAGCCATTCGGGGCGGGCGACCTCGGGGTTCATCCCCAACGCTTCGAGGTCCTCATTGGGGATCCGCTCGAGGCGCTCACGGACTTCCTTGGGGGTCAGCTTGTGGCCGCCCTCGCGGAAGGTTGTTGGCTTGTCGAGGGTGATTCGGACCTGCTCCTCACCACAGTAGGGGCAGATCGTCGCCGTCGAGGTCCCCTTGGCGGTCTCCCGCAGGGTGTTCTCCGAATCGACGGCACCGTAGTCCGAGGACTCCTTGAGTTCCTCCATCATCCCACGGATACGAGCGGCATCCATCAGGATGCGACCACAGGCACGGCAGGTGCTCTGGAGCAACCGCTTGACGTGACGGACATAGCCGACGTGAATCACGGGCATGGCCAGATCGATGTGCCCAAAGTGTCCAGGGCATTCGTCGACCTTCTGTCCGCAGGTCTTGCAGCGTAGGCCAGGTTCGATGACCCCCAGACGGCTGTCCATCAGCCCCATGTCGATGGGAAAGCCATCGTCATCATAGGTGTCGGCAGTGATGATCTTGGTGGCCGACATCGATCGAATCTCCTTGGGGGAGAGGAAGCCGAACCGAATCCCTTGGATGCGCTTTCCTACGCGGAATAGACTCATTTCATGTCCTCCAGTTGAAGGCGCATGGCGACACCAAGCGACATCAGCTCGTCGACGAGCAGCTTGAAAGCATAACTCGTTTGAATCGGGTAGATGTTCGTGTGGTCACCCTTGGTCGAGCACACCGGGCACTTGAGGAACCCGCGAGCATCCTGATAGGCGAAGTGGCCACAGGCTGCATCTGCGCAGACGTACTGGATCGTACCGTCCGATTCATCGAGCAGCTTGTCCTTGATGACCATCGCCGCACCGTGCCCGATGAGGCAGTCGCGCTCCATCTCACCAAAGCGCAAGCCGCCTTGGCGAGCACGCCCCTCGGTAGGCTGTCGCGTGAGGATTTGCACCGGGCCACGAGAGCGGACATGGAACTTTCCCGAGGCCATGTGGTGGAGCTTCTGGTAGTAGATCACCCCGATGAAGATCTCCGCCTCCATGACCTTGCCCGTACGACCATCGAACATCACTTCCTTGCCCGTACTGGAGAACCCTGCTCGGACGAGGCCGTCACGCAGCGTAGACTCCCTCTCGCCGCTGAATGCCGTCCCGTCGATGTTCCGCCCCTCGATCGAGCCGAGCTTGCCCCCAATCATCTCTAGGACGTGGGCAACGGTCATGCGGCTGGGGATCGCGTGGGGGTTGATCACGAGGTCGGGGAGCACGCCAGTGGCGGTAAACGGCAGGTCCTCGGGGTTGGCAATCAACCCGATGACCCCCTTTTGGCCGTGCCGAGAGGCGAACTTGTCCCCCAATTCCGGCAGGCGCTCGTCGCGTACATGGACCTTGACCATGCGCGACCCGTTCTCGCTCTCGGTGAGCATGACGTTGTCCACCCATCCCCGCTCCCCAAGGCGGACCGTGATAGAGGTCTCCCGGCGCTTCTGGGGGGTGAGGAACTCTGGTTGCTCTTCGAGGAAGCGGGGGGGAGAAGTCTTGCCGATGAGGACGTCGCCGGGTTGGACGTAGACCTCAGGAGCGATCAGCCCATCCTCGTCGAGGTGGCTATAGCTCGTGTCCGCACGCGCACCCCGGACGTCGGGGGAGGGGATCTCGAAGTGGTCCTCCTGACCACCCGGGTACCGGCGCTCCTCAGCCTTGTAGGTGCGAAGGAAGGAACTGCGGCCCAGGCCCCGTTCGATGGAAGCACGATTGAACACCAGCGCATCCTCCATGTTGTAGCCTCGGTAGCTCATCACGGCAACGACGAAGTTGCATCCTGCAGGACGGCGCTGGAAGTTGACGTACCGCATGTTCTCGGTCTGTACAAGCGGAACCTGGGGATAGTGCAGGACATGGCTTCGCGTGTCGGGCCGCAAGCGGAAGTTTGCGGAACCTAGGCCGAGGGATTGTTTAGCCATCGCAGCGCCCATCGTGATGCGGGGGCTGGCGTTGTGCTCGGGATAGGGGATCAGCCCGGCGCAAACCCCTAGGATCACCATGGGATCGAGCTCCATGTGGGTGTGTTGGGGTGTGAGGTCTGATTCCTCGATGGCGATAAAGGCATTCTCCTCCTCGTCGGCGTCAAGCCATTCGACGATGCCCTCGAGCAGCAGATGATTTGACCGGATCTTTCCAGACCGAAGCTCGTCGACATGACGCTTGGTCAGCAGGATCCTGCCATTCTTGATGACGAGCAATGGCCGCCGCAGGCGACCAGCGTCACAGTTGATGTAGATGTCATTGGTGTCCTCGTGGAGGCGGACGTTCACCTCCGTGGAAAGCAGGCCTTGGCGCCGGCGCTCCTTTATCTCGGCGATCAACTCCTTCGAACGGTCGTACCCACCAACGAGGTTTCCGTTGATGAATACCCGCGTGGCTCCAATGTGGTCACCACGGACGTCCTTGAGCCCCATGTTCTTGAGGAGCCAGCGAACCTCTTCTTCTTCTATCCCTTCGGTGACATCGACGACGAGGGCGCAGTTCTTGACCAGGCCGCAGTTCTGACCCTCCGGGGTCTCGTTGGGACAGAGGCGCCCCCACTGAGTCGAGTGGAGGTCTCGCGCCTCGAAGTGCGGTTGCGAGCGGGTCAGCGGTGAGCTGATACGCCGCAAGTGCGAGACCGTGCTCATGTTACAGGTCCGATCGAGAAGTTGGGACACCCCGACCCGCCCGCCGACCCAGCTGCCGGTGGCGAGCGCGTGCATCAGCCGCTGCGTGAGGATGTCGGGACGAATCGCCGAGGCGATCTTGAGGTCGCGTCGGCGGGCGAACCCCCGCTCGAGCTGGTACTTGAGGTCCTTGCAGAGGTTGGTGAAGGCGACCCGGAAGAGATCTTCCATCAGGTCCCCAGCGAGCTTGAGGCGCTTGTTCGCATAGTGGTCCTTGTCATCGGGCTTCCGCTTGTTGAGGGAGAGCTCCAGCACGGTGCGGGCGACTCGACCAAGGAATATCGCCTTCTTGTATCGACTTTCCTTTGTATCACCAAGGTGGGGGAGCAATGAGCGGTCGATGATGCTCTCGACCTTCTTGGTCCGATACTCCTTGGCTTGTCCCGAAGCGAACTTCTTCTCGAGGTAGAGGATTGCGTCCTCCGTGGTAAATACGCCATGGGGCGGGTAGTTCTTCTCGTTCTGGACGTCCTCGATGTTGGCGTAGACGATGTTCGCCATGTTGGGGTCGCTGACGATGGCCTTGAAGATGTCCTCGTCCTTCTCCATCCCGAGGACCTTCATGAGGATGATCAGTGGGATCTGCCCCGGTGCAGCTGGGACCGTGACCATCAGGCCGCCGTCGCGCTTCTTCTCGATGTACGTCAGGGCCCGGTAACCTTCCTTCTGGGAGAATACCTTCGCCACCTCGATGCGATGGCCGTACCGCTCCTCGAACTCGACCATCACCCGGTTGGGAGCAAGATCCTCAAGGGTGATCAACACCCGCTCCGTGCCGTTGATGGAGAAGTAGCCCCCCATGTCGAGGGGGTCCTCCTTGGCCTCGACCAGTTTGGCATCGTACTCTTCGTCTGTGAGCTCCGAATCCGCCTTGATGTTGTTGCGGTGGAGGTTGCATTTCTTGGAGCGGATCATGACGGGGAGGTCCCCGATTCGGACCTTCTCGGGTTCCCGGTCGATGCCATTCTCGACGACGGTGAACTCCAGGTAGATGGGCGCCTTGTAGGTCAGGTTGCGCAATCGGGACTCCATAGGGGTGAGTTCCTTCTCCGCCCCATTGGCCTCCTTTACCTTTGGCGTCCCGACCGAGATGGTGGGCCGGCTTCGCGGGTCGATCTGACCGGTGTTGGGATCGCGGCGGCGGCCGACGAATACCTCGATCGTGTCCCGGCCAATCTTGTCCACCTCGAGCTTGATTACACCAGGCTCGCTGTTCTCATCGCCGACGCGAACGTTGTCGACGATCCGCTGCATCCGGCTGTTGGGGTTGTCAGGGGTGGGCAGGAAGTCATTGAAGGAGGCGAGGTGGTGGTTGACGATGGACCGTTCCTTGAAGAAGGCTTCGACGAGCTCGCGCATGGTGGTACCTCAGTGTTCGACTATTGGCCGTTGGGGGTCGTTGGGGCGGATGCAAGCGGGCCCGCGCAGGACCCGAGTGGGATTGGAAGGCCCAGGGGGCTTTGGGTGCTGGGGACGATCCAGCCGGGGCCGGATAGGGTAGAAGCTGGCCAACGAAAGGGGAGGGTCACTGCCTATCCCTCCACCACGACTCGGAAGGCGACAGATCGGCCCGAGGTCTCGCTTTCCCGGATGACCCGAACGATTCGTCCCTGCTCGATGATTCCGTGTTCGACCTCGAGAGCACGAATGCACGGGTCCGATCGGAGGATCTTGGGCAATTGGCTCTTGTCAACCTTGTAGGCGCTCAAGAGTTCGTTCTCCTCGTCCTCGCTGAGCAGCTCGTGCTCGGGTACGAGCATATGATCCATCAAGCGGAAGGTCACGGGTCTACCTCTGGCGCCTTTGACCGCCACGGGGTTGACGGAGGTGCCGCTCTCGACGGGCCTGAAGGGATTCGAACCCTTGACTCTCTGGTTTCTTACGCTCTCCATTGGAGGGCGATAAAAGCCAGATGCTCTATCTAGGGAAGCTCAGTCGGAGACCGTGCGTCGCGCGGTCTCGTCCCGACCAGTCCGTCCTACCTAGCTGAGCTACAGGCCCGGGAGGATTTCTCATAGCGGCATTCTCCACCAACCGACTATTCGGCGGCGTATTTGGGGCGCGGCAAATCTTGCCTACGGTATTTGAACGTGACTGGGATGGTTTAAATAGGGTGCCCAAAAGGGTCTCTCGTCGGAGGGTGCTTGCACCCTGTCGGAGCCGGGGACGAGTGCGAGACGGGTTAGCTCTCGAAGATCTTCTTGAGCATCAAGAGGTCGCCAAGGTCCCCCTTGATCTTGAGTTTCCCAGTTGCGTAGGCCTTGATGGGCTTGAGCTCACGGGTGAGCAGGGCCGTGAGCGTCCGTGAATCGCTTAGGACCGTTATGGTCTGCGATCCGGTGGCATCGCCTCGCTGCAAGGCGGTGAGTTGATTGTCGACGAGACGAAAATGATAGAGTAGACCGCCTCCAAGATCGAGCCGCACAAGGCGTTCCTTGCCCGCAAGGTGATCGGCAAGGTTCGGGTCGGCAGCTACCCGTTGGTTGAACTCACCCATCGCCTTGAGCAAATGGCCCTCAAGGTCCTTGTCGGCGCTCTCTGGCATGGAGACTCACCCGCCAAACTCTTCGAGCCGTTGCTTCCCCACGGAGCGCAGGAGCCGGCGAGCCGTCTCCCACGTTGCACGGGTGTGGGGCGGCAGAACACCATGAGCCCTTATCCATCTTTCCATGAACGCGACTGTCCTCGGATCGGAAGGGTAGCCGCTCCCCATCGGACCGCAGCGCGGGTCTAACCGGCGAAGGTCCTCTTCGATGCGGGCGATCCGCTCATCCCGCCGGACCTTGGCGACGATTGATGCTGCGCTGACGGCGGGGTAGGTCGCATCAGCTCGATGTTCAGAGATCACTCGCGCAATGCGTGCCGAGACGGCGGCGACCCGCTCGTACACTTGCGACCCAAACCGGTCGGGATTGACATCGGCGGCATCGAGCTGCAGATCTACAGCCGAACCCTCCCATCGACCTAGGAGTGTCGCCGTGACGGTCGCGAACAATTGGACCTCGATCTGGTTCATCGTCATCGTCGCGCGCAAGCTGTCGATGTCCAGCGCAGGGAGTTCGACAACTTCAGAGTCGACGATTCGTTGTATCTTGTTGCAGAGGAAGGTCCGGCGTACTGGTGTGAGGGTCTTGCTGTCTGCTACACCAAGCTGCTGCAGTTCGCTCGGATCACGTACGAGGACAGCGGCAACCACGAGAGGGCCTAGGACCGGCCCTCGCCCAGCCTCGTCAACCCCCAGCACAGGCTGAACCCCGCGTGCGGAGGGCATCAGGTTCCCTCGGTCTTCAGCACCGTCGGTCGATGGCTCCCTGGAGGGTCTGCCGGAACTCCTTCACCAGTCGTTCCAAGGTGGCAGCATCATGGGCCTCTGCGAAGATTCGTATCATTGGTTGCGTGTTGCTGCACCGCAGAAGGCCCCAGCCCCCCTGGCGGCTGACCTTCACCCCATCCGTCAAGTCGACGCGCTCACCTTGCCCCTCGTACAGCTCACGAAGGTCATCGATGACCTGGAACTTGATCGCATCGGGCACGTTGACCGCCTGCTCGATAACAGGATAGCTTGGTATCGCGTCGACGAGGGCCGAGAGAGGGTCGCCCGTCTCTTCAAGCACTTCGACCAACTTGAGTGTGACCAAGAAGGGGTCATCGAAGATGTAGAACTGCGGGAGGAAGAAGTGCGCACTGATCTCCATCCCGAACACAGCCTTGTGTTCCTTCAGCGCCTCGCAGACGAACACGTCGCCTACCCGTGTGCGGATGACCTTGGCGCCCAATGGTTCGAGTTGCTCCTCGACGATCATCGAACAGGGGATGTTCACGAGCACGGGGCCCCGTTGTTCCTGGAGCAGATGGCGGGCGAGGATGATTCCGAGTTTTTCCGTCTGGACGGTCCTACCCTGGTCATCGACGATGACGACGCGATCGCCATCACCGTCAAAGGCTGCACCGAACGCTGCCTTGGTGGCTCGAACCTCCGCCTCGAGCTCTTGGAGGACGCCGTCCTTGGGTTGCGAACCCCTCCCGGGGAACCCTCCATCGATGGCCATATTCACTCCACTGACGGTGTGGCCGAAGTCCCTCAGCAATCGTGGCGCGATGAGGCCACCGGCACCATTGCCCGGATCGAGGGCGATCCGCAGAGGTTTCTGGTGAGGGAGCTTGCCCTGGAGGAACCCGACATAGGAGTCGATGACCTCCTCAGAGGGGGTGGTCTGCATCTTCCCCACGCGGTCCCAGGCCTTGCGCTCCATCCTCTCGTTGAAGAAGCGGGTCTTGATGGTCTCATTCTGGTGTGTGAAACCACTCCCGTCACCGTGACGGAAGCGTATCCCATTGTAGGATGGGGGATTGTGCGAAGCGGTGATGTATGCACCGTTGTGGAACTTCCGATGCCACGTGTGGAAGTTCGCCAGCGGAATCGGGAGGGCCCCGACCGAGACGACATCGCACCCGCTCGAGGCCACCCCGGCTTGGAAAGCTGCCGAGAGCAGAGGGCTGCTCGTTCGCACATCCTGCCCGACGCTCACTCGTGATGAGCCCCCCAAGTAGGAACCGAAGACGAGGCCGACCTTGGCAGCGACATCGACCGTCAGGTCCTCGTTGAACACACCACGGATGTCATACGCCCGAAAGATGTCCTCCAGTGGCATGACGGATTCTCCTGGCGTCGTCAGCAGCACCGCACGAAACCAGCTTGCTGACTAGCCACTAGTATTCACCAGCAGCATCCGGGAGCTCCCCTGATGTTCGACTTCGACGACCACCAGGTCCTTATCGAGATCGGCCAGCCCGGACATCAGATCCCGCAATCGATCACGCGGCACCTTGAGCTGGAGTTCCGAGAGCAAGGCCAGGATGTCCTGCTCCCCCAGGCGCGGGACTCGGCTGGAAGAACCGACGTTGTCGCGCCACGCCTCCCTGACGCGGGCGGCGAGCGGCTCGATGGCCGAGAGTCGGCACGGGGCGCTCTCGAGCACGCTCACTTGTACGGAGCGAGGGAACGATTCTGGGTCTTTCGAGAGACCGAAGTAGTGGGCAGCCGCTTGGATTGCCAACCTGCGCTGTTGCTTATTGACCATCGACGGCGCACCCCAGGCCTGCACGAGTGACGCGACTGCGACGACCCCGAAGTGCGATAAAGCCATCGCACAGCGCTTTTCGTGCAGGGAACCCCTAGCCGATACTGACCTAGCAGGAGGGCGGCCTGACGCGAGTGACCAAGATCGATGTGTGGCCATTGCGCCTCCCACTCCAGCGCCCGTTCATCCTCTCCAACGAGACCTTGAGCGACGCCCCCGTCATCATCGTGCGAATCGGCTCCGGACGGTGGGAGGGATGGGGGGAGAGCGGAGTCTCCAAGCGAGTCCTGGGTGAGGACCTGCAGGGCGCCTTCTATTCCGCCCGCCAAGTGGGCGCGGCCATGCTCGATTCCACCATCCCGCCAGGGGCATGGGAGGAACAACGCCATCAGATCCCTTCGCGGGCCGCAGCCACCGCCTTCGACATGGCGGTCAACGACCTCTGGGCCCATCGGTTCTCGACGCGTTTTCTTCCTGAACTCCCCTCACACCCCCGCCCAGTGCGGTCGAGCATCACGATCACCGCGCAATCACCTACAGAGGTCCGACAAGAAGCGCACATGTTCTGGAGGGAGGGATGGCAGGTGTTCAAACTCAAGATTGGTGCCGCCCCAGCCAAAGACATCGGCCGGCTTGCGGCACTGCGAGACGCAACCCCCCTCGCAACGATCCGAGTAGACGCCAATGGGGGCCTCGATTGGGACAAGTTCGAGAGCCTTGCCCCCGCCCTTGACCAGCACTCAGTCGAGCTCATCGAACAACCGTTCCCCGAGGCCGAGATCGACCTCTATCGCCAGGCGCGCTCGACGGGGGTCCCCGTTTTCATGGATGAGGGGATCGGATCTCGGGAGGATGTGGACGCCGCAGCGCGCGCGAGCGTCTGCGACGGCGTGAATCTCAAACTCGAGAAGGCCAGGGGCCTGCTGCCATTGTGCGAGGCGATCGAGGCGGCGGAAGAACGCGGCCTCCAGGTCATGATGGGGTGCTTCATCACCTCGCGGCTGAGTCACTCCGCGCTCCAACGGGTCGTAGAGGCTTATCCTGTGGTGGAACGGGTGGATCTCGATGGACCGTTGCTGCTGGCAACCGACCCCATCGTGGGCGGAAGCACCATCAACCAGGGGATGCTACAACAGACCCCTGCGGTGACAATCGGCCACGGGGCATCATCCAATCCCGAGCACCTCGCACGGTGGTCGGTGGTCGTGACGCGGCAATCCCCACCAACCGTTCCCTTGGCCTAAGGGGCGGTGGTCTTCTCGTCTGCCCCAAGAGGCGCGCCGACAGCAGTCTTGGGGAGGATGGAGAGCCCCCCGGAGAGCTTCGTCACCAACGAGAGGAGCTGCCTGTCGTCGAGCTGGCTCTTTCGCAAGGCCTTGATCCGCATGAAGACCTCCTCGAAGAGCTCCTCGCTGACGTGAACACCCAGTCTGTCGAGTCGATACGTTAGGGTCGGACGTCCCGCCATCTTGTCAAGAGCGACATCGCGGGTCCGGCCCACAAGTTCTGCAGGGATGCTCTCGTAGTGGCTGGGGTCGATCAGCACCGCCGAGACGTGGAGGCCCGCGTTGTGGGTGAAGGCGTTGCGACCTACGACTGGTGCTTGCGCGGGAATAGGGATTCTTGAGGCACGCGCAACGACTTCGGAGAGCTGGGGGAGCAAGGGGAACTCCCAGCGGTTTTCCATCCCATACCGAAGGGCCAAGGCCATTGCGGTCTCCGCCAGAGGAGCGATTCCGGTACGCTCTCCCAGCCCATTGACCGTCGTGTCAATCAGACGGGCACCGGCTTCGACGGCCGTTAGGGAATTGGCGACGGCCATGCCGAGGTCGTTGTGACAGTGGACATTGAGCTCAAGGCCCGTGCGTTCCCGAAGGAGGTGGACGAACTGATACATCCGGAGAGGAGTCATGACGCCGACTGTGTCTGCGACCCCAATCCGGTCGACGCCCGCAGCCTTGCAGGCCAACGCGACCTTTACGACATTATCAATCGGGGATCGGACCGTGTCTTCGGGCGTGTAACGAACCTTGAGTCCATGCGCCTTGGCATATTCAACGACATCGGTGATGAGGGCCAGAGCCTGCCCGAGATCCTTGCGGTAACGGTCCTCGAGAGCTTCGTTGCGCAGGCAGAAGAATATGCCGACCCAATCGACGTCACAGTCGATGGCAACATCGATGTCGGCGCGGATGGCCCTGCAGTGAGCGAGGATCTGGGCCTGGTGGCCCGCCCGCGAGATTCTTTGGACCGCCCGTTTGATCTGGGGCGAGATCGCAGGGTGACCTGCTTCAATGATGTCGACACCGAACTGGTCGACCAGGGTGGCAATCTCCAACTTCTCCTTGAGGCTGAAGTTGACCCCAGGCGTCTGCTCCCCCTCTCGAAGCGTGCTGTCGAGGAGTTGAACGCTTGCGACGACCATGGATAGACCAGCATTCGATGCACAGAGGGGGTCCTAACGTTATCGATATGATTCTGCGGAAAGATGTAGCACCACTACTCTAGATGGTGTCTTTCGTCGAATTGTAACGCTTTCCGCAAAGGTGGTCTTTGGATCAAGTGCCCGGATGGCGCTGCACTCCTCGCTGCCTGACAGCCTAGGGTTTTGGACTTAGCCCCCCATTTGTGAGCCCATGGCAACAACGGCAGTCACGGGTGGTGCTGGCTTCATCGGGAGCCACTTGGTGACCGCACTCCTCGAGCGGACCCACGATGAGATCGTGGTGATTGACAATCTATCAGGTGGGAGTCGGCGGATGCTTGCCCACGTGGCCGAGCATCCGCGACTGAGGATTCTCATCGTCGACTTGTTGGATCGAGATGACATGGTCGCCGCATTCGATGGGGTATCGACTGTGTTTCACCTGGCAGCCAATGCGGACGTACGGCTCGCCGCTGTCGACCAGGAGATAGACCTGCGCCAGGGTGTGGAATCCACCGCCAACGCCCTCCACGCAGCTGTCAAGGTGAACGCCTCTCGATTCATCTTCGCGAGCAGCAGCACGGTGTACGGCGAAGCGACGGCGATACCCACCCCCGAGGAATACGGGCCGTTGCACCCCATCTCCCTCTATGGGGCCGCTAAACTGGGTGCCGAGGGTTTCGTCACCGCCTACGCCCACTCCTTCGGGCTCCGATGCTGGATCTACCGGTTCGCCAACGTCATCGGCCCCCGTGTGACGCATGGCGTGATTGTCGACTTCCTCGAGAAGCTCCGTCGCGACCGGACGCGGTTGGAGATCCTCGGCGACGGGCGCCAGGCGAAGTCCTACTTGACGGTCCGCGATTGCGTCGACGGGATACTCCATGGCCTAGACCATGCAACGGATCACGTCAACCTCTACAACCTCGGGACGGACGATGTCATCACCGTCCGCCGAATCGCTGAGATTGTCATCGAGGAGCTCGGCATCCAGAACGTGCGTCTTGAGTTCACGGGAGGCGACCGTGGCTGGAAGGGGGATGTACCGAGGATGCACCTCTCCTGCACCCGCCTGAAGAATCTGGGCTGGAAACCCTCCCACTCCTCCGAAGAGGCGGTCCGAGAAGCAATCCGCTCTTTGCGCGCGGAGCGCTGGCAACCGTGACCACAGTCCCCAGGACCCCGGTCACCCCCCCACACTCGGGGTGGGGGGGCCGTCAGCGGACGCACCTTTGGTCGCTCGGAGGGGGCTAGGGAGCGGCGGTCCGCTGACGCTTGTTGATAGCAATCACGACATTGAGACTGAAGGCACCAGGGGTCGAATCGAGCCAAGAACCGGGGCCGATGACTATCCACCATGACCCGGGCCTGGCGACAGAATGGCCCAAACGGAGATGCCCCGGTTCCAAGCGTCCCACCGTCCCTCAGAATAGTGCTCCGTGTTAGCACGTCGCATGCCTTCTTCGGCCCGCTGGCTACATAAGTATGTTGGTGCTTTCTGACCATCGTCGGATGGGAAGCTGCGGGGCCGAGGATCACTCTCGTGGGGATGGGACGCCTTCGGCCCTGCTCGAGAAGACCATCCCGAGTGCAGTGACGATGTCCTCGAAGCGGGCGCCCCAGGGTACCGTCACAACACCGTCGGGTCCAGCCTGAACCTGTTCGATTAGATCACAGCACTTGGCTAGCACGAGGGGCCGTGTCCCGCTGGAGCGGGCCTTGGGGAGCAGTTGATCCAATCGGCTGCGTGGGCAGATGTCACGGAAGTGCGGCCGCACATGGTAGGTCGCCAGGAACACCTTGCGCGAGAGGTCGCACCCGACCAGCAGAGCCTCGGTGGGGTTCTGTAGGGTGCCCTTCTCCTCAAGGTAACATAGCGAGTGCCCGCCGGAATCCCATCCGCTACAGCGGCAGGGCAGAACGACCTCACGCTCAACCGCTTCCGTGACCCACGGCTGCAGGTCTGTGAGCACCGGCACGATTTCCACGGGGCGGTCATGGGAGACCAATGCCAGGGCGCGCTCGACTAGGACGACGAGCTTGGGCGGGGAGGGAGGGACCAGATCGATCACATAGAGTGGAATCGCCGGTTCCTTGTGGATGAAGGAGATATGGTCGAACTCGCCCTCGATGACGACGATGGGGTGTGGGACGACTGCGGCAGCCTTGGCCATGGACCAATGGTTGAGGGTGTCAGTCTGCGGGGAATGGAGATAGGCCACCTCTTCAGCCCCTACCCCAAGGAAAGCGAAATCTCTGACCGGGCAGAATAGGCCCTTGCCAGTGCACGTGATCGCCACGACCGCCCAGGTCTCGCCGTTGGTGAAGACGAGGTGAGTCGTCCCCTGGTAGAGGTTCCGACCGGCAAGCCAGGCGACAATCGTATCCCTCTCGACTGCCCCGGAGAGGTGCACCATCCCCACGTGGGAACAATGGGATGGGATCACGCTGGCACTCCGGGAAGCCGCCGCCCCAGACGCGGGGAGCAGTGCCTACTCGTCCCCGTCGTCCTGGGCAAGCTTGGTCGCGATGTCCTGACGGAGGTTTTCAGAAGTCTTCCCTTCAGTAGGGATTCCCAGTTGCTTGGCGGTCCGGACGATCTTCGAAGATGGAGGAGGTATCTTGCGACCACGGGCACGTTGCGCCTCAAGTCGCTGTTCTGATTCGAGCTTGCCAATCTCGTACTCGCCCCGAGCCTGGCCCATGCTACGAGCGAGTTCGGGGAGCTTGCGTGCCCCAAAGAGGAGCAGCAGGATGATGCCAATCAGCACAAAGGTCTCTGGACCGAATTGGACCATGCGGTGCTCACCGACCAATCCGCCAATCCGGGCAGACGGTATTTAAACGTACTGACCAATGAAAAGCGTGCGAGGCCTCCGGGGGCGAAATCCCTAACCTCTTGTGCACCATCCCGGTCGGGGGGGAGATGGTTCCTTGGCGCTTCGTCTGACGGTCAAGGATGCTGAGACGGGCAACCGCATCGAGATGGAACTGCAGGCGGAGAACACCGTCGATGAGGCAATCGAGAGCGCCTGCAGTTATTGGAGCAAGCGGCAAGGTGCTTTCGTCCTCAAGCAAGGCTCCACCATCTTGCGTGGGGGCGCGACCCTTCAGGGCAGTCACATCGGAGAGCACACCATGCTCGAGCTGATTCCAGACCCACAGGGGGGTGCTCCTCTTGCCTAGGCTACCCGAGGACATCGTTCGTCAGCGGGTCGTCAATGAGTTGCGCGCGTGTCTGGATTCCTCCCGGCACACGATTAGGCTCGAAGAGGGGGCCCTCGAGAAGTTCCCAAACCGGGTCTGGATCGAGCTTGTTGGCTGTCCCGCGATGGTGCGCAGGGGAGACCGGGTCGAGACCTCGAGCGAACATCGCTTCCTGCTCGAGGTTCCGCGGGATTACCCCTACGAGCGTCCGACGGTCATCTGGGCAACGGACATCTTCCACCCCAACATCATGCTCCCCAGCGAGGGAGGGTTCGTCTGCACCGGACTCCTGGAAGGGTGGACATCCCGCAGCACCTTGCTCGGATTCCTCCAGGGCCTGGAGGCGCTGCTGGCCAACCCCAATGCGGATAGCCCGTACGGAACCGCCAGTTGTACTTCGGCTGCCCAATACCTCAATGCTCAACGAGCGACACCAGGGAGGACCCCTCAACTCTCTCGGACCTCCGGATGAGGTGGGTAGGCCTCGATGGTTCCACCGGCGCCCGAGCAGCACTCCCGGCCGCCATCAGTCGTGCGAGAAGTGCGTCTCCGGCGGCTCTTGGTCGAACCGCCGCGAGGCGAGCTGCCGCCCTGGGACCCTGAAGCGGCGGAACTCGCTAACGACCTCGCCCGTTGCACCATCGCAGCGGAGGCATGGGCAAGCATCGTCGATCAGTGTCGTTCGGCAGCGCAACGCAACGAGGAGACTATCGGGTTCCTGGTCGGGAGGCGAGTTGCCTGCAGGCGGACTCCGACGAAGGAGAACCGCCGTGCGACGCATCTCTTCGTCGCCATCACCCGCGCCATCACTGGAGAGCACCGCGGCGACACCGTCTCTGTCCGATTCACCTCAGAGGGCCTCGCCCAGGCCGCAGGGCTCCTCAGTTTCGGTAGAGGGGGACGATCCGAGCAGCTGGTGGGGTGGTATCATAGTCACCTCGAGTTGGGATGCTTCCTCTCGGATCGGGACCTCATGACGCATGCACAAGCATTCCCTGGCGACGATGCGATCGCGCTGGTTGTGGATCCGCTACGGCGGGAGGCACGCGCATTCGCGCGCCCGCAATCTCGCGCCCTTGCCCCAGCTGGACCCGTCCAGGTGAGCTGGCTCCTGATTACCGATGGAGTCACAGACCGTCCGGCTTGAATCGTACCACGAATCGATGCAATCGCACAGGTCACAAGGTTTATAGAGAAGTCCCGGTCGTGACCTCTCCGCAAGGAGACGAACCTCTCGCCACTGCAGGACGCCACACCGATGAAGCTCCCGCGGCAGGTCAAGTGCTACTGCCCCTACTGCAAGGGTCACCGCCCCCATGAGATCGAGCGGGTCAAGAAGCGGGCAGCCTCAGAACTCAGCTGGGGTCAGCGGCGATTCCGAAAGGTGACCTCGGGGTACGGGAGCTTCCCCCGTCCCAAACCTGATCGTAACAAGCCAACCAAGCGGGTTTCCATCCGCTATCGCTGTTCCAAGTGCAAGAAGGCGCACCAGCGGCCAGGGTTCCGGGCCAAGCGCTTCGAGCTGACCGAGTAGAGGGAATCAAGACCAACGGAGGAGCCACACCATGCCGGAGACGACCATTCCAAGCGAGACCGCACGGAGCAGTTTCCTCCGAGTCACCTGTCCCGACTGCGGCGCGAAGCGCATCCTCTTTAGCCATGCAGACACCCGCGCAACCTGCGACGTCTGCGGGGCCCATCTGGCCACCCCGACCGGGGGCCGGCTGGCCTTGCGGAAGGAAGTCGAGAGCGTGGAGGTGTTGCACTAAGATGGTCAAGCTCGGCGACTACCCAGAAGAGGGCGAATTGGTCATCTGCACGGTCACAAAGGTCGAGAAGTTTGGCGCCTTCGTGTTTCTTGAAGAATACCAGAAACGCGAGGGCTTCATCCATATCAGCGAGGTCGCCAGTGGGTGGGTCAAGCACATCGGCGACTTCGTCCGTGTTGGAAAACGGCTCGTCTGCAAGGTCCTCAAGGTCAACTTGCAGAAGGGCCATGTCGATCTCTCGCTCAAGCAGGTCAACAAGCACCAGCGGCAGGTCAAGCTCCAAGAATGGAAGAATGAGAACCGCGCGGACCATCTTTTCGAAGAGGTCGCCCGTCGGGTGGGTCTGACCACTCCGGAAGCCTATGACCAGTTCGGCAAGCGCTTGATTGAGGTGTTCGGCTCGATTTATGGTGCCTTCGAGGAAGCTGCCCTCGATGCCGAGACCTTGGAGAGCGAGAACTTCAAAGGTCCGTGGGTCGCCGAGTTTCTCGATGTCGCCCGGGCGAACATCGTCCCTCCCCATGTTGTCGTCAAGGGGACCCTCACTCTCACCAACCCTCGCGGGGATGGGATCGTCCACATCTGCAAGGCACTAGAGGCCGCCCAGCAAGTCTCTCGTGAGAGCATTTCCATCAAGTACCTCGGTGCGCCCCTCTACCGGATCCAGGTACGTGCCTTGGAATACAAGGAGGCGGAGGAGTTGCTCCGTGCAGCCCTCAAGGAGACCGAGCGCCTCATCACCAAGACCGGGGGAAGCTACGCGTTCGCCAAGGCGTAGTTCTCGCCGAGCAGGCCGAGGTCCGCACCGATGAAGACATTCATCCGCCACTGTCCAACGTGCGGGACCTACACCTTCCTAGCAGCCTGCCCCGGGGCCGCCTGCAGCACCGCGACCGTCCCGGCACTCCCGCCACGCTACTCTCCCAATGACCGATGGGGCAAGTATCGCCGGGCGATGAACGCTGGCGAAGCACAGCTCACCAAGGAGGAGTAGGTTGGAGCCCATCGTCGTCACCTATCACCAGGATTCGCGGCCGACCCTCAAACGGCCCATTCTGGTCGAAGGCCTCCCGGGCGTCGGGAACGTCGGCAAGCTCGCCGCAGAACTGGTCGTCGACCAGTTGAAGGCGGAGCCTTTCGCTACAATCCATTCCCGCTACTTCCCTCCCCAGGTGATTGTGGACGACTCAGGGATCATCGCGCTCGTAAGCAACCGCCTCTATCTGTCCCGTCAACCCGGCCCCCACGACCTCCTCTTCCTGGTGGGGGACTATCAAGGGCTCACCCCCGAGGGCCAGTACGAGCTTGCCGACTGTGTCCTAGCTCTCGCAAAGGGGCTTGGTGTCGAGCGGGTCTACACTCTGGGAGGCTATGGAATCGGCCGCATGGTCGAAGAACCCAAGGTACTAGGCGCGACCACCAGCGCTGCCCTCGTCGCGGAGATGCGCGCTGCTGGCGTCCTCTTCCCTGAGGGGGAGCCCGGCAGCGGAATCGTCGGGGCCAGCGGCTTGCTCCTGGGCCTCGGACGGATGCGCGCGATCGAGGGCGTCTGCCTCATGGGGCAGACCAGTGGCTACTTCGTAGACCCTAAGAGTGCAGGGGCACTCCTGACCATCCTCTGTCCGCTGCTCGGAATCACCGTTGACTTGGCCGACCTTGAAGCCAAGGCAGCGCAAATCGACGTGATCACCTCCAGGATCCGGGAGATCGAGGGCGGGGAAACCTCCCAACGTTCTCGTGAGGATCTCCACTACATCGGATAGGTGGGCCCGCGCCCTGGGGGGCGCGTACCGAGGAGTATTAAGTGTCCTCGGCTCAATGAGGTGACACCCATGGTGAAGAAGAAGCTCCGGAGGGTCATTGCCGGGCCTGGACGGCCTCCCGTCGCCACCACCTCTCTCCCGAATCCCGTTCAGCCTGCCGCCCCGACGCCCGTCAAGCGGGTCGTCAAGAAGCTGGTCAAGAGGGTCAAGGCCCCTCTTCCGGAGGCTGATGACCGGACCTCGACTCCCACCGCACCCAGCCCGCCGACCCCGACTGTTGAGGAGGACGAATCGAGCCTCGGGGGATTCGAGTTCGTCGACGAACCAGAGGAGGCAGCGGATGTGCTGGGGACGTCCCAGGCCGCACCTCAACCTCAACGGGCGGTACCTGTCGCATTCTCCTCCAAACCGTCGTCGAAGGGACAGAGTATGCCTGCACTGAAGAGGGCCCCGCCGACCCCGCCATCCCCATCGACCAAGGGTAAGGGTGTGACGACCAGCAGCCCCCCGAGTACCATACGACCAGACCCGGCAGAGCATTCAGCCGATTCTGGCGTCGATCTTGAGGACTTGACCAGCTCCATCGGTGGTTCGGGAACATTGCTCGAGAAGCTCGGCGAAGGCCTCGATGCCATCCTGCAGGACGAACTTGAGAACCTCCAAGAGTCCCTCCTCTCCGAGGGGGATGCTCTCGCGCCCTCCCAGACCACGCCAGAGCAACAAGGAGGGACTACGAGGACCAGGGCCTCCCCCCCCCCGCCTATCACTCCTGTGGACCCCCGCAGGGGTGCCCCCCGCGACATCGATGAGTCGGGTCCTGAATTGCGGCCAGCCAAGCCCGAACAGAAGGTCAAGGGGGAGAAGAAGAAGTCCGCCCCCAGACTCCTCGGACGGCAGCTGACGACCACCGAGGGCGACGTTCGGGAACGGCGGGTGATATCCAAGATCGCCAAGAACTTTGACCGATTACCCGCCAACATGCGGAACGAGCTGATCAAGAACCTCTCGAAGGCCTCCGACCCCAAGGTCCGCGAGGATGTCGTCTACGCCATCGCCGCCTACTACGAGCAACTCCCCTTGGATCTACAGGAACTCCTCGAGCGGCTGATGGAAGATCCAGAATCCCGCATCCGCGAAGAGGTTGTCTTCGAGACGGCCCGCAATTTCGACAGTCTCCCTGCCTCGCTCCGGGAGGGCATCTATCGTAAGGCAACGGTGGACTCGAGCGTCAATGTCCGGGAGATCGCCGTCTCGGTGCTCTCGAAGGATTACTCGGAGCTCCCCCCGGACCTCCAGAAGAGACTGTTCACGCTGGCGGAGGACTCAGAGCCCTCCGTGCGGGATGAGGTCCGTTTCGAGGTCAGCAAGCCCGACTCCGAGCTCCCAGCTTCTGTGCGGATGCAATTGCGCAAGACGCTCGGCTGATGCCGTGGATAATCGAACGGCACGGCCCCGACCCATTCTTGGAGGATTGGACCGTATGGGAGAGGATCACCTTCTACTCTACTTCGTCGGAACGGCCGGCTCAGGCAAGACATCCCTGACAGCGGCCTTCCAGCGTTGGATGCAGCGGCAAGGTTACAACGTGACCTTGCTCAACCTCGATCCGGGTGTTGATGTCCTGCCGTACGAACCGGATATTGACATCCGTGATTGGGTCTCCTTGCCCCAGGTGATGGAGGAGTATGACCTCGGACCCAACGGGGCCCAGGTGGTCGCTGCCGACCTTCTCGCCCTCAACATTGGCAAGGTCTCCGAAGTCCTCGAGGGGCTCTCGGAAGACTACGTCCTGGTCGACACTCCGGGACAGATCGAGCTGTTCGCGTTCCGTGAGAGCAGCGAGCGCATCCTCGAGGCGCTAGGTGACCGCCACGCCCTCGCATTCTGCATCGACCCGATTCTCGCCCGGAAGGCCTCCAGCCTTGCGACCCAGCTTCTCCTCTCGCTGACGGTGCAGTTCCGATTGCAGGCACCTTCGTTCGACCTCCTGACCAAGGCGGATCTCCTCTCCGACGAGGAAGTCGCCCGGATCATCCAGTGGAGTGCGCAGCCCGAATCCTTCTATGACGCGATCGGGAACGACTCCTCCAACCCGCTCACCCCGCTCTCGCAGGGCATCCTGCGCACCCTCGAGTCGACTGCTGCAGGGTTCCATCTGACGCCGGTGAGCGCCACGCATGAGGACGGATTGGCCGACCTCTATTCCCAGATCCAGGCCATATTCTTTGGCGGCGAGGACCTCGAGCCGCGCTAGCGGACGCCGCCGCTACTCCTCTTCGACCACCGCGGCTTCTTCGGCCTCGTCTGGTTGGTCATCGGTTCCCTTCTGTTCACTGCCCGGACCCTTGGCTCCGCCCAAGGGGGTGCTCTTCGACCGCCGACGCAGCACGAGGAAGGCGATGGCAAAGACGGCAATCAAGGCACCGGCGGCGATCGCTGCAATCACTCCCAGGCCAAGGCCGCGTGGGGCGGGGGTCTCATGGGGCACTGTCGTCGTCTTCTTGGTGATGTTAAGGGCAAGCTCCTTCGTGGAGCTCTGGCGATCATCATCGGAGACGGTCAGAAGCACCACGACGGGGCCAACCTCGTCGAAAACATGGCTGATCTTCGCGCCGACCTGGACGACCTCCTTCGTACCCCGGAATCGCCATTCGAACGTTAGGTCCTTGACCTTATCATCAGGATCGCTGGTAGGGACGGCATCGAACGTCACGAGCGTACCCTGGGGATAGCTCGTCTTGCTATTGCCTTGGTTGTCCTTCTGTATGAAGTCCGCGATTGGCGGCAGATTGTTGACGCGGACGATAAGGCTCGCCGGTTCGCTCTCGAACCTCTGAGATGCCAGGAAGTACCATACCTGGACGGTCACCTCATACTCTTGGTCGTTGGGGAACTTGTGACCAGGTGCGACTTGGGAAGACTCTGCAGTATCCCCGAAGGACCAGTGGTAGTTGGTGACCTGCACGTCGGGACTCTCGACGGTCGGCGTGAACTGGAAGAGGGTGGTAATGTTGCCGCTGGCGGGGGAGACCGCCAGCGCCACCGCGGGCACACGCGGGCGGACAACGATGTCCTGGCTGCTGCTGAGGGCTGATTCGGCGCCGTGCTCATCGCGCACCTTGAGGGTCGCGGCGAATCCTCCGAGATCGGGGATTGCGTAACGGTGAATCACGAAGCTCGTGTTGACCCATCCGCTGTCAGTCCCATCACCAAAGTCGAAGAGGTATTGCGCCACCTGGCCGTCGACGTCGTCGTCGCGAGAGGCATTGCCGCTGAGGACGACGGCTTCGAGGACTTCGACCTCGTTGGCAGTGGCCGTCAGCAACGCGACTGGCTTTCGATTGACGCGGAATTCGCCGGAGATGATGTTGTTCGACTCGTTGCTCTCGTCGACGAGATCTGCCGGGTCGATCGTCAGTTCCCATGTATGGGTTCCGCTGACTACGTCGGCCCACTCGAACGAGACGGCGGCTGAGTTCCCAGCAGAGAGAGCGAGGGAAACGGTCGAGAGGTGAGTGGTATCCAAAGCGCTGGCGACTTGGATCCCCGAGAGAGCGGAATCCCCAAGATTCACGATGGTGCCGGTGACGAACACCTCAGAATCCCCCTGGGTGATCACCGCCGGCGAGACCGTAAGGGGGCCAAGGAAGGTCAGATCGGGAATCGGCGCCGGTGGCGAGACCGCGATCTCCTTCGAGCCATTGTTGTTCGATTCATTGCTCTCCAGCACTAGGTTTGCAGGGTCCACGACACCCAAGAGGGTCTGGTTTCCCGTGTGGACGGTCATCGAGCCGACATACGTCGCGCTCTTTTGCGCCTGCAGATCCTGAGGGAGGAAGCTGACCAAGACAGACCCGTTGTCGGCTTCGATCCGCGCCTCCACACTCGGGAGGGTCACGAAACCGGTGCTCTTGACCACCATGGAGACATCCAGACTGTCGCCGTCGACCAGGCCGGAGGTGGGGGTAACGGCGAGGGAGACCACCTCGAGGTCATTGGTGATCGCCGAGGCGGTGTCGTCACCGCGGGCTCCCTGCACAGCCTGGGCCAGCCAGCGGTCGGGGTCGAGCTGTACTTGGCTCGACAAGCCCACGGTGGGGAAGTCCAGCTCGGCATCGGCCGAACCATTCCACGCCATGGGCAGGAGCAGCCCTTGGGGGAGGACCAGGATATCGACCGGCATGGATGCCAGCCCGGTGCGGTGGACTGAGACGTGGACGAATTCTGCGCCGGTGGAATCACGGTAGGCAGTGGCACCAGTGATGGAGAAGTCGAGGACCCTCGAGGTGGTAAAGAAGGTCGACCAGAACAGGTCGATGTCTTTCCCGGCGTTTGCCTTGAGCGCGTTCTCCAGATCGGCAATCGTGCCTTGGTCGCCGAGGGCCCCCTGGACGTATTGGGTGATGCCGGCGGAGATGCTGGTGTTCCCGACCAGGTATCGCAACATGTGAAGGTAGGCGACCACCCGCGCATTGTCGTTGTCGTCGTATGCATTGTCGGTGATGTTGATCAGCGAGGTGGGCGATGCTCCGCCCTGCAGGCTCAGTTGCGCCAACGAGATCCTGCTCGAGTCGTCTTTGACTGCTTCGAAATACCGAGCGACCACGTACGCATCCAACCCCCAATTGACCACGCTCGAGCCTCCTGCACCTGCAGGGGCGATTCCAAAGTAGAAGAACTGGATCGTGAACGCGGATACAAAGTCGACCGATTGGGGGTCGTCAATGGCCACTGCGTGGGGCAGGACGATCAAGTTGCGGAAGGCGATGATGCCATCGAAGGGCAATGTTGGCACTTCGACAATGGTGAGATTCGCGCGATCGAAACTACCCAAGAACCCATCGAGGAACGCTGTGATGTTGCTCGCTTCGTCGAGCAAGCGTGTGCTGTTGGCCGCTGCTTCGGGACCGACCTTGCTCTGCAGGCTGACCCCCGCGGTCGTCTGCTGATCCTCGACCCATGTCCCTGCCGCGACACCTAGGTAGGGGACTTTCCCATCGAGGATGAAATCGAAACTCTCCCACGTACCATCCGAGGTTGCCTGGACGAACTCCCCGGCAGCCCACGCGTCCCATCCCGTGATGGTAGGGACCCGAACGGAGACGTTTCCTAGGTAGCGGTCGGGATATCGACCTTGTGGATTGTCAGGGAAGGTCCCCCAACGATCGCGACCATCCAAGAAAAGGCCATTGGGGCGGACATAGGAGGTACGATCGACCGTGACGTTGTAGTTGAGGTAGAGATGGACGACCTCTCCTGCAGTGTGGTTGGTCGTGAGGTTGATCTGGAGTTCTGGCGGGTTGGTGGTGTTATCCCAGTAGGCGCTCACGGGGCCCGAGTCGTCGAGGATGTTATTGATCGTGAAGTTCGAGTCGACATACTCGAACGCAATGTCGATCCGACCGATGTCCGCACCCGTGACAGCGAGGGTGATGTTGGATTGGACGAGGAGAGAACCATTCGTGGGGAACGCCCAGAGCACAAGATCGAGATTGAGGAAGTCTTCTGTCGCCAGGCCAGGAGGTGGTGGGACGACATCGGATGGTGGGGAGGATTGGACCCCGGCGGCTATCGCACCACTCGAAGTCTCGCCTACCCTGGTCGCAGGATTCGTCGAGGGTGAGCCGACCGAACTAGGGGCAATCGATGTGCACAGAAGGAGCAGTACGAGGGTCACCGAAAGGGCGCGCATGCGAAGAGCACACTCCAGTATCACAATCTCGCCGTGCCACGACCGCAGGCACGCGCGAGCAACTTGGGGTGCGTATATGAACCTTCTGCAATGCGTCATCGGTCGGTCCCACGCTGACTCCGTGAACCCCCGTCGACGGACGTGCGGGTCGACGGCGCCGCCCAGGTCGAGCCCTGTTTTCATCCTGGTGGGTTCCGTCACATCTTGGGCGATCCAGCCATGACGCAGGAACTTGAAGAGGTACGGCTCGGCGTCCTCGACGAAGACCATCGCCCAGCGCAGCGGCTACAGCTGCGGGGCCAGTTCCGCCGGAACAACTGCCGGGTCAGTCCCCTCATGCTATGGAGCACAGACGCGTTGAGGAAACGGTCGTGCCCGGGGGGGAACCTTCGTATCAGCGGCCGGCGCTCAGCTTCGTGCCTATCGACTTGATGTAGCCCCATTTCATCGCGGCGAGGGATTGGTGGGCCCCGACGCCGGAGCTCAGGGCGAGGATCCCGAGGATGGCCACCAGGTCGATCTCCCGCTTTCGCTTGATGGGCCACGGTGTTTCGGCGGTCTGACCGATTCCATCCGGCGGGAACAGGGCGTTCCGCGCCGCGAAGACATTGATCGTGGTGATGCTGGGAGACAGAGGAGATCGGCGTCATGGATTCTTTCGGGCCACGCGGACGCTCATGCACTGAACGTCGACGCAGGGACAGAGCGTGGTCGAGGAGGCGCCGAGCCTGCCCAAGGTTTAAGCCCGGGAGCCCCGCAAGAGAGGATGGTGACTTCGATGCCCAAGGACGAGGATTTAGGGAAGGATTCGGTCAGAAGAAAGCTGGATTCTGCCAAGGAGGGGGTCGATAGGACGGTCGACGAAGCCGAGGTGATGATCCGCAACAAGGGCAAGGAGATCAAAGAATTCTTCAAGGACATCAGCGCTGTCCTGGAGGAGTGGAAGTTCTCGGTCGAGGAGACGGCTGAGGGCACGCGCATCGAGGTGCGCGCCGTCGCGCTGATCTCAACGGGCAAGAAGGGCCGATAGCGCGATCACCGCCGCCGGAGGCCGTTGCGCAAGCGCTCGGCGATGAGGTCGGTCAGGTAGAAATCTGGACGACGGCGAACCAGACCAAGGTATTCCGCACTCGTCTGCAGTCGACCCGGGTCGAAGTTCTTCGACGCGGCAGCGATGACGGCGTCGGACGACTGGTACTGCGCCATCGTGCACATGAGGCAGGCCAGGTCATAGGCCTCCCGTGCACGCACGGGGGCGCTCTCGCGGAATCGGGCGACGTCGAGGAGGAACACTTTGCCCGTGGGACCGACCATGATATTGTCGGACTTGAGGTCGCCATGCTGGACGCCGCCCCGATGCAGGGCAGCGAGCTGGCCGAAGGCACTCTCCATCATCTGCGGTGTGACGGTGGTGCGCGAGAGAGGTGTACCCTCGATCCACTCGGTCACCAGCAGGACGCGCACACCATCGAGGGGGTGGAACCCCAGCGGCCGAGCCGTATTGAGCCCCAGCTTACGCATGCGCGCCAGGGTGTCTGATTGGTACTCTGCGACCTCCAGCGCGGAGGTTGGGACGTCGAACAGTGAGTCCTTGGCGTTCATCGTCAGGTACATGTTCTTGATGAATTGGGAGGCGACCACCGTCAGCAGGTCCGACGTCCCGACGATCTTCGCGAAGAGTGGGATCCGTCGTCCCCCATGGGTCCCGATGAGTTGGCAGGGGAGCGAGAAGCGCGAGGCACCACCTCCCAGGGGACGGATGCGCACGTTGGTGAGGCCGTAATGCTCGCGCAAGGTCTCGCGGATCCTCCGCAGCAGTTGACGCAGGTGAGCCTCAGGGGCCTGAGGGAGAGCGAGCGCATCACCTTCGGGGGACATGGCATCGTCCCAAGGGGTCATCGAGGGCTATCTACCCTCTGCCACGCAGGTCGTCCGATGGCGGACTGCCATGGTAGGGTCTGCTCAGTGCTTTCGGGTGCGTCGCCGCTGGAGGTAGGCGCGCAGCAACACCAGGATCAAGCGCCACCGATGGATCCGCAGACCGTTCTTGACGCCACGGCCGATCTCGATGACCGGACGACCTTGGTACGCAAGGACCACGCGCCAGATTGAGAGTTGTGGGAGTTCGAAGATCAGGCGGTTTGCATCCACCGTCACCGTCTTGTCGGCGATGGTCAGGTCCCAGTCGATGAGCCCTTCCTTCTCGATGTGGTAGCGGACACCATGGCGGAAGGTCGCGCGAAAGGCCGTGTAGGCGAGCATCTCGACGGTCGGGAGGTCGAGGGCACGGTTGAGTCTGCGACCACGGGGGGGTCGGTCATCGATCTCTCCCAGGGGACGAGGTGCCTCCTCCTGCACAGGCAGGGGCTTTCGCTTGACCGTGGGTGCCTTGCGACGTCGCCTCGGAGGGCGCGAGGGGGACTTCTTCTGCGCGTCATGTGGTGGGGAGGGGCGGACCGGTGCACGTGGCGGGGCCAACTCCGAGGAATCTGGTTCGAGGAGCGGTGCCCCCTCCTTGTGATAGGCGGTGAGCACCCGCCGTTGCATCGGGTAGCGCCACTCCTGGGGCCAGAGGTCGAGTTCATCGTGTTCAGCTAGGTCGGAACCTGGCTCGTCGCCAGGCGAGGATCCCTCATCAATGCCCTGCGCTTCCCCGTCCCTCGCGGGATTACGATGAAACTCGTCGATCACCTCCGCCCCGGGGGGATCTGACCAGCTCTCGGCCCGGTCCGTGGGTGGGTCCTCGGAGAGGTGCTGGGCGGGTCCGGGCATGGCCTCCTGCGGAGGCTGCGCTGCCTCCGTCGGGGGCCGGCGGTCCTTGGCAGGTGGCACCTTCCCTCACCTACTTCCGCAGGAGCACCTGGAACCGCGCGTAGATTCGCGTCCCCTCAGGGAACTCCTCCATCGAGAACTTCCAGTCCTCGACCTCGGCATCGAGACTCTCGAAGAGGGTATCCATCTCGTCGACGACCTTCTCGACGTTCTCCTTGTTGCCGCCGATCAGCTGGAGCACTGAGGCGATCTTCTCACGCTTTCCCATAGTCCTCCCCTCCATGACCTTGGGCGCACCTGCGAGCGCAGGGCTCTGGTGCGAAGGAGGCTTAAGGGCATCCCCGCGGCGGGGGAGGCAGGTGAGATGGCCCTGCCTAGTCTGCTGCTTCCAGGGTACTGTCGGCGGTCTTCTCGGTATAGCGGTCGAGCAGTCGCTCTTCGCCGCGGAGTCGGTCCAAGAGGTCGGGCTCGGCCTGAGCGAGGCGGTCCATGTCACCGGTGAAGATGCGGTAGGCGCGCGCCTTCTCCGAGAGCTGATGAGAGAACTCTGCCAGCAGGCCGGTCATCGACGAGAGGTTGTTGCAGGCGACCACCATCTCGAGGGTCTGGGTATCCTCGCGGACGACGGTGGTGATCACGATCTCCTCCTTGCCCTCGTTGGCCTTGCCGTAGTACCACGCCTCGGACCAGTACTGGGGACCATCGGAGGCGAATTCCCGCACCAGCTTGACGTCATGCGCTTGGACGACCTCTTTAGAGAGCTGGAACGCCACGGGCATCTCGATTCCTTCGGGGAGCTTGTAGACCCGATTGTCCCGATAGCTTTGGCGGTCGGCGGTGCGCCGCAGGATGCCCACGTTGACCGTCTCGGGCGTATAGAAGATCGGGCAGACGATCTCCACGGTGCGCCGCTTCATATTGACCGAGCGGCGCTCCCCATGAGGATCACGGTAGGTGAGGATTCCATCGAGCATGCTCTCCTGACAAATCTGCGGATCGAAGTAGAACGCCACGGTCTGCTTCTCGCCGGGGTTGATGACCCCGATCTCGATCTCCTCGCCATTGCGGGGGAGCTTGGGGTCGATGCGGTGGAGGGAGAGGTTCGTGCGGTTGTAGTAGGGCCGGAACGTCGCCTCGGTGATGACGGTGCTCGCCGTGTTCTTGAAGGCCACCTTCAGCCGGACATAGCCTTGGTAGAACTCGATGCCCGAGAGGACCTTGACCTCACCTTCGTCGTCGCGCGCCGGTGGGATGAACGACAGCAACGGAGTCAGCGAAGTGGCCGCCTCAGCCACCAGCGAGAGGTCCCCGGCGAAGTCGTTCCACAGCGAGGAGTTGATACCCTCCACGCGGTCGACGGTGACCACGAGCTCCTGTTTGATGGCCGCACTGATGTCCCCATGGACGACAGCGACCACGGTCACGTGGGGGCCGGCGCTGAAAACGACTGGACCAGGCCCTGCCTCGAGGGGGGGGATTGCGCTTGCTCCGGCGCGGCGATGGGACCTGAAGTGGGTCTGGACCTGCTGGACCCACTCCATCGATGAGGTGGGGACCGGCGTCGTCTGTGCGACAGCATCGATGAGCCGACCATCATCAGAGAGCAGCAGCGCGTGGGAGATCGGGCGGAACCCGCTGGCCCCACCACCCCCCTTCCCGAGGTCTCCCAACATCATCGGGGCGACCCGTGCCGGAGCAGCAGCGACATCGAGATCCACCTGACCGAGGTGCGGCGGGTCCGCCTCCGGGGCTGTGGTAGGGCCCGGTCCATCGAGCGGATCGACCTCGGATCGGCGGGAGCGTCCGCGCACGAGGACCGCCAGAATCACTGCCGCGACAATGAGCAGCAGCAAGAGCGGGAAGATGCTACCGAGGAGCGCCTGAGCCCCTGGGGTGACAGAGCTTGCTGCACCAACCCGTGCCTCTCGTGTAGCGGTGTTGTCCCCTTCGCTGCGCTCGGAGATCGCCCCATCGGGGTCGATGACCGCGACTAGGTCTTGATGTCCGCGCGTCGCGTTCCAAGACAAGGAGACGGGCAGGCTGCTGCCCGGGGGCAGGAGCGCCAGCTGCAGCGAGGCGATCCGCGCGCCGTCGCGAGTGACGACGATGAGCACGTCCCGTGCTGCGCGGTCCCCGGTATTGCTCACCAGCAAGTTGAGGGAGACCTGCTCCCCCGGCTCGGCGGTGAGCCGCGTCTGGTCGGTCCAGGCGATGGTGAGGTCGATGACCCCGCTGAGCGGATCATTGGGGTCGACCGTCCCTAGTTCAGGGAGGAAGGTCACCACCTGGCTGTGGGTCGGACCGTTCCCCGCCCCGTCGGTGGCATCGACCTGGACCGTGTATTCCGTACCTAGGTCGAGGGACGTCAGAGGGAAGCTGCCTGATGCCATCAGCTCAGTGTTCGCGAGGAGACGCTGCTCCTGCCCGCTTGGGCCATAGAGGAGCTGCACGGTGCTTCGTTCAGACAACTGGTAGATGACCGTCGCAGAGCCATCGGGCTCCTCTGGAACGTCTACTCGGAGCTCGATGATCCTCGGCGGGGTGGTGTCGAGGGTCAAGGTGAGCGTCGGGCTGGTCGCCTCGTTCCCAGCGCGGTCGGTCACCCGCAGTCGCAGTTGATGGACGCCGTCTCCAAGCAACTGAACCGGCAGTTCGCCGGTGAAGGGTTGGGCCGCCCCGAAACCCGCACCATCCATCTCGAGGGCCATCGTCAGGCTCCCACTGCTGGGGCTGGGGTCGGCGCCGGAGACCGCCAGGGTGAGGCTTGGCGTCGAGACGAGGCCGCTGACGGGGGCGCCCAAGACCTGGAGTTGCACGCCGATCGGCGCCTTGGTGTCGATGAAGACCGACGCCAGGGTGCTCTCGCCCACGTTCCCGGCTTCATCGCGCCCTTCGACGACGAGGCTCCTCGCGCCCTCTCCATCGTTGCTTGCAAAGGTCCAGGAGAACAGGGCGGCAGGGTCTTGCCAATCCCCGAAGGTGGTCCCACCATCGTCGCTGATGCGCACTTGGGGTCGACCGAGGTTGTCCGAGATGGTCACCGACGCGTCGATGGTGAACGAGCGCGCGAAGCCCCTACCTTGCGCGAGCACGACCGCCGGCGCGTCCGGGGCCGTCCGGTCGAGGCGCACGACGATGGGATCGGAAGTTACGCGGTTCCCCATCGCGTCGGAGAGGGAAAGAGTCAACGACTTGCTCCCGTCGGCGCCGCTGAGGGTGAAGGTAATCAGGGAAGTCGGGCTCGCAAGCGCGCTCGAGCCTCCTGCTTCCTGGCGGACCTGGGCGAGCACGCTGCCGCTCCCGGTCCCGTCGTTCGCGAGGACCTCGATGGGGATGGTCGCGGTGTTGGACCACGGCCTGTCATCGTTCACCACGAAGGCGGAGATCTGCGGGGGGCTGGTATCGACGCTGACATCGTCGATCCCGTTGGTGGCGACGTTTCCGGCGGCGTCACGCACCCGCAGGAGCACTTGCCGTTCTCCGTCACCGGGGGGGAGGGTAAGCGTGCTCCCGACGGAGTAGGGGATCCAGGCCCCCCAGGTCGCTCCCCCGTCAGTGGAGAAGGCCATATCGTCCAGTCCCGAGGCGCTATCGGCGGCGGTGACGGCCACCTCGACGAGGGAGGAGTTGACGAATGTGGCACCTTGGGCGATCTCCAACCCCAGGCTGCTGGGCGGGATCGTATCGATCATGAACGGGCCCAGGTGCGACGCAGAGAGGTTCCAGTTGCCGGCAGCATCGAGGGTCCGGATGTGGAACCACTGCGAGTCGCTGTCCCCCAAGGTCGGGGAGATGGCCTGGTCGGCGCTCCCGTTGCCATCGGGGATCGAGTCGGGAATCGTCGTCGGGGCCGTGGTGAAGCTCCAGGAGAACCCGTCGATGCCACTGACGGCGCCGTCGGAACCGCTCCAGCGGACCTCGACGATCGGGTTGTTCGACCAGGAACCGACCTGGTGGGTCGGAGAGGTCAGGGTCGTCGGATTGACGGGGTCGGTCCCATCGAACTTGAACGGCCCAAAGTGCGCCGCACCGGCATTCCAGTTCCCTGCCGCGTCCTTGGTGCGGATGTGGAAGTACCAGCCTGGAGAATCGGTCGGGAGGGTGGTGGCGTTGCTGGCGATGGATTGGTCGCCCTCGGAGATGGTATCGGGCAGAGTGGCGGCGTTCTGGTTCCACAGCCAGGAATAGTCAGAGACGCCGCTGCCAGTTCCGTCACTGGCCCCGCTCCAGTCGATCGTCAAGTCGGCGACGCCAAACCAACTGTCGATCGATTCGGTGGCGCTGAAGGAGTTGGGGTTAGTCGGCGGTGCGGTGTCGATCCAGAAGGGACCAACGTCGACGGAGGTGTCGTCCCAGTTGCCTGCGTTGTCCTTCGATTGGAGGTGCACGTAGTGCCCGGTACCATCGGCCAAGGCGGCGGAGGCGACGCTGGTGATGCCCTCTTCGAGGGTCTTGCCCTGACCTTGGGCCGTAGGCAGGGACGAGGGCGACGAGTCCCAGAGGATGGCGTATCCATCGAGGCCACTGGTCGCATCGGTCGCCGCGACCCACGAGAGGTCGACCGTGTTGTCATTGGCCCAGGCCGATATCGTGTGGCTGGGACTGGTCAACCCCGAGAGTGCGCTAGGGTCGACGGTGTCGATCCAGAAGGGCCCCAGATGGGCCGTGTTGATCGCCAACGCCCAGTTTCCAGCGTTGTCGACCGGCCTGATGTGGAAGTAGTGCGCGTTGCCGTCGGCCAAGACCGGACTAGTCTCAGAGCTGATCAGCTCCTCACGGTTCTTGACGGTGATTGGCAATGTGAGGGGGCTGGTGTCCCAGAAGACCGAGTATCCGTCGAGGCGACTGCCCCAATCGGTAGAGGCGGTCCAGGTGACATCGACCTGGTTGAGGGTCGACCACGACGAGACGGTGTGCGTGGTGCTGGTCAGTCCCGTGACCTTGGCGGGGGACTTGGTGTCGACCCCCGTCAGTAGGATATCGTCGAGATAGGTCCCCTCATAGTCGATCGGGGGGATGTTGTTGAAGTCGCTGCCGAAGAAGAACCCGATAATCGAGGCATTGGTCGGAATCGCGATGACGGTGTTCCTCCAACCGCCGGAGGACCCATCGCTGTCCTGCCAGGCCACCGGGTACTCACCCGGGAAGTCATCCGCCCAGTAATAGACCTGGATTGTGTCGTAGGTCGCTTCGGAACTGTACCAGTACCAGAAGCCGAGGCTCAACGAGTCGAAGCCGGTCGCGTTCCCGAAGTCATATTCCATCCACGCCTCCTGATCGTGGTCGTAATCGTGGGTGTCGGTGTTGGGATTACCGGTTCCAGAATTCGTGCCTACCTGGGAAGCCCAGACGGATTTGGCGCCGGTGTGGGCACGACCTCCTGTGCCAGGGCCATCGACGCCCCAGTAGTCCGCGCCCGAGGTCGGTTCCTGGTCGTCACGGGACCAACCGGCTGGCCAGACGCCACCCTCGAAGTCCTCATCGATTAGTGTCCAGATCGCTGCCGGGTGAAGGCCACCGCTGCCGTCCTTGAGTGCCGGGGGCAGGTCCCAACCATCCAAGCTGCCTAGTCCGTGGGAGCCGACAAGCCCGCTCCCGGTCACCCCGGTAGCAGAGGTACCACTGGCCATGGCTGGTGATGTCACCAAGGCCGTGACGATGAGCAGCAGGGCAGCCACGGTGGCTGCCCTGGGGTGCAGGCTACGGCATCGCCCCATCGGGAGGTGGTTCGACACCGGGCCCATAAGGCTTCTCTTGGTTCATGATGACGAGAACCCGCCGATGCGAAGGGAGGCCTTCAGAACAGCCCCGGAAGCGTGAAGGAGGTCGTCAACTCGACGAACCCGAAACTTGGATAGAGCAGTCCGGCGCCGACGAGGTATCCACCAATCGCCCCTCCATTGAGCAGCGGGAGCCCAGCCTGGGGGTTGCCGCGAAGGACGTACCGCATCAGCACGAGGTAGCCACAGAGGCCACCGACGAGTGTGGTCAAGGCGACTGCCAGGTTGCTGCTCAGCCCCCACATCCAGGGCATCGGGGCCAAGAACACCTGTGCGCTGACGACCAACGCACCGGGGATGATGATGTCACCCAAGCCCATGAACATCGCCTCACGTTCCTCCCCCGAATCGAGTTGCTCCTGCAGGGAAGGTTGCTCGAGGAACGAATAGCCGCTCCCCTTGGGGATTACGAGCATGATGGGCAGATGATGGTCCATGACCGTGTCCGCCAGCGCGACCATGTGCTTGGTCTGGTAGACGGCGATTGCATCGTAGATGGCCAGGACGGCCAGGAGCAGGATCAGCGGCAGGACCCCGATGCTGAACCCAAGGATCGCTGTCACGCCTACGGCCATGAACACCCCACTGATGTCGACCACCCACCATTCGGGATAGACGTACAGCAGCACCGTCACCAGTAGTGCCAGCGACACCCCCAGGGTCGTCGCGATGGCGACCGTGCCCTCGGAGGCGTCATCGGGCGAGGAGGAGAAGAGTCGGACGACCAGGGGGTAGATCACGTAGACGATGCTGATGAAGATCGCTGCCATGATGATGTGCTGGACCAGATGTTCGAACCCTTGCTTGACGACGAACAGGACCACGCCTGTGAATACGAGGATGACGATCACGTAGTAGAGCGGATTGAACACCGAGTTGGTGTCGTCGCCGAAGACCTGGTACTCTCGCGGGAGAAGGGTGACGATCGCCATGGCCGCCAGGATCGTCAAGGCAAAGATGGCGCCGATGACTGCGACACTGGTGCTCGCCCCCAGGCCCTTGCGCGCTCGCGCCATCCTATGCACCTGCCGCGCGGACGTCCTACCGAACGATCTTGGCGAAGGCGCGGTTGCCACTGACCCGTTCGATGAGGACTTTGACCTTCTGCCCCTTGGACGTCCCCGGCACGAAGACGACGAATCGGTCGACCTTGGCCAACCCGTCGCCACGGTTGCCGACGTCGACGATGTTGACCTCGTACTCCTTCCCTTCCTCGATGGCTGGGATCTCGGGACCCTTGATGGCAGCGTACGCGCGCACCGGTCGGTGCGCCCCGCAGGCCGAACACTGCAGGATGGTCGTGCGACCTTCCTTGACCAGCTTGGTATCGGGCCGGCGGCATTCCTGGCAGATGACGAACATCTCCACGAACGCCTCGAGCTTCTCCACGATCTGGCGCTCTGCGACACGCGACTTGAAGGTCAACCGTCCAGCCTCGCGGGATCCTGCCGTGCCCAGCTCCCCCAGGAGGAACTTGTAGACGTAGGCCGGGTCGCGGTCGAGCACCTTGCAGACCTCGTCGAAGTTCTGGAAGACGGTCTGGCGACCTTCGACCAACAGGGTCGGCTCGGGGAGTTGCCACCGTTCATGGGCCGCACTGGTGCCCGGGAGCTTGGCCCGCATCCGAGCGAGCAGGGCATCGTAGTCGCCGAAGAGGGCCTCGGGAGCGGACTTCGAGGGGTCGGCGCTCATAGGCAACCCACCTGGCGCGGGGTATAAAGGCGCATCGGACGACCACCCAATGGTCCAGGGGCGCTAGCTGTCGCGCAGGTGGCGCAACAGGTCGCGCACGAACACGGGGACCATCTTCCGGCGATAGTGCGGTGGGAAGCTGGTGTTCCGGTAGGGTCGGGCTCGCTCGAAGGAGGCAGCAGCGAGTTCCTCGATGGCCTGGTCCGAGAGCGGTCCGCCGACATAGGGCTTGGTGACCGAGTCGAGGGATCGCGGGGCTTGCTCGAGCGCGTTGAGGACGATCCGCAGGCGGGAGAGTGCCCCATCGACGATCTGGATGCTGATGGCAACGCCCAACTCGGGGAAATCCCATGACCCTCGCAGACGCAGCTTGCGGTACCCCGTCCTCCAGGTCGGTGCGCACTCGGGCAGGCGCACGCCGATGAGCAGCTCCCCTGGGGTCCGGGCATGGCGTCGGATACCGTCGAAGAGGTAGAGCTCCTGCAGGGGGACCTCTCGCCCAGCCTGGGGGCCCAGCAGCTGGGCGGTGGCGTCGAGCGCGCACAGGGTCCCGGCCATGTCGCTACTGAAGGTGGCATAACAGAGTTCTTGCTGAGGCACGACGTGGCACCGGTCCCCCTCGGCCTTCATGCACGGCTCCCACGACCGCCGCCAGTGTTCACTCTGATTGAAGTAGAAGCAGCGGTTCTCCAACATCAGGTTGCCACCGAGCGTGCCCGATGCGCGAAGCAGCACCGATGCGACCTGGCGGGCAGTTGCCGGGATCACCGGCAGGCGAGCCTGCAGCTCGGCTGAACCTTCGAGCTCGCGCAGGGTGACCATCGCCCCGATGTGGGTGGGGGTGAGGTCCCGCAGACCCTCGACGCGGTGGAGGCTGATGACATGGGGCTTGGCATTGAGCCGCCACTTGTAATTGGGGAGCAGGTCCGTGCCACCGGCGAGCCAGTCTGCCTCACCCGGATGCTGCGCAAAGGTCGCCACGGCCTCGTCGATGGTTAGGGGCTGGTGCAGGACGAAGGGCGGGAGGTTCATCGTTGATTCCGGGAGAGAGCGGGGCCCGGCTCGTCGGTCGCGCCCCCGGCGACGTAGCCGCGCTTGGTGCGGCCCGTGGCGGTCGAACCCTGCTTCGACGACGTGGCAGTCGCGTCCGCGGCCCCTTGCTCCTCGATGGCCTTGAGGAGCCGGTCAGGGGTGATGGGGAGGTCGAAGACGCGGACACCCACCGCGTCGAAGATCGCGTTGCCGACGGCGGGGAGGATTGGCAGGAGCGGTCCCTCCCCTGCCTCCTTGGCCCCAAAGGGGCCCTCTGGGTCGTCGCTCTCGACGATGAACACCTCGACGTCGGGCATCTCGAAGGGCGTGGGGATCTTGTAGTCGAGCAGTGAGGGGTTGAGCAGCTGGCCCTTGTGGTAGCGCATCCCTTCGCTGAGGACCTGTCCCAGGCCCATATGGATGGATCCTTCAATCTGGCCCTCGACCGCCAGAGGATTGAGGGCCTTCCCACAGTCGTGGGCCGCCCAGACCTTGTCACAATGCACGAACCCGCTCTGTGGTTCGACGCGCACATGGGCGACATAGGCCGAGAAGCTGTACGCAGGGGCGAGCCCCGCAGCGGCGCCCTTGAAGCTCCCGCCCATCGGCGGTGAACGGTAGCACCCCTTCGCCACCAACGCGCCGCGATCGGCGATCGCCTCATGGAGCACGCGCATGTACGGGACCTGCACCGCGGGCCGTGAACGACAGTGGGCCGTGCCATCCTCGAGGGTGAAGAGCTCTGCGGCGTACCCCGTCAGCCGAGCCGCCGCGGCCGTCAGCTCGTCGCGGACCTGCTCGGCAGCCCTGCGGGCGGCATTCCCCATCATGAAGGTCACGCGGCTGCTGTAGCTGCCAAGGTCGACGGGCGCAAGGTCGGTGTCCTGCGCCTTGACGTGGATCATGGACGTGGGGAGTCCGAGCACCTCGGCGACCACCTGCGCGGCGACGGTGTCGCTCCCCTGCCCGATCTCTGCCGCACCGGTGTGGACCGTCACGCCCCCATCCATGTCGATCTTGATGTGGACGGTGCTCTGCGGGAAGCGCGCCGGGTCCCAATGGATGGGGAGCGCAGAACCGCTGATGTAGAAGCCACAGCCGATCCCCAATCCCTCGCCGTAGGGCAAGTTGCCGTGGCGGCTATCCCAGTCCGATGCCTTCCGGACGACCTCAAGGCACTCGGCGATCCCGTTGGAGGTGATCCGGAAGTGGTTGACGGTGTCGGTGTAGGGGGGGATGAGATTGCGGAGGCGCAGCTGTATGGGGTCGATCCCCAGTTCGTTGGCGATCATGTCGACCAGCGTTTCCGCCGCGAAACGACTGTTGACGGCCCCGTGGCCGCGCATGGCGCCGCTGGGGGGTTTGTTGGTGAAGACCCGACGGCCCTTGTAGCGGAAGTTGGGGATATCATAGGGGGCGACCGACAGCACCCCGTTGTAATAGGTGCTGATGACCCCAAAGCTCGACCACGCTCCGCCATCGATGAGCGCCTCGATGTCCAGCCCGGTCAGCTTGCCATCCTCGCTAGCGGTCATCTCCATGCGCGTCGATGTCGGGTGCCGGCCGTGGTTGGTCAGGAACACCTCCTCGCGGTCGAAGACGAGCTTGACGGGCCGGCCCGTGCGCATCGAGAGGATTGCGGCTGCCATCTCATGGGGGAAGGGGTCGCTCTTGCCCCCGAAGCCCCCGCCCACCATCGGCTTGACGACCCGGATACGGTGCATCTGGATGCCCAGCACCTCGGAGAGCGCCCGGTGGACGTAATGGGGGACTTGGGTGGCTGTCCAGACCGTCAGCCGCCCGTCGACCTCGTAGCGGGCCACGACCGCATGCGGTTCGGTGAAGCCGTGAGTCACACCCTGGAAGGTGAACCGTCCGCGTGCGGTGATGGCAGCGGACCGCTTCGCCTGCTCGATATCGCCGAAGTCTTGGTCCACCATCCGGTGGATGTTGGTCTTCCCGATTCCGAGGGGATGGATCTTCTCTGGGACCTCCTCGAGGGATTCCTCGGGTTTGTGATACGCGGGCAGAGGTTCGTACGCGACCTTGACCTTGGCCAGGGCCTCCTCGACAGCATAGAGGTCGCTCCCGGCGATGGCACAGACGACATCGCCGACGTAGACGACCTTCTCGGTCGCCAACGCGGTCTCGTCCTTGGAGATTGGGATGACCCCGAACTTGTTGGGGTATTCTGCGCCCGTGATGACGGCTGCGACCCCCGGGACTTCGATTGCCTCCGTGGTATCGATGGAGATGATGCGCGCATGGTGCTGGGTCGAGCGCAGGATCCGCGCGACGAGCATGTTGGGCAGGTAGATGTCTTCTGTGTACACCCCGCTCCCGGTGACCTTGCGGCGGGCATCGACCAGGGGCATCCGTTTCCCCACCACGGAGCGAGGGTGATGGGCGCCGTGGCGGCTCATCCCTTTCCCTCCGGGTGCAGCTGCTGCAGGCGCGCCAGGTCGTGGGTCCGTGGGTCCGTACGCGTCGCAGGGGGTAACTCGCCGATGAGGTGACGATGGTCCACATCGAGGGGCTGACGGACACCGCCCTCGCGCAGGACCTTGGCCGCCTGGTGGACGGCCTCGTAGATCTTGATGTAGCCCGTACAGCGACAGAGGTTGCCCCCCAGGGCCTCGTGTACCTGCTCGTCGGTCGGGTCGGGGCAGGATTCGAGGAAGGCACTGACCGCCATGATGAATCCGGGGGTGCAGAACCCACACTGACTCCCACCACAGCTGGCGAAGGCCTCCTGGACCGGATGGAGCCCATCGCCGTTGGCCATCCCCTCGATGGTGGTCACCTGCCGACCTGCGACCTGCGCCGCCAAGGTCAGGCAGCTGAGCACCGCCACGCCTTCGACCTGCACGGTGCAACAGCCACAGGTGCCCAGGTCGCACCCACGCTTGGTCCCGGTCAGATGCAGTTGGTCTCGCAGGACATCGAGCAGGGTGGCGTAGGGACGGATGAGCAGTGCGTGCTCGTCTCCGTTGATGTTCAGGCGAAGCGGGAAGGAGGGTTGGGACTGCGGCATCGTTGTAGCGGCAGCATCTTGGCGTATCGCCCCGACCGGTCCCTTGTGCGGTGATGTCATGGGTCCTCTTGCACCAGGTGTGGCGCGAGGTCCGTCCAGGGAATCACGTTCGAGGCCGTACCCTCGGCGGTCCCTCCGCTGGCGCCTCGAACTGCCGCGCGCGACTGCCGTCGGTCCTGCTCCCAGGCGCCCGCAGAGGCCGCCAAGAGCGCGGCCGTGGGACCGAGCCGGTCGGAGGCGATGATCTGGCTGACGATCGAGATAGCGATCTCTGGGACGGAGTTTGCCCCTATGCTCAGGCCCACGGGGCAGTGTACCCCTTCCAACCGCTCCGGCGGGTGGCCGTTGGCACGGAGGATCTTGCACATCGCGGTCCACTTGGTCCGGCTGCCGATGACGCCGATGATCCCCGGGAAGCGTTCCAGCAGCACATCGAGCGCCGCGACATCAACGTGGTAGGAGTAGCCGAGCAGCAGGGCGTCACTGAAGCCCCGCAGCTCCCTGGCGCTCAGGGTGCGCAGTGCCGCGGCAGGCTCCGACGTCATCAGGACTTGGGCCTTGGGAAAGCGCTCCGCGGAGGCGAACTCGGGCCGATCGTCGATGACACCGTAGCCGAGGCCCAGCAGGTCGCACTGGTCGGCGACCGCACGAGCGACGTGACCGCCACCGATCATGAGGAGCCGCGGGGGAGGCCGCAGGTACTCGATCACGACGGTGACCGAACCGCCGCACAGGCTGTCGAGGCCACCCTCCTTCCAACGTGAGAGGTCGAATCGCTCGGACCGTGATGTGTGGGTGGAGAGGACTTCACGCGCATGCGCCTTGACGATCTCCTCGAGCCCAGCCCCGCCGATGGTCCCCTTGGTCGAGCCATCCTCAAGGACGAGCATCTTCGCCCCCTGTTTGCCCGGGACGGACCCTTCTACCCGCAGAACCGTCGCCATCGCCAGGGGCTGCCCATGGGAGAGCAACTGGGCGGCCTGGGCAAGGAGCGTCGCAGTCATGAACCCTCTCGAGGCGCGGGGGTCGTATCAAGAGATCCGACAACCCTCCCCCGCTCATCGAGCCATTGTTCCGCTTCCGCGAGCTGCTCGGGTGTGTCGAGATTGAGGAGGATGGCCGGATCGGGGACTTCGAGAGTCAAGGTGCGCTCGGCACAAGATCGGACCCACTTGTTGAGCGGCTCGCTTGCCGGGAGGCGAAGGATCGATGGAATAGTCTGCGTGCGGAGGATTAGCGGATGACCGCGCCTTCCCTGATGGGTCGGCACAGCGAGATCGCGGCCCTTCTGGATATCCAATGCCGAGAGGAGCCGGAGGATTGTCGCGCCCTCGACGAACGGATGGTCAACCGGATGGACCACCACCAACATGTTGGGATGCCCGGTATCCTGGAGCCGACGAAGACCCGTCTGAAGGGAACCGGTCTTCCCCAGGTCCGTGCGCGTGTTGACATCGACGATGCATCGGTGCCCCAACCGGGCGCGGGCAGCATCCTCCATCGCGGGGCTGACCACCATCACGGTCTGCTCGGGTGTCGCCGCCTCGAGAGCATCCAGACACCACTCCGCCAAGGACCTCCCGCCCAGCGTCATCCAAGCCTTGGGTCCCCCCATCCGCACCCCCGAACCTGCTGCAAGGACGACTGCTGCGACCTTCGGTGCTCCCTCGCCCATCGCCGTGGCAGTGGTTTGGGGGGGAAAGGGCTTTTGCCCTGCCATGGCAAGGGACTCGCATGGTCCGAATGCGGGAGGTCAAGATCTCCATCGACACCGCCAGCTGGCAGCGCGACTACGGGTACCACGACCTTTTCGAGGTGGTCAGCGCTGCTGACATCCTGCAGAACCTCACGTTGACCCGAGACGTCTTTGTCGACCTTTGGCGATTGCAGCTACGTCCAGGTCGTACCCTTTCCAACCTCATCGGACCCTTGGGCATCGAGGATGCGACGCTTGTCGAGGATCTGGGCAACCACCAACTCGCGGTGGTTCGCGCACCCTTCCATGGGTTCCTCAAGCACTGGTACTTCAGCCTCGGCGTCCACTACAGCCATCCGCTGATCCTCCGACCCAACCGCGTGATCTTGACCATCTTCGGTCCTCCGACGATCGTCAGCGCCTGTCTCTCCTACCTCGACGACCGCGCCCTGCGCTATCGAATCCTCGCCAGCGGTCCCCACCAGTTCGGCGCCCAAGACCTGCTGCGCGTCCTTACCCCTCGCCAGCGGGAGGTGCTTGGCGCGGCGGTGCAGATGGGCTGGTTCGAACACCCGCGCAAGGTGACGGCTCGTGCGCTTGGCAAGTCCCTGGGGATCAGTCACCAAGCGGTCATCGAGTCGTTGCACCGCGGGCAGCGGCGCGTATGGCATCACTTGATCCCCCCCGACGAGGGCGAAGCGCCCACCATCCGATGAGTGACGAGTACGCAGGCCGCTACCGTCGAGGGCTCAACGCAGCTGATTGAGGATATCCTCGGCGCGTGCGGCGCCCCTACGGTCCCCTTGGTCTTTGGCGATGCGCAAGGCGCGTCGCAACACGTTCTTCGATTCCTTTGGATCGGAGCCCCTCAAGACCCTCCCCAGATTGAGCAGTATGGCGACCTCTCCTTCGTGATCGTCGACCTCTCGGACGCGCGTGAGGGCTTGCTGCAACTGTCCGATGGCAGCAGCCTCTTGATCCGCTTGCTCGAGGACCCAGGCGAGCTCGAGCCGCCGACGGGCCTCGGCGGCAGGTTCGGCGGTCCACGCGATCGCCTGGGTAAGGTGGGCCTGCTGGGCAGGGTGGTCCGAGAGGTCTGCGGCGCATTGGGCCGCCTCGCGGCACAGGGCAGCCCCATCTGCGAGATTGAGCCCCCGGCGGAGTAACGTCAGAGGTTCCGTAGGGCGCCCTTGATGATCGATTGGGACCTCTGCAACAAGGGCGGACCGGAAGAGGACCATCGCACGCTCCAGCTGGCGCAGGGCTTCAGCGGGTTTGCCAGCATTGCGCAGCATCTTCGCATAGCGAAGTGTCGTGGCGACACTCGGTCCGGGCTGGTCGGTGCTGGCGTAGGCCTCCTGCGCCTGCTCCAGCCTCAAGGTTGCCTCATCCCATCGGCCGGCCTCGGCCAAGAAGAGGGCTAGGTTGGTCAGGATCCCCCCGAACATCCCCTGGCTGAGCACAGACCATCCACCGGACTCCTCCTCGAATGGTGCCAGGGCAGCGCGATATGCTGCTTCAGCATCGCTTCGTCGGCCCAGGCGCTGATACGTCTGTCCAAGGTTGTTCTCTACGGCTGCAAGTCCCCCCGAGTCCTGCAATCCCCCCAGGAGGTCCCGTGCCTCGAGGTAATGCGTGATCGCCTGATCGTACGCCCCTCGATGACGGTACACCACCCCAAGATCGAGGAGTTCCTTGGCGATGCCACGGGTGTCGCCCCTGCGTCGGAAGATCGCGAGCGCTGCGGTGTGGTTCTCGAGCGCTGCGCTCGTCTGCGCGGTCTGGAGGTGCACCCAACCGATGCGGCCATGCACCTGCCCAAGAGGCTCCCCGACCACCCCAATCTCTTGCATCAGCACGCGTGCATGCTCGTAGGCGGCAATCGCCTCATCCCATTGCTCCCGGGCTGCAGACACATCACCACGGAGGAGCTGCAGGCGTGCCAAGGTCTCGGTGCCCAGCAGGTCGACATCGGGGGGGAATGCATCCAGGACCTCGCCGACCTTGAGATGCCCGGCTTCAATGGCCTCGGGACCGATCGTCATGATCCGCGTCGCGGCCTGCCGCCACTCTTGCGCCTGCTGGAGGTGATGGATCGCCTCGAGATGATCCTCAAGCGCTCCCCGAGAGTCGAAACAGATGGCCGCTTGGTGATGCAGTTCGATCCGCCGTAGCGTGGTGATCCTCGTCGCCACATGTTCGCGCACAAGGTCATGGCATTCGATTCGTTCGCCGGGCAAGTCAAGGAGCATCGAGGCGCGTCGGAGTTCTTCGAGCGGGACAACTCCGAGCTGGGTGCGTGCCCACGTCCCATCGATGGGGCCCCGAAAGACCGCGATTGACTCGAGCGCTGCGCGAGCGCTCGGTGAGAGGCGACCGAGAACCTCCTGCTCGATGAAGGCCTCGATGCTCCGGACCGGTTCGGGGGTCTGCAACTCCCCGATCAGTTCCAGGAAGAGCGGGACCCCCTTGGTGAGAGCGAACCATCGGTCGGCGACGGTGGGCGGTAATCTCTCCAGCAGGGTCCTGCTCTCCGCACGGTCGAGCCCTCCCAGTCGCCGGTGCAGCAACGTCTGCGACGAGTGGATGTCTCGTTCGTCGAAGAACGGGAGGTCTCGCCGGCTGATGACCACGAGAGCGAACCCCTTTCGAGAGCAGGCGAGGTCCTTGAGGAAGGTCAGCAAGCCCTCCAATTGGTCGGCCGCCTTATGCACGTCGTCGATCACCAGCAATACCGCAAGCCCCTCGAGGTCGGCAGTCAGGGCGGCCGCAGCGACCCCCATCTCCACAGGGTGGTGGCTGTCGATGACCGCCCGGTGCAGGGCCGTACGCCCCGCCCGCTTGAGGAACAGCGCCACCTGCCGCATGACGCTGGTGGGAGTGTCCCAGTCATAGGCCCGGATCCAACAGGTGTGGAAGTCCCCCGCCAGTCGTTCAACGACCTTGGCGCACAGGGCGGACTTGCCGATTCCCGCAATCCCGATGATGGCGACCGTACCGCCGTCGGGCAAGAGATGCGCGCTCATCTCGTCGATCAGGGTCCCGCGGCCGACGAATCGTGTCGACATCGGGATCTGATCATGCGAGTGGACCAGCGCCCCGCCGGCCGGATTGGTGATGGAGCGGGGTGCAGTTGGGGGGAGACGGATCGGATGCCCTTCGTTGGCCAGTTCGGTCAGGAGGCGCGTGCAGACCTCGGGTGTCAGAGGGTCCGCCAGGCGGGCACTCTCCACCAGCTGACTCTCGCTTAGTGCGATTCCCCCGTTGATTACCAACCGCTCAAGGATGGCCGCACCGGTGAGCACTTCCCGTTTTCCCCCGGTCATTCGGAATGCATACTCGTCATGTCGAGCACGCTCGCGCAGCGTTGCAGCGGCATCTGTCCCTGTCCCCGTGAGCGCGTAGGCCTTCCGTCGGCGGTTGGTCCCCTGGACGTGGGCCAGTCGGCTCTCGATGAACCCCTCCGCCGCCAAACGCGTCAGCGCCCGCGAGACGTTGTTGGGGAGCAGGTGGAGCGAAGCGGCGATGCCCTCCTGTCCGACCGCCACTGGCGCATCCCACTGATCGGGTCGCTGGACGTACTGCGCAAGATGGAGCAGGATTCGCTTCTCCACCGACCAACCCTTCACGTGCATCAGAGCAAGGCCCGGCCCTTCAACACTGCGGTGGGAGTACGCCCTCGCCTGCGGTCAAAGGGTTTATCCTCGAATGACCCCAGCGGCCGGCGATGGTCCGCTCGAATCGGGCTGTGACGCAGCGTACGACGACGTCGGAAGATGTCCCCGAGGAGCAGATGACCTTCCTTGGTCATCTCGACGCATTGCGCCACGCCCTCGTCCGCGGCTCGATCCCCATCATCCTGATCATCGGCCTGGCGCTGATTGTCCGGCTCCAGCCGGTGATGATCGGCGAGATGGGGTTGATCCTCCCGGTACCCATTCCGCTGACGTGCGACCTCAACGATCCGGCGGCGTGTGGATCGCAGATGGGCGACAACGTGGCCAACCAGCTGATCGCGCAGGCCCAACAGGACCTGCTCCCCGCAGATGTCGAGATGGTCACGATCTCCCCGGTCGATGGGGTCCTCGCGCAGGTCTGCGTCGCTGGCTTCGTGGGCTTGGTGCTGGGGATGCCCTTCTTGGTCTACCAGCTGGGCCGGTTCCTCAGCCCGGCATTGCGTCCGCGCGAGCGCAAGGTCGCCTATGCGACGATCGTCCCCGCATCCTCCTTGTTCCTTGGTGGTGCCCTCTTCGCCTATCGATGGCTCCTCCCCTTCACCTACGCGTTCTTGTACGGTTATGTTCCCACCGGGACGCGCTCGCTGATCACCCTCCCCTCCTTCATCGAGTTCACCGTCCTGTTCATCGTCGCCTTCGGGCTCAGCTTCGAGCTCCCTGTGATCATGGCATTGCTCTCCTACAGTGGCCTGGTCGACCCCGACCTCTACCGCCGAGGATGGCGCTTTGCGGTCATCGCGATATTCATCTTCGCCGCGGTGATCACTCCCGATGCATCAGGGGTGACGATGTTCATCGTCGCTGCACCAATGGTCGCCCTGTACGTGGTGGGGTGGTTGGTCGGCAGGCGGGTCTATCCTCACGGGTCATCGACGAGTGCAGAACGCCCGCGTGGGGTTGACGCACCCTAGTCGGCTGCCCCATCGCCGCTCCCCCAGGCCGCTGCCACAGAGGGATGTCGCACTCCTCCGCGCACCACAGACCCAAAGCTACTTGGCGCGGCTCCGGCAAGCACCGACCCATGGTCATGGACGACCTCGCAGAGCGGCTCCGCGGAGTGATGGACCGCATCCGGCGGGCCAAGGCCGTCGATGCGGACCTGATCAAGCAAGTCGTACGCGAGCTGCAATCTGCCCTCCTGCGCGCCGATGTCGATGCCAAGTTGACGCTGAAACTGACCAAGGCGATTGAGCAGCGCGCCTTGGAGGAATCTCCCAAGGGGGGCGACGATTCCCGCACCCATGTCCTGCGGATCATCGTCGAGGAGCTGACCGCAATCCTCGGCGAGGCCCGCCGCATCCCCATCAAGCGACAGCGTATCATGCTCGTGGGGCTCTATGGCCAAGGCAAGACGACCTCCGCAGGCAAGATGGCGCGGTACTTCAAGAAGAGGGGACTCAAGGTCGGACTGATCGCCGCCGACATCCACCGGCCGGCGGCCGTCGATCAGCTCCGTACCCTCTCGCGGCAAGCTGACGTCGCATTCTATTGCGAACCAGGAGGGAGGGATGCGCCTGCGATCGTCTCCCGAGGCCTGGCGGAGCTCGGCGGCGTCGACGTCGTCATCATCGACACCGCGGGTCGGCACGACCTCGATGTGAGCCTGATCGAGGAGATGAAGGCAGTCGACCGAGTCGCCAACCCTGACGAGAAGCTCCTGGTGATGGACGCGACCTTGGGTCGAGCGGCGCAGAAGCAGGCGGCGGCCTTCCACGAGGCAATCGGGGTCACGGGGGTCATCATCACCAAGCTCGACGGCTCTGCAAAGGCCGGTGGCGCTCTCTCGGCAGTTCAGACTACACAGGCTGGAGTGGTCTTCATCGGCGTTGGGGAGCACATGGACGACCTCGAGGGGTTCGACCCACCAGCGTTCATCAGCCGGCTATTGGGAATGGGGGACCTCAGCGGCCTCGCCGAGCGCTTCGAAGGTGTCGTCAAGGAGGAGGATGCCGAGGCGATGGCCCGCCGCATTCTGCGGGGGAAGTTCACCCTCTACGACCTGCGCAGTCAGATGGACATGGTCAACAGTGCCGGGACCTTCAAGAAACTCGTCTCGTTCTTCCCGGGGATGGGGGGAGCGATGACCGATGCACAGCTGGATGCCACCGAGGACCAGATCCGCAAGTTCAGGATCATCATGAACTCAATGCACTCCTCGGAGATGGAGGATCCAACGAGCATCAAGCACTCCAACATGCTGCGGATCGCGCAGGGCGCGGGCATGCGGCCCGAGGATGTCAAAGAGCTCCTGCGGTACCATCGGAAGGCCCGCAAGCAGATGCGCAGCTTCAGTGGGGACCGCGGGAAGATGCGCAAGCTCAAGCAGATGATGGAATCGGGTGTCGGCATGCCCCCGATGGGCCCCTTCGGGGCGTAAGGGAGCCCCTAGCGCCCAGGGGCCTTGGAACGGCGCGGCGTGCGCCTTCCACTGGGGCGCTTGCCTCCAGCAGTGGACGCAGCGGCTTGCGCCCTCGGCTTGGACTTCTGCCGGGCAGACGGGGGTGGTCGTCCAAGCGCCGCCCTTCGTTGGCGCCCACTGTCACTCTCGACGCGAATCAGGGTCGTCTGTCGTGACTCGAGGATTGGCAGTTCTTCGACCGCAGTTTCCCAGCTACAGACCGCGCGCTCATCGCCATCGAGGAACACCTCCGACTCAGGATTATCGCGTTGGATGCTCTGGATGAGGTCCGTCACGTCCTTGATGGTATGGTGCGGTTCGATTCGCAGCCAGACCTTCTTCTTTCGGAGGATGAGGGTACCCCCTTTATCGGACCTGGGGCGGAACCGCCCCTGGGGCGGTAGGTCTGGTGCCTGGGGGCCTTAAAGGTGCGGTCCATCGAACACCCCCTCGTGGATGACCGGGGTAGTTTTCGCGATGCGCGGCGAGCCCTTGGCCCTGCTCGGGAACACACAGGGCCTTGATATCCTCAGCATCGCTGTGCGACCTGAGCGATTCCCGATGGTAGCGTCCGACTCACCCCTTGCGGAGGGCACATTGCTCAGTGGGGCGCTCTGGTCGCTCGATGGGTTCATCGAGGGATGGATCGAAATTGCTTCGGGCAAAGTCGGTGCAGTGGGCTTTGGCGTCCCCCCTCGCTCCCCAGACCACGAAGGATGGATCGTCCCTCCGTGGGTCGATGGGCACACCCACCTAGGTGATCGGGGCCTGCGAGGCTCCCCTCAGGCCGAGCGAGCCGACCTCGCGACGCTCGTCGCACCACCCAACGGAGTGAAGCATCGCTACCTGACGACCACACCACGATCCGACCTCGTCGAGCAGGCCGCGCGTTTTCTCTCAGAGTGTTGCGCGGGTGGTACGGGGTGGATCTGGGACTTCCGTGAATCCGCCCTCCAGGGACAACAGATCCTCTGGGACGCGCTCGCCGCAGGAGGGCAGGCACCCTACGTCCATGCCTACTACCGGCCAGAGGCTTTCGCAGGGACGTCGGACTACGGCTCCTTGCCGACGGTCCCGGCAGCCGTGCGCTCGCGGACCGAGATCGCCGGCGTCCATCTGAGTTCGGTCAGCGATCACTCCCCTGAGGAGCTTGATTCGTTCCGCCGTTGGGCAGCGCACCTGGGTGCGCCAGTCGCTCTGCATTTCTGCGAAGGGCACGCCGAGCCACTCTCGCAGCTCGAGATCCTCAGACCAGTCCGGGTCATCCATCTGACGCACGCAGATCGGGCATCCATCCGTGCTGTGCGGAGGCTGGGATCGACGGTGGTGTTGTGCGTTCGGTCGAACGCCCGGTTCGGGATTGCGCCAGACCTGCGCCCCATCCTCGAGGAGGGAATCCGCCCGATGCTGGGTACGGACAACGCCTTCCTCCATGAACCGGTGTTCGCCGAGGAGGTTGGAGCGTTCCTGCGGCTGGCTGCTCGACAAGGGCTCGACCCCCACCTAGCATGGCGAGCGATCGACGTCGGATGGAATGACCAGGTCAGAGCGGGGAGTTTGCCCTGGGAGGTCGGCGCTCCGGCCCAGGTGCAACTCTACCCCCAGTGGAGCGAGGATTTCGTCGATGACCTGCTCCAAGGGACTGGCCCTTCACCCAAGCTGGGCCCCTTTCGCCCGCTTGTGGTCTCCGATGGCACCGCCACACCCGTGGTCTCCCCCACGTAGCATCGGATCGGTGGCGCAGACCGAAAGGGCAAAGGGGCGCAGCCCGATGCCCACCAGTCTCCATGGCCCATCCAATCGTCTCCCTGGCGAAGCGACGGGGGTTCTACTGGCCCGCCTTCGAGATCTATCAGGGGGTGGGGGGACTCTATGACCTTGGGCCCCTTGGAGCGCGCCTGCAGCAGGAGTTGGTCGACCTGTGGCGCTCGACCTACGTCCTGCCGGAAGGATTCCTGGAAGTCGACACGCCGACCCTTGGTCCGGAGGTGCTCTTCCGCGCCAGCGGCCATCTTGGGGAGTTTGCCGATTTGCTGGTCTGCTGCCGGTCCTGCCAAGAGCCTTTCCGTGCCGACCATCTCCTCGAGGGAGTGCATCCCAACCCCGAAGCTCTCCCCGCGCCAGAGGTCGATGGCCTGCTGGTGCAGCATAAAGTCCGCTGCCCACGTTGCGGCGCGAGTTCCTTCGATCCCGCTCGCCCCTTCAACCTGATGTTCCAATCCAACTTCGGCCCCATCCCCGGTAGATTCGCCTATCTGCGGCCGGAGACGGCCCAGGGGATATTCGCCAACTTCCCGGCCCTCTACAGGCTCCACCGCAAGCGGCTTCCGTTCGGCGTCGCACAGGTCGGTCGCGCTTACCGCAATGAGATCAGCCCGCGGCAGGGGTTGTTGCGATTGCGCGAGTTTGGACAGATGGAGGTCGAGTATTTCCACGGTCCGACCCCTGCCGACAAGGACCACCCACGCTTTGGTGAGATCGCCGCTGACCTCACCTCGCTGGTGCCGGCACCTGCTGCTGGCACCCCCGCAGCCCCCGTTGCTGTGACGTTCCAGCAGGCCGTGGATCGCCACATCGTCGCCCATCGGCTCATCGCCTACCACCTAGCGCGGGTCCAGCAATTCCTCCTCCGCGCGGGGATCCCCGCGGAGCGGTTGCGCTTCCGCCAGCACGAAGCAGACGAGATGGCCCACTACGCCCTTGACTGTTGGGATGCCGAAGTCCTGCTCGAGGCTGGCTGGGTCGAGGTGGTCGGCATCGCGGACCGCGGGTGCTTCGACCTCGAGCAGCACCAGAAGGCGAGTGGCATCTCGATGGAAGCCGAGCGCATCCTTGCTGAACCACGGGAGGAGGAGGTGACGGAGGTCATCCCCAACTTCGCGACCCTCGGGCCTTCATTCAAGGGCAAGGCGAAGGCCATCGGGGAGGCCCTGCGTTCCCTGGACCACGCGGTGCTCGCTGGACCAATCACGCTGACCCTCGAGGGTGGGGAGGAGGTCGTCATCCGCTCCGACCATTTTAGCCTCTCGACGCGGAAGGAACGTAGGACCGTCGAGCCCTTCCTCCCTCATGTCGTCGAACCTAGCTTCGGCCTCTCTCGCATCCTCTATTGCGTCCTCGAGACCTGCTATCAGGTCGAGGTATCCCCCTCGGAGTCTGATGCGGAGCAGGGAACCTCCGAGCCCGAGGATGGGGAGGGATCCGCTGCCGGGGGGTACGTCCGGTTACGCCTGCCACCGGTGATTGCCCCCACGAAGGTGGGCGTCTTCCCGCTGATGGATCGTGACGGGTTGACGGAACTGGCGCTGCAAGCCGAACGTCGAGCAATCGCGGAGGGCCTGTCTGCCTTCGTCGACACCAGTCAATCGATCGGTCGACGCTACGCCCGCGCTGACGAAGTCGGCGTCCCATTCTGCATCACCATCGACTATCAGACCAAGGAGGATGGGACGGTCACGTTGCGTCACCGGGATACGCGCACCCAAGAACGCCACTCGATCGTCGATGCGCTCTTGGCCGTCGCCGCGGCGGTCCGGAAGCCTGTTTCATTCGGCAGAGGGACCTAAGCGTCCTCATCCTTGCGAGGCTTGCGCCGGCCGCGGCTGACGGGGTGCACCGATGGCTTGCGCGTGGTCGCTTTCTTTGCTGGACCACCGGCATGCTTGCCACGGCTAGTGGCCCGGCCGCCCTTGGGGGCAGCGCTCCGTACCCGTGTCGTCGCATGGGCGACTTTGGTCTCGGCCACCTCGTGTGTCGGAGTTGCCCGGGTCCTGTGCGGCGTGCGATGCGCGTGTCGATCTGAATCTCGATGGCGCGGGAGGGGACGCGTGCGCCCCCTCAATGCGCGGTGATTGTCGTCCTCCTTGGCGGGGGTCCGTCTCGGTGGGCCACCGACGGGATGAGAGACGAGTGAATGGAGGTCGTCCTGCAACAGGAGGGTCTCGTCGGAGATCAGGATCCCCTCGGGGAGGGGCTGGTCGTAGACATATCCGAACCAGTAGATCACCAGGCCCGACCCGAACAAGGACAGGTAGGGTGCCAGTTGCTTGGTGAGGTTGCGGCGGATTTCCACGCGGTCACCGAAGTTGGCTTTGCTCTCGATCCAGTGAATCTCGAGGTTGTCGACCACCAGGGGTTCATGCAACAGGACATCGGGGGTCTTGGTGTGTTCGCCTCGCAGGTCATTCTCCGTAAGGTAGGAGATGCCATGGCGGTCGAGCCATTCGTTCAACCGTCCCTCCCCGACCTTCCCACGAGCGTGCTGGATATCGGTCCCCTCGGGGGAGTAGATCAGGTCTTCTTCGAGCAGCTCCTCGACCTCCTTGCGGAGTCGGCGGTCCGGGATCGTGGCGGGGTCGCGGATGTATGCCCAGAAGCGTTTGCGCGGGACGCGGTCCTCCATCAGGAGCTGATAGGCGGTGAGAATCGGGGGGAAATCCACCCGCTGGGCGATCTGCAGCAAGCTCTCCCCGCCCTTCCATGCTGTGACCAGCTGGCGGGCTTGGGATTTTACCTTGTAGAAGCGCTTGGTCGCAGCACGCGTCACCCGCTGGGTGTAGAGGATCAGGAGCATCTCCGGGTCGTACCCCGTCTCTGCGGAGATCCGTTCGATGGATCGCCAGTGGTCGATCCGCGATTGCAGGGCCTCGTACTCCGATTGCTGCAGCAAGGCGCGCCGATAGCGGCGTGCACTGGCGGGATGATGGTCAGCCTGTGCTGGAACCTTGACACGTGACCCGGGCACTCGCGCGCTCCTCCTAGATCTCCATCTCCATCGGTTCGAGTTCGATGTCCGACAGCTGGGCGCCTTCGAGGTCTAGGGGCTTGGCCTCGGGGCGGTACTCGATGTCGAAGTCGACTTCGGCTGCAGGGAAGCTGCGGGTGGGCTCGATGTAGAGCAACTCGAAGTCGAAGGAGAGCTCGGTCGCGTCCATCGCGATCGGTTCTCCGATGGTGAACTTGCGCAACCAGTAGGTGAATTCGCTTGGGAGGTGCTCGCGCAGCTGCTCGTAGGGAAGGATGTGCCCGACCTCCCACAGCGGATGCATGATCGGACGGTCGCGGATGAGCCGTAGCAGATCATCATCCATCTGCAAGAAGAGGAGCTTCCGTCGAATCTCTCCAAGCTCCTCCTTGCTGTAGGTGCGGGGGAAGTGGCGATTGCGACGGGCAGGCTTCCCCGAACCGAACAGGAAAGGGGTCCGGATGTCCCGCAGATGTTCGACCAGCTGCTGGGCGTGAGCCCGTTCCATGAGGTCGAAGGTCAAGAGGGTGGACGCGCCAGCGGGGAGCAGGCTGATCTCCTTGTGCGGATCGAGGCTGATGAAATCGAAGGGCAGCACCGCAGTGACCCGCAGGAACCGCAGGCTGTAGTCGAGGCGGTTGGTCAGCCGCATCGCGTACTCGGGTACACCCGCTCGGATCTGCAGGGTCGCCTCGACCTCGACATCACGCCCAAGGATCAGCCCCCCCCCCTCTCCAAGGCCCCACGCCGCGCGCTGCGGGATCAGCTGGAAGGAGACTGCCCCCCGCTCCCCGGGGTGCAAGGGTCCGATCGCCTTCGAGATAGCGTCAGACCCAAAGTCTTCCCCGAGGACCTCCGGCCGGACGACGATCCGGCGGATGGCCTGGCGGTCCTGGTTGACCACAGCGACGGTGTACCGTACGAATCCATCTCCCCAGACCATCGTGGCGGTGACAGCGACGTCCCAGCGACTAAGGGGGTACTCGGGGGTGATCTCGTCGAGAATGGACTCTCCGAGGTCGCTCGATTGGGTCTCAGTCTGTGCGGGCATGGGAGCGGCTGCTGGCAAGGTCGCGGCGAGGAGGGATGCTCGTCGATGGAGAGGGGGCCATATCTGCCTTGTGGCCCCGGTCGCGGGTGGTCGCTCATCCCCCACTGACGGGGGGGAGGAGCGCCACCTCGTCGCCTTCGCAGATTGTCCCCTCTCCGTCTACGACCTGTCGATTCACTGCCAAGACTGCTTGGTTCCGGTACGGTCCGATGGCGGGGTTGCTGCGGCAGATCGCATCGAGGACGTCGCTGGCGGAAGCTGGGAGAATCAGACTCAAGACAAGGTGATCGCCGTTGCTGACCTCTCGAAAGAGGGCGAAGAGCTGCACTCTCAACGTCGATGGTCCTCGCCTGCTTGCTGGCATCCGACAAACCTCGACTAACCGGTGTTGCGCATACCCGCGGCGACACCGTTGAAGGTCTCCAACAACGCCCGCATCAAGGAGTGGCGACGAGATTCATCCCGCTCGGCCCGGACCCGACCCAGGAGGATGATCTGGATGAAGTTGAGCGGATCGACGATCGGGTTGCGGCGATCGATGCTCTGCCGAAGCCATGGCTGGAGTTCGAGGAGGACTTGCTGCTGGGTCAGGCGTAGGACCCAATAAACGGTCAGTTCGTACTCGGCGAACAAGGCCGCGAAGACCTCCTGCGCGAGCGCGCTATCTGTTGCGAGCCTGCCGTAGAGTCGGGCGATGTCAAGGTCGGCTTTGGCCAACCCCAACTGGGCATTGTCCAGCAGAGTCCGGAAGAAGGGCCATTGTTCGTACATCCGCTCGAGGACGGCGATGGTCGAAGCCCCACGCGACCCGACCTCCGCCAGCGCCGTCCCCAATCCGAACCATCCGGGGACCATCGCCCGGTTCTGGGTCCAGCTAAACACCCACGGGATTGCACGCAGACTCTGGAGGGAGGCTGTCGCGTCGCGGCGGGCCGGGCGCGATCCGAGGTTGAGTGCACTGAACTCCTCCACTGGGGTGACCGACTCGAAGTACCCCATGAAGCGCGCAGGATCACGCAGCAGGTGGCGATACGCACCCGCGGCGCTGCGACTGAGGTCATCCATCAGCGCGATCCACTGCGGAGACGGGGGATGTTGACTGCCGATCCCGTGCAGCAGGACGGACCCCAGCAGGAGTTCCAGATGCCGCCGCGCGATGACCGGGGCGCGGTAATTGAACGCGACGACCTCTCCTTGCTCCGTCACACGCATCTTGCCGCGCACCGAGTCCAGAGGCAAGGCTGCGATCGACCCTCGGACATCCCCCCCGCCGCGACCGAGCGTCCCCCCACGTCCGTGGAAGAAGGAGACCTCGACCCCGTGACGCTTTCCCGTCTGCACGAGGCTCGATTGCACCTGGTGGAGCTCCCATCTGCTGGTGAGGTAGCCGCCATCCTTGTTGCTGTCAGAGTATCCGATCATGATCTCCTGGTGGGCTCCATTCCCCCCGACCTGCGCCTGATTGGCGATTCGCCGATATCGCTCGTCCCCCCAGAGGCGCTCCATGATCGTCGACGCATGCTGCAGGTCCTCGATGGTCTCAAACAAGGGGACTACAGGAAGGTCGGTCGATCCCGCCAATCTCAGCAGCAACAGCACCTCGAGCACGTCACTGACGCTGGATGTCATGCTCACGACGTAGCTGCGGATCGCGGGGAGGCCGTACCTCTGTCGCAGTCGCGCCACGACGAGACAGAGGGCAAGGCTCTTTGGGATCGGCGGCACCGCCCCGGGCTCTTCATCCTGTGCGTCAAGGGCTGCAGCGAGGAGGTCAGGATCCTCTTCGGCTGGGAGCACGCTGCCCAACCATCCGAGCAGGCTCTGTGGGTCGTCGATGCAGCTCCAGAGGAGGTTCGCACGATCACCCTCTGCCAAACTGGAGTAGGACGAGGTCACCCCTGCCGCTCGGAGGAGTTCGCCGACGTCACGCTCGTGCATCGTGGATGCTTGTCGGATATCGAGGCCAGCAAGGTGAAACCCGAAGCAGGCGACCTTGCGCCGCAATCGCAACAGGCGCCCATCGGCGATGATGTCACACCGGCGCTGGCGAAGGACCTCATCAAGGAGGTCCAGATCAACCATGAAGTGCTCCCCAGCCGGATACTCCAGTGGAGCGTGGCGCTCGGACCCTGCGGCGGCGGGACATCCTCCCTCGCTGGGGGAGCTTGCGGGTGCCCTCACCAGTGCCGCCAAAGAGGGGGCACCTCCCCCGTCGCGCGCCATGCCTAGCCCGCCTCCGACGGTCGCCGGTGCCAACCGCTCCCGCATGGGCTCGAGGCGCATGGCCATCAGGAGGAGCTTCTGTCGCAAGGACTCGTTGCGATTGGCCTCCGCTACCAGCGGTGCCAATGTCGGGAATCTCTGGAGATCCTGTGACAGGGAGGTCCCGAGCCGGTGTTCGACACCGGTGGCGGGATCCGCGAGCGAGAGCTCGCCGAAGAGCGAACGGACCTCCGACAGATAGTGGTCGATGATGACATGGCTGTGCAAGCGCAAGGCCTGCGCAGTGACGGTGAGGCTGACCGACGGGTTCCCATCGCGGTCCCCCCCCGTCCATGTGCCGAACTCCAGGCCGGTCATGATCGGGTCCTTGGTGATACCCATCGCCACAAGGCATCGCGAGAGATCATGGAGAATCGTCGGCTGGACCTGGAGGAGGCAGTGGTCGAAGTAGTAGAGGGAATTGTGGACCTCCTCGAGCACGGTCGGTCGCGCTGCACGGATGGCCTCCGTCTGCCAGAGGACCGTGATCAGCCGATGTACCTCTACGCCGAGCTCAGCCAGCTCCGTAGGGGTCAACACTGACCGTTCACGTCGGTCCAGGACGTCGCCGAGCGCATCAATCCGCGCGAGCACGGATCGTCGCTTGGATTCGGTCGGATGGGCCGTCAGCACCGGCATGACGTCGAGGGCCCGAACGTGCTGCAGGATGCTCGTCGATGTCTCCCCTGCAGCGAGCCTCGAACGGATCGCCTCGTGGATGGAACCTGGTCGGTTCTCCTCGGATCGACCGCGGACCCACCGGATCCGTGCGTGTTCCTCGGCGAGGTTGTCCAGTTGCAGCTGTAGGTGCAGCGCATGCACCACGAGACGCAGGCGGTCGAGCTCCAGGCCATCGAGGGTCGAAAGAATCCGTGCCTCGAGCTCCGGACTGAGGGTCGATCGACGCAGTCGGCAGTCGTGGAGCAGCTGCTCGAGCAAGGCCTCGAGGGCTACCCCACCCTGAGACCGGATAACCGACCGCAGGCCCCCGACCAGCAGGTCGAGGTCAGCCTGCAGCCGGGGGTCGCTTCCGCCCCCGAGTTCCTCGTCGAGCACCGGGGAACGAGCGGCGCGACCCCGGATGAGGCTTTCGAGGGATGCACGCGCTCCTAGGTCACCCGGTAGCGGTCCTTCCGCGGGGAGTAGATGCTCCCCTCGCGAGCGAGGTTGCTGAGCAGTTCATCGAACTTCCCCCCGGCGAGATTCTGCTCTTGGGCACGCTGGACTATATCGTCGAGGTGCGCACCCTCGGAGCCTTGGAGTTCCTCGATGATGCGCAGGAGGCTCCGCCGTCGGTCATGATCGACCTGGCTGTGACCGGTCGTGACGATGGCCATGTCGATGGTCCCTCCCTCGCTCATGGCGAATCGACGCAGGAAGTAGTCGATGATCCGAATCGCCCGGTCGACATCGGCGAGCGTGACCACCTGGGAGAGGCGCACACGCGCCGAGGCCTCAGAGAGACGGATGACCGCCTCGATCTGTCGGGCGGTCAGCGGGATGGTGCCCTCCGCGCCTTGTGCACGCATGGTCACGTAGAAGGTGACGATCTTCTCATGGGCAGCGTCCTCCATCACCGGGAAGGTGTTCCGCTTGGCGTGGGCCAGATACTTGCGCAGGAGCTCCCGGTCGATGGGAACCTCGCGGGTGGTCTGGAGGCTGGCGAGCCGCTCATCATACTGGTCATCGTAGCTGTACGCCTGATACGTTCGGATCTCACCTTTGAGATGCTGACGGACGATGAACTCCGCCATCGAGGTGTCACGGGTGACCTCTGGGCGGTCTGTGATGGTGAAGATGACATCGAAGCGGCTGATCAAGGCCGGGTCGAGTTCGAGCTGTTCGGGGAGGGTCGACCGGTCATCGAATCGACCGAACTTGGGGTTGGCCGCTGCCAAGATGGAACAGCGACTGTGGAGCGTCGCGTGGATTCCTGCCTTGGCGATATTGACCGTCTGTTGTTCCATCGCGGTGTGGATGCTCTCGCGGTCGGTGTCGCTCATCTTGTCGAGCTCGTCGATGCAGACCATGCCCTTGTCTCCCAGCACCAGGGCACCAGCCTCGAGGGTCCAGCGCCCTTCACCGAACTCGTCTCCATGGACGGCCGCAGCCGTCAGCCCCGCGGCTGAGGCGCCCTTGCCGGAGGTGTAGATCCCCCGCGGTGCGAGTTTGGCGATGTGGCTGAGCAGTTGGGACTTCGCGACACCCGGGTCGCCCACGAGCAGGATGTGGATGTCCCCACGCATCCGGACCCCCTCCTCGGCCTGTTTGGGGACTCCCCCGAAGAGCTGGAGCATCACTGCCTCCTTCTCGGTGAGCAGGCCGAAGATGCTCGGGGCGATGCTGCGGACGATCCTGTCGTAGATGTGTGGGTCGCGGCTGAGCTCGACGATCTGCGCCTCCTCCTCAGGCGTGACTTCGACCTCCTCGAACTCGACTTCCTGGTGCTCGAAGCTGTTGATGGAGAGGTAGAGGTCGAAGTCGGTGCTCTTGGCCGAGGGGCGTCCCTTCTGCCGACTTTTGAGCACCCCGCTGACGATGACCCGGTCCCCGGGGTTGAGGCTCCCGGTGATATCATCGGTCAGGGCCATCCACAGCCGTCGGGGCTGTTCCCCTCCGCGCATGTTCTCAGGGCTCTCCTGGGTCTCGATGCGTTGGGTGTCGAGGAAGGTGGACATCGGCAGCGCGGCAGCGCCCGTCGCGACCGCGTCCGGTGGGAGCTCGGTGATGAGGTCCCAGCGAGTGGATGCGCTGGTCCGGCCGCAGCCGGCGTCGGTCTTGTCGCACTCCAGGGGCTCGCGGAAGAACCCGTCCTCCTGCGGGATGAGGCTGATGTGACCGCACCGAACGCACTTGAAGGCCGCCTCGACGATCCGTGGCCGTACCTCTGTGGCCCGTCGTACGATGCCTTCGATCGCGACGAAGGCGCCCACGTGTTCTGCCCGTAGGTGACGGATCTCGCGGCGCGCCGACGTCGGCAGGTGGTGGACCCGCACATGGACCGGGACCTTGGCGTCTGGGGGGAGGTTGGCCCGAAGCGCCAGGCGCGCCTGATGCAGGACCCGTTCGGGATAATCGAGGAGGTATGAGGCGAGATCCGTGTTGAAGCGGGTGACGTCGCGATAGTCGATGAGGAGTGACCTGCGGTCGGGATACTCGTTGGCGATGAGATCGAGATCGCCCTGGTGGTATTCACGGAAGAAGGAATCCCATTCCGTCCGAAGGTCCGCCAAGGTGAAGTCCCGAGTCATCGCCAACCATCCTCCGTTGCCACTGTTTCTTGTGGGGTCGCTCCATGGCTGCAAGGCCTTGCGCGTGATGTCTCCCGATTGGTCGGGACCTTAATGTCCCCCTCCACCGTCCGCTGGGGCTCCCCGAAGGGTTGCTGATGGGTGCCCCCGAGGGGTCTGCTCCGTGGGAACGCGACCACGATAAGGTCAAGGGGGAGGGGAAGGTGAGAGTGGCACGGATTCTCGGCCATCTCTCGAATGAAAGCGGGCGGTCCGCCGGCCTACACTGGAAACGCCGCAGGCGGCTCCCGCTCAAACCTCGCTCTCAAGAAGCTGGAACTGGCCCATCTGGTGGTCGAGGACGACCCGAAAATGTCGCAGGAAACTCAACCCTAGGGCGACACAGATGCGTGATTCCTCTGGGGGCGAGGCACAGGCGACCGCGATGTCTGTCGCCTTTCGCCCGAGCACGGTGACTGTGGGGATTCGAACAATCGGTGCGTTGAGGGTACCGTTCTGGTGGACGATCAACGCATGCTTGTCGGGCTTGGCGGGGTTGAGTCCGATTGATGCCACAATCTCTGGTGGGACCATGCAGTAGGTCGATCCAGTCGTGAGCACCGCGTGCACCACGATGGAACCCTTGGGGCCTGTCAACTCGACGGGAATCGGGATTGCCGGAGCGTCCTTGTTGAAGTAATAGTCCACACCCATGGGCTCTCCTCCTACACTGCCAACGTGACTCCCTTTGGGGGGATTTGCCCGGCGAAGACGAGCGCGGTCCGCCCACCGCTGCGTGGAAGTGCGCCCAGTGCCGCGCTGCGCTTCTGGTGGGTCGAAAGAAGTCGACCCACGGTGACCTCACCGCTCTCGTTAGTCTCGATGACCTCTAGGACCAACCACTGTTCAGGGTGCGCCTGGGCAAACTCCTGGACCTGCCCGATCTTCGCCATCGTACTCCTCGGGGACGGCCAAGGGTCACCTGGGTTTTATCCTTCCGGTCGGTCCGGGAGCGCCTCCGTGTCCGGCTCTCCTTCACCATGCAGTGGTTCTTGCTGGACCTTGGTGAGCCGCGCGGCCCAGAACCCGTTCATCGAGAACGCCCCCTCCCCGACAGCGAAGATGGGCCCGGAACCTCCGTCCCCCCCGTAGGCTCGGAGGAGGTCCACCGGGAAGAGGTCAGGTGGCGGTTGCAACCCCATGGTTGAATCAGTAGCAAGGAGGGCATCGACCACCTGTTCGTTCTCGGTGGCGTTGCGGGTGCACGTGCAGTAGACCAGCGACCCACCCGGGGCAAGCGTGCGCGCGCCACGTTCCAAGAGTTCGACCTGCCGTTGGTGGAAGGCGGTGCCTGGGGGCGCTGCCAGGAGAACCTCTGGGTGACGGGCGATGACCCCCAGCCCCGTACAAGGGGCATCGACCAGCACGCGGTCGATGGTACCCTTGAGCCGCTTGACCTGCTTGCCGTTCTCGAGGATCCGATGGCAGCTGACCCCCGCCCGTGCCGCACGTTGGCGCAAGCGCATGCGCTGCTGATCATCCGGGCAGAACGCCAAGAGCGTCCCCCGGTTGCGCATGGCGGCGGCGATCGCCAGAGTCTTGCCCCCCGTCCCAGCACACAGGTCGAGGACCCGCTCTCCCGGCCGAGGATCGAGCAACGCCACCGCGAGTTGTGATGCGGCATCCTGCGGTTCGAACCACCCGGCCGCGAACTCTGGCAGCAGGTGCGCCGGCCCCCGTTCGAGGATGAGGGCGGTATCGCACCATGGATGGGGGCGCGGGTGTGGTGACCATCCAGGGCCAACAGGGTCGCCCCCAACCTCCGCATCCGCCTCATCTGGGTCCTCCTCCTTTGGCGCCCGGGAACCCAACGGTACGTGACCCCGTTTCTCGAGTTGCTGTAGCAACGTCGCGCGGTCTCCCTTGAGGAGGTTGACCCGAATCGTCAGCGGGGCCTCTGCGAAGCTGGCCTGGAGCCATTGGGCGGCGAGGGCTGGCACCGCGTGGACCTCAGGATCGCTGCGGAGCGCCTCGAGGGCCCATGGCGGGACCGAGAGTTGGAAGTGCTCTTGGTGGGAGGGGTTCGTCGGATGCAAGGAGTTCGCGTGCTGGAGCACGCGTAGGACGTCTTGTCGTAGCAGGATCTCATCACCGTGCGGTCCCTCCCCTTCCCGAATGAGCTGCAGCGCCAGCGCCAGGCGGCCCAGTGCCGGGGCATGCTCCGATGCACCGAGCAGCTTGGATGCGGCACGGTCGAGCTGCCACTGGATGGCCCACCAACGGCGGAGGGTGCGTCGCGCGAGCCGCAGGACTGTTACCCGATGCGCTCCGCTCCGCCGCTGTGCACCACCGACCAGGGCGACGGCCCGCTGCAGGGGCATCCCGGCACGGACGCGCTCGATGACTTCCACCGTGTCAGAATAGACGGCTGCATGCGGGAGGCCACGCGGTTGGCGGAATCCCTTGGTTCGCCGTCGGTCGTTGGCTCCGCTCGGTCGTCTGCGCACCCCTGCCCCTCTCCTAGGTGGCATCGGCGTGCTCCTGTGGGGGAGGGACGGGCGCGACGCCTTTTCGTTGGCGGACCTTGTCGAACAGGACGATGGAGGCCGCGACAGTGGCATTGAGACTCTCGATCCCCTCGGACATCGGGATGGAGAGAATCGCATGGCAGTGCTTGCGGATCGAGGGAGGGAGGCCCCGGGCTTCGCCACCGACGACCACGGCGACGCGCCCGGTCAGATCGAAGGAGGAGTAGGTCCGTTCCCCGTCGGGTGAGATGCCGACTACCCAGAACCCAGCCTTGTCCAGCGCCTTGAGGGTCGACGGGAGGTTGGAGACCACGGTGGGGGGCAACAGGGCTGTCGCGCCAGCTGCCGCCTTGTGGACTGCGGGGGTCAGCTCGGTCATCCCCTCACCTCCAAGGAGGATCCCGCGCGCCCCTGCACCGACGGCGCTGCGGATCGTGGCGCCAAGGTTCCGGGGGTCTTGGACCCCGACCAAGACCAGCAGCAGGGCTTCGGGGTCCTCGATCGCCAACAGTTCCTGGAGCGTGGGGGGAGGCTGTTCCTCGACACGAGCGAGGATTCCCTGATGTCGCAGGCCATCGACCATGCGGTCGAGCTTCGTGGCGTCGACCCGTGTCACGGCGACGCCCAGCGAGGTGGCAAGCCGCACCAGACCATCGATCCGACCCGATGTGGCCGAGCGTGCCACGAGCACCTCGGCGACGCCTCCCCGCCGCAGCATCGCATGCACGGGCCCGGCCCCGCAGACCACCGTCAACGCCACGATGGTCCATCACACCGGAGGTCTTGACCCTTGGGGCAGTGACCCTGTGGGGCCTTCCATCAATGGTCCCAGCACGCCCACGAGGTCGCGGGCGGCTTCATTGCTGGGATTGAGGGCAAGGGCACGTCGCAGGGCGTCCAACGCCTCCGCACGTCGCCCCAGTCCCAAGAAAGCGTTCGCGGTCGCAACGAGGACGAGGTCATCGGCAGGCGCATGTTTCGACAATCGCTCAAGGTAGCCAAGGGCCGAAGTGAAGTCCTCCGCCTGCAGATGCAGCTGGGCGAGGTGGTCGAGGGCGAGTCGGTCGCCCGGGTCCTCGACGAGCGCCTGTTGGAGCAGGGTGGTCCCTTCCGCGGTGCGACCCGCCGCCAGCAAGGAGAGCCCGCCGCGCACGAGGCTGCGGAGGCGATGCTCAGGATGGAGCGCTGCACGGGAGAACGAGTCGGCCGCGGCATCGTGGTCCCCGGTACTCTCGAGCGCATTCCCGAGGTTGAACCAGGCGTCGGCAAGGCTCTCCTCCAAGCCCACGGCGGTCCGCAGCGCCTCGATTGCCGCAGCCGTCTGCCCCAGCCGGAATCTGGCGAACCCGAGGTTGTTCCACACCGCTGGTTGGTCATGCCGCTGTGCCAAGGAGCGTTCGAAGCAGCTCGCGGCCGCCATCATGTCCCCTTGGTCGGTGACGAGCTGGCCTTCGAGGTTAAGGAGTTCGCATGTCTCCCCTTCCCGGGCGCGCACCTGGTCGAGTGCCTCCCGAGCGCCGGGGTAGTCCTTGGCCCGCAGCAGCGCCTGGGCGAGGAGGCGCAGCGGGCCGGTCGCTCCAGGGTCCAAGGCTGCGGCCCGGTGGTATGCCTCGAGGCTCTCGCCGTTGCGCTCGAGTCGCGAGAGGGTGTTGCCGAGGTCCGCCCATCCAGTGCTCGCCCCAGGATCGAGGCGCACCAGCCGTTCGAACAGCGGCAACGCGCGTGCTGCATCCCCTTGTTGGTACAACGCGTTCGCCAGCGCCCGCAGACTGCGGATGGCGTCGGGAGCAAGTGCGACGGCGCGCTCGAGTTGCCCGATCGCCTCGGTGAGGTCGCCGCTGGCAAGCAGGACGACACCAAGGTCGGTGCGGGCCTCCGGGCTCTCCCCAAGGACGATAGCCTCCCGCAAGGCGCGTTCCGCCTCGGTCCGGTGCCCCAACCGGTGGTGGAGTCGTCCGATCTCCCGCAGGAACACCCCCCGTTCTGCGTCCGGGATTTGTGCCCGTCGACCCTCTTCGAGGTCTTCGATGGCGCCGGAGGGGTCCCCGCACAGCTCTCGCAGGTGAGCACGCGCCTTGCGGACATCGAGGTCCCGCGGGAGGAGCGCCACCAGTCGATTGGAGCAATCCACGGATTCCGGCAGGCGGTTGAGCTCGAGCAGCACGACCTCGAGGGATCGCAAGGCTGGGATGGCCTCGGGGTCAGCCTCAAGTGCGAAGCGCAGAGCCTCCACTGCCTCCTCCGATCGCCCAAGAATGTGAAGGGTGTTACCAAGATTGATCCACGGCATCGGCCAGTCGCGTCGATGCTCAGCAGCGGCAGCGAAGCGCTCCGCAGCCTCGGCATGGTGCTCCTGTTCATAGAGCAACGTGCCCCACTCATTCCACGCATCGGCATCGGTCGGATCGAGCGTCGTCGCGCGTTCGTAACTCATGATCGCGGCTGCGGTGTGTCCCAGGGCCGCATGCACGAGCCCTTGGCTCGACCACGCCGCGGCGAGGTGTGGGTCGATGAGTACCGCCTGGGCAAGCGAAGCGGTCGCCTCCGTCGTTCGACCTAGCAGGTGGAGGGTCTCTCCCTGGAGCCGCCATGCGATAGCCACGTCTGGTTCCTGCTCGACGAGCTGCTGGGATTCGGCAAGGGCCTCCTCCAAGCGAGAGAGCGACATCAGGGATTGGACCCGCATGACCTTCAACATCGTCCGCATCTTCCGCTCGGTCTGCGGTTGCGTGCGGAAGCCATCGCTGGGGGGAGGGGAGGGCCGACGAAGCCCACGATCGATGACCTCGAGGGCCTCGGCCGGGCTATGGCGCTGCTGCAGATGCACGGCCCAGTCGAGGAAGGTCCCCGTGGGCGCCTCGGTCGTGAGCGCCGCTGATCGCCAAAGGTCGGTTGCACGGTCGTCTTGGCCCATGGCGGCGAGAAGGTGGGCTTGCAAGGCCAGGACTTGGCCCCGCAACGGGCCGTCCTGGAGTTTCTCAAGGAGGGCGCTGGCCTCCTGAAGGTGCCCGCGGAGGATCAGCATGCGGCCCTGCGCCAGCAGCGCATCGGCGTTGGCAGGATCGAGCGTGATCGCCCGCTCGATGACCTCATCCGCTTGCCCCAAGTCCCCTCGCTGGCTGTAGAGCCCACCAAGCAGCACCAACCACCCTGGCTCGACCTCCGTTCCCCCCACGGCCGCCTCAAGTGAAGCAATCGCCGGGCCAATCTGGCCCGCCTCAAGGTACTCCTGAGCGAGCGCGGCATGGACCACAGGGTCGTCGCGCAGCTGGAGCGAGCGGGCCAGGGAGACGATTGCCCCCTGATGGTCCCCCAGGACCATCGATGCCCGGGCATGTTCGTAGTGGGTGGCTGGATCATCCTCATCGCGCTCGAGGGCCCGATCGAGCAAGCTGCGGGCAAGCAAGGGCGCACGCTGGAGGATTCCCTGGGCCATCGAACGCCACATCACTCCGTCCCTGGTCTGATCGGTCGCCACCGCGAGGAATTGGTCGTAAGGGATGCAGACGACGTGCACTTCCATCCCAGCAGCTCCCTCGCTGAGTAGACGACGGACCTCGCGGGCGAGAATCACGGTGGAAAGCGAGGGGTCGGTGGAAGCGAGCACCGCTATATGCGGAGAATCGATGCGCAACGGCAGGACACCGATCCCGGCAAGGGCATGGAGCGCTCCTTGCACTGCCTCGATGGTCAGGGGCGCAACCGGGGCTACCTGGGCAGGCTGCAGGCAGAGGGCAAACAGGTCCATCGGAACGGCCCTGACCTCTGTCAGATCGCTGAAAGATGTTGTGGAGGAGTCGCGCGCAACGCGCTCAGCTTCCAGCGGTGCTCAGCAGTCGGCGAATCTCCTCCTCGACGAGTCGGTTGACGGCCCCACCGGAGAGCTTGCCGCGCAGCCTCCCCATCACTGGCCCCATGAGGGGTCCGACCGCAGCGTCTCCCTTCTGGAGGACGAACTCCCGCCGCTCCTCGACGACCGCCCGGACGATCCCACGAGCTGCTTCGAGGGAGAGACCCTCAGCCTGGGTTTGGTTGATGAGGTCGGAGATCATGCCACCCTCGAAGAGGACCGCGGCGAGGATCGGAGCGACCGAATCCCGGGGAATCCGGCCTAGGAGCTGGGCGATGACGAGCTCTGCGACCACGGCCGGTTCCAACGCAGCGGTATCGGCCTTGCCCTCCATGGCGAGGGGAAGCTCCTGGAGCAAGAGGCGCGCGACGACGGGCCCGACCTCGCGAGGTGCGTGGTTCCCTGGAAGGGTCTCGAGGGCAGCCATGGCCTCTTCGAAGGCCTGTTCCTGACTGGTGTCGAAGATCTGGCTCGCTTGCGACTCGCCGAGGGCATACTCCCTCGCAAATCGTGTCCGCCGTTGTTCGGGGAGCTCGACGGCGGGTGCCGCCGCGATCCGCATTGAATCGAGGAGCACCGGCTGGACGTCGGTCTCGGGGTACATCCGTGCCGCGCCGGGCATCGGTCGCAGAAAAGCACTCGAGCCATCGGGCTCAACACGACGGACCTCGCTGGGGACACCTTCGAGGGCTTGCGCACAGCGCTGCAGCACCTGATGGAGGACAATACGACCCAACTCCCCACGGGCGACGACCATGAGGAAGGAGGCTCCAGGGGTGACCCCCAGCCGATTGCGGATTGTCTGGACCTCCGCCAGCTCGATTCCATACGCGGGCAACTCGTCCCCGTGGAAGAGCCCTCGAAGGCCCAAGACCTTGGCCTGCCCAGCCAGCTCCTTGCCAAAACGCGACGTCTCGGACCGAAGGAGGCCTTCGAACCATGGGAGGACGACGGCGAGGACCTGCTGCCCCGAGGCGACCCCCGATCTGATGACCTTCGCCGAGCTCGTCGCCAACTCTGGCGTGAGGTCGAGCGGTTCTCTCGAAGTGATCGAGGCAGGGTCGGCTCCTCGTGCACGGAGTTCCGTCGCGAGATCCACGAGGGACCGCTGCCGCGCTGCCTCGGTGCGGATGACCTCCGGAATCGATCGCAAGTCCTGGACCCCCTTGAGCTCGACGCGGCGACCCTCGGGAATCGAGACGTTGAGGTCCTGACGGATGGTGCCCAGTCCACGGCGCACTCGTCCGGTAGCACGCAGCAGCGCCCCTAGTCGCGCGGCGACCTCCTGGGCGTGCTGTGGGGTATGGATCTGTGGGGCGGTGGCGATCTCGATCAGGGGGATCCCGAGCCGATCGAGACGGTAGGTCACCGCTGCCTGGTCCTGTTCGACCCTGCGGGCGCTGTCCTCCTCCAGGCAGATGGATTCGATCCCGACGATTCCAGAATCGGTTACGATGGATCCGTCAAGGGCGACGAGTCCGGTCCTCTGGAATCCCGAGGTATTCGACCCATCGATCACCACCTTGCGCATGAAGGTCAACTCATCGACCGGATGGGCCTGCAGCAGCCTGCTCATCGCCAGTGCGACGTCGATTGCTGCGGGTTCAGGGTCCGCGGGGGGTTCCTCATCAGCCTCCACGAGGCAGTTCGAGGGGGTGCTCTCGTACTGGAACGTGTGCGCTTTGCGCGCTTCAGCCAGGGAGGCCTTGTCGACCTCCCCCAACTCCGATTGGACCGGTCGCAGGCGTCGTTGGAACCGCGCGACGACGGTCTCCGAGAGCGTCGAAGGGCAGCGGCAGAACAGCTTGCCAGTGCTGAGCTGCTGGTGAATCTCCAAGCCTACCTTGAGCCCCGGGACGCTCCCCGCTGAGCGATCACTCATCGGCTCACCTGTGGTCGAGCCACATCAGCACTGCCAGCGCGGTCGTACGAGAGGTAGGGACGGGATGTACCCAACTCCCCGACCAGGTCCGTCGCCAAGGCCTGGCGCTGTGCCTGCGCACCCTCGAGGTTACCCAAGACCCACATCATCTTGATTGTCGCGGTCTCTGGCAGCAGGTCTCCCAAGGGCAACACCCCTGCAGCCACCAGGTCTCTGCCGGTGGCGTAGACGTCGAGGTCCACCGACCCGCTCATGCACTGTGTGGTCATCCCCACGATGCAGCCCCCCGCCACCGCCGAGCGCACCAGTTCGAGCAGGTGACTGCCGACATGGCCCAGCCCGGTCCCGGCAATCACCACCCCACGGTTCGACCGCAGGGCATGCGCGAATTCCTCGGGACGTATCCCGGGATGGTACCAGACCAGTGCGACCCGCTCCTCGAGGCGCGTGAGCGCCTGCTGAGGACCATCCACAGCGGGTCGGGTCGGGGCATTGAACCGGGTCGTTCCCTCGTTGACACTGCCCAGAGGTTCCTCGTTGGGGCTGCGGAAGGCATCCCGTCGGCTGCTGTGCGACTTGCGCACCCTGCTGCCACGATGCAACGCGATATCGCCATCGCTGCTGGTCCGGTGCATCGCGACGAGGACCTCCCCGACCCCGCTGAGCGCCCCGTGGACTGCCCCAAGCAGGTTCTCTGGCGCATCGCTGCTAGGGCGGTCGCTCGAACGCTGCGCTCCTACGAACACGACGGGGCCGCACAGCTGAGGCAACATGAACGATAGCGCAGCGGCGGTGTAGCCGAGCGTGTCAGTGCCATGAGGGATCACGACGCCCGCTGCCCCACCGTCGAACTCCCGCACGACCTCCTGGGCCAACTGTTGCCAATGGGAGGGTCGGAGGTCCTCGGAGAATACCTGGAACACGACACGTGCACGGGGTGTGCAGAGCGTCTCGATCTCGGGGACGGAGAACACCAGGTCTTCGACGGAGCGTGCCGGATGGACCGCACCGGTACGATAGTCGACGTAGGAGGCGATGGTGCCACCCGTCCCCAGGAACGCGACCAGGCGCAGGCCAGGCCGCGCTGAGAGGACCCTCGTGGGCCGGAACGGAGCATCGGCTTTCCGCAGCAGCAAGAGTCTTGCGTGCTCGTCGAGTTGGACCCCAATGTTGTACCCCGAGCTGAGCTTGAGGGTGAGGATCCTCATCGCACTGGCGCCATGGTGGGGCATCACCCGGCCTTCGATGACCCGTTCTCCGACGGTGACCAGCACCGTATCGCCCTCCTGTGCCCCGATGGCGCGCAGCCGCGCGTCGATGGGCGCCGGATAGGAGGACACGGGCGCAGCAAGGGTATGCTAGGCGTAATGAAGCTTCGGCGTGCCGATCGCCCGAGGTTGGTCCTATCGGAGGAGTTCGGCGCCCTTCTCGATGACGGTCCGGCAGGGCGTCGGGAACTTCATGCTCGCGCGACGCAGCGCGTCCTTGGCTGCCCCGACATGGGGCTTGCCCACCCAGATGCTCATCAGCTTCTGATCGGGCTGGACCCGTGCGGCCGTGCCGACGGCCTTCCCAAACGCCTGCCGCATGCCCTGAGAGATCCGGTCTGCACCGGCGCCAGTGGCCTGCTTGTTCTCGCGCAGCACGATGTGCGGGTAGACCCGGACCTTGATGTGGTAGTTGGCAGCGCCCGCCTGTTTGGTCATGGCCCGGTTCGCGGCGATACGGCCAGCCTCCAGGGCAGTATGCCGGATATGGCAGAGCTCGACCGAATGGAGGGTGACCATGATGGGGAAGCTGTCGACGGGTGCACCCAGGTCGAACTGGGTGATCCGCGACGCGGGGACACCACCCATGTACTTGCGGCGGGTGTACGCCTGGGACTTGACGGCCCGGTACATCTTGTTGGGCTTGCGTGCCACGGATGAGCCGAGCCGAAATGCAGTATATAAGTCTGCAGGCCTCCCCAACGCGGCCGCGATGGTGCCGATCAACGCGGGACGCCAACAACGTTCATCTATCCTCTGGGCGCCTCTTCGACAGGGGAAGTGCGAACATGAGGGACGCGGCCGATGACCAGGGCGCCGCCGAGGGCGTACTGGGGGTCGCAGGCTCAGCCCGCCGGAGGCTCCTGCGTCGTCTCCCGCGCCGGCTCGCCAGTCTCTCCCGGCCGGCCCTCGTCATCGCCTGCATCATCGCCTTGGTCGTCCTGGCAGGCGTGGGCTACGGAGTCCAGAAGGTCCTGGAGAACCAGCTCCCTCCCTTGCATCTGATCTCCTTCGACTACGAGCGTGCCTACCACGACGAACAGCGCTTGACCTCGATCGGACCGCGGATGAGCGGCACGGACGCCGAGGGCCAAGGAGCCGATTACATCGCCCAGCAATTCGTCGACGCGGGCCTGGAGGAGGTTGAGATCCTAACGTACGATGTGCTAATGTACGAGGTCCTCTCCGCCGAGGTGAGCATGGTGCCCTACGGGCCAGCGGGATTCTTCCCCGCCCTCTCCAGTGGTACCGCCCGCCATTACGAGCACACCGTCGAATTCGTCATCCAAGGATACAGCGGCAGCCACCGCTGGGGCAGTTTCCGGGATGACCTCGAACTGATCGATCTTGGGGATGGTTCGGACGAGTCTGCTTGGCAACGTGCCTCGGGAAAGGCGGGAATCATCGCCCAGGGGGGGGAAGTGACCTCCAATTCGGTCCTGTTCTTCAAGGCGCGCGATTTCGGCCTGTCGGCGCTGGTGCTCCACAACATCGCCCGCGGTGAGGAGTTGGGATTCATCCCCATCAGCAAGACGGCCGTGCTCCTGCCCGGTGAGTCGCAGTTCCCGGACCTTCCCTTCCTGATGGTCTCGAAGAGCGTCGGTGAAGAGATGAAGCAACTCTCGGGGAGCCACCGGCTGCGACTGGACATCTCCACGTTCGTCGGCGAACGCCCGATCCGAGTAGTCTCGGGAATCGTCCGAGGCAGCCAGGATCAAGAGCACTTCATCATGCTCGGGGCCCACCACGACACGGTCTACAACGGGAACGGAGCGGTCGATGACACATCCGGCACGTCGACGATCATCGAGCTGGCACGTCAGTTGGCGCCGAGCCACCCCAAGCGCACGATCCGGCTGTCAACCTGGGGCGGAGAGGAGGAAGGCCTCTACGGATCGAATGCTTGGGCGGCGGCGCACGAGGACCTCATCGCCAACGGATTGGTGTACTACTTCAATTTCGACATGAACCACGTCGACCTGGAACGCTGCGACGAGATCACTGCCGAGACGAGCACGAACGCCACGGTCGATGCGTATCGGCAGCTCATCGAGATGGGGCGCCGCGAGCACCCGGACCTGTTCTCGCTGTACACCTACAAGCCCGAGTACAACCCAGACATCCCGGGCAACAGCGACCACGCGCCCTTCCAGGCTCGGGGTCGCCCGGTCAGCTTCATCTACGGCTGCGGCTCGTTCGAGTACCACACCTACAAGGATGGCATCGACCGAATCGATCCGCGCTCCCTGGCGGTCACCGCGATGATCCAAGGCAGCTACGCGCTTGCGCTAGCGCAGCAATGAGTCACAAACTGTCCTATGGGATCCTTGGCCACTCGGGTCGCCCATCAGTCCTCATCGGGCCCCGGAAGGGCGCTCGGTGTGAGATGTGCTCGTCATCGTGGCGAACGGTCGGTCTCCTTCGTGGGGCAAAAGCCTTCCCCAGCCACGGGCAGCGTTGGTCGGCCGAGCATTGCTGGCACACTCTGTGGGCGCAGCCGGGAGCCTTTATCGACCAGGCCACCCAGGTCGAGCGTGGGTGTCCCAACGATGAGCACCGCCCCAGAGGCCCCCAGCATCGTCGCAGCGCAGGCACCCCCGGCACCGCCGCCTCCGGAGCTGGTGCTCCTGCGCGAGTGGTTCCGTGAGTGGTACCTGCACTCCCCCATCCCGATGCCCTCGCGTTTTGGGAAGCGGGAGTTCGGTTTCCTCTTCTTTGATCGGCCGGGCATGGTCCGGCATCTGCGTTTCTCCTCGCGGGCCTCCCTGCAGCGATACGTGCAGCGGCGTGTCCCGATGCACGCGTACTACTCGACGGCGTATTACACCACCCCCTCGGCCAGGACCATGCCAGAGAAGGGGTGGCTGGGCGCGGACCTGATCTTCGACCTCGATGCCGACCACCTTCGCGGCGCAGAGACGATGGATATCCCGCAGATGTTCCAGGCTGTCAAGGTGATGACCATCCGCTTGCTGGAGGAATTCCTGCTCAAGGACTTCGGATTCACCGAAAAGGACCTGACCGTCACCTTCTCCGGGGGGCGAGGGTACCACATCCATGTCCACTCTCCTGCCGTCCAATCCCTTGGCTCCCACGAACGGCGGGAGATCGTCGACTACATCCTCGGCACCGACCTCATCGAGGACCAACTGATCCATCATGTCCCGGTCGCCCCGGCCAAGGAAGGGCTGCGCCCGCGCCATGCTCAGAGCCTTCGACTCCCCGACCCGGCCGAGGGAGGCTGGGGACGCAAGGTGACCGAAGCGTGCTTGGACTTCCTCACGGAAGTCGAGGAGCGTGGCATCGATTTGGGCGTGACCCGCCTGACCGGGGTCCTCCCAGACCTCAAGGCCAAGGAAGCCCGAGACCTCCTCGTGCACTTCTACAGTGGGACTGCACCCAATCGACCGGTGGACATGTTGCGCAACGAGCGTCGGCTCGATCTTGGGACCAAGGCCCAGCAGGTGCTGGTCGCGTTTGCGAAGACGCAGTACGCGATCAAGACCGGGGAGACCGATGCCCCCGTCACCAGCGATATCAAACGGCTGATCCGACTCCCCGGGTCACTCCATGGCAAGAGTGGCTTGAGGGTCATGGCGGTGACCTTGAAGGACCTGCCAACGTTCGATCCCCTGCAACACGCAGTCGCGCTCCCCATCGAGGGGCCAGAGGTGGAGGTCGAATTCCTGAGGGCTGAAGCATGGACGCTTGGCGGAAGGACCTATACGCTGCTGCCAGGCAAGCGAATGCACCTCCCCGTCGCAGCGGCAGCGTTCGCCTTGGGCCGACGCAGTGCCCGCTTGCCCCGCGCAGCCCCGTAGCTCGAGAATGACCCCCCCACGATGAGCAATCGGGGGCGGCAGGTTCGGGGGGTTCCATCCAGAATCGGCAGCTCCAGGCAGGAGTGACCGCTCGGAGGGTCGATGGCCATCCCTCAACGGGGCGAACGTGCAGATTGGATGAGGCGGTCCTTTTCTGCCCGCCGCAGTCGCTTGATCCGGGCCTCCAGCCGTTGGGCCGCGGAACGATTGGGGCAGGGCACGCTGAAGACCAATCTGACCGGTCGACGGCCAGCCGTATAGGTGGCGCCGCGGGGTCCGGTGTTGTGTTCGACCAGACGTCTGACGAGGTTCGTCGTGGTCCCGGTGTAGAGGGTGCCGTCTCGACACCGGAGGATGTAGACGTGCCAGCCCATCGTGCTTGGACGAGGGTTTGATAATCATCGAACCTTGTCAAAATGGTTAAATACGGTTCTTCCCGGAATTGGATGCATCTCTGAGAAGGGAACCATCATGAACCGAATCCCCCGCCTGCGCCCCGTGCTTGACCAAGAGCGACCTGCCTTGACGACCGCCGCATCCGTAGCGCTGCTGCTAGGGCTGATGCTGGGCGTCGGTGCCCTTCTGGTGATCACCCTCGACTTCACCCCCCATGAGGACAACGAGAACGAGGTAGCCCTCCCTCCGCCAAGGCACGTCACCCCGACGCAACCGGAGGTGCAGCTGGGAGGGACCTCGGGAACGGCCACCGCGAACCAAACTGATGGGTTGGTGGCCCCCCAAGAGGTCGAGGACCTGCGCCGGCTGGCTGAGCTGGAGGAAGGCCAGAACTTCGATGTTGCCACTCCCCCCGGCCAAGGCAGCTCTACTGGCTCGCAACCCCCCATGGGGGATCGCAAGGGAGGTGCCGGCGACGAATCCGAGATGGCGGGCGCAGCGTCGGCCTTCGCCGGTGACGGCTCGGCGGAAGCGCGGTCGGTCGAGGAGGCGGACATCGTCCATGTCGTGGGCGACCGCATGTACATCCTCAACCCCTGGCGCGGACTGCTCGTGGTCGACCTTTCCAATCCCCACCACCCCACGCTCGTTGGCCGTGCGGCAATCGAGGGTCAACCTGTCGACCTCTATGTCGCCGATGGCATGGCCTATGTGACCGTGCAGGACACCTACGGATACTGGTATGGCTACGTCAAGCAAGGCCTGGCCATGGACGAGATTGCCATGGCCGCTCCCGACTATCATATCGGGAGCCGCATCGTGATCGTCGACGTCAGTGCGGACGGCGGTCCACAGGTAAAGGCGACCGTCAACCTCGAGGGCCAGATCAGCCAGAGCCGCAAGGTCGGTGACGTGATCTACTTCGTGAGCACACAGTATGGCTGGTACGAACAGGTCAGGGATTCTCTTCCCGGTGGACCGGATGAGGTCTCCCCGGATGCCCCTGAGATGGCCTGGGACACCACCACGGTCAGTTCCCTGCTCGTCCGTGACCCCTCCAAGGTGAAGATGATCGACCAGGTTCTCTTCGTCGGCAACGCCAACCAGGTCCATGCCAGCGACCGGGCGCTCTTCGTCGCGCAATCCTCGTGGGACGAGAATCCACGGACCAAGGTCTCCTACATCGACATCTCCGACCCTGCCGGAACCCTCGTCGTACGCGGAACGATGGATGTCAAGGGCATGCTCTGGGACAAGTACCAGATGGACCACTTTGGCGACACCTTCCGGATGGTCACCCACGATGACAGTTCCGGCTCTGGCCGCTCGGACCTGTGGATCTTCGACGTCCGCAACCCCGACGTGCCGCTGCTCGACAGCAGGCTGACCATCGACGATGCCGGATCGCTGATGGCGACCCGGTTCGCTGGCGATCGCCTCTACACCATCCACCTGCCCCAGAACCTCGTGGATCCCCTCGATGTCATCGACCTCTCCGACCCGACCCACCCCGTCCTGACCGATGTCCTGGAGATCCCAGGCTGGGTCAGCCACATCGAGGTCCGCGGCGACCGGCTGATCACCCTCGGGATCGCGGAGGTCTCCTGGCCTCGGCAGGTCGCAGTCTCCCTCTTCGACGTCGCGGACCCCTCCGATGCGGTCCTACTCGACCGTGTCTCCCTCGAGGGTGCCTCGAGCTCGAGCGCGGCGACGTGGGATCCCAAGGCACTGACCGTCCTCGACGAGCAGGGCTTGGTGCTCGTTCCCTACTCCTCGTGGAACTCGAACTACGACACCTATGAAGCTGGTGTCCAACTGGTCATGGTCGATCTCACGGCAGGAGACCTGACCCTCGGTGGCACCGTCGAAGGTCAATGGGAGGTCAGCCGCACACGCGCGTTGGGTGACCTCGTCGTCGCCACCAGCCCGGTGGCGTTGCAAGTCATTGACCCCGCTGACCCGCACAAGCCGATCATCATCGGCACCCTCGAGCTGGCTGCCTCGATAGTCCAGACCCTTCCGGTCCCAGGGACCAAGGTGGCCCTCGAGCTGGTCCAGCGCGACTATGGGATGCCCGCTGAGCTGCGCGTCGTCCCAGCCGATGACCTCGACCTCGGAACCGTCTTGGCGCACGTCTCCCTGCCCCTGCAGGACGCCACTCTCTACCTCATCGATGGGGGAGTCGTTGCGGTCGGGCACGGCCTGAGCGGCACCGCCACCGGTGGACGCTACGAGGTGTTCACCCTCGATGAGAACGGGATGCCCAAGCACCACACCAGCATGAACCTCCCCAACGGGGACATGCTGCCCTACGGTGGTGGGACCTCCTACAACATCGGCAACCCCTGGCAGACCTTGCAGGTCGGCGACCATCTGTTGGTGAGCCTGCTCTACCACTACGAGCCCTACTACGGCGAAGGGGACGTCGGTTCCGGCACCTCTCCTCCCAAAGGGGATGAAGGCAAGGAAAGGACCGATGATGAGACCGGTGACGATGAGATCGACGAGACCACCCCGCCAGTCTACCAACCGGAGATCACGAAGCAGCGGTTGGCGGTCCTCGACACGAGCAACCCTGACAAACCGTTGCTCCGAGTGTTCGATGTCGACCTCGCGTCTCCCTCCCATATGACCTCCACTGCCGCCGGAGATGCCGTCATCATCACCGACCGCCAATGGGGGTACGACTCCGAGGGCGTTTCGACGATACGGAGCTCCGCGCTGATCGTGACCCTCGCTACCCCCGCCAAGCCGATAGTGTCGGATCGCATCCCGATCCTCGGTACCGCGGTCGGGGATGACCTTGCGCACCACGTGCTCTACACAACCGTCTCATGGGGCGATGTCCCCGCCGTGACGGACCCGGGCCAGTACCAAGGCGAGGAGGACTGGAGCGACGTTCTGGTCGCTATCGACATCAGCCAGGACAAACCTTCAGTCCGATGGGCGCTCTCAGTCGATGGTCGGGTCTCGGACGTGGTGATCCAGGATCAGCAGGCGATCTTGCTGACCTCTCCCTGGCTCTCCTATTGGGGCTATGGCGGTTGCTATGACTGCGTCCGGGTCGGCTACAGCACCGGAGAGGAGGGCATCGCCTCGGGCGATGGGTCCTCCACGCAGCCCCCGGCCGCCATTGAGGTGCCACGGAGCACGGTCGTGCTGCTGGACTTGAGCGGCCGATCCGCCACTGGGCCCACCGTGTTGAGCCGCTTCGCGGCGCCCGGTGTCGGCAACATCGCCGCCGTTGGCGGCGATTTGCTGGTGCTGCGGATGGATGGGCAGGCCTTGATCACCTACGACCTGAGTGATCCCTCCGCGCCGGTGGGGCTGTCGATGACCGCTTTGTCGACCTGGCCGCACTCCGTGGTCATCGACGGGAACAGCGTCGTGGTGTCGTCCGATTGGTACGGCGTCCAGCGCATCCCACTGGGCGCGTAGCGTCCTCGACCCCAAAAGGTGGGGGGCCGCGGTGCGGTCCCCCACCATCTCGTTCACGCGACGAACCGCATCTGCCGGTTGTCGCCCGTCTGCAAGTTGTGCACCAGCACGCGCCCGGGCTCAGGCACGAAGTTGAGCATCTTCTGGTAGGACGTCTGGGACTGCCAGGTGCTGGAGTTGACCAACAGGATGTTACGATAGTTCTCGACGTTGGCCGCGTGGACGTGGCCGGTGACGAATATGTCGGGGACTGTCTCGATCGTCAGGTAGTCCTTTGCCTCGGGGGCCAACGGTGTGCGCGACCCCCAGATGGGGGCGAGGTGACGTCGGCTGAGCATCTCCTTCATCGCTGTGGCTGGGTGTTCGTAGGAGAGGCCTCGGATTGAGGGGATCCAATCGTCGAGGGACTTGCCGTGATAGGCGAGCAGCTCGACGCCATTGAGGCTGATGGTCGAGGGGTTGCCTACGAAGGTGACGTTGCTCCCGAAGAGCTTGCGGACCTCGATGGGGAGCTGCGGCTGGGGCTCGGCCAGACGCACGGCATCATGGTTGCCCGGGACGAGGAGCACGCGGATGTGGTCGGGCAGGGTCGCGACATAGGCGGCGAGCTGCTCGTACTGGACATAGAGGTCGCTCTGGTCGAGGTCGGAGAACTGGTTCGGATAGACGCCGATGCCATCGACCACGTCGCCGTTCATGACCAGATAGCGGATGGAGCCCGCCATCTCGCGGTTGTTGTCGACATGGCCGTTGAGCCAGCGCAGGAAGTTGGTCCACTCTCGCTGCAGGAAGGTCTTGCTCCCGACGTGGATGTCGCTCACGAAGGCGACACAGATGGGTTCCTCTGCGCGCCGGGGTTCTCGGGTGCGAGGCACCTCCGGGCGGACGATGGTCTTGGCCACCAGGCGTTCACGTCGGGAATCGAGGCGGCCGATCACCCCGATGACCTCGTCAGTGATGATCGTCGCCTCCGTGACGTCCTTGGGCACTGACACGGTCAGCCGTCCGCTCTCGTCCTCGATGGTGACGATGGTCCCACCCCATTTGGTCGTGTGCAGCTGTGCGACCATCCCGATGACCTTGACCTCCCCGCTCGGTGGACGCTCGAGCACGGTCGCCACCGGCACGGCCGCGCGCATCTCTGCGCGCTCCCGTAGGAGCTTGCGCAACAGCCGGAAGCGGTCTTGGAAGGTCTTGACGAAGTCGTCGAGGGAGCCGGTGCAGGTCGACTGGCCAGTGATATCGCCACGCACCGAGAAGCGGGCTTCGTAGTCCGCCGCGATTGGCCGGAAGGTCGCCGCCGCGCGTAATCGCAGGCGCAGAATCGGACTGCCCGTGGCCCCCCGCGTTTCGGGGTCGGCGAATGTCTCCAGTTGCTCGTCAGCTGCCGGCACCTGAGCAGGCAGTCCCTCGGGCATCGATCGGAGCGCGGTTGGCGCCGGGGCGGCCTCAGCGACAGCAGGCACCGTTGCAGGGCCGGGATCGATGCGCGACGTCGGCGGGGGCGAGGAGGGCGGCTGCAGTCTTGGCTGGACCTGTGGGTGCTTGATCCCCAGTGCGCGCGAGAGGGTCGACGCAGCAGTCGCTGGGGCGGCGCGCCCAGCAGGACGGGGCGGGCTGGCAGAAGGGGGCTCGGGACCAGGCGATGGGACCACCGCACCCTCGAAGGACTCGAGATCTTCGAGGTCGACGAACATCCCCATGGAGGTCCGAGCGAGCAAGTAGGCATCGAGGAATGCCAGGGGATGGGCTTGGCGCAGGAGGAAGCCCAAAGCTTCGGGGCGGGCGAGCAGAGACTTCTCGCTTAGTCGCTGCAGGAGGTGTCCTTCCATGGGACGGGGACCATGGACGTCACCGCACTAAAGCCCTCCGAAGCCCCCCGGTACGGCGCCGTTGTGGGTGTCGAGCAGGTAGTGTACGACGGATAGTACGGCGTCGGCATGATAGTGCACAGGCCCCAGTCCAACTCTCAAGACCTGGGGCTGGACAGCAAGTGCCGCCAGGTCAGCCATCCCCAACCCTCGATGGCCCCCCACCAGGAAAGTACCGGGGGGCATCGCCCCGGCGTGAGCAGGGGCACTCTCGTCAAGGAGGATGATCGGCTGCTCCAAGCGATCGAGCAATCGCCCGAAATCCTCCCCCCTGGCGGTGATGCCTGGTGTGGTGTCCACTGGGACGGTCATGGGGGGAGCCACCCGGTACCACGAGGAGAGCGCTTCCTGCAGCAGGCCAGCGGCCGCACGCTCGCTCGGGTGCAAGTGGGTCACCTTCCGCCCGTCAAGCGTCAGGGTCAGGGGGGGTGGACCGCCCAGATGCAGTTCGAGCACAGTGTCCGAGCGAATTCCGTGGGAGGTCAACAGGCCTGTCATGGCGCAGCGAGCGACCAGGTCGAAGCGTCCGCCGTCGGCCAAGTTGTGCAGATCGACCTTGGAGGCGGCGGCCGTCGAAGGGAACGCCACCACGAAACGACGCAAGGACGTCCCCTCCTGTCCTAGAGGGCTTCCTTCACCAGCAGGCGCAGCTGCTCCTCATCCTTGCCGCTGGGGTCGATTCCCAAGGCAGCGGCCGTCGAGACGAGGTGTGCCGGCGGTGGCCTAGTCATCGCAGCTTGCGATTCCCCTTCCGACCCCTCTCGAACTGCTCTTGGCCGTGGGTGACCGTCGACGACGGTCAGGTCTCCGGTGGCGACCAGATCCTTCTGCCGAGCGAGCGCGTCATCATCGGTACGGTCATGCGTCGTCTGCATGGCTTGGCGCATCTGGCGGTTGAAATCGCGCTGGTGCATCTTCCAGCGAGCCTGCAGCTGGCCGACGCTCCGCGCCAACTGGGGGAGCTGGTCGGTGCCAAGGAACAGGAAGGCAACCAAGGCCACGAGGATGAGCGTCTCCATCCCGCCGTCGAGCAGCCCCATGGCCTGATGACCCCCCACCATTCGCCATAAGGCTTGTCACTCGACGATGGCAGGAGCCCTTCGGCCTCGGAGTGTGGCGAGCGGATCGGCTCACCGTCTGCTCGCCTGGTCGGGAGTAGAAGGGTCGCAAAGGGCGCACGCGTGGCAGTCTGATTCCCCTCGACACGAAGGAAACCCTCAAGGGGTGAGCCCGACCTGACGATTTCAGCACGAGCCATGCCCCCCCTGCAAGCGCTTTGGCAGACCCGCCTCTCGGCCTTGTCCATCCGACCAGCACCGACCCTGACACCCACGTCACCCTTGCGTGATGCCATTGCGGCGTTGCGGACATCGCCGACCGGCTGTGTGCTCGCCGCCCACGGGCCGCAGCTCAAGGGCATCCTGACGGAACGTGACTACCTCCAGCGGATTCTCCTGCACGAGAGAGCCCCCACAACGACCCTGGCCGACGTCATGACGCCTGATCCGCTGACACTGGAGATCGATGAGACCGTTGCTCACGCTGTCGAACTGATGGTCACCCGCAAAGTCCGCCATCTGCCGGTGACCTCCCGGGGGCTCGTGCGTGGGGTCATCTACGGCAAGGATATCATCGAATTCATCGCCCAGCAATACCCGGCCGAAGTGATGAACCTCCCACCGGATTCACGCCCGCACATCGAAGTACAAGACGGGGGGTAAGCTGGTGAGAGGTGCCACGGCGGGGAGCAGAGGACATCCATGACCCCCGAGCGCGCCGCCAACCGGCCGATGGAGCATCCGACGCAGGATGGCAAGAAGCTCCCTGTGGAACCGGTCGATCGAGTCACGATCCGCTTCGCTGGGGACAGCGGTGACGGCATGCAGCTGGCCGGGACCCAGTTCACCGACACCACCGCGCTCCTGGGGAACGACCTGGCAACCTTTCCCGACTACCCCGCAGAGATTCGTGCGCCCGCAGGGACGCTCGCGGGCGTCAGTGCGTTCCAGATCAGCTTCAGCAGCTATGACATCCACACCCCCGGTGACCAACCATCCGTGCTCGTGGCGATGAACCCCGCCGCGCTCAAGGTGAACCTCCCCGATCTCGAGGAGGGTGGCATCCTGCTGGTCGACGCCGATACCTTCACCCAAGGGAACCTCTCCAAGGCGGGGTACGCCAAGAATCCCCTGACGGATGGGTCATTGGCGGGCTACCGGGTGATCCAGGTCCCCATCACCAGACTGACGACCAATGCGGTCACCGAGGTCTCCGGCGGTGGCTCGATGGCGGCGCAGTCGCGCAACCTCTTCTCCCTGGGAATCATGTACTGGCTCTTCGACCGCGACCCCATCCACACTATCCGCTGGATTGAGGGCAAGTTCAAGAATAACCCCGACCTGGTCGCCGTCAACCGAGCCGCCCTGCAAGCGGGCTACAACTACGCCGCTACGGCAGAGATCTTCACCAGCCACTATTCCATCAAGAAGGCCGCGACGCCGCCAGGCACCTACCGCAAGATCTCGGGCAACGAGGCGACGGCCCTGGGAATCATCACCGCCGGAAAGCTGACCGGTCTGCCCCTGTTCTATGGGGCGTACCCCATCACCCCCGCCTCCGACATCCTCCATGCGCTGGCCCCTCTCAAGAACTACGGCGTCCTCACCTTCCAAGCGGAGGACGAGATCGCCGCGATCACCGCGTGCGTCGGCGCCTCATTCGGGGGCGCACTTGCGGTCTGCGCCACCGCCGGTCCCGGTCTTGCGCTCAAGGGTGAGGGGATCGGGCTGGCCGTGATGGTCGAGCTACCTGTGATCATCGCGATGATCCAGCGCAGCGGTCCGAGCACCGGCATGCCGACCAAGAGTGAGCAGTCAGACCTGCTGATGGCCCTGTACGGCCGCAACGGTGAGGCGCCCGCGGCGGTGGTGGCGCCTTCGACCCCCGGGGATTGCTTCTGGACGATGATCGAGGCGGGGCGGATCGCCACGACCTACATGACGCCCACGTTCTTCCTCTCGGACGGTTACCTGGGCAACGGCGTCGAGCCCTGGGCAATCCCCTCGCTCGAAGAACTGCCTGACATCAGGGTGACCCACCGCAGCGACCCCGAAGGGTACACCCCGTACGTGCGGGACCCGCGCACGCTGGCCCGCCCTTGGGCCATCCCCGGCACGCCCGGGCTCGAGCACCGCATCGGTGGGCTCGAGAAGAACGACATCACCGGCACCGTCAGCTACGATCCCACCAACCACCAACGGATGGTGGATCTGCGTGCGCAGAAGATCGCTCGTATCGCCGACTCCCTGCCGCCTTCCCAGGTTGACGGGGATTCCCAGGGGGGTGACCTGTTGGTGGTCGGTTGGGGATCCACCTATGGGGCCATCACCAGCGCCGTCGAGCGCGCACGCAGCGAGGGGCGCTCGGTCAGCCACCTGCACCTGCGCCATCTCAACCCGCTCCCGCGGGACGTCGGCGAGATCCTCGGACGCTTCGACAAGGTCCTCGTGCCCGAGCTCAACACCGGCCAACTCCGTATGCTGCTGCGGGCCAACTACCTCGTCGACGCCAAGGGGCTCAACAAGGTCACCGGCCGTCCCTTCATGATCCGTGAGGTCTATCGCGGAATCATCTCGGCATTGGAGGGGACGCGATGAGCGGCAAGGGTGCGCACAGCGAGGGCGAGGTCTTGACCAAGGCGGATTTCATCACCGACCAGGTCGTGCGGTGGTGTCCTGGCTGCGGCGACTATTCTATCCTCGCCCAGGTGCAGAAGGTGCTGCCGACCTTGGGGATCCCCAAGGAGAAGATCGTCTTCATCAGCGGCATCGGCTGTTCGAGTCGCTTCCCGTACTACGTCAACACCTACGGCTTCCACACGATTCACGGTCGTGCGCCTGCGGTGGCGACAGGGCTCAAGGTCGCCAACCCTGAGCTCTGCGTGTGGGTCGTCACGGGCGATGGCGATGGGCTGAGCATCGGCGGCAACCACCTGATCCACGTGATGCGCCGCAACCTCGACATCAACATCCTGCTCTTCAACAACGGGGTCTATGGCTTGACCAAAGGGCAATACTCTCCCACCTCCGAGTTCGGCAAGGTCACCAAATCCTCCCCCGCTGGGACGATCGAATCGCCGGTCAACCCCACCTCGATTGCCATCGCCGCCGAGGCCTCCTTCGTCGCGCGCACCGCAGACGTCGACCCGCGCCATCTGGCGTGGACCCTCGAGCAGGCCGCGGCGCACAAGGGGACCAGCTTCGTCGAGATCCTCCAGAACTGCATCATATTCAATGACAAGACCCACGACCCCTTCCTGGCACGGTCCGTCCGACACGACCGCGTCCTCTACCTCGAGGAAGGCAAACCCATGCTCTTTGGCAGTGAGCACCCCCGCGGCATCGCCACCGAAGGGTTCGCCCCGAAGATTGTCGAGGCCAACTCCTCAGGGATGCTGGTGCACGAGCCGGGCCTGCAGAACCCTTCGCAGGCCTACATGCTCTCGCAGCTGACCTATCCGGAGTTCCCGGTGCCCCTGGGTGTATTCCGCCGTGTCGCTCGCCCGACCTACGAGGAGCTGGCCCATGGCCAGGTCGACGAGGCGATCCATCGCGCGGGGGGTCCGGGGGATCTGGGTCAGCTCATCAAGGGCAAGTCGAGCTGGACGGTGACGTAGACGAAGGGCACCTCGACATCTCCGCAGGGGGCTGGAGAGCCCGCCCTGTGCCCCGCCTGCCATTCCCGCGTCCTCCCAGGAGAGGATGATTGCCCCGAATGCGGTTTCCCATTGCAGGCCGCCGATTCTGTAAACACCGTCGATGGACAGGGTGTCAGTCCCGACCTGCTGGTCTCGGTGCGACTAATCGAGAGGCCCGCGACGGTGATCTTGCCGCCCACCGCCACGGTACGCCAGGCCATCGAGCGGATGCAGGCCAACCGCAACGGTTCCGTGACCGTCGTCGATGGTGCTGGCCACTTGGTCGGGATACTCACCGAGATGGACGTGCTCCGGCGGCTCGATCTGGAGGCGGACCCTTCGCGCCTCGGGGCTCCTCTCTCACAGGTGATGACCGCGACACCACGTACCCTGCCGCAGGAGGCCAACCTCGCCCAGGTGATGCACCTGATGGCCATCGGTGGCTTCCGGCATGTCCCGATCGTCGACGAACAGCGGATGCTCCTCGGCGTCGTCAGTTTCCTCGATGTGCTCGCCTACATCCACGGCCGACCGAGCTAGCGGCCCCCCGAGTGGTCGGGAGGGCGGGCGTCATCGATCAGGCCTTGGGCGCGAGCATGGTCCGCGGATCGAGGATCTTCGCCGCCTGCTTGGCGGTCAGGAGCTTCTTCTTGACGACGAGGCTCCGGACGGTCACACCAGTGCTGAAGGCCTCCTTGGCGATTTCGGCGGAGGCGTCATAGCCGATCTTGGGGTTGAGCGCGGTCACCATCGCCAGCGATCCCTCGATCAGACCCTCGCAGTGATCGATGTTGGCTTCGAGCCCGGTGATGCACTTGTCCACGAAGAGGTTCGAGACGTTGGCCAACAGGTGGGCGCTGTCGAGGAAGTTCCGCGTCATCATCGGCAACATCACGTTGAGGTCGAGCTGCCCCCACTGGCTCCCCAGCCCGACGGCGACGTCATTGCCGTAGACCTGCGCGCCGACTTGGATGACCGATTCGCAGATGACGGGATTGACCTTGCCGGGCATGATGGAGCTGCCCGGTTGGGTCGCCGGTAATGCCAGCTCGCCGATCCCACACCGGGGGCCGCTACCCAGCAGACGGATGTCGTTGGCGATCTTCATCAAAGAGCCCGCCACGGTCTTGAAGGCGCCGTGGGTGGCGACATAGGCGTCCTGGGCCGCCTGAGCCTCGAAATGGTCGGGGGCCTCGACGAACCTCTGCCCCGTCAGACGGGTCAGCTCGGAGGCGACCATCCGGCCGAACTTAGGGTGCGTGTTGAGGCCGGTCCCGACGGCGGTGCCGCCGATCGCCAGCTCGCGCATGTGCGGTAGCGTCGCCTCTATGTGGGCGATACCATGGCCCATCTGGGAGGCGTAGCCGCCGAACTCCTGCCCCAGTGTCACCGGGGTTGCATCCATCAGGTGTGTGCGACCGATCTTGACGACCTCCTCGAACTCCCTGGCCTTGGCGTTCAGCGCTCGCTGCACCCGTTTGAGGGCGGGTTGCAACCGTTCGGTGATCACGAGGACGGCGGCGACATGCATCGCGCCCGGCATCATGTCGTTGCTGCTCTGTCCCATGTTGACGTGGTCGTTGGCATGGATGGCCTTGGACCCACGCTCACCGCCGAGGAGTTCGATCGCGCGGTTGGCGATGACCTCGTTGGCGTTCATGTTGGTCGAGGTCATCGACCCTGTTTGAAAGACGTCCAGGGGGAAGTGGATGTCAAGGGTGCCATCGACGACCTCCTGGGCGGCTTGCTCGATGACGGTGGCCTGCTTGGTGCTCAGCCCTCCCAGCTTGTGGTTGACGCGAGCGGCGGCGAGCTTGGTCAGACCGACCGCCCGAAGGAACTCACGCGGCAGCGGCTCCCCGCTGACGGGGAAGTTCTCCACCCCCCGCGCGGTTGACGCGGCGTACAGCGCATCCTCGGGGACCAGCATCGGTCCCATGCTGTCCTTCTCGATGCGGAACCCCGGCTTGGCACGGAGGCTCCCGCCCTTCGACCCCTTCGCAACTTGCCCGCTCTTTGCCCTCGTTCCCTTCGCCATAGTCCGTCCCCTGGTGTGCGGGCCGGGTCAGCCTCGTCGACCCCTAAGAGCTTGTGGTGAGCTGGGGCTGCGACGGTGCGCCAGACGATGAGCAGAAGCCTCTTGAAGGGGCATCCTGGTGGGGATTCGATGAACCGGACGGAGTATGTCGACCCGCGCGACGGGCCCCTCCTGCCCGCCTCCTTCGCGCCCCCTGCTCCGCGCTCCGTCCCTCCCGGCAGTGGTGGCTTTGCCTTCGTCCCTTCTGCAGAACTGCTCGCACAGGCCAACGTCACGGCATTCATGCGGATACAGGGGATCGCAGATTACCCTACCCTCATCGCACGCAGTGCGACACAACCCGATTGGTTCTGGGCAGAGGTGGAGCGTTTCTTGGGGTTGCGCTGGATGCACCGCTACCACCAAGTTGTCGACATCTCCCGTGGGCTGCCGTGGGCGCAGTGGTTCGTCGGGGGGGTCATCAACATCGCTGATAACTGCCTCGACCGACACCTGGCGCAGGGCAAGGGCGATCGGATTGCTATCATCTTCGAGGACGAGGCAGGCGCGATCGAACGTTGGAGCTACGCTCAGCTGGCACAGCAGAGCGGCCAGCTTGCCCACCTCCTCAAGGAGCTCGGCGTCGGCTCAGGGGATGCCGTTGGCGTCTTCTTGCCCATGGTCCCGCAAGCCGTTGTCGCGTTGCTGGCGATCGCGCGCATCGGCGCCATCTTCGTCCCGATCTTCAGCGGCTACGGCGAAGACGCGGTCGCCGTGCGGCTGGCGGACGCCGATGTGCGGGTGCTCCTGACCTGCGATGGGTACTTGCGAAAGGGCAAGGCAGTGGCGATCAAGGAGGTGGCTGATGCAGCCACCCGCAACGCGCCGACCGTGCGCCACCGGATCGTCCTCTCCCACGCGCGGTTGCGCGAGGACGTCCCATGGGATGACCAGATCGACCTCTGGTGGGACGACGCCCTCCTCGGCCGACCCTCTGACGTCCCGTGCGCCCAGACTTCTTCCGAACATCCTTTCATGATCATCTACACCAGCGGCACCACGGGCAAGCCCAAGGGCGCGGTCCACGTCCACGGGGGATTCCTCGTCAAGATCGCCCAAGAGGTCGCCTTTCAGACCGACCTCAAGGAAGGGGAGATCATCCACTGGGTCAGCGACATGGGTTGGATCATGGGACCGTGGCTGGTCGTGGGCAGCCTTGCCAATGGAGGGACGATATTCCTCTATGACGGTGCCCCGACACACCCCGATCCAGGTCGACTCTGGAGGATGGTCAGCGCCCATCGGGTCGCCATCCTTGGGGTCTCCCCGACCCTCATAAGGTCCCTGATGCCCTCGGGTGATGCGCCGCTGGCAGGGGTTGACCTGTCGGGGTTACGGATTCTCGCCTCGACGGGTGAGCCATGGAACCCGGCTCCGTGGCGATGGCTCCTCGACAAGGTCGGTCAGGGGCGCTGCCCGATCATCAACCTCAGCGGCGGGACGGAGGTTGGAGCCTGCTTCCTCTCCCCGACGCCGGTGCTCCCGCTCGACCCGTGCAGTCTGGGGGGTCCGGCGCTGGGGATGTGCATCGACGTCGTCGATGAGGAGTGCCACCCGGTCCGCGGCAAGGTCGGCGAGCTCGTCGCTCGCTTCCCATGGCCGGGCATGACCCGAGGGCTCTGGCGCGCCCGAGACCGTTACCTCGAGACCTACTGGTCCCGTTGGCCAGCGGTCTGGTATCATGGAGACTGGGCGTCGATCGACGAACATGGCTTCTGGTACCTCCATGGCCGCTCTGACGACACCATCAAGGTGGCCGGCAAGCGGCTGGGTCCGGCGGAAGTCGAATCGATCCTGGCGAATCATCCGGCGGTCGCCGAGAGCGCCGTGGTCGGCCTCCCTGACCCGCTCAAGGGGCAGTCGATCGCCTGTGTCGTCCAGCTCGTCCCCCTGCGACAGGGCTCCCCCCAGCTGGCCACCGAGCTCGCCGACCTGGTCGCTGATGAGTTGGGGAAGGCCTTTCGCCCCGCGGTGATACACTTCGTGCCGGACCTCCCACGGACCCGTTCGGCCAAGATCGTCCGCCGACTGGTCGCGACGGTCCTGCAGGGTGGGGCCCTAGGAGATATCTCCGCCGTGGGCAACCCCGAGGCGCTTGAGGCCTTGCGCCGTCTTGCCCATTGAACCGGCCCATCATCTAGTTGCAGCGAGGGAATCCGGTCACGGTCTCCTTGAGAAAGGTGTATATAACGAAAGCCCTTCGCGCTGCCCACGTGATGCGCATGTCGCGGCGATTGTTGATAGTCGGTCTGGCGGGCCTTGGTCTGTTCGTCTTCATCGCGATTCTTGGGGCGAGCGGAGCCTCGGCAGCTACACCGTGCCCAGGTTCGCCTGTCAGCGGGGATCTTGATATCACCACCGATACGGTATGGTCCAGCTGCCAGATGGAGATTGATGGAGACCTGCAGGTCTATAGTCCTGCCACCCTCGAAATCAAGGGAGGCACGTCAGTCTTGTTCACGACGACTGAGTCCGGCTCCATCAGAGTCTACGACGGCGCAACCCTCAACGTCCACGACAACGGGCAACCTGGTGAGGCGGACAACCCGACCCTCACCACCTGGGCCAATGCCTCACAGGGCCTGTGGGCGTCCTTCTACGCGGATGCTGTCGTCACGATCAGCGACGCCACCTTCTCGATGCTCGCCGGCGAGTGCGCCATCTATGACGGTGCGGATGGGATGATGCTCCAAGATTCGACCCTGCGGTCAGCCCCCACGCAGGGGCCAATCCTCCTGTGTGTCAGCGGCGGCGACACCCTCGTTCAGGGCAATTCGTTCGTCGGATCGAGCGCCCAATGGGGAGGCTCCCTCATCTATCTCTCCGGCTGGAACGCTACCGTGCAAGGGAATACCATCGATGGCGACACAAGCAAGTGGGCAATCGAGAGTCGCTCGGACGGACCCCAGCAGATCCTCGACAATACGATCGGCCCTGCAGTTCGAGGCGGGATCTACGCCGAGAACTACTGGGGCGGAAGCCCTCTGTTGACAATCGGGGGCAATGACATCCTCGGGACAGACTCCGAAGCGGGCATCTCAACCGAGGGCGACCTCCTGCTACGGATCACGGACAATTCCATCGCGAGCTCTGCCGATGATGGCATCCGGATCCAATCGTGGTCTGGCGATTGGGACGAAGACCTCCTCCAGGGCAACTCCCTCTCCTTCGCACAAGGGGATGGCGTCTCCATCTCCTCGGAGCAGTGGCATGGCCAGATTGTGGGGAACGTCATCGTCTCGCATGTCGAGAGTGGCATCTCCCTCCCCGGCTTCAGCCGCAACGAGAGCGTCATCGCGGACAACATTGTCCGCGGCGGCCAGAATGGCATCCGTGGCGCGGTCGGGTCTCCCGACCTGCTTCGGGTCGAAGGCAACGACATCGCATTCTCTGACTCGGGGATCTACCTCTGGGAGGGACAGAACCTCCTCATCCTCAACAACTCCCTCTCGACGGTCCGCCGCGGAATCTATCTCGAATACGTCACTGACGTGACTGTCAGCGGGAATGATGTCGGATTGGTCCTGCAGTCTGGAATCGAAGTCTGGGACGTCCTCGGCGACATCGTGGACAACAGCGTGCGCATGTCCGACAGGGGGATCTCCGTCGGTCAGCTGACCGGCCGTCTGGATCAGAACGAGGTTCGGCAGTCCAACGAGGGCATCATCGTCAGCGACTCGATCCTGACGTTGCGCAGCAATGTGCTCACGGACAACTCCTTCGGCATCGAGCTGTCCGAGGGCGCAATCCTCGACATCCGCGACGGCACATACATCAACAATGAGTATGGCGGCATCATCGGGTCCTCCGAGGGTCTCTCCTTCCTGACGGTCGAAGGCGGCCTGATTGCCACCGACAGTGACCTAGAGCTGCACAACGACATCGACATCAATGGCAGCGCCACGCTCGTCGATTCCAGCCTCCTGATATCCCCAGTTGCTGATTATGGCGGGGCCATCGAGATCCACTCGGCTGGAACCCTCTCCCTTTCTCAGGGGAGCCTGGGCAGCTACTCCGGCTATCACATCAGCGTCACCGTCGATGCTGGCGCGGGCCTGCATCTTCAAGATGTCACGTTGGTGGGTATCGGCTACTCGAGCGGGCTGGGCCGCTCCGCCGAGGGTGGCATCGCCCTCTTTAGCTCCGATCTCACCCTCGAAGGGATCAGCGTAGAGGACTCCCTCGGTGGTCTGGTGTTCTCGGGAGTCAGTGATGTCGTCGTCGAGGTCCCATGGTTCGATGAGGACATCGAGCCCCAGATCGTGGCCCAGGACGGTTCCTCAATCATCGTCCGTGGTGGCAGCCTCGATCCCGCATTGGTCGAGGTGCACGACACAAGCACCGTCATCCGGGAGTTCTTCGTCACCGTCGAGACCTACGATGACGTCTGGGATCCCTTGGCTGGGGTCGAGGTGACCATCTCCGACGCCACAGGACCCTTGGCAACGCAGACCACTGATGCCAATGGCTCTATCTTGATCACCTCGTCAGGTTTCACCATCGATAGTAGCGGTGCCCATCTGCAACAGACCAGTGTGATCACCGCGCGCTCGAGCTACCTTGACGCCACACAATCCGACCAGGCCGTGCTCGACCAGGACCGTTCTTTCGCGTTCGACTTCGGGCAAGCTCCCATCGTCAGAGAGGGCGCACCCAGCGCCCTTTTTGTCCCAGAAGGAGGAGAGAACACCCTCGACCTTGATTTGGTGTTCGTCGACAATGACGAGCTCTCCTACGACTGGAGCAGCCTGACCCAAGCAGAGGACGGGGAAGGGAGCGTGGGTGTGTGGTTCGGAGGATCGACCGCGACCTTCGGCGACTGGAGCGATTTCGATGGTGTGGAGGACATCCAGGTGCAAGCCATCGATACCCACGGTCTGGTGACCAACCACACCGTCCGGGTCACCATCGACGCCGTCAACGATCGCCCCACCCTCGAGGGGGTCGGACCATTCACCATCGAGGAGGACGAAGCGTTCTTCCTCGACCTAGGTGCATTGACCCAAGACCCTGATGACGAGGTCATGGAGCTGACCTTCGCGGCGTCAGATCCTGCGCTGGTCCTCCTTGGAGGAGGCGCCTCGAGCGTTCGCTTCTCCCGCCCCGGACACTTCGTGTTGACGGTGACCGTCACCGATCCCGACGGTCTTTCGGACAGCACGGACATCGACTTCACTGTCACGCCCGTCAATGACCCGCCGGCCTTCCTCCCTGCGCCGATCATGGCAATCAATGAGAGCGAAGCGTACGTGTTGGACCTTGCCCTCTACCTGAGCGACGAGGACTCGCCCCTTGAGGCGCTCGTGGTCTCCACGAGCAATCCCCACGTGACGGTGCTGCGAGGGCTCGAGTACGTCGTGGAGTTCCCCGACGGAATCACCTGGGAGACCGTCATCTTTGTCGCCACCGATGGATCTGCCACAGGCACCGGTCGCTTCTCCTTCAACGTCACCGCCATCAATTCCCCCCCTGCGTTCAGCCCGATTCCGGTGCAGGCTGCCGTCGAGGATTCGCCAACGGTGCTCGATCTTGGGGCCTTCGTCAGCGATCCAGATGGGCCACTGGACGTGAGCCTCACCGCTGACAAAGGACAGGTGGCAGGGTTGCTCCTCTCGGCCGAGTTCTCCGAGGGAGGAATCCATAGCGTGACCATCTCCGCGACCGACGGGCTCGATTTCTCCTCCACCGTGGTGGTGTTCGATGTCGCCGAAGTCAACGACCCGACGGTCCTGACCGATCCCAAGGGGAGCATCAAGGCAGAGAGCGGCGCGGGGATCTTCACCGTCACCGTGACGGACCCCGACAGCCCTGACCCACAAGTCTGGGTCGTCATTGATGGAGACCGATTCGCGATGGAGCGGGTCTCAGGTACCACAGCCTCGGGCGCGCAGTTCCGCGCATCAGTCCGGCTCGGACCTGGCTCCCATGCCTGGTTCTTCGAAGCGGAGGATGGCAGCGGGACCGAGCAAGGTCACGCCACGGTCGCTGGTGGCACTGCCTCGGTGGCAGCTCCTATGGCCATGGAGTCGTGGATTGCGGTCGTCCTATTAGCTATCGTGGGCATCACTGCCCTCGTGCTCGTCTTGGGCGGCCGCCGCGGCGGTTCGGCCAAGCAGATGGGGCTGAGTCCTCCTGCGAGGGCCTCTGCGCGGCCCCTCCCAAGCTCCAGCCCCCGATCAAGCGTCCCGGTCATCGACGAGGAGGACGAGGACGAAGTGGAGAGCGAGGAGGTCCTCTACCCCTCCAGCGACGCTGCCTCAGAGGCGGAGGCGACTGAGAGTGATTCCAAGACTCCGAAGCAGGAGGATGCGACACCCGTCGGGGCGGTCGACGTCTCTGACCTCGAGGGCGAATCGTCTGGTCTGGGCTCCAAGGCAAGCTCGGCCGAGGCTTCTGCTGGGGAAGTCGACGTCGATACATCCCCCAAGGGTAAGGGCAAGACTCGTCGCCGCAAGCAAGCCTAGGCACGGGCCGGGCACTCGTCTCCGAGCGGTAGCGCTCGGGCGCATCTCTCAGGTGACAGCGCCTGCCCATGCTGGTGGATGCAGGTGTGTCGAGCACTAGCTCTTCCCGAAGCAGCGCTTATATACGCAAAGTCCGTCGCCCGCCCCAGTGATTCGGATGTCTCGACAGACCCTGCAACTGACGTTGGTAACCCTGGGCCTTGCGCTGCTCGCAATCGTCATCTTGAGCAGCAGCGCCTCGGCTGCGCCGCAACCTCCTTGCGCGATCTATGCGCCGCCCGGGCCATTGGTGACCCCCCCTGGGGTCAACGTCGTCTCCGACTGCGATTTGGACATGGTGGCTGGTGGCATTTCTGTCCCGCCAGGTTCGACCCTCGTCCTCGACAACGTCGATGTTCACCTCGACACCTTGCTTGGATACATGCCGGGATCGATCACCGTCGGCGGGAACCTCCAGATCACCCAATCCCGGCTTGACACTCGAACAGGAGGCGACGGCCGCATCTCGGCCATGCCCGGCTCGAGCGTCTTGATTGACAATTCGGCCTTCTTCGGATTCGGCGAAATGACCGGAATCGGGCCCGGAATCGACGTTGCCTCCGCCGGCTCATTCTCCTTTACTGACAATGACTATCTTCCCGGCCCCGCCGGCAATGGGGCGGCCATCCACGCCGTCTCCGGAACAGTCACCATCTCCGACAACACGTTTGTGGGGGGACCGTCGAGCATCGTTTACGGCTATATCGAGGTCACAGACGCTGCTGACGCACAGATCACGGATAACGAGATCACCCCGCCCGGGTTTCCTCCGGGGAGTTCTGCGATCGTGCTCATCGACGACACCGATGTGACGGTCAGTGGCAATACGATCCACAACCCTATCAGCGGAATCAGCGCCGGAGGCCTCCTTGGCGTTGCGACCATCGACGCGAACATACTCGACGGCAGCATCGGCCAGGCGGCCATCTCCGTCGACGGCTCGGGTGTCTCATTGACCGTCGAGGACAACCAGGTCCTAGCGTACGTCGGAACCGTAGGCTTTCAGTTCCAAGGGGATTACGACGTGGTCATGCGGAACAACACCCTGACGTCGGGCGCGGGATGGGCCGCGGTCCAGCTCTGGGGCGATACTGCTTCATCCACTCCCGACCTGTTGGAGGACAATTCCTTCGAAGGTCTCTATAGCCCTGCCCCCGGGATCGCCATCCAGCGTGACGGCTGGGAAGGTTCCATCGTCGATACCTCCGTCCAACGCTGGCAGAACGGAATCGTCTCCTTCGGCGACGACACCCTGCTGACCATCGATGGTTCCACCATCAGCGAGAACAGCTTCAATGGCGTCTACCCACAGGGATGGGGCACCGCCCTGCAAGTGACGGGCTCGACGATTACCCGCAACGGTGGTTCGGGTATCAGCCTGCTCTATCCCGACCCGACCTCCACCCAGGTGATCGACGGGACGAACATCTCAGACAACGACGGTGGGGGCCTCTATGTCGGTGTCGCGCTCAGCCTGGACTTGCAAATAGTCTCCTCCCTCATCGACGGCAACGGTGATACCGGCGTCTACCTCGATTGCGACGATGTGACCCTGACCATCAGCGACTCGACCATCTCCAACAACTATGGTGACGGTGTCACCTCTGAAGGAGATACCTGGTTCGACATCTCTGATTCGACCTTCTCCTCCAACGACGGCAGGGGACTGCTGGCAGAGTCCCCCTTCGTAGGTCCGATGCCATCCTCCCTCAGCGACTCGACCTTCACCTCGAACAACGGTTTCGGGCTCGCTCTCTGGATGGATGGTCCCGACGGATGGACGGTCGACATCTCCGACTCCACCTTCTCGGACAACTACGGAGGCGCTTCCTTCCCTTACGACTCCGACATCACCATCGACCCCTCGACCTTCGAGGACAACTGGGGACCGGGTCTGGAAATCGAATCGGGCACGCTCACCCTCGACCAGGTGACCATCCAGGACAACTCCGCCGATGGGATCTCCTCCGAAGGTTACGACCTGACCCTCGACATGATCGACAGCCACGTCGACGACAACGGCGAGAATGGGTTCCGAGGGGATTCCTGGGGTGTCACCTATGATCTGACCCTCACCGGATCGAGTTTCGACTCCAACGGTGGCAACGGGATCTATACCTACTCATATACCACCCTGACCTCCATCGACAGCTCCTTGAGTGGGAACGGGAACCGTGGGGTCTACGTCGGAGAAGACCTCGATGTCGACCTCCTCGACAGCACCCTCGATTCCAACGGAGAGGATGGTCTCTATACCAGTTCTCTGACCGGCACCATCGATACCACGACGCTCTCGGGCAACGATGGAGACGGCCTGAACGCCTATTCAGCGGATGTGACGATCGACGACAGCGCCATCGACGACAACGGGTACGACGGCCTATACGCGCAGTACCTCGTGCTGTCTTCTGTGGGCAGCTCGTTCTCGAACAACGACGAATCTGGGCTGGACGTCACCGTCGTCGAGTGGACGGACATTTCGATCACTGACGGGACGATCGATGGGAATGGTGACGCCGGGCTCTCGGTCAGCGGTGGGAACTGGGACCAGCAGCCACCAGTCATCAGCATCACCGACACCACCCTCTCGGGCAATGATGACTCGGGGTTCTACCTCAGCGGTCCATCTATGGCGGATGGCAGCTACTCCTTTGATGGGGCAACCCTTGAGAACAATGGTGACTCGGGGATCGACTTCGGGTGGTCCTACGAGTTGGACGACAGCACCATCACCATCACCGGGACGAGCGCCTCAGGCAACGATGGCTATGGCTTCCTTGGGTCCGGGGAGGACCTGAGCATCGACATCTCGACCAGCGACTTCGACTCCAACAACGGGGCGGGCTTCTACCTCAATGGCTACTGGGCCTCGGTCACAGTGGACCAGTCCTCTTTCGACGACGACCTCGATGGCTCGGGGATGTACCTGGGGTGGTCCTACGGGGAATACACCATCACTGACTCTTCCTTTGACGGCAATTCAGGCTCAGGCATCTGGGGGACCTCGTCACTGACGATGAACATCGCCGACACGTCGTTCAACGGCAACGGCGACAACGGGCTGTCCCTCGGATCGAATTCCTTCGTATCCATCGACAACAGCCAATACAATGACAATGACAATCGGGGTCTCTACCTCCAATCGGGCCCTGGGGAGGATACCCAAGTGCCCATCACCGACTCATCCTTCCGCAACAACGGAGAGGACGGCATCTATGTCGAGAGTGGGGGGTGGGACTTCCTCTTTGACGGAATCGATACCAGTCAGAACGGTGAATCCGGCGTTGACGTAAGGCACGATTGGGGATCGCCAATCTACCTGACCTTCGTCGACGGCAGTGCCGACTCCAACAGCGATTCGGGGCTGAGAGTCTACTCCTACTATTCCCTCGACGCCCTGAGCATCGATGGCACCTCCTTCGACGGCAACGTGGGGTACGGCGCCTATATCGGCAATCCGACCTTCCCCAACCCAGTCAGCATCAGCGACGCCAGTTTCAATGGCAACAGCGACCACGGTTTCTATGTCAGCAACTCCTTGGAGGACACCACCCTGCAGATAACTGGTTCCAGCTTCGACGGGAACGAGAACAGTGGTTTCTACACCTCGGGCTCGAACGAACTATGGTTGGGGATCACCCAGTCGACCTTTGATGACAATGATGGCTATGGCATCTACGGCTCTGGTGGCGGCGGTCAGCGTCTCGATATCCAGTTCTCCGACGTCTCGGCCTCGAACAATGGCGATGAGGGGTTCTATGCCGACGGGGGCACCATCGATGCTGGAGTGCTGCAACTGGTCGAGAACAGCCATTTCGATGGGAACAATGAGGACGGTTTCTACTACGATTGTGGCTACTGGTGCTATGGAGAACATGGGAGCTTCGCATTCCGCGACGATTCATTCGATGGTAACTTGGAGCGTGGTCTCTACGTCTACGGCATCTCCTCGGTGGAGCTTACACAGAGCTCTGTGGATGACAACGATGAGGACGGCGCGTACCTCTATCTGGACGACGAGAGTGGCGGGGGCGGCCGCGACCTGGCCCTCCCGATGTGGGACGCCCAGGTCCATGACAGTACATTCTCACGAAACGACGGGACTGGACTGACAGTGCAGTACGGCCAGGGTGCCATCACCAACAACGAGGCAAACCAGAACACCGGCTCGGGCTTTTCCTCCTACTATGGTGCGATGGACTTCCAAAACAACTCGATCGATAGCGCAGGATCCGACGGGATCCGCCGCAACTATGACGAGGGGGATTTCACCACTTTGGCAGACAACGTCATCAGCGACGTCGGTCAATCCGGGATTCGCGACTACGAGAGCGATGGCTCGGGGCTCGTCCGCATCGTCAACAACGTGATCTCGAACGTCGCCGGGGGCGAAAGTGGGTACAGCATCAGCGTCGACGAAGCTGGCGAAAACGGCCACTACGAGATCGCCGGGAACACCCTCATCGGCTCCGCCGAAGGGTGCATCAGGGTCACCTACACACGTGAGGCCCGCACCCATGACAACAACCTCGACCTGTGCCGCGGGGAGTACGCGATCGCGTACTACCAGGCGGGCGGCGACGTCCAGCGGAATACGATCGCCAACGCCGTCTCAGGAGGAATCTACGCCGATCTCTACGGCGTCCTCGGCGGGGAGTTCGACATCCTCTCCTTCTCGTTCATCGTCGCCGACAACGAGATCACTAACAACGGCGATTCCGGGATCTTCCTCAGGAATGGGATCATCGGTGGGACCATCCTCGTCAGTGGCAACATCATCCGCGGCGGATCCCAAGGTATCCACTTCGAAAACGTCTACAACAGCCGGATGCTGGTTCTTGAAAACGACATCTCGCTTGCCCAAGATGGCATCTTCGTCTATGGAGCGAGCCAGCTGACCATCAGCGACAACACCATCAGCCTAGCTGAGGATGGCATGGACCTGACCTACCCCGGCGACGTCCTCATCGAGGGCAACCAAGTGACCACGGTGCAGGACAACGCCATCTACCTGAATTCGGGGACCGGGCGGATTGTTGACAACCGGATCCGGACCGCATCCTACGGTGTGCAGGCCTACTACTTCACCGGCTCGATGGACCTCAACGACGTCCGCTCCTGTTCCTACGGCTTCTACCTCTACCAGTTCCTCGGCGATCTGGTGGACAATCACGTCGAGGACAACGGGGCGGGAATCCTTCTCTATGGCAACAGCATCGCGACCGTGGTCGATGGGACCTACCTCGACAACCCTGAGGGAGGCTTGCTCAGCTCCGGGGGGACGTTCGTCTTCTGGGACATCCTGGGCAGCGCGACCGTCGACGAGAGCACGATGGAGGTGACCGGCAATGTCACCGTCAGCGGGACGCTCACCTTCACCAACTCGCAGTTGTCGCTGCGCCCGATTGCCAACGACGGCCTGGGCGTCTCGATCCTCTCTGGGGGGAGCGCCTCCTTCGACGGCGCGATCGTCAGTAGTGCCAACGGCCAGAGCTATCAGATGACCGTGTTCCCAGGTGGTTCACTCGAGATGGTCGACTCGACCGTCCAGTACCTGGGAAGCACCTCGAGTTCTTCTCGTGACAGCGATGCAGGCTTGTTGATCCTCGGGACCGACGACGTCTCCATCACCGACACCACGTTCCGCTGGGGGGAGGGCGGCATCGTCGTCGATGGCGCAACCGTCGTCTTCGAACGCCTCTCGATGTACAGCAACGACGGTGATGACATCGTTGCGCGCAATGATGCCGACGTCACGCTCCGTGGGGCCGATCTCGATCTGGACAAGGCCGTCGCCTACGACACCAGCCTCATCCGCATCGAGTTCCTCATCCAGGTGGACGCCTACGATGACGTCTGGGACCCGCTGCCGGGCGTGAGTGTGACCATCAGCGATGCCCTCAGCGGGCAGCCGGTGGGCG
>JAHFTX010000046.1 GCA_023265395.1 Thermoplasmata archaeon
CTCGAAGCAGCGCAGGGCGTCGTCCATCCGGCCCATCATGTAGAGCAGGTTGCCCTTGTTGTTCCAGGCCTTGTCGTAGTCGGGCCGCAACGTGATCGCCTGGTCGTAGGCGGCGACCGCCTCGGGGGCGCGGCCGACCGACGAGTAGGCGGAGGCGAGGTTGTACCATCCCTTGTCGTAGCGCGGGTCGATCGCGGTGGTGCGCTGGAAGGCATCGATCGCCTCGTCGGCGCGGCCGCTGCCAAAGAGGGCGACGCCCTTGCTGTCCCATGCTTCGAGGTGCTGAGGGTCGAGCTGCGTGACGCGGTCGAAGTCGCGCACGGCGTTGGGCAGGTTGCCGAGGGCGTACCAGTTCTTGCCCTTGAGCTGCCAGGCATCGAGGAACTGCGGATCGAGCTGGGTCGCGCGCTCGAGGTCGGAGATGGCGGCCGGGTGGTTCCCCGAGAGGGTCTGCGAGTCGCCGCGCAGGTACCAGCCGGGCAGGTAGTAGGGTTCGAGGGCCAGGACGCGGTCGAAGCAGGCGATGGCGCGCGGTTGCTCGCGGCGTGCGGCGTAGATCTTGCCCAGCGCGTCCCAAGCCTGCACGTGCTTGGGATTGAGGCTGACGGCCTGCTCCAGGGGGGGGATCGCTTCCTGCTCGCGGCCAAGCCGCTGGAGCATGTGGCCGCGGCTGTAGAGGGCATCGGTGTTCTTGGGGTTGAGCCGCAGCACCTCGTCGAAGCAGCGCACCGCGTCGGAGGGGTGATCGAGCTCGACGTGGGTGTTGCCGAGGTTGACCCAGGCCATCTCGTAGGAGGGGTCGAGGTCGAGCGCCCGTTCGTAGGCGGCGATGGCCTGCCGTGGCTGTTCGAGCCGGACATAGGTGTTGGCCAGATTGTTCCAGGCGATGCGATTCTTGGGCTCGGCCGCGACGACCTTCTCGTAGGCCTGGGCGGCCCGGGGGTGCTCGTCAAGGTCGCTGAGCAGGTTGCCCAGGTGCAGCCAGGCCTCACCGGAGTTTGCATCGAGCTCCACGGCCTTGGAGAAGGAGGTCATCGCCGCGTCCTTGCGCTCGAGCTTGATCAGCCCCTTGCCCCGGTTGAGGTAGGCTTCGGCGTGCTGGGGGTTGACCCGGATGGCCTCGTCGGCGGAGCGCACCGCCTGCTCGAAGCGGCCGATGTTGAGCAGCGCGACGGCGCGGTTGTTCCACGCCTGATCGTACTCACTGTGAATCCGCAGGGCCTGGTCGAACGCCTGCACCGCTTGCGGGTAGGCGCCCATGCGCACGAAGCAGTTGCCCTTCATGGTCAGGACAAGATGGTTGGGGCGCCGCTTGATCACCTCGTCGAAGCAGGCCAGGGCGTCCTCGAGGCGATTCATGCGGTAGTAGGCGTTGCCCTTGGCGTGCCACGCGCCGACCCAGTGGGGGGAGCGCTTGAAGGTCTCGTCCTCGGTGGCGATCACCTCGTCGAAGGTGGCCACCGCTTCGTCGAGCTTGCGCAGCCGCAGCAGGGCCAGACCCTTGTTGTAGCGCGCTTCGTGATACTCCTTCTCAAGCTGCAGGGCGCGCTCGAAGTCACCGAGCGCCTCGGGGGCGCGCTCGAGCGCCACGAGGGCTGCGCCACGGTTGTTGAAGGTGATCGCGCTCTCAGGGTCGAGGGTCAGCGCCTCGTCGTAGCAGCGCACCGCACGGTCGTACTGTCCCAGCGCCGCCAGGGTGTTTCCCTTCATCAGCCAGGCGGTCTCGGAGCTGGGGTTGCTCTCGAGGGCCATATCGATGAAGCTGAGCGCCTCCTCAGGACGGTCGAGCTTGAGCACGGCGTTGGCCTTGCCCAGCCAGGGGAGCTCGTAGTCGTCGATCTTGCCGCCGCCGGAGGCCGCCGAGGGGGGGACCAGCAGGTGGGAGGCCTTGATCGCCCGGTCGTAGAAGCGAACGGCGTCGGCGAAGCGTCCGCGCGAGACCAGCGCGTCGGCACGCTCGAGCTCCTCCTCGATGGCACCGACCAGGCGCTTGTCGCGCTGATGCAGGGCGGTGCCGGTGATCATGAAGGTCAGACCCACGAGCATGACCGACTGCTCGGTGCTCCCGTAGTCGACTGAGATGCCTCCCTTGAGCGCAGGGGTGATCGTGAGCGCCGCCAGCAGTGGGACGGCGGCGAAGAGGGCCGCCCCGACGATCCACAGCGCCAGGAAGCCGTATCGCTCCTTGACCAGCCCCATCGCCAATAGGAAGGCCAGGGCAGCGGCACCGAGGATCGCGATCAGCAACGTCGGGATCGACCCGAGCAGGTCGATGTAGCCCGAGCCCAGGCTCGCGCCCACCAGGACGATCCCACCGAAGCCTGCCGTCATCGACCCGCGCCACCAGCGGCTGCTCAGCCCGCCGCCCGAGAAGGCGATGGCGATCCCGCCCAACAGGCCGACGGTCAACACCGCCGCCAGCACGCCGTTGTGGAGGGTGAAGTGGCCATAGTACCAATCGCCGACGAAGGTCGCGAAGAGGAAGGCGACGACCGCCGTGGCAGCGGTGGTGGTGACCAGCGCATCGAGGGCGAGCGCCCGCATGCGCTGCCGCTTGTCCTTGCGCCGCCGCGGACGGCGGCCATAGGAGTCGTCACCGCGGCGGCCGCCCGCCGGGGGTACCTCGTCGAAGGGTTGCGGACTCATCAGCACCCCTGGTGGGCGATGCTAGCGGTGGTCCGCCCGGTCCCGGGTGCGGCTCGCCATGGGTGGCCGCGGGGGGTGGGGGCGCCGGAGGCCGGGTGGACCACCGTGTCAGCAGGAGGTCGGCAGGTGCAGCGTCGGCTGGCCGTGGGCATGCAGGACCTGCGCAGGGCTCACCGGAGGGCGTCGGTCAGGCGCAGCAAGCGGCGCTTGACGTCTTCGATCTCTTCCTTGGTGGCCTTTCGCAGCACGCCCTTGCGGTCGGTCTGTCGCCATTCGGAGGGCAGCTCGTCGAGCATGTCCTCCAGGAGCAGCTGCAGCAGCAGTTCCCGGCGGCGGGCCACCGGGGCGCCCGAGAGCAGGTGCTCGAGGGCGGTGAAGTGCTCCCGCTCGAGCAGTTCCTTGCCATCGGGCGTCAGCTGGTAGACGACGTTGCGCTTGGAGCGGGCGGCCTTGTGCACCATGCCCGTGCGCTGCAGCTCCGCAAGCACGGCGTAGACGGTCGGTTCGGAGACGTCGGTGGCTGCGACGGTCTCCTTGACCAAGTGCGCTGCGCGCCGGTCGCCGTAGTACAAGCGCGCGATCAGGTCCATCGCGACATCGGGGTTCGAGAAGGGGTTTGGGGTCATCGTCGATCACCAGTGACATCCCGTCCGCTAGAGGGCCGCAAGGTAGCGCTGCAGGGTCCAGCCCTCGAGCAGCCGCTCGCCCTTGCGCGTGAGCGCGAAGATGGTCGGTTCGCCGTTCTTCTGGATGGGGGCGATCAACTGGTCATAGGCCAGCTGCTTGAGCAGGTCCGCGACCTCGTCGGGGCGGACATGCTCCTCGGCGAGTTCGTCGGCATTGGCCGGCGCGCGGTAGAGCCGGTGGAGCAACGCCTCCCCTGGGGCGGTCGGTCGGAACTCTCTCTTGGGCATTGGCAGGGCGGACATGGTCCTGGTCTCCATCGCAACCTCCTGGGAGGGTCCAAGTAACTTAAGGATTACTGCCATCTATACTCAATAACTCAGCATAGCTCAGTTCCTTCATCCACCGCAGAGCTCCGGGGATCGCCTCAATGTGAAGGGAACGAAGGAGAAACCGCCCAGGCGTCGGCTTTCCCCCATCGGAGCGGGCAACGAATGGCCAGTACCGGCCGGCTGCTCACTGATGGCCGGACGATGTGCCGAAACTACATATACTCTCAGGCATATCAACTATGCAACAAGTAGTTCACTACTACACATAACTCGATGGGGGACGAAATCGATGGCGCAGGCGAAGGACACGAAGGAACGCAGTGCGGTCGCCCGGATCGCAGAGACCCAGCCGAGGGACGCCAGCCGCGGGGTCGCACGCATCGACCCTCAGCTGTTCGCTGCTCTGGGCCTGGTGGTGGGCGATGTCATCGAGCTCCGCGGACCTGCAGGTTCGACGGTGGCCAAGGCGTGGCGCGGACCCCCCCAGGATGAGGGTCGTGCGCTCATCAGGATCGACGGGCTGACCCGGCGCAACGCCAAGGTCGCCATCGACGACCAGGTCACCCTGGTCCCCATCGAGGCCAAGATGGCCACCAAGGTCGGCTTCGCGCCGACCGAACCGGTGCGCCTGGTCGGCGGGGAGGAGGCGCTCGGGGAGATGCTCGAAGGTCGCCCAGTGACCAAGGGCGACCTCGTCTCGATTGCGGTGATGGGTCGCCGCATCGACCTGCTGGTGACGGCCACCACCCCGCGCGGGGCGGTCCTCATCGACGGCAGCACGGCGATCACCATCGCGACCCGACCTCCACGGCAGGTGCCCGAGGTCGATCGCATCTCCTACGAGGACATCGGAGGCCTCGGCAACGAGGTGACGAAGGTCCGCGAGATGGTCGAGCTCCCCCTTCGCCATCCCGAGGTGTTCGCCAAGCTGGGGATCGAGCCGCCACGCGGGATCCTCTTGCACGGTCCCCCCGGGACAGGCAAGACGCTGTTGGCACGTGCCGTCGCCTCCGAGACCGAAGCGGCGTTCTTCACCATCAGCGGCCCCGAGATCATGTCCAAGTTCTACGGCGAGAGCGAAGGGAACCTGCGGGGGGTCTTCGAGCAGGCCGCCGCCGAGGCCCCCAGCATCATCTTCATCGACGAACTCGACAGCATCGCGCCCAAGCGCGAGGAGAGCCAAGGCGAGGTCGAGCGGCGCGTCGTCGCCCAGCTGCTGGCGCTGATGGACGGCCTCAAGAGCCGCGGCCGCGTCGTCGTCATCGGTGCGACCAACCTGCCCAACAGCATCGACCCGGCACTGCGCCGGCCCGGCCGCTTCGACCGAGAGCTGGAGATCAGCGTCCCCGACCGCACCGGGCGGCTGGAGATCCTGCAGATCCACAGTCGCGGGATGCCCCTGGCGGACCAGGTGGACCTCAGCCACCTCGCCGACGTCACCCATGGCTTCAGCGGGGCCGACCTCTCGGCGCTGGCCAAGGAGGCCGGGATGCGAGCCTTGCGGCGGCTGTTGCCCAAGCTGACCCTCAGTGACAAGGATGACGAGGTACCCATGGAGGTCCTCTCCCAACTCAAGGTCACCGTCGAAGACTTCGAGGCCGCGCTCTCGGAGGCCGAGCCGTCGAGCCTGCGCGAGGTGCTGATCGAGAACCCCCAGGTCGCCTGGGAGGAGATTGGCGGTCTCGACGAAGCCAAGCAGACGATGCGCGAGACGGTCGAGTGGCCGCTGCGCTACCCGGGCTTGATCTCTCACCTGCACCTCGAGCCGACCCAAGGGGTGCTGCTCTACGGCCCCCCGGGCACGGGCAAGACGTTGCTGGCCAAGGCCGTCGCGTCGGAGTCGCAGTGCAACTTCATCAGCATCCGCGGCCCTGAGTTCCTCAGCAAGTGGGTCGGGGAGAGCGAGCGTGCGATCCGCGAGACCTTCCGCAAGGCGCGCCAGGCCGCCCCCTGCGTGATATTCTTCGACGAGCTCGACAGCATCGCCCCCGCCAGAGGCACCGGTGGCGACTCGGGAGTCGCTGAGCGGGTGATCTCCCAGCTGCTCACCGAGATGGACGGGCTGATCCGCGCCAAGGATGTCCGGATCCTGGCCGCCACCAACCGGCCCGACCTCATCGACCCGGCGCTGTTGCGCCCCGGCCGCTTCGACCGCCTGCTGTTCGTCGACTTGCCCGACGAGGAGGCGCGATTGCAGATACTCGAGGTCCACGCCAAGGACCGTCCCATCGCCCCCGACGTCGACCTGCGGGCATTGGCGGCGCGTACCGTCGGTTACAGCGGAGCTGACCTGCGCGCCGTCGTCAACGCGGCGTCGCTCGGTGCGATGCGGGAGTTCATCCACAAGATGGGAGCGGCGATGGACGAGCGTGCCTACGCCAACGTCACCATCCGCCTCCCGCACTTCGAGGCGGCGCTGCAGAACGTACGGCCCCTCGACACGACGCTGATGAAGCATTACCGCGACCGCGCCGAGCGGTTCCTGCAGGCCACCCGCGCTGGCGGGAGCCCGCGCGAGTCGCCCTACGCGCTCGAGGTGGCGTAGGATTGGATCCCACGGAGGCAGAGGACTTGGCACACGACAGAGAGAGTACGAAACCGAGCCCATCGGATGAGGAGACGGCCGTCCCGTCAACGCAGCAGGACCGTGACCAGAGGCTGCCGAGCCCCTTCGACCCCTTTGAGGCGCTGATGAGCCGCTTCCCGCGACTGGGTCGGGGGCTGTCTCAGGATTGGGGCTCCCTGTGGGAAGACCCGTTCAAGGACTTCGAGGCGCGGATGGCGGCCCAGCGGGAGAGCTTCACCCAGCTGCAGCGCTGGGCCAGGGAGCACGCCGGCCGTGAGGGGGGTCCCTACGTGTGGGGCTACTCGCTGCGGGTCGGTCCCGATGGCGTGCCACACATCGAGCACTTCGGCAACACGCCCCTGCGTCCACAGGTGCGTCCCAAGGCCAAGGACTCCCGGGAGACGGCCCAGAGCGTGCCGCAGGATACGACCCGTGAGCCCCTGACCGACATCGTCGAGCGCGACGGCACCATCGTCGTGACGTTGGAGCTGCCCGGCGTTGCCAAGGAGGACATCTCCCTGCAGCTGCAGGACGATTCGCTCGAAATCCGCGTCGAACGCGGAGTCCGCCGCTACCACAAGCAGATCCGCCTCCCCTCGGGAGTCGACCTCTCGGCGGCCAAGGCCTCCTACAACAACGGTGTGCTCGACGTCAACTTGCCCAAAGCCAGGGTCTCCAAGGGCAAGCGCCTTGAGATCGCCTAGGCGCACGATGCGCCCAGCGGAGGGGGCTTGGGCACAAGCCCCCTTGCGAGCCCTCACGCGAGTGCTTCCCGCAGCCGCTGGCGGTGGGCGACATCCTGGACCTTCACCTTGTGCGCCACGAAGGCGCGCGCCTGGGTGACGACCCGTTCAAGGTCTCCAACCTCATCGGCGTCGTAGAGGTATTGGGCGCGGGTCTGGTCGTGGAGGTAGCGCCGCGGGACGTCGATCTCGACTCGCAGGCGCTCGCTCGTGCTCCGCTGCGGGTCGGCACGGACCCATACGAGTCGGTGCAACCCCTCCCAGGGGACGAAGTTGTCGGGATAGGCCAGCCGGTGGTCGCGATGCAGCAGCGGCAGGACGATTCCCTCGGTCGTGACCTCCAGACGCCGACGGAGCAGCGCCTTCATGAGTCCGCGTCGGCGGATGCCGAGGATCGTCACGAGGATGTGGCCTTCGAAGAGGATGAGCAGGGCCGCGGCCAGCGCCCATCCCTCCTCGGTCCTCCCGTCGGCAAAGATCGAGGACGAGAGCCACAAGCCCAGCACGACCCAGAAGGCCAGGCTGCCAAAGTCGACGAGGTAGGCCAAGGCCAGATGACCCCTGGGGCCACGGTAGGTGGAAGCCCCGCGGATCAGGGTCCCATGGTGCTCGGCGTCGGCTGCTGGGGGAAGGGCTGCCACCGATGCCATCGACCAGCGGCGCGCCTTGAGCCTTTCCCTCAGGGGGCTTACGTGCTGGCGCACCGTGACAAGGGGCGGCCTATCCCCCCTGGCGACCCAGCGCATCGCCATGACACGCACCGTCTTGGTGATCGCGGAGAATCTCTTCCTGTTGCCCGCCATCGACGCCCAGATCAAGGCTGCAGGGTTCCAGCCCAGTGGCGCCAAGGGCCAGGGGATCGTCGAGGCAGTCCGAAACCAATCCCCGGCCGCTCTGGTGGTGCAGCTGACCGCCGCTTCCAAGGACCCGCTGGGAGCGGTGCGGCAGCTCCGCAGCGATGGTGCTCAGCTCAAGGTGTTGGGGTTCTGCGACCATGAGCTCGCACCTCTGATGGACCAGGCGCGTCGGGCTGGATACGACGAGGTCGTCACCAACGGCGTCGTCTCCAAACAACTCGGTGCATGGTTGCGCGCCAGCTTTCCAGCCTGAGTTGCCAGCTCGCATCGCTCGACCACCTGGGACTTTAAATAGAGGGGCGGGGTATGGCGGGGGGCTCCATTGGAGCATCACGGTGCACCCGGAGAACGCGTCTTCGGGGAAGTGGCATAGGCGTCCGCTTCTGTAGCGGAATCCCAACGGGCGTCGGCCTTCGCGGTCGACGAGGCCAATGACTGCCTATTCATACGCAGCCTGGACGGAAGTGGTCGCTGCTATGTGATCATACGCCACTTGGGGAATGGCTCGGTTCGGGCGCTGATGAAGGTCGTGCCAAGCTGCGATAAGCCCAGGGAAGGCGCAAGGAGCCTTTGCACCTGGGATCACCGAATGGGACCTCCCGGCGCTTTATGCGTCGTTCCGAAAGGAACGGGAACCTCCCGGATTGAAGCATCTTAGTAGGGAGAGGAAAAGAAATCAACCGAGATACCGTGAGTAAAGGCGATCGAAAACGGTACAGAGCAAACCGAATCCCCATGGGAGACTGTGGGGAGATGTGGTGGAAGAACTAGGTACACCGGTACAGCCGAAGCCGAATGTGTTTGGAACAGCCGGCCTGAGAGGGTGACAGCCCCGTAGGTCTACGCTGGTACGGTGAGTCCTGGAGTTCTGGAGTAGCGTGCGTTGGAAATCGCGCGCGAAGGTGGGTGGCATCAACATCCAACTCTAAATACGTCCCGAGACCGATAGTGCAATAGTAGCGTGAGTGAACGCTGAAAAGACCCCCTGACGGGGTGTGAAAAGACCCTGAAACCAAGTGGCCATAGTCTTCCATGGCATGGAAGGAAAGATCCGGCGCAAGCCGGGGACCAATGTCATGGTATCCGTTTCGAAAAACGGGCCAGGGAGCTCCGATCAATGGCGAGGCTAAGACGATCATCGTCGTAACCTTAGGGAAACCAACGGACCGCAGCCCGCAAGGGTGAGGGTCGAGGTGGGCTCGCCTTGAGTCATTGGTGGGACGCCCGAAGCCGGTCGATCTATTCCTGGGCAGGTTGAAGCCCACGGAAACGTGGGTGGAGGACCGAACCGGTTCTGACGTGCAAATCGTTCGGATGACCTGGGAATAGTGGTGAAAGTCCAATCGAGGCCGGAAATAGCTGGTTCCTCCCGAGACTACTCGCAGGTAGACCTCGGCAGAGATAGTGTGTGAGGTAGAGCACTGATTGGGTGCTTAGGGGGCGAAAGTCCTCGGTACCCTGTCAAACTCCGAACTTGCACCCATCGAAGAAGCCGGGAGTGAGGGCTTCTGGGGTAAGCCTGGATACCAAAAGGGGAACAACCCAGCCCGCAGTTAAGGTCCCTTAGTGCCGATTAAGTGTGCATCTCAAAGGGAGTCCGTGCATCGAAAACAACTGGAAGGTGGGCTTAGAGGCAGCCATCCTTTAAAGAGTGCGTAACAGCTCACCAGTCGAGATCATGGGCCCCGAAAATGGACGGGACTAAAATCGGCCACCGATACTGTGGAGCACCGAAAGGTGATCTGGTAGGGAGGCGTCGTGCGTGGGTAGAAGCATGGCCGAGAGGTCATGTGGACCGCGTTCGAATGATGATCCTGGTAGAAGTAGCAGCAGAGACGGGTGAGAATCCCGTCCGCCGTAGGGGCAAGGGTTCCCTGTCAATGCTCGTCAGACAGGGGTTAGCCGGTCCTAAGGCCAACCTTAATCGGGGAAGCCGAAAGGGAATCGGGTCAATATTCCCGAGCTCTCAGTGTTTCGTCCAACCTTGACGCATCGGGGTACACTCCCGCTAATACATGCCAATTGCGCGGGACGCATATGCCAGTGGAGAACCGTAATGGTGAGAAGCTGGTGAAAGCCGACCGGTCGGCGCAGGCCGAGCGAGTTTATCCCTGGTGCCAGTGAAAAGAGAGTTGGAGCCAAGCTGGGATCCGTACCTAGAACTGACACAGGTGCCCCTGGGTGAGAAGCCCAAGGCGTGTTGGACCAATCCAGGCGAGGGAACTCGGCAAATTAGCCCTGTACCTTCGGTAGAAGGGGCGCCAGCTTCGAAAGAAGCTGGTCGCAGTGACAAGGGAGCTCCGACTGTTTAATAAAAACACATGTGACAGCAAGTCCGAAAGGATGTGTATTGTCGCTGAAGCCTGCCCAGTGCCGGTATCTGAAGCCCGGTTTCAACCGGATGAAGGACCGGTAAACGGCGGGGGTAACTATGACCCTCTTAAGGTAGCGTAATACCTTGCCGCTTAATTGGCGGCTTGCATGAAGGCCCAACGAGAGCTCTACTGTCCCCGCCTGGAATCCAGTGAAACTGACCCATTGGCGCACAGTCCAATGCCGTCCTCCTGAAAGCGAAGACCCCGTAGAGCTTTACTGCAACCTGTCGTTGTGATATCTGGTTGATTGCGTAGGGTAGGCGGGAGCCGTCGATGCTGTGCTTCCGGGCACGGCGGAGGCAATGATGAAACACCGCCCTTTTGATCGGATATTACTCACCGGGTAACTGGGACACCGATAGGTAGGCAGTTTGGGTGGGGCGCCACGCGCTCAAAAAGATATCAAGCGCGCCCAATGGTCAGCTCAGGTAGGTCAGAAATCTACCGTGGAGTGCAAAGGCAAAAGCTGGCTTGACGCCGGATCGGACAACAAGATTCGGCGATAGGAAACTAGGGCTTAGCGAACCACTCAACCTTCTTGATGAGGGTGAGTGATAACAGAAAAGTTACCTCGGGGATAACTGAGTTGTCATCAGCAAGAGCTCATATCGACCTGATGGCTTGCTACTTCGATGTCGTCTCTTCCTATCCTGGTGGTGCAGCAGCTGCCAAGGGTGGGGTTGTTCGCCCATTAAAAGGGATCGTGAGCTGGGTTTAGACCGTCGTGAGACAGGTTGGTTGCTTTTCGGAGGATGTGTTTGGCGCCTGAGGGGAAGGTCCCTTTAGTACGAGAGGAACAAGGGATCGCGGCCTCTAGTCTACCAGTTGTCTGGCAAGGCATGCTGGGCAGCCACGCCGCAGTGGATAAGGGCTGAAAGCATCTAAGCCCGAAGCCATCCTTGAAAAGAGGCGCCATAAGGCACCCATAAAAGATGGGTTCGATAGAGTCGGGATGTACGTACCGAGGCAACGAGGTATTCAGTCCGCGACTACTAATCGCTTGGATCACTGTCCAGCAGCGACCACCCTCAAACAGGCTGCGTATGACGACCGTGGGGGTGGGGCATCTGCCCCACCCCACAACGGCCTTGTCCTGAGCGGAGGCGCTGACCGTTCAGGCCGCTCGCCAAGAGCGCTCGCTCCTCGAGCGCTCGGGCATCAACTCACCGCTCCAGGCCGGATCGGCCGGGTCTGTTCCCTTGCGCTGTGGCGCCGGGTCCCCCGGCGGAACGCTCCTCTGCTCCTGCAGTCGAGACTTCATCGTCGGCATCCTCCAATCCCACGCCGCAGATCTGCTGCGGCGCCCCAACCCTCCTCGTGGTCGGATGGGGGTGATAAGCCTTCGGGCAGGCGATGTCACTCACCATGGCACGATGTAGCACGGAGGGGGGATCAGACCCGCATCAACGTCTGTGCTGACCACCGGTGGAACCGCACCTTGGATGGTGGCAGCGGCTGTCGGTCGAAGCCCTCGGCGCGCAACTGGTCCATCAGTCGGCGGTGGACTCGCGCAGGCACGGCCCAGGTGAAGGAGTAACTGTGGTCCTCCATCCAGCGGAGCATCTGGTCAGCGTGGCGATGGTCATGGACCGTCAGCAGCTCGATCTCCTCGTCGGGCGGGACCACCGAGGCCAGGTCCCGCTCCGGGAGGCCCGGGAAGGGTGTGTGGCGCCCTTGGTCGTTGGCGAGCAGCTCCAGGTACCGGCTCCAAGGGGCTTCTCCTTGAGGCTCGAAGCTGATTGCCACGAGCCCTCGCTGCGTCACTCGGCGCACCTCGCGGACAACCGCCAACGGATCGGGCACGAGGTGCAGGAAATGCACGAGCATCGCCTGGGAGAAGGCCCCATCGCGGAAGGGCAGCCGCCCCGCGTCCCCGCGGACGTAGCCGCTCGTGCCCCGGCGGCGTCCTTCGAGGATCATGCCTCGGCTGCGGTCGAGGGGCACCAGTTGCACCCCGCAGCGGGTCAGTGGCCGCGTGAAGCGGCCCGTGCCCGCACCGACCTCGAGCACGAGGCCACCCCACACCTGCAGATGGGGCGCAAGCGTCTCTGCCCACTGCTGCAGCGTTGACCCGCTGAGCCCGCGGGTCTCCTCGAAGCAGGTGGCATTGAGCTCGAAGCCACGCAGATAGGGCTGCGGGGCCTCCTCGTGCTCCTCCATCACCATCGATGCAAGAGGCGTGGAGAGGTGCATAAGGGGTCGGTCGAGGCCGCTCCCCCGGCAGTCGATACGACCACATACTTAATGTGCCGACCCCGTGGGAGAGAGGAAGGAGTCTATGCAGCCGGAACAGGAGTGGTACCGGCACAAGCTCGCACAGTGGCGCGCCTTGGGATTCGACACCGCCGAGCTCGAACGCCTGCTCGAGACGGATTTCGAGGCCTTGCGACGTCTCTCCTTCAACCGGCTCCGTGGGCACCTTGGTCCACCGCAGGACGCAGCGCAGGGATCCTCGCAGGCGGCGCAACCTCAGGGTCTCGGGGCCCGGCCCGAGCTCTCGGTGCTCGACGAGCTGCGGGCCGAGCTCTCCGCGCGCCCGACCCCGACGGAGCCCGGCACTGCCCCTCCCCAAGCCCGAGAGCCCTGGCGCCCCCAGCAGGCAGGCACGGGACTCTCGACACCAGCGCCTCGATCCGAGTCTTCCTCGATGGCCGCTATTGGGACCATCCCGCCCGAGGAGCTTGACCGCTTGCGCGCCGAGCTCAAGGCCGAGCTCGTGCGTGAGGTCCGCGCTGCGCTCGACTCGGAACTCCGCTCACAGCTCCCGGCGCGTCTGCACCCCCCTGTCGTCGATCCCACCGGCCTCTCCGATCCCTCCTTCCCCCGGGAAGGAATGGGCCTAGGCCAACCCGCCGCCCCGACGCCTCGCGGACCTGTGGCCCAACGCCCAGGGCTCCGGCCCTCGCAGAGGCTGCACCAGCTCACCCGCGACCATCCTGTCGGCGCGGCGCAGCCTCGCCCTGGAGGGGAACCAGCCGAACCTGGGGGGAAGTCGTCCACCGAGGCGGGTTTCTCGTTCCACGCGCCCAAGGTCCTGCCACATCCCTCGGCCCACCTGCAGCGGCGCCCAGTCTCGCGCGTAAGTGACTTCCGTCCCCCTGCTGCACCGCAACGTACGAGCACGGCCCCTTCGGTGGATCGCCAAGAGGACTTACCCCACACCACCGACGACCAAGGAGAGGACCAAGGGGGTGCCGGCTCTGCTATCGTCTCCGAGCCTGGCGAGTTCTCCTTGGGCCCCTCTTCAGAGCGACATTCCCACGACCGTCGGCGCATCCCTCCACGAGCAGAGGACGGTGGGGATCTCGAACCACCTGAGGAGGTGGGGCTGCAGCGCGAGGAGATGGACGCTACCGAGGTCGAAGAGGAGCTCCTCTCGGACCCCGAGTTCGCTGCCCGGGTCTACGCAGGCGAGGTCGAACTCGAGGTCCCCGTCGAGGGCGAACCGCTCTCGGCGTCGGTGGCACCCATGCGGAAGGTGCGCGACCGCGGTCGTCGGCGACCTGCCGCTCCTGGACCCATTTCGCGAGCATCCTCCCAGGGGCCGCGGCGCGCAGGAGCGATGGTCCAACGCCCCCAGTCCCACCGACGGGCGCGCAACGAGGCGGATCCTGAGGAACCTCAGGAGGACGACGAGCATGACGAGGAAGACGCAGAGGAGTCCCAGGATTCTTGGCCTGGCCCCACCCGCCTTCGGAGGCGACGTGGCGACCGCAGAGGGCGCAGAGGTACCATCGCGATTCTCAGCGTCGTCGTGGTGGCAGTGGTCCTTGGCGTGCTGCTCTACCCCCCGCTGGGGATCCTCTCGTGGTCACCAAGCGTCCATGCGACGCCGAGCAGCGCCACGGTCGGCCAACGCGTGACGCTGTCGATCGATGGCACCAGCGTCGGTACCCACCCCCCAGCGAAGGTCCGGTGGGAAACGGGCGATGGCAAGATCGCGCTGGGCAGGGGCCTCGAGCCGGTGGTGGTGGTCTACAGCACCCCCGGCACCTTCCATCCCATCGCACACCTGCGATCGACCGACGGTCGTGAAGCCACGGCAACGGCAAGGGTCGTCGTCACCCCCCTGAGCGTGGAGGTCCCGGCCCTGGCCGTTGGAGACACCGCGACGGAGGATGTGGTCGCGCGACTGATCGTCAGCGACCCCGCGGGTCTTTATGCAGGTTCGGCTCCGGTGCTAGGCCCCTACACCCTTACCAACGTCGACCTCAACCTCACCGGCAGCCACACGCATCGTATCGGCGCCGCCGCACAGGTGCTGGACGGCTTCCTGGTCGCCCAGCAGGCGTGGCTCGAGCAGGACGACCATGACCTCCACATCGACGGCACAGTCACCCTGACCCTGCAGGACCGATCGACCATCTCGGTGGCGATCGAGGGCTCCCTCTCTCTTGCGCTTGGTGCCTCCCACGACCTCGACACCGGTGCGCTGCTGCTCAGCCGCAACGAAGCCGACCTGGTCATCGACGACGCTTCCGTGATGGGGTTCACCCTCAAGGGACAGAGTTCCACCGACACGCTCACCGTCTACGCCTCGTTGAGCGACCTGCAGTCGCAGGTCTCGCTGCGCCAGGTGGTCGAGGGCTCCCACACCTCCTCAGGGGGTGCGCCGCAGCACATCTCCTCGGGAGGCTACGAGATACAATGGGAGTCGGTGGGCAACGCCAACATCGCGACGCTCCCGAGCGTCGAGGTGCAGGTGAGTCCCTCCAGTGCGACGCTCCTGGCGCTGGGGCTGAGCGAGGCAGAGACCCACCTGTGGCTGGCAGATGGGCGCTCCTTGCCGGTGCAGCAGACGATCCACCTCTCGGCAATCGAGGGCAGCCGCATCTCGACCCTCACCTACCGATCGACCCAGCGATCCCAGGGCGGCTGGGTCGGGGGGACCTCTCCACTGCCCACGCCGGATGGCTCCAACACGGTACCGCTGCTGTCGAGTGCCTTCGCTGCCCACGGCACGACCTGGCCCAATGGCACGTGGCACGGTGCCTGGTCGCCGCCGATGGCCCTGAGTGCCGCGGTCGCCGCCGATCCCGTCCTCTCCGACTTCCTCAATGCCACCCCTCGGGCGATCCTGCTGGATGCCTCCTATAACGAGAGTGGGGGGACGCCCACCTGGGTGCTGGTGGTGGGCGACCCCAGCCACGGTGAGCGGCGCTGGAGCACGATCGTGCGCGAGGCTTCGGGGGCGACGCGGCTGGTGGATTCAGGAGAGGCGCAACGGACGATCCCCCCGACAGACCTCGACAACGCAACTCCGGTGGCGACGCTCGGTGCCCTCGAGGGCCAACTGGTCAAGTCTCCCACCTTGGGGGCGGGGCTGTTGCGGGGCGAGAGCGTCGTGGACTATGGCGCGGTTGGGCTGCGCCTGGTGGGCCCCGCAGCAGCTGGCACGACGAGCCTGTGCGTCTCACCGACGCTGGGCGATACCCCTGCGCCCCTGCTGGTGCAGTTCGAGCGCACGAGTGCCGATGGCACGAGCAACACGACGGCTGCCTTCGACGCCCGCAGTGGGCAGCTGCGTTCCGTCCTCGAGCACTCGGGCGGCATCTCGCTCTGCTGAGCGATCCTGCTACGCCGCCGCTGGGCGCGGGTCCGTGGCCTCAGGGCGCGACCCTGCCTCCACCTCTGGGTGCTGCAGGGTCGCCACCACCCCCTCCTCCAGCAGGAGCTCCCGCTCGTCGTCGGTCAAGAGCCGATCCTCGAGGACGATCGCCCCACCGGTGCGTCCGCACTGCGCCACCAGCAGCTCCATCAGCTGCGCGACCTCCCATTCCGGGGAGTTGGCGAAGAGGTAACAGAGGTCGTTCCAGTAGATCAGGGGCGGATTGGGCTCGTCGAGGCAGCCGCGTAGCAGCGGGTGCAACTGGAACAGCTGGTCGGGCGAGAGGCCGAGCTGCTCGAAGCTGTCCCGTGCGAGGTGGAGGACAGGTAGCTCCTCCAATCCCCACCGTGCGCGCAGGCGGGCCGGCGGTTGGTGGGTCAGCACCAGCCCCGGTGTCCCCTCGTCCCAACCCTGCCTCATCAGCCGCTGGACCGAGGTCAGCTGCTGCTCGGTGAGCAACCAGACCTTGCCCCGCAGCGCTTCGGGCACGGCCCTGGCACGACCCCCCGTGGTCCCTGACCTGTCGGCTGGTCGCAGGGCGATCGGGTCGCGAAGAACGACCGGCACCACCCACAGGCCGATGGCGGCGGCGGTCGGTCCTGCCAACAGTGCGATGGTCGCTTCGAGGGGCGGTGGGTAGAGCAGCGGGACGATCCCCAGCCCCAGCAGCAGCAGGCCGTGGCCCACGAGCGCGATCAGCTCCTCCTCGCGGAATCGAGAACCGAGGACGGCCAGCAGCGCACACAGCGCAAGGCCGACGGCACCAGCGACGGTACCCCACATCGCGACGGCCCCGACCACCGAGGGCGGGCCGCCGCTCAGGGAGACGAGCTGCGGACCAAGCACCAACCCGCCGACCAGCATCATCGCGCCTGCCGCTGCACTCCCCCAGTGGGCCTCCCGCCGGCTCCCCAGGAAGTGGCTGTGGAGCATCAGCCCCAGCGGAGGCGCCCCCAGGGCCAGCAGCACCAACCCCGCAGCCGCCAGCTCCGACCTGCGGGTCGGCGGAAGTCGGGCGACATCGGGCAGAGCCATCAGCCCCAGCGTCAGTGCGCCCCACAGGGCCAGCGACACTGCCAGCAGCCGCAGTCGGCTCGCCCGCAGCTGCGCCGCCAGCCATCCCAGCGCGAGCATGCCGATGAGCAAGACCAGTGCGATCGCCGGGTCGAGGGAGAGGCCGATGGCGGTCATCCACGCACCTCCTCAAGGCGGAAGTGGATCACGCGCAAGGGGGTGTTCGCGTACACCCGGTAGCGATCCGCAAGTCTCTGGGGCAGACTCGCCACGTCGGAGGAACCCGTCAGCCGCAGCACTGTGGTCGGGATCTGGTCGAGGGCGAGGCGCTCGATCTCGACGATCTCTAGGACGGCGAAGCGGCTCCCCGGGCCGAGGGTCGAGCGGGCACCGACCAGCGTCCCGGGTACCAGGTGGGAGCGGCGCAACGGTCGGATGATGGCAGTCTGCCGGCGCGCAAGGACCCCCTCGACCTCTTCTGGGTCGAACAGCAAGGTCCCGGTCAGCGGCCGGTAGCGCAACGCGACGGCGCCGCTGCTCCAGAACAGCAGCTTGATCACCACGTAGGTCGCCACACCACCGATGACCACCAGCGGACCTAGGCCGATCTGGTAGAACTCGCGGTGGACCCAGAAGCCCATGACGAGGACCATCGACACCAGCAGTAGGGTGACGTCACGCAGTACCTGCTGCCGTTTGGTCGGTCGCACGCCGGTTCCTGGTCGAGGGCGCGGATGAGGGTGCCCCCGTCGCTCTCGCCAGAGAAAACCAGGACCGCCCCCTTAGGCCCTGGAGGCGGCCTCCTTCGGCCATGGGCCCGGAGGCTCGGGTGCCCAGTGGTGGCCCGAGGCTTGCGGCAGCCTCTCCCCCTTGGCGGTGGGGCCCCCAGGCCGAGGCCGAGCTGGTGGCCGCGGTCAGCCGTCTCCAGCAGCAGGGTGGGGGGACCCTCGAGGTCGTCTCCCCATCGCCCGATTCGCTGCGTGCATCCATCGGCCTGTTGCTGATCCTCCTGCAGAGCTTCGAGATGGATGGCCTGGTGGTGACCACCGGTCGACCGGCGCACATCTACCAGCAGGCGCTCCGCCACTGGGGCGTCGAGCACACACCGATGGTCGCGGACCTCGTCCGCCCCTTGCTCGGAGGGCTCTCCCCCAATGCGTCGACGTGCCCGCCGCGGAGCAGCCCGACCGAGCTGGACATCAGCGACCCCTTCGACCTTCCGGAGCTGGTGCGCCAGCTGCGGCGGGGGCTCGAACACATCGCGCGGCGGCATGGGGGCGAGGCATACTTCGTGCTCGTCGAGGACCTCGAGCCGCTGGAGTCGTACAACCCCCGGTCGACCGTCGACCGCTTCGCGCAGGAGCTGGGCGCGCAGCTGAAAGAGGTCGGCGCGAGCGTGTTCTTGGTGACGACACCCGACCGTCAAGGTGAGATGGGCCG
>JAHFTX010000047.1 GCA_023265395.1 Thermoplasmata archaeon
CAAGGTGTCGCTGACCTTCGACCCGCCGTGGGACTTCAGCCGCATGAGCGAGGCCGCGCGCCTGCAGCTCAACGTGTGAGCACGCCGGCGGTGTTCCTGCAGCATCGCACAGGACTCTTCCGAGGGGCCCGCTACTCCCCGCCCTCGTCGGTCGCTAGCCCCACCCCTGCTCGCCGCTCAGTCCGCGGCCGCATTCGCTGCACAGGTCCATGCGGGCACGCAGCTCCCCTCGGTGGGGCTTGGGCAAGGGTGCACCGCACAGCCGGCAGCGGTCGCCGGGCGGGTGCTTGGGCAGGGTCGTCGGGCGCATCGGTGCGCAGCGGGAGGGGCCCTACTCCTCGCTCTTGCCCTCGAGGGCGTCGGCGAGGTCGGCGGGCTCCCCACCCTCACCGATGATCTCCGCCAGGTCGGCGTCGGCGAGCGCCTCGTCGGTGCCCTCGCCGTCTTCCTTGTCCTGCTCGCCCAGGACCTCCTGCATGCGCGTGGTCAACTTGCGCCGCTTGGGCAGCGCCACGCCCAGCTGGGAGGCCATGTACTCGCGGATGCCCTGGCGCGTGGTGGTGTCGATGCCAAAGTACTCGGGGAACCGCTTGGAGGTCATCAGCAGCTTGGTCTGCCCATAGCGCCGCGCCACCAACAGGCCGGTCTTCTCGAGGTCGGGGATCTGGACGTAGATCTTGGGCCCGAGGATGTTGACCAGCTCCGACTGCTTGACCGGCTGGTAGTAGGCGATCATCGCCAGGGTCTTGACCAGGCTCTTGGGGATCTCGATGGGGGTGATCCGCTGCGTGCGTTGCCGGAAGGCGGGCCGCAGACGCAGCGCGTACTTGGCACCGACCTTGGCGACCTCCAGCGCCGAGCGGCGGCTGTGGTAGTGTGTGGTCAGGTCCCGCAGCCCCTTGCGCACTCGTGCGGTGGCAAAGCCGCAGGCCTCCTCGAGCTCGGCGAGGGTCAAGGGCTTGCTGGCGGAGAAGAGGATGGCCTCGACGACCAGCTCCGGCTCGGAGGTCTCCGCGGACTTTCCGTCGCCTTCGGTGGCCATCGATGGTCGCTCCTAGGCGCTGGCGTCAGCCGCTGGCGCCTCTGCGTCCCCTTCCTTTGCCCTCTGTTTGGACTTGCTCACCATCGGCGCCGCAGGCTCGGTCGCGGGCCGGCGCTTGACGTAGATCGTGCCGCGGGGGAAGTCATCCTGCCGGATGAGGACCCGCTCCTCGCGGGCGAGGAAGAGGCAGGAGATCAGCGTCGAGACGACGTCGGAGAGGTCCCGCTGGTGATAGAGGGTCTCGATGGGCACCTCGGCGTCGCCGATGGACTCGATGCGGGTCCACACCTGGTGCTTGTCCCCCTCGAGGTCCTCCTTGTGGACCATGCCGCGCACCGCGCTGTCACGCTCGGCCTCCAGACGCTCGCGCTCCTTGCGGCGCTCCTCGGTGAGGATCTGATAGACCTCGCTCTCCTTGCGCGCCTCCTCGAAGGCATCGACCAGCTCCATGAGGGTGACCGGGCGCTCCTCCTGGTGGAGCACGACGTCGGTCAGCGGCGGCTCGTCGCGCTCCATCAGCGTCGTCGTGAAGGCGAAGTTGGAGTCGTCGTTCATCCAGCTGCCGCCGACATCGATGGCGCCCTCTGGCTGCGCGTCTTGCAGGCTCTTGCGCGCCTCCTCGGCACGCAGCGCGCTGTCGAGGACCTCCTCCGCCTGGCGCCGCAGGATCTCCCAGGCCATCAGCAGCAGCTTGCCCGCGGTGATGAAGTCGATGTCCTCCTCGGTGCGCACCCGCTCGAGGAAGAGGTGGCTGAACTTGAGCAGGTCGATGTTCCAAGGGTCGAGGTGGTTCTGCAGCACCAGCTCGAAGGCGATGGCCAGGCTCTTGTGGAAGGGGTCGGCCACAGGGATGTGCATCCCCTTCTCGAGCTCTTGGACCAGCGCGACGTAGTCGGTGATCCGCTGCTGGTCGGAGTGGCCGTCGCGGATGATGGCCCCGTGGAACTTGAGGTGGCTGACGATCTGGTCGACCTTGTCGGCCTGGGTGGTGCCCTCGGCCATCAGCTGCGCCCGCAGCTCGGTCTCCGCCTGGTGCAGTGCCTCCTCGGGGCTGAGCTCGGCAGGGGGGACCGCCGTGGCGGCGGGTGTGATGCGCTTCTTGCTCGCCATCGACGTCCCCTCCCCTGGTCGCCTTGCCGCGACGAGGCTACCCCTCGTTGACCGCCGCAGCGACCTCGTTGACCGATGTCTGCTTGGTGATGCTGCGGCCAGCGCCGCGGGTGATGTGGCCTTCCTTGCCCACATCAGAGAGGTTGACGTGCCCGACGACGTCGGTGATGCCGTTGGACTGCATCGTCACCCCGTAGATGTGGTCGGCCTGCTTGAGCGTCGCGTGGCGCAGGCTGACCATCACGAACTGGGCCGTGGTGCTGTTGGCCTTGACGTTCTCGGCCACCAGCTGGGCGTTGACGCCGTCGAGGAACATGTCGACCTCATCGAGCAGATAGAAGGGCGAGGGCTGGTACTGCTGGATGGCGAAGATGAAGGCTAGGGCCGTCAGGCTCTTCTCGCCGCCGCTGAGGCTCTCGAGGCGCAGGACCTTCTTGTCCTTGGGCCGGGCCTTGATGTTGAGCCCGCCCTCGAAGGGCTTCTTGGGGTTCTCCAGCTGCAGCTCCGCCTCGCCGTGGATCGACAGTTGGGCGAAGATCCGCTGGAAGTTGATGTTGATCGCCTCGAAGACCTTGAGCAGGCCGGTGGTCTTCTTGCCATCGAGCTCCTCCACCAGCAGGTCCAGCTCCTTGCGCTGCGCCATCAGGTGTTCGGTCTCCTGGGTCATCTCTGCGCGACGGGAGACCTCGCCCTCGAAGTCCTCGAGGGCCTTCATGTTGACCGGCTCCATCGCCTTCATCTGCTTCTCGAGCACCCGAAGGTTCTCGGTCAGCTCGGCCACCGGCGGCAGGCGGCTGGTGCCGAAGTCCTGCTTCCCGACGGCCTCGAGGGCTTCGACGCAGCGGTGCAGCTCCTCCTCGAGGATCCGCTGCTTGTCCTTGGTCTGCAGGATGAGGTCGTCCTTGATCTGGAGGGTGTCGGAGGCCTTGTCGACCTTGGCCGTCAGCCCCGTGCGCTTCTCGAAGAGCGCATTGCGGTCCTCCTGGAGCTTGTTCCAGGTGGTCGAGCTCTTGGCGGCGACGTCCTTGAGCGAGCGCATCTTGGCGTCGAAGGTCCGCGCGTCCTCCTTGCTGCTGTTGAGGAGCAGCTCCTGCTCGGTGATGCCGGTGGCGATGGCCTTCTGCCGCGCCTCGCGCTCGTTGATGGTCTGGTCCAAGAAGCGCGCCTGCGCCTCGAGCTCCGCGATCTTGAGTTGCAGCTCCCGCCCCGAGTCGGCGCCGCCGGCCATGGCGCCGTGGAGCTCCTTCATGCGCTTCTGCAGCTCCTTGGGGGTGGCCTTGGTCAGCACCGCGCGCTTGGCCTCGGCGGCCTTGGCCAGCGCCGCGTGCTCCTGCTCGGCCTCGGCGATGGCGCGCTTGCCCTTGTCGAGGGATTGGCTGACCTGGTCGCGCTCCTTGGCGCGCTCGTCCCGCAGCTTCCGCTGCTCGTCGCGCAGCCGCAGGTGCTCCTTGCACTTGAACTCGTAATCGCGGATCTTGCCCTCGACCTCGACGTTGGAGACGCCGCTCGAACTGAGCTCCGACTCGAGCCCCTCGAGTTCCTTGCGCAGGGTGGCGATGAGGTCGCGCCTCTTGTCGGCGGCGTCGACGACCTTGGCGAGCTCCTTGCCGATGCGGTCGAGCTCCTTGCGGCTGCTGTCGGGGCCGAAGCCGACGGTGCCGGTAGGGGCCGAGCCGCCGATCATGGCGCCGGCCTTCTCGGTGATCTCCCCACCGAGGGTGACCAGTCGCACGCCGCCCATGAGCTTGCGCGCGGTGGTCAGGTCCTTGACGACGATGGTGTCACCAAAGACGTACCAGAAGGCGGCGGCGTACCGCTCCTCGAACTTGACCAGGTCGGTGGCGAAGCCGATGGCCCCCTTGTCGCGCACGGCCATGAGCGCCTTGCCGCTGGGGCGGGCCCCGATCATCTTGTTGAGCGGCAGGAAGGTGACACGGCCCAGCCCCTCGTCCTTGAGGAACCCGATGCAGCGGGCGGCGACCTCGTCGTCCTCGACGACGACCGATTGCAGTCGCGTCCCGCCGGCGACCCCGAGGGCACCCTCGTAGTGCTTGTCGACCGTGCCGATCTCGGCGATGGTGCCGACGATCCCCTTGATGTGGGAGGTGTCCCGCTGCTCGAGGATGGCGTTGACGGCACGGGTGTAGCCGGAGCTCGCGGCCGCGGTGGCGTGGCTCTCGGCCTTGAGCGCCTCGTAGTCACGGCGCAGGAAGGTGATTCGGGATTCGAGTTCCTCGGCCTCGGTGGTCGATCCCTGCAGCTGGGTCCGCTTGGCGGCCACCTTCGCGCGGACGTCCTTGGAGGACTTGGAGGCGGAGCCCTCGCCCTTGTGGAGCTCCTTGAGGGCGTGCTCGAGGTCGGCGACCTCGAACTCGTGCTGCTTGACGCTCTGCTCGATGGCGGCGATCTCCACGGTCAGACGCTCGGAGCGCTCGGTCAGGCGGTCCTGTTCGAGCAGCAGGCGGTGGCGCTCCTCCTCCTTGTCCTGGAGCGCCTTCTGGGCCTGGACGACCTCCCGTTGGATGCTGAAGGCCTTGCTGTCGGTGCTGGTGACCAACTCCTCGATGGCCTTGAGCTCGTCGGCGACGCCCTTGCGGGAGCCCTCGAGCGCCGCCAGGTCCTTGCTCAGCGCCGCCTGCGACTTGCCGACGTCGGTGCGCTCCTTGGCCAGCTTGCGCACCTCGGCGACGAGGTGGGCCTGTTCCTCCTTGAGGTTCTTGATGGCGATGCGCGACTTGTCGATCTGGTCGACGCCCTTGAAGTAGCTCATCTTGACCTCATCGAGCTCCTCGGTGATCTTGTTGGCCTCGGAGCCGCGCAGCTGGGCGATCTGCCCATCGAAGTCGTCGAGCTGCTGCGACATGGCGATGTGCTCCTTCTTCATCGCCGCGATCTGCTTGCCCAGCTGCTCCTGCTCGCCCTGGAACTCGAGGATCTGCTTGCCCGCGCGGGCGGCCTCGGCCTCGACCTCGTCCTTCTTCTTGTAGGCGATCTTGGCCTGGATCACCTCGCCCTCATCGCGGAGCTTCTTGTAGCGGACGGCGTCGTCGCGGTCCTTGTCGAGGGTCTTGATCCGCTTGTTGATCTCCGAGAGCACCGAGTTGATGTTGGTCATCTTCTCGTCGACGGCGGCCTTCTTCTTGTTGGCCAGCTCGATGTCGTCATCGTACTGGGCGATGCCAGCGATGCCGTCGAGGATGCGCCGTCGGTCGATCTTGGACATCGAGACGATGCGCGTGATGTCCCCCTGCTGCACCAGGTTGTAGCCCTCGGCGCTGATGCGCGCGTGGGCCAGCAGCGTGTCGAACTCGGCGAGGTTGCTGCTGCGGCCGTTGACGTAGAAGTAGCTGTAGTACTGCTCCTTGTCCGCTGGCGAGATCTTGACCAGGCGGGTGAGGCGCACCACGTCGTCGTCGATGGGGATGATGCGATCCTTGTTGTCGAAGACCAAGGTGACCTTGCAGTAGCTCGCCGGCTTGCGGTTGTTGCCGCCGTTGTAGATGAGGTCGGTCAGCTTGCCCGCACGCAGGGCCTTGCTGCTCTTGGGCCCCAGCACGAAGAGGATGGCGTCGCCGATGTTGCTCTTGCCCGAGCCGTTGGGGCCGGTGATGGCCGTAAAGCCCGGCTCGAAGGGCAGGATCGTCTTGCGGCCGAAGGACTTGAAGTTCTCGAGGTGAATCTCGACAAGGTGCATCAGGACCGACCTCAGCCAAGGAGCAGCAGGTCGAAAAATGCGTTCATAGTATTTAATACCTGCCCTGGTCATGGTTAAAGTTAGCGAAATTGGGATAATGATGGCAAGCGCCACCCTACTTCAACGTTTCTTGGCCACCCACCATTTCGCCTATTACCCCTGCAAGGGGGCACCGCGGGGGGATGGGGCGTCCAGGGCAAGAGGGGCCTAGTCGAGGCCCAGCAGGTCGATGACGGTCCGCTGGGCGATGTACTTCTTGGCAAGGCCCAGGACACGGTTCATCTCCTCGACCGTGGTCGCTGAGCGCTCAGCCTGCAGGAACGCCTCGCGGTACTGTGGGTCGATCAGCTCGGTGAGGTATTCGAACGCCACCTTCATCTGGATGAGCTTGTCCGTGCGGCTCAGTTCCGCTTCGAGGGTCTCCAACACCATGGGCAAACTCTCCGCAGGGCTGCGATGGCAACGGGCGGTGATAAGCCCTTGGGCGCTGTGAAGGGAGCCCTTCAGGGTTGTGGACCCTTCGCGTCGGTGGGTGCCGACTGGGGGAGGCGCAGCGGCGACCAGAAGGTCTTGCCACAGGCGTCGCACGTGCGGTCCTTCTTGTGGACCCGCACGCGGCAGGAGGGGCAGAGGTAGGTGTCTCCCCACAGGAAACGCTCGCCGCAGGCTGCGCAGCGCCCCACGCCGTACTCGATCTCGCTGTGGCACTGCGGGCAGTTGAACAGTCCCGGCTCGAAGAGCGCCCCGCATTCCTCACAGGTGTCGGCGTGGGCGTCGACCTCGCTCTTGCAGGAGGGGCAGTGCGCCGGTGCGGCGACCTCCCCTGGGGGGAGCTCCTCGGCGCCTGCGGGTGGGACGCCCGGGCGGTTGAGCAGCCAGGCGATCAAGGCAAGGATGCCGACGATGACGCCGCCGATCAGGACGGAAGTGTTGGCGTCCAGTTCCATTGGCGGTGCGGCGAGGTCGCGCCAACGCGATAAGGCTGCGCACGAGGATTATCGAGCGACTGCATCGCGGAGAAGGGAGACAGTGCCCCCAGCCGGGCTCGAACCAGCGGCCTCCAGATTGCTGCTTGCGGCGGACGGTTCCGTCCGCCGTCCTCTTCAGTCTGGCGCTCTCCCAACTGAGCTACGGGGGCGAATGATTCCCAGCATGCGTGGGAGCGCTGCTATCCGGGCGTCGATATAAATAGGTTCGGCGATGGGCGCCGTTGCGCTGGCGCCCCGCCACCTTCAAGCGGGCGACCTGCCATGGCGGCGCCATGGCCCAGCGCATGCGCGTTCGGGTGACGGTGCACCTCAAGAAGGGCGTCGTCGACAGCACCGGCGCCAACACCGCCAAGACCCTGGCGCTGCTGGGCCTGACCAAGGTCCGCGACGTCCACACCGCGACCCTCTACGAGCTCGAGGTCGACGCCCAGAACGAGCAGGAGGCCAAGGCCCTGGCCACCGAGGCCTGTGCGCGGCTGCTGGCCAACCCGGTGATCCACCGCACGAGCGTCGAGGTCGTCCCGCTGGGGCGTGCCACCTAGGGGGCACATGGCGCGATCCGCTGCCGTCACCCCGCAGTGGGTGCGCGCCCGCCGCTCCCGTGCGGTGACGACGGTGGTGCTGCGCAGCGCCGATGCGACGGTGCTGCGGCAGATCAGCGACCAGATGGGGCTGGGGCTCTCCCTGCCCGAGCTGCGCGCCATCCAGCGTCACTACCGCGCGGCGGGCCGCGACCCCAGCGACCTCGAGCTGCAGGCCTTCGGCCAGGCCTGGTCGGAACACTGCTGCTACAAGTCCTCCAAACCCTACCTGCGCAAGTACCTCTTCGCGCTGCGGGACGACTGCACCCTCGCCAAGGGGGATGCGGGGGTCGTCGCATTCGATGAGCGGTGGGCCTATGCCCTGCGCATCGAGAGCCACAACCATCCCAGCGCCGTCGAGCCCTACGGTGGTGCCGCCACCGGCATCGGGGGGATCGTCCGCGACGTGCTGGCGATGGGCGCCTTCCCCGCGGCGCTGATCGACCCCCTCTTCTTCGGGCCGTTGGACCTGCCCCGCGAGCAGCTGCCGCCAGGGGTGCTGCACCCACGGGCGCTGCTCGGTGGCGTCGTCGCTGGCATCCGCGACTACGGCAACCGCATCGGCATCCCCACCGTCGCCGGTTCGGTGACCTTCGATGCCCGGTACACGGGCAACTGCCTCGTCAACGTCGGCTGCCTGGGGATGGTGCAGCGCGCCCACATCCAGCCCAATGCCGTCGGCGGGGTCGGGGACCGCTACGTGCTGCTGGGCGGCGCGACCGGCCGCGACGGCATCCATGGGGTGACCTTTGCCTCCCGCACGCTCTCGAGCGACGCGACCTCGCAGGACCGTTCCTCGGTGCAGCTGGGCGACCCGATCACCAAGGAGCCGTTGCTCCATGTCATCGAGGAGGTGGTCGCCGCAGGGCTTGCCAGGGGAATCAAGGACCTCGGTGGGGGCGGGCTCAGCTGCGTCGTGGGGGAGATGGCGCTGGCGCGCAACCTCGGCGCCGTCGTCGACCTCGACCGTGTTCCGCTCAAGGAACGGGGGTTGGCGCCCTGGGAGGTGTGGGTCAGCGAGAGCCAGGAGCGCATGATGGTCGCGGCACGACCCAAGGACGTCAGCGCCATCCTGGCCATCGCCAAGCGCTGGGACGTCTTGGCCACCGAGATCGGTCGGGTCATCCGAACGCCGGTGATGAGGGTCCGCTGGCACGGACGGCAGATCGCCCAGATGGACCTCCCCTTCCTCACCGGCGGCCCAGTCTACGACCGGCCCACGCGTGCGCGCAGGGTGCGCATCCCCTTGCGGTTGCCGCCGCGCCCCACGGATGTCGGTGCCCTGTTGCTGCGGCTGCTGGCCCACCCCAACGTCTGCTCCCGCGAATGGGTGGTGCGCCAGTATGACCACACGGTCCGCGGCGCCACGACGATCCAACCCCTCCAGGGGATCCCCGGGCGTGCCGCCCATGGGGACGCCGCGGTCATCACTCCCGTCGAAGGCACGGACCGTTCCCTGGCCATCGCGGTCGCCTCGGCGCCGACCGTCGCATCGCTCGACCCCTACGCGGGGGGACTGACGACCATCGACGAGGTCGCTCGAAACCTGTGCGCCGTCGGCGCGCAGCCCCATGCGCTGACCAATTGCCTCAACTTCGGATCGCCGGAGGTCCCCGAGAACCTGTGGGAGTTCTCGCAGGTTGTCCGGGGGCTGCGTGATGGGGCCGCCGCGCTGGGGGTCAGCTTCCCCAGCGGCAACGTCAGCTTCTACAACGAGACCTCCAGCGGGTCGATCCCCCCCACCGCCGTCGTCGCGGGCGTGGGGATGCTCGACCATCTGCATGAGGCGGTCACCACCGACCTCAAGGGAGAGGACCACTGGCTGCTGCACCTGGGGGTCCCCAGCACCCGCATCGGCGGCAGCGAGTACCTGGCGATGTGCGGCGGTTCGGCCCCGGTCTGCCGACCCGACCTCCGTCTGCTGCGCCGCTGCTGCAGATTCTTGCGAAAGGCCGCGGTCGAGGGGAGGATCGCCGCTGCCCACGACGTCAGCCACGGGGGGCTGGCCGTCACCGTCGCCGAGATGGCCCTGGGTGGCGATGTCGGCGCCACGATCGACGTCGGGCCGATCCTCCAGCGTCGCATGCGCCCCGATGTCGCCCTCTTTGGCGAGAACCCCACCCGCTGGGTCCTGAGCACCACCCCGCAGCAGGGACGCGCGCTCCTGGGCGCAGCGGCAGACGCGCAGCTCCCGCTGGTGCGGATCGGTCGGACCGGTGGTCGGCAGCTGCGCCTGCGCGGCGGCGGGATGCGGGCGCGCACACTGCCACTGCGCAGCATCCGCACCGCGTGGGAGCGCACGCTCTGGGACCTGCTGGGCCCCTGAGGAGAGGGTGAATTGTCCCTATTTGCCTCTGGAGCTCGCTCGTTATCCTTGCCTCGACCCCGTGGTGGCTGATGGAGGTCTGTCCGGCTGGCCCGACCTCTATTGTTCCTGCTTCTCAATCCTCCGCGCCAGTGCCTCGTGGAACGCGCGCGCCGGATTCGCGAAACGGTACCGCTTCGTGACGGTCCTTCCCCGGACTTCGAGGGCTCCTTTCTCCACGAGGAGGGAAAGGTGGCGGCGAATCGTCTGACTCGAGCGGTTTGCAATCCATTGCGTCGCAGTCCGCACAGAGAACCAATCAGGCTGCTTCTTGGCTTGGATAAGCAGACGCTTCGCGGTCTCGTCGAGGGAACTCGAGAGCAGGTCGAGTTTCCGCAATCGCCGCTGGGCCTTCCGATATGCTGCGAGGACACCGTCGAGGAAGTAATCGATGAGTTCCGTGTAGCTCTTCGACTGGTCGGTCCACCCGAGCACACGATAGTACAGTTCGGGATCGTTTCCCGCGAGTTCTTGCTCGATCATGCAGAGGTGTGCATTCCGCAGTCCGCGAAGCTGGAGGTAGGCATGGAAGAGGGCTCTGCCCGTCCTGCCGTTCCCGTTCTCGAACGGATGGATGCTTTCGAATTCATGGAAGAATATGCTGGCTGCAATCACCGGGTGAAGTGCCGATCCCGTCTCGTTGAGCCAGGTGAACAGGGCGGCCAATTCCTCGCCGATGGCTTCCGATGGAGCGGTGATGAATGTGACCTGCCCCTCGTCGGTGACAATCTCCGACGGAACGTTTGGTGGCGCCCGGAAGGATCCCGGGGATTCGACGATCTCCCCCTCGGTGAACAAGAACGCGTGGACAACCTTCGCCGTCACGCCACTCCAGATCCCTCGAAGGGGACCGGGATCTGCCCATACATAGATGTGGTTCAGGACCTCTTGGTGGTGGGTTGAGCGTGCGGCGTTAGGACCACGCACCCCGCCCCTGAGAGACTCCCGTGTGAGTCGTCGCGCCTCTCTCTCAGGCAGGGGATTTCCCTCTAGATGCACGGACGCATGGATGTTTGATGCGATGGCATCAGAGAGGAGACGGAGGTAGTCCTCAGCTCCGAGGATGAACCGGTCGAGCTCATGATCCAAATCCAGGATCGCCTGCAACCGCTCCTGACATGCCTGCGGCACACGGATCCTTGGCTCGAACGGTATCTTTCGACGGTGGCGAACGGGATACCCCACGGTGCAGTGCGCGTACTTCTCCGTGGTCATTGCGTTACTCAGTGATAACTATCAGGTCAGGGGCTATATACCCTTGGACAATTGCGATAATTCGCCATCACTAGTATGCGGGCCGCAGCAGCGAGAGGACCCCCCTCGTCGGCCAGCCTCCAGACGGGGTTGCTGCTACCCTCCGACGTGTCCCAGCCCCTCCCACCTGGCCTTAGATCCGTCAGTACCGCGAAAGCATCGGCTATTCCTTGCTCTGTGTCCTTGCAACCATCTCGAACCGTCGTGTTCGAATCGTCCCTCGCCCAGTTGGGAAGGAGTGGTCGCTCCCCCGACTCCTGGGAGGTTGTCGCTCTGGGAGTGATTCTCTGCATGCGCAATGGCGAAGCAAGCTTCCTATGCAGGGCGCGTTTCGAATCGGATTGTTTCTACTGCCAACACCAAGGAGGACTGCAGTGACACCATTGGGGAGATGGTCGAGGAGGCGGTGTGGGTTGCATGCCGTCACCCGAGAGGGGCAGGGCACCCTCTCCCGAGCATGGCAGAAGGAACTCCGTCGATAGTCGCCGTGAGCAACCGTCATCCACCACCCCTCCAGATCCTCCTTGGCAACCGACGATCTGCAAGACCCGTGGGAGCAAACCTTCAAGAGGCGCCGCACCGTCGCACCGACGGGGCGCGCGCGATGGTCACGCTGACACCGCAGCTGCAGGCCTACCTGGTCGCCCTCTGCCTGGTGCTGCTCATCGTCGTGCTGGTGTTGCTTGCGGTGCTGGGTCGCCGCGCCCGAAAGCTCAAGGCCAGCGCCGAGACGACGATGCGCAAGCACCTGCTCATCGAGCTGCTCGACCGCATGCGCCACCGCAACTTCCGTGGCTTCCAGCAGGTCCTCAACGAGTCGCGCCAGAAGTCGGGGCTCGCCCTCCTCGACGAGCGCACCCTGCTCAAGGTCCGCTACGACGTCAAGGTCACCTCGAATCAGTTGTTGGAGTCCCAGTGAGAACGGAGGGTCGGCGATGAAGGCTGCAGGGTACTTGGTGATCGTCGGTGGGGTGCTGTTGCTGCTGGGTGGGATCACCGGCGGGACCTTCATGTGGGAGCTCGCCGGCAAGGCAGCCGACGCCCTGTTCGATGGCGAGACCGCCTCGCAGGTCGGCATGGTCCTGCAGTGGATCATCTTCCTCGCCACCCTGGGCGGCTTGGTGGTCATCATCGCCGGGTGGTTGATCCTCAAGGGGGTACCGGTCATCCCCAAGATCCTGATCTACATCGGGATGGGCGTGGGCCTGCTCAGCCTCATCATCGGGGCGGTGGTGGCCCAAGCCACCGGACACTACGACACCTGGCTCCAGGCCCAGCTGCTCAACATCATCGCCCTGGTGCTGGTGACGGTGGGCAAATGGCTGGCCTAGGCCAGCGGCGCACCGCAGTGGCGGCGGCGTTTGCTCCTAGCGACCCGGTTCTGCTGGTCGCCTCCGAGGAGGGCCGTACCCAGCTCAGTCGCGCCGGTGCGGGCATGCTGACCCTGCGCGGGGGCGGGACCTTCGATAGCGGTCGGCTGGTCGGTCTGGCCCACGGTGCGACGCTCAAGGTCGCCGGGGTCTCCTTCGTCGCCTACCCCCCTGCGATCACCGACCTGCACGCGACGATGGAGCGGCAGGCGCAAGTGGTCGAGCCCTTCGACGGCGCGGTGCTCGCCTTGCTGTGCAACGTCGGCGCCGGGAGCGTCGTCCTCGAGGCTGGCAGTGGCAGCGGGGGTCTGACGCTGACGCTGGCCCACCTCGTGGGCGACGCGGGCCACGTGCACTCCGTCGACCGCAACGAGCGCCACCAGCCGGTCGCGGAGCGCAACGTCCAGCGGGCCGGGCCGACGCTGGCGCAGCGCGTCACCTTCCTGCAAGGGGACCTGAGCGTCGATGCCGGGAGGATGCCCGGGTTAGAGCAGGACCACGCCGTCGATGCGATCCTGCTGGACCTGCCCGAGCCGTGGACCTGCCTTGGGGCGATCGAGCGGCTGTTGCGCCCCGGTGGCTTCGTCGGTTGCTACTTGCCGACATTCAACCAGGTCGAGCAGTGGACCATAGCAGCGACCGCCGGGCCGCTGACCGAGCAGCGGGCGCTCGAGGTCCTCAGCCGCGACCTCAAGGTCGCCCCTGGTGCGACGCGCCCCTCTTCTCGGATGATGGGCCACACCGCCTTCCTGTGCACCGCCCGGCGCACGGCAGCGACGGTGCCCAGCGAGGGCTGATGCCCCTGCCTCGGCTCGGTGGCACGGACGAGCCACAGCGCAAGGTCCCGCAGCATCGGCCCGCACCGCTGGTGGCGACCCTACGCAGCTGGACGGTGGTGCACGTCCCCCCCGCAGGCGTCGAGGCGCCCCATACCGTGGCGCTGGTGGAGGCGCCCGATGGCCGGCGGCTGCTCGCGGTCGTCCCCCCGGCGCTTGCGCAGGTACAGGGCGACGGCCGCTCGCATGCGCTCTCCGAGGGGCTCCGGGTACGAATCGGTGCAGACGAGGTCGGGACCTGGCACGTCGAGGCGATCCTCTGAGTGCGCCCCGCAGCGCGCGGTGAGCGGCCTGCCTAGGGCGTGTCGCCCATGCAGTGGTCATAGAAGTCGCAGTAGCGGCAGAAGCGGTACCCGGTGTTGCGGACGAACTGCGCCTTGTCGGTGCGGGTCGTCCCCTGTTGGACCGTGGCGACGGTCTGTGCCGCCTCCTGCAGGAAGGGCTCCCGAACCGGGTAGTTCGCCACCTGCCCCGTCAGCAGGTAGTGCACCGAGACGACCGCCGGCCGCACCTTCTTGAGCCGTTCGTAGAGCAGCGCGTAGAGGTAGAGCTGCCGCTCGTACTCGTCGCTGTGCGGATGCATGAACACCTTGGAGGTCTTGTAATCGACCAGCACGACCCCTTCGTCCCCCTTGTCGACGACGGCGTCGATGATCCCGCGCAGCCCCAGCTGTGCGTCGACGAGGTCGAGCTCGCGGAAGCTCGGCTGGGTGAAGCGCCAGACTTTGATCGGGTCGAGGTAGCGCTCGTAGAGCGGGTCCATCTCCCACTGGAGGTGCTGCAGGAATCGTAGCAGCATCTGCCGCGTCTGCTCGTGGTTGGCTTCGCCAAAGCGGCCGACGATGTCCTCGTCGACCCACCGGCGCTCGAAGTCGGCCAGCAGGCGCTCCCGCAGCTGCGCGATGAGCTCGGGATAGGTGATGCCCCGGTGCGGTTCGAACCCGAAGAGGTCCTCGACGAGCGCGTGGACGAGGGTGCCACGCACCTGTGCGAAGCTCTCGGTGGTCGGCAGGTGCTCGATGTACTGGTACCACCACTTGCGCTCGCAGGCGAGGTACGTGTTGATCTGCGAGGGCGAGAGCAGGCGCGGCGCGCTGCCCTCCGCTGCAGGGCCCGGAGCAGTCACGGGTCACCAGGCCCCGTCGAGGGCTTGTACCCTTGCCCGGCGCAGCTGATCTATGCATCCTCAGGTGCTCGTCCCAAGCGCTCCAACCATGCGCCGCAGGAAGTCATCACCCTCGATGGCGATGCGCGTCCCTTCCTCGTGGTCGAGCAACCCATCGCCATCGTCATCGGTCGCATCGGTGCGGAAGATCACCCAGCTGTCGGTCCAATCGACGGACGCTCCTGCGTCGTTGCTGTCGGCATCGTCGAGGGCGATCCGGTCGTCAAGGTCGCAGGCGCAATCCTCGAACGGCATGCCCTCCGCACCATCGGCGAGCTGGTCATCGTCGCCATCGGCATCGGTGACATCCCCCTCGACGTTGGCGGTGAACACGCCATCGGCGTTAGGATCCTCTTGCAGGTCGGTCAACCCATCGCTGTCCGAATCGATGCTGCGCACGTCGGCGAGCCCGTCGCCGTTGCTGTCCTCGAAGGCAGGGGAGCCCGCACCGAGCTGCTCCTGCCCGTAGCGGAACTCGAAGTAGTCACTGATTCCGTCGCCGTCGCTGTCGGCCTCCAGGGGGTCTGGTTCGGAGGTCGTCGAGGAGGAGCGATCGAGGTCCCCGTCCTCCCCGGAGAGCTCCCCAAGCCCGAGAAGGCCGTCCCCCTGCCCGGCATCGAAGGTCGTCGGGTCGCCGTCTGCCCCCCAGCCGCTGAAATGGGGCGTGTACTGCGGGTTAAGGTGGGGGGTCGCATTCATGCTGAGTTTCCTGCAGATTTCGGAGACTGCGTGATTGCCACGCAGTCCCTCGACGACGATCCGAAGCTTCTCCTCCGCAGTCCACGTCTTCCGCGCGCCTGGTTCCATGTGTGTTCCCATCCCTGCGCGGGCCAGGAACCGTGGCAAAGTCGATGGGCCTTTCTGTCCCAGAATCGGTGAAACATGTCAGGCGCCACGGGCGCAACTCCACTTTGTCTTCAAAGTGTCCCGTTTCAGCGCGGCTGAGACAAACCGGGAGAAGTGGTCAGAATAAACGGAAAAGGCCGGTCAGAATTAACGGAACCCACACCATCGGCACCGAAAGGAATCACAAGCGCGCTCCACGAATCAGATGACTCGTACGTCAATTCCTAGATTCCGGAGAACAAGTAAGAACTTGTCTATGTGTGGTAAGTACCACCGCGGGAGAATCATCTGCTCAAGTGAATCATGGACGAGATGCACTGATATCATGCCGCTCTGATTGGTATCAATTACACAGGCCACGTTCTCGATTGGAATCACTTTGCCGAGAAAGGTCAGAGTATCGGCTGTGGCACGAATCGGTGTAACTGTTTTGACGTAATAAACCCCCGTGAGGAACGTAAAACCAACCACGGGAAGGATGAAACTGAGAATCATGATTGCCGCTAGAATAGAGCCGAATCCAACGGCTTCCTCAAGGCGAAACGTTACAGCGACACCGAAGAGCACTAGCAATGCCGAGATGAGGTGGCGCAGGATTACTGCACGTCTGATCCGGCGCAAGATCTCGCCATACTCGGGATAAGAAGAGGAATCATAGTTTAACGCTCCAGGAACGTTGGCCGCGGCGCCAGTCAATTCGATGCGGGTGCTCATGTCAAGTCACTTGAACAGCCTCTCCAACCGTGATCCCGAGGACAATGATACTGAATATCTCATCCAAGCTTCCGATGAAGCCGAGCGCATCAGTCGGTCCCTGGTTGCCAAGCCCGATAAGCACTCCCAGGAGTGCCAGCCCGACATCGAGCCAAGCAACGAGCGGGATGTATGTTTGGTAGATCTCCGCAGGTAGGAAGAAGGCCAATACAGTATCAAGGACAATGGAGAGAATGACCAACCCTAGCGCGAGGTAGTCCAGATCATGGAGGACAAACTCCACTTCGAGAATCCCGGACGCAAGGTATTGGATGATGAGGATGAGAAACGCGATACCGGCGATTTCGATGGAAGCAATCCCGTAGCTGACTGGATTGTCTACTGGGATGAGGCCCCCTAGGATGATTCCAGCGGCAGCGAGTCCGCCGACGAGGACAAAATTGGTTCCTGCGACGGTCAGACCGCGAACTATTGCATCAGTGAGTAGAGTCGTCAATGGTCCAGTAATCGAGGAAGCCCCCCCCGATATCGCGAAAACGAAGCCACTTGCAACAATCTGCATTGCATCAATTGCTACTGCGAAGTCGAGACAGAAACTGAATAGTGCCGCCCCCAAGAACAGCTTAGCTACTAGCTGCACATCATATTCCAAGGTGTCCCCAATCGTAATGATTCGTCCTAACGCCTCAACCAAGGTTTTTCCAAGGTGGATTCCTGCTTCCTGGAAGGGCCTTGTCAGCGGCCCTACAAGTCGTTGAACGTAGGACCAGAACCACTCTAACGACTCACTCACGAGCTCGACGACCGCCTCCGCGAACGCGGTGATGGCGCCAACGATCGCCTTGACCACGCCTTCCGCCAGCCCGTCGACGTGGCTCTGCACCGTCGCCCCGTTGCCGTTGACGTCGGCGACCGTGACCGTGAGGTCGTAGCCGTCGACGAAGCTGCTGACCCAGTCGATGTCGAAGACCGCCGTGGCGGTGGCGCTGCGGCAGGGTTCGCTGCAGTCGAGGGTGGCGGTCCTGGTATCCTGGCCCTGCAGCTCGATGTGGACGTACTGCACCGCCGCGTTGTCGTGCACCGACACGGTGGCGGTCAGCTCGACGCCCGAGGGGATGTTGAGCAGGTGGAGGAGGGGGTCCTCGGTGTAGGTGATGTGGGTGCTCAGCTGCGGCTGCCCCACGAGCGTAGGGTCCTGCCCCTCGATCTGGGTGAGGTTGCCCACCCCCTCGTCGCCGTCGAGGATCCGGTCGCCGTCGGTGTCCTGCTCGGTGGGGTCCGAAGAGTTGGTGAACTCGTCGAAGTCGCTCACACCATCGCCGTCGCCATCGGTGCTGGTGAAGGCGCCGGTGCCGTCCCAGCTGCTGGGGTCGCCGTACACCAGGTAGCCCTCCTGTCGGCGCTCCTTGGTCTTCTCCCAGATGATCGTCACCGTCCAACCGCCGACCTCCAGGCCGTCGGAGAGCCCATCAGAGTCGGTGTCGAGGGCCGAGGGGTCGGTCGGGTGGTCTTGACCGGTCAGATTATGGATGGTCAGTTCCCCCAGCCGGTCCGCACGGTCATCGCCGTCGAGCAGCCCGTCGCCGTCGCTGTCGGAGAGCGTCGGGTCGGTGGGCGCTGCCTCGAACAGGTGCACCGCGGGGGTGGTGGTGGCGAGCAGGCTCAGGTCGTGGGTGTCGAGCTCC
>JAHFTX010000048.1 GCA_023265395.1 Thermoplasmata archaeon
GCAGGCATTGTTGGCAGCCTCGTCGCACATCGGGCTGATGGCTGCCGACCTCCAGGACCTCGCTGCGACGGTCCAGCGCACGGCCGAAGCATGGGAGGTCATCTGGTTCCGCTGGGGTGCGCTCCCCAACCCCCGCCGCACACGGCTGTCGATGACCGTCGACGACCAAGGCAACGTCGCGATGGGGAGCAGCGACCTGCGGGTGCGCTGGAACTGAGACGAACCGGGAGGGGGCTAGGCCTCTCGGCCGCTGGGCCCGGAGGGACGAGAGGGAGTGCTCCCGCCGGGATTTGAACCCGAGGCGCGAGCTTGCCCTGCCTGCCGAAAAGGCGGGACTCGAGAGGCTCGCATGTTTGACCGGGCTACACTACGGGAGCAGGAGGCCCGTCGGCGCCAGCCCGGGCGGCGGACATAAGGTTTTCGAGGGAGCGCGATGGCGCCGTGACTGCACGCACACCAGCGAGCCTCTCCCAAACGCAAGCCCAAGGGTTAAGGCGCCTTGCGCGCAGCTCCAGAGCATGGGGCAGGGCGGGAGGTTCGTCCGCTGGACCCTGGCGTGGTCGCTGAGCTTCCTGCTGGTGCTGATGGCACTCGCAGCCTCTCCCGTGCAGGCGGCCCCCGACTTCGACCAGACCATCTCGGACCACCGCGATGATGTCGTCGATAGCGAGGGGCATCACAATCGGACGGTCTCGACGCAAGACATCGACCTGGTGGCCGTCACCAGTTCTGAGGAGGCCCTCGGTCAGCGAATCGAGCTGACCTTGGTGGTCGCCGGGGTCATCGTCGGGGACGATTGGCACCAGTATGCCTGGCTGGTGGTCTCCGACAGCACCTTGATCGCCCTCTTCCTGTTCAACAACACGATCATCAGTTCGGAGGACACTATCTACGTCGCGCAGGGGGTCGGTACCCCCACGCTGAGCGTGACGGTCCCCCTGCGTGACCTTGGAGATCCGCAGGACTCCTTCCGGATCGAGGCCTCCGCACAACTGGATTCTGACGACCAGACCTTCCTCGACATCGCCCCCGAGGATGGGTTCTTCGGGTCCCTCAAGCCGCGGGAGATCAAGTCGCTCTACATCACCGCACCGACCGACGGTGCGACGGTCTGGGACCTCTCGCTCGTCCACGGGATCAACATCGACCCCTATGGGGTCGCCACCGTCGAGCTGCGGATCGACGGGGGTGAGTGGACGTCCGCGGCCACAGACGACCAATGGAAGACCTGGGTGTGGGCACTCGACCTGGCGAACCTTCCCCCCGGTCGCCACACCATCGATGCCCGTGCCGAGACCGATCAGGAGCAGCTGTTCGATTCGATCGCCATCTTCACCTACCCCGAGGCTCCCGCCTCGCCGCCGTCGATGGACCTTGCACCGCTCCACGCCGGTGACCGCTGGGACTATCGCTTCGACATCTCGGCGGCGGCGCTCTCTGGCGTGCCCCAGAGTTCGATGAGTGGGTCGATGGTCCGCACCGTCATCAACCAGAGTTCGGTCGAGACCCCCGCGGGCACCTTCGAGGCGTGGGAGGTCAAGAGCACGCTGGTGTTCTCCCTCGATTCACCCTTCTACTCCTATGACAGCCTCCAGACGCAGACCCAGTACCTGACCCTGGGGACCCAGGACATCATCTCCGAGCAGACCCTCAACACGCACTCGTCGAAATCCTCCGACTACACCTCCACGACGACGTCGAACACCTCGAGCACCTATCTGCCCCCGTCGCAAGGTTTGCAGGACCCGCTGGTCGTGGGTGTGGTGTGGCAAGACTCCACGCTCGTCCATTCGATCGACAACTCCACCTACTCCGACGAGGAGGGATGGGGCCCGGACATCTACGAGTACAACGAGACCATCTCCACGCGCTTCGAGGTCCTCCGTACCGAGCATGTCACCGTCCCGGCGGGGAGCTTCGACGCCATCGTCATCCGCGCATCCCAGGTGCTCGATGATCCCGACGACGACCTGCCTCCCGACGCCTCCTTGGTCGGGCCCTATCTGGAGCTGTACTACAGCGCACAAGCAGGGGGGCTCGTCCTGACCAAGTTCTACGACGTCGAACGGCGGTTCATGGCCAGCCTCGAGCTGACCCAGGTCCAGCGGACGGCGGACCCTGAGCCCTTCGTCCCGCCGCCGCTGATACAACCGCAGTTCGGCGGAGAAGTGATCGTTGCCCTGCTGCTTGGCGTGATGCTCCTGGTGGTCGGCATCGCCGTCACGCGCCGTCGACGGGCACGCAGTGGCACCAACCTCGACGAGGTCGAGGAGGCGGAGGTCATCGAGGTCGTCGAACTCGACGAGGATGGCCACGAGCTCTCCATCGCGCACACCCAAGCCCCACTCCTGCCACTGCCGCCGATGGCCGAGCCCTCACCGGAGCTGGCGCAGACCCGCCGCGAGCGGCGCCGCCGCAAGAAGGAGGCCACCCACCTGGTGGTGGCTCCCGCCGCGGGTCAAGAGCGCCAAGCGGGGCCGATGGTACAGCTGCAGAAGCGCTGCCCCGCGTGCGGGACGATCTTCGAGGTCCTCAAGGGTCAGGGCCCGGTGCAGGTCACCTGTCCCAGCTGCGGGTCGTCGGGGATCGTTCGCTAAGAGGGCGAGGGCACCGCACCGGGCCTACCTCAGGTACCACCCGGGGACCTGCAGGAAAACCACCAGCAGCACGGTGGCGACGGCGGTGGTGAAGAGCATGAAGGGCATCCCCTGGCGCAGGAAGGACTTGAAGGAGATCTCGACACCCGCCCTTCCGGCGATGCCGACCGCCACGAGGTTGGCCGAGGCGCCCACGAGCGTGCCGTTGCCGCCCAGGCACGCGCCGATGGAGAGGGCCCACCAGAGAGGGTTGATGGCATAGGCGCCGAGATCGTGCGCCAGGGCCGGCTGTGCGCTCAGCGCCAGGACGATCGGGATCATCGTTGCGGTGAAGGGGATGTTGTCGATCACTGCCGAAGCGAACGCCGAGAGCCAGATCACCAGCAGGATCGTCACCAGGAGGTTTCCTCCGGTCAGCGAAGCGATGCCTTCGCCCATCAGGCGCAGGAGCCCGGCATGCTCGACACCGCCGACGAGGACGAAGAGCCCCGCGAAGAACAGCAGCGTGGGCCACTCGATGTGGGCGAGCACGATCTTCTCGATGTCGAGGCGCGCCATGATGAGCAAGACGGCTGCACCCCCCAGGGCGATGACACCGACGGGCAGTTCGGGGTGGAGGTAGGCCTTGAGGAACTCCGAGGAGGCGAAGAGGCCGATGACCCCGATGAGGACGACCACCCCCCGACGCAGCAACATGGGGTTGCGGATCTCCTTGGAGGCATCCAGCGCCAGGACCCGCTCGACCTCGGTCGGAGCGACGCGCAGCTCCTTGCCATACTGCCAGCGCAAGAAGAACAGGGCTGCGGCCGTCGTCAGGGCGATGATCACCCCTTGGTGGTAGACGAATTCGTTGAAGCTGATGCCCACGGCGTTGCCGATGATGATGTTGGGTGGGTCACCAATCAAGGTCGCCGTCCCGCCGATGTTGGAGGCGAAGACCTCGGCCATGATCAAGGGCACCACCGGGACCTTGAGCCGCCGGGCGATCGACACGGTGATCGGCACCATGAACAGCACGGTGGTGACATTGTCGAGGAGGGAACTCAACGAAGCCGTCAGGACGACGAAGAGGACCATGATCCGCCAGTAGTCGCCCTTGGCGCGCTGGGCAGCCTTGATCGCCAGGTACTGGAACACCCCCGTCTCCGAGAGCACCCCGACGATGATCATCATGCCCAGCAGCAGGGCGATCGTGTTGAAGTCGATCGATTCGAAGGCAGACTCGACCCCGAAGAAGGGTTGTCCCTTGGGCCGCACGAGGTAGCCGGTGATGACCATCAGCAACGCCCCGAACATCGCGGCGATCGTGCGGTGGACCTTCTCGGTGATGAGCAACAGGTAGGTACCGGCGAAGATCGCCCCGACCACCAGCAGGGGGATCAACGGCAATGCCTCCCGCTCGTGGCGCAACGGCTCGAGGCGCTCGATGCGCACGTGGGTCGTGCTCGAGGCGTTGCCCAGTGTCGCCAGTACCGTCACATCGGTGACGCCCAGCGGCAGCTCCAGGGTGGTCGAGAACGCACCCGTGGTCCCATTGACGCTGACCGGATGCCAGACCCCGCTGTGGTGGACCGAGACGTTCGCTCCCGGGGCGGTGGTGCCGTCGAGCGTGAAGGTCAGGGCGTGGACCACGATCGTCGGTTCCGAAGCCAGCGAGAGCACCAATGGTTCGGGTTGCTGCCCGGCCGCAGGGGTCAGGCAGGCGAGGGCGAGCAGTGGCAAGAGCAGCAGCAGGGGCCACTGCGGTGCGTACGCCTTGCAGCGGCCCACCGACCGAACGACGGCCACCGCTCATCCATCCTGCACCGGGCGTCTGCGCGGCGATAGGGCATGCAAGGTGTCTGGTCCCCCTAAAAGCCATGTGGAGGGGGCAACCGCGACCGCATCGACCGGCGCCGTCGGCCTTGGGTGCACCCACGCGCTCGTCAGCGGCGAAGGGTTAAAGGAACGGGCCTCGTTGGGCGCGCCATGGGCCAGACCCTTGTGAACCTCAAGAAGGAGGGGGGCATCGGTTGGATCGAGCTGTGCGATCCACCGGCCAACACCTACACCTACGAGATGATGCGCCAGCTCGACGACGCGATCCTCGACTGCCGCACCGACGACAACGTCCACGTGTTGGTGCTCCGCGGGGCAGGAGAGAAGTTCTTCAGCGCCGGCGCCAACATCCAGATGCTGCAGACCGTCACACCGCGGTTCAAGTACTTCTTCTGCCTGCACGCCAACGAGACGCTCAACCGCCTCGAGCAGACTCCCAAACTTGTGATCGCAGCCCTCAACGGGCACACGGTCGGCGGCGGCCTGGAGATCGCCATGGCGGCAGACATCCGCATCGCCCGCAAGGATGCGGGGAAGGTGGGGCTGCCCGAGATCAACCTCGGCGTGCTGCCAGGGACTGGGGGCACGCAGCGCTTGTGTCGCATCGTGGGCAAGTCCAAGGCCATCGAGCTGATGACGTCGGGGTCGCTCTTCTCCTTCGAGGAGGCCAAGGCCTTGGGGATCATCAACGACATCTACCCTTCCGAGGGCTTCTTCGAGAAAGTCGCCGCGTACGCCAAGCAGTTCGCACCGCCGGGTAAGGCATCCAAGGCCGTCGGGCTGATCAAGCGCTCCGTCCAGAGCGGCGCAGAGGTCCCTTTCAGCGAATCGCTGGCCATCGAGCGGGAACTGCAACAGCAACTCTTCCAGAGCGAGGACGCCAAGGAAGGGCTGACGGCCTACGTCGAGAAGCGCCAAGCGAACTTCAAGGGCAAGTGAGCCGCGCACTTGGTGAAGCTGATGGACCCCGCGGCCAACCTGCGTGCGCACCTCCAGCTCGACGAGCAGGTGCGCCTGCAGCTGCCTCCACTGGTGCAGCAGCGGCTCCTGGCGGCACTGGCTCCATCAGGCTCGGTCGGTTCGTTGGATACCCCGCAACGCGCACCGATGCCGCTGGCAGCCGTCCTCCATCTGCCCTTGCCAAAGGAAGGCGAGGATGCGCAGGAACCGGGGGTGCCGACTGCGCGCGCGGGTGCAGTCCCCCTCGAGCTCGTCGCCCCCTCCGTCATCGAGGCGACGACCATCCTGACCGCGGGCCGGTTCCGGCAAGTCGGACCCAGCCCTCCGGCGTGGTCGGCCCACAGCAACAGTGCCCTCGAGGCGCAGCTGGCGGCATTGCGGTCCGCCGCGGTGGCGAAGACCCCCACACCGCCCCCGGCCAGCCCGGTGGTCGGCACGGGGCTGAGCACCCACGCACCTCTGCCCCCGATCTCCCATCATGGCTTGCAGCGAACGGCCGAGGAAGCGCCCATGGCCCCGCCCCTCGCTCCGACCCAGCCGCACTGGCGGTAGGGCGACCAGAGCCTTTTGATGCAGCGACCCATCTGCAGGGCAGAGCGATGTCCGTCCTGCAGACCGATGTGGATGGCGGGGTCGTCCGCCTGACCCTCAACCGTCCCGACAAGCGCAACGCCCTCGACACCGAACTGCTCGAAGCGCTGCGGACGACCCTCGAGCGGCTCGCCTCCGACGAAGGCTGCCGCTGCATCGTGCTGACCGGCGCCGGGAAGGCCTTCTGCGCTGGCGGCGACGTCAACGACATGGTCGGTCGGCGCGGACGGGCGCTGGCGACCCGACAGCGGCTCGAGTGGGGCCTCAATGCCATCGCGCTGTCGATGATGGAGATGGAGAAGCCGATCCTCGCCAAGGTCAACGGCGACGCCTTCGGTGCGGGCTGCAACCTCGCGCTGGCCTGCGACCTGCTCTATGCCGACGCCGCCGCGCGCTTTGGGCAGACCTTCGTGCGCATGGGCCTGATCCCCGACACCGGGGGCACCTTCAGTCTCCCGCGGCGCATCGGGCTGCACCGCGCCAAGGAGCTGGTCTTCTTGGGTACCTCCATCGATGCCCACGAGGCCGCGCGGCTCGGGCTGGTCAACGCCGCACTTCCCAGCGCCGAGCTCGACGCGGTCGTCGATGACGTCGCTCGGCGCCTGGCGGCAGGCCCCACTCGCGCGATCGGCATGGCCAAGCGGGCGCTCACCCGTGGTCTGAGCTCCGACCTTTCGGCAGCCTTGGAGTACGAGGCCTATGCCCAAGGTGTGTGCTTCACCACCGACGACCACGCCGAAGGTGTCGATTCCTTCCTGGGCAAGCGGGAACCGACCTTTCGCGGCCGCTAGGGGAGATACCATGGACGCCACACCACCACCGACACTGCCCTTGATCCGCATCGACAGGGTCGAGGGCACCACCCTGTTGCGGATCGACCGCCCTGAAAAACGCAACGCCCTCGATGCCGCCACCCGCTCCCAGCTGCTCAGCGCCATCGACTGGGCCGTCGCGACCCCGCAGGTGCGGGTCATCGTCGTGACCGGGGTGGGAGAGAAGGCGTTCATCGCAGGTGCCGACGTCTCGGAGTTCGCCACGCGCACGGTGCTCGAGCAGCGGACGACGATGGAAGGACGCCGGATCTTCGATGCTGTGGCGACCGCCCCCAAACCGGTCATCGCGATGATCAACGGCTACTGCCTCGGTGGAGGGCTCGAACTGGCCCTGGCCGCCGACGTGCGCATCGCCGCGACCGAAGCGACGCTGGGTCAGCCGGAGATCAACCTCGCGATCATCCCTGGGGGAGGTGGCACCCAGCGGCTCCCGCGACTGATCGGCCTAGGCGCGGCCATGCGCATGGTCCTCACCGGCAGCGCCATCGACTCTGCCGAGGCGCTGGGGCTGGGCCTGGTCGACGATGTGGTCCCTCGTGCAGACCTCGAGCGTCGCACCTTGGAGGTGGCCGCGGCCATGGCCAAGCACTCACCGATCGCCCTACGGCTGGCCAAGGAGGCGTTGCGCGCGTCGCTGGAACTGCCACTCCAACAGGGACTGGCCCTCGAACGGGAGCTCTTCTGCCTGGCATTCTCCAGCGAGGACGGCAGAGAGGGGGTGCAGGCCTTCTTGGCCAAGCGCCCTCCCTCCTTCGGTGGTCGCTGACTGCTGCGTGCTTCCGTCACCCAAGGGCGAGGACCGCATCCTTTAAGCGACCCGACCTAGAGTGCCCCCCAGCCCCAAGCAAGGTGACCAGCATGGGAATCGACCGCGACTTCAAACAGACCCGCAAGATCGTCGAAGAGAAAGAGGGCTATACCATCTGGGGCCCGGTCAGCCCTCCGGCACAGCACGGCATCCACGGGACCAAGGTCGCCGTCGACTTCGACATCTGCATCGGCGATGGCGTCTGCATCGACGTCTGCCCCGTCGAGGTCTTCGAGTGGCTCGAGACCCCCGGCCACCCCGCCTCGGAGAAGAAGGCCGACCCGGTCCGGGAAACGGACTGTGTCTTCTGTAACGCGTGCGAGACCGAGTGCCCGGTCGAGGCCATCGCGATCAACGCGGACAACTAAGAGATCCGCTGCTCAGCGTCATCGCGCGGTGTCTGGTCTAGGACCACCGTTCGCGATCGACGACGATCCGCCCGGCGCGGAGCACCATCCGCGGCCGTGCGGCGACCACCCCGATGTCCGCCAGCGGATCGCCGCGCACGAGCAGCAGGTCTGCCTCCATCCCCTTCTCCAGACGCCCGATGCGCCGCTGCAGACCCAGGAGCCGTGCTGCGGTGGAGGTCGCGGCCGTGATCGCCTCCTGGGCGCTGTAGCCGTTCTGCACCAGCAGCATCAGCTCCTGGGCGTTCTCGCCGTGGTGATTGAAGGGGGTCCCGGCGTCCGTGCCCATCGCCACGGGCACCTTGTGCTTGCGGGCATGGCTGAAGGCGCCCTTGAGGGACTGCAGCGCCTCCTCGCCCTTGGTGACCGCGAACTCCGGGATCCCCGCACCACGCCCGTATGTGACGATTCGGCTGACGGCCTTGATCGTGGGCACCCACAGTGTGCCCTGCTGTGCCATCAGCGCCGCGGCCGCGTCATCCATGTAGGTCCCATGCTCGATCGAGGCGCAACCGGCCTGCACGGCATTGACGATCCCCAGGGTCCCATGGGCGTGCGCAGCGACGTGGGTCTTGGCCTTCTTGGCGGCGGCGACGACGGCTGCCATCTGCTCGAGGGTCATCTCCGCCTTGTGCGGGTCGACCCCGGGGGTGAGTACCCCGCCCGTGGCGATGACCTTGAGCACCTCGCAGCCGGCTGCGAGCGACTCGTCGGCCGCCTGCGTCGCAGCCGCGACGTCGGCGACCTCGCGGCCGATGAAGTGCCCATGGCCGCCGGGGATGCACAGGGCAGGGCCCGCTGCGACCATCCGTGGCCCGAGCAGCCAGCCGTGTTGGAGTGCCACTTGCAGCGGACGGTCGAGCCCCTGCATCGAGCCGAGGTCGCGCACGGTGGTGACCCCGCCGGCCAGGGTCGCTGCCGCATGCTGGGCCATCTGCAGGACGAGCTCGGGGATCGGACGCTGCAGGCCGGCGATCACATCGGCTGAGGCATCGAGGACGAGGTGAACGTGGCAGTCGATGAGCCCGGGGAGCACGGTCAGCCCGCCGCAATCGCGCTCGACCAGACGGGATCCTGAGCCCAACAATCGCTGCTCGACGTCGGCGACGTCGACCTCGGTGCCGACCCCGGCGATCCGGCCTTCGTGCAGGAGCAGCTCCCCTTCGCGGCCTCCTTGGTCGTCGACGAGGAGCACCTCGCGCAGCAGAAGCGTCGGGCGCGGAGCCAGCGCCGCGACGGTCGCTCCGGCCATCGCTCCAGCCGAGCGCGCACCGATGTTGTCCGGGCCGCCCTGTGCCTCCTCCCGTACCATGGACGGCTGCAACAGGACGCGATGATTTAAGGGAGGCGTCCTCCTGCCATGGCACCATGCCCCTGGGAGCGCACGTCAGCGCCGCTGGTGGCGTCGAAGAATCCCCGCAGCGCGGTGCCGCGATCGGAGCCGATGCCATCCAGATCTTCGCCAAGAACCAGCGCCAATGGAAGGCCAAGGCGCTCACCGACGAGCAGTGCGCCGCCTTCAAGGCCGCGCGCAAGAGCCACGGCATCGCCGCGGTGGTCATCCACGACAGTTATCTCATCAACCTCGCCGCACCCGACAAGGCGCTGCTCGAGCGCAGCCGCGCCGGCTTCGTCGACGAGCTGACCCGCGCCCATCAGCTGGGGGTCGATGGTCTGGTCTTCCACCCCGGGGCGCACATGGGTGCAGGGATCGACCTGGGGCTGGAGCGGGTGGCCGAGAGCATCCGTGCGTGCCTCGATGCCGCACCAGGCAAGGCGCGCCTGCTGGTGGAGAACACCGCCGGCCAGGGGAGCGCCGTCGGCTTCGACTTCGCCCACATCGGCACCCTGATGCGATTGGTCGACACCCCGACACGGATGGGGATGTGCATCGACACCCAGCATAGCTTCGCGGCAGGGTACGACCTGCGGACGGAAGCTGGGTACGAGACGGTGATGACGCAGGTGGAGCAGCACGTGGGGACCAAGAACGTCCGAGCGTTCCATATCAACGACAGCAAGAAGGAGCTGGGCAGCCACGTCGACCGTCACGACAACATCGGTGAAGGGAACCTCGGGCTGCTGCCCTTCTGGATGCTGCTCCACGACCGCCGATTCTCCAAGACGCCGATGGTCCTCGAGACCCCCGGCGGTGACCCGATGTGGCAGAAGGAGATCGCGCTCTTGCGCAAGCTCGCGCAGCAGGACGATCCACCGACGCCCAAGGGAGATCCTCCCCGCAAGGGCTCACGGGATTCGACACTGGCCGCCTTCGCGTAAGCGCGCACAGGCCACGTAGAGGTGCCGCAGGATCCCCTCGAGCGCGGGCTGCTGCCGTACCACGGAGCTGCTGACCTCGCTGCCGGGTAGCAGCCCTAGCAGCGGCACCATCGCCTCGGCCCCGCTGTGGATCCGCGAGGTAGGGTCCACCAGGTGGAAACTCGCCGTCGCCTGCTCGAGTGGCAGGGGGGCAAGCAGCGCACCGGCCGCCTCGCTCTCGAGACCGGCGAACTCCAGGCGTGGGACCCTTCCATCGTGGAGGGCCAGGCGGTTGAGCCAGCGGACCTGGTACGCGAAGGAGCGACAGAGCCCACAGTGTGCGTCGTAGAGGAGGAACCAGGGACGTGCGACCGGGTCCACGTTGCACCCGGCTGGCTCTGATGCCCGCGTCAGGTCAGTTGATCGTGGCCTTGGCGGGGGTCCATTCCGCTGGGCACAACTTGCCCGTGCGCAACGCCTGGAGGTTGCGCAGTGTCTCGCTGACGCTGCGGCCGATGCCCGGTTCGCTGATGCTGATGTAGCGGACGACCCCCTCGGGGTCGATGATGAAGGTGCCGCGGTGGGTGATGCCCTTCTCCTCGATGAGCACGCCAAAGGAACGGCTGACCTCCTGGTTGCGGTCGGCGATCACCGGATAGTGGACGTCCTTGAGTCGTTCGTCGGTGGAGAAGAAGACCCGGTGGGCCTCCATGCTGTCGGGTGAGGCGCCGATGATTGCCGCCTTCTCCTTCTCGAAGGCCTTGGCCTCCTCGGCGAAGCGCTGCATGTCGATGGGGCAGACCGGGCTGAAGTCCAACGGATAGAAGAACAACACGACCCACTGGCCCTTGTAGTCCTCGAGATTGATCTTGACCGGTCCATCCTTCCCACGCTGGTAGGCCACCGCCTCGATTCGCGGGGCCGGCTGTCCGATGCGTACTGCCATCGTCTCTGCCTCGGCTACGCGAGCGCCGCATCGCGGATAAATGGTTATGGCACCTTCCACCGGCACAGGTCGCAGGTCGATGGAGGCAGACGGATGCAGCGACACGACGATCCTGCTTCGACCATCCGCGCCTATCATGAAGTGACCAAGCATGGGTTCGAGGCCTATGCCCCCGGACCCGGAGGGCTTGATTGGGCGACTCAGCCCGACCCCTTCCTGCGGTTTGCGGGAGCCCAGACCATCCCGCTGCCCTTCCCCACCGAGGATGGGGGTCCGACCTTCTCCTCGGTGTGGGAGGGGCAGATGCTCCCCCCCCGAAGCCTCGACCTGACCTCGATCGGCGCGTTGTTGTACGACAGCCTCGCCATCTCGGCGTGGAAGCAGGCGGGTGCATCGCGCTGGGCGCTGCGCGTCGACCCCTCCAGTGGGAACCTCCACCCGACCGAGTGCTACGTCCTCAGCGAGAGGCTCCCGAGCGCGCCTGGGGGCCCGATGGTCGCGCACTATGCGCCCAAGGAGCACCTGCTCGAGGTCCGCATGCACCTGCAGCCGCGGACGGTCTCGGCCTTGCTGGAGGGACTGCCACGACCTGCGCTGCTGATCGGCCTCTCCTCCATCCATTGGCGCGAATCGTGGAAATACGGAGAGCGCGCCCTGCGCTACTGCAACCATGACCTCGGCCACGCCATCGGCGCACTGGCACTGGCTGCTGCCTCCCAGGGCTGGACCGCGCGGCTGTGCGACGCGCTCTCGACCGAGGAGGTCGACCAGCTGCTCGGGACCGGCGAGGAACGAGGGGTGGAGAGCGAGCAGGGGGAGTGCCTGCTGGCGCTGACACCCCACGCCAGACCGGCTCCGATCGATTGGCGACCATCCCCAGAGAGCGTGGCGGAGGTCGGTGCCCTCGAGCGTGAAGGGACCCCCAACGCGCTCAGCCCCTCCCACGTGCCGTGGCCGCACCTTGCGGGCGCCGCACGGGCCATCCGCAAGGGGCCAGATTCGCACCTGCCCAGTGCGGGGCCCTCCGCGCGCCTGCGCGCATCTGACGCGACGGTGGCGCGTGCCACTCCGTTCCGAACGGCCGTGCGCAGCCGCCGCAGTGCGTTGGACTTCGATGGCGTGGGCACGATGGGAGCCACCGACCTGTTCCTGATGTTGACGAGCCTTGACCCGCAGCATCCTGCACCCCTGTGGGAGGCCCTGCGATGGAGCGCGATGGTGCAGGTGGTGCTCTATCTCCACCGCGTCAAGGGGGTGGAGCCTGGGCTGTACGTGCTGCCGCGGGGCACTGATGCCCAAGAACACCTGCGGGAGGCGATGGACCCTGCGTTCGCCTGGGCGCGCGTCGAAGGCGCACCGGAGGGCCTGCCGCTGCGGCTGCTGCGCGCCGGTGACGCCCGAGACGCCGCGATGCACGGGAGCTGCCACCAGCAGATCGCCAGCGACGGCTGCTTGGCCGTCTCGATGCTCGTTCCGTTCGAGCAGACCATCGAGCGCCACGGCGCCTGGGCGTACCCGCGGATGTTCTGGGAGTGCGGCCTGCTGGGTCAGGCACTCTACCTCCTGGCTCCTGCGATGGGACTGCGCGCCACCGGTATCGGTTGCTTCTTCGACGACCCCATCCACCGATTGCTGGGCCTGCACGATCGCACCTACCAATGCCTCTACAACTTCGCCATCGGGCATCCGGTCGAGGACCGGCGATTGACGACGCTGCCGGCCTACGCAGCGTCGCTGGTCGGTCAGAGGCGTAGCGGCTAGCTCCCACCTATGCGCTTATCACCCCGCAGGGGATGGTCCGATGGGACTCTATGGCGAAGATCGCCACCGGTACAGGTGACAAGGGCACGACGGCGCTGGCCGATGGGTCGCGGCTCTCCAAGGCCCACGATCGGGTGGAAGCCTACGGTACCATCGACGAGCTCTCCAGCGTGCTGGGGGTCGTCGCGTCGTTAGGCCACGACGCCGCGAAGTGGAAGGACACGACGCCGGTCCCATTGCCCAAGGGCATGCCCTCTTTGCCCCGATGGATCGCGCGCGTCCAGACCGAGCTACTCGTGCTGGGCACAGACCTCTCGACGCCGACAGGGGACAAGCTGCCACGCATAGGGGCCGAAGAAGTCGCGCGACTCGATGGCGAGCTGGACCTGCTCGAGGACGCGCTGCCTCCGCAACGCAATTTCTTGCTCCCAGGGGGGTGCCCCAGCGCCGCCTACCTGCACCAGGCGCGGGCGATCACCCGCCGGGCAGAGCGGTGCGCGTGGCGCCTGGCCGAGAGTGTGCACCCCACGGGCGGGGATCCATCGCTCAACGAGCACGCGCTCGTCTACCTCAACCGCCTCTCCGACCTCCTCTACCTGTGGGCCCGCTGGGAGAACCACAGCCGCGGGATCGAGGAGACCCTCGTCCCCGTCCATGCCTATGGCCGACCCCCGGGGGGGCGGACCTGAAGCCGAGCGTGGAGCAGGAGCGACCCGCCCCCTACCCGATCATCGACAGCCACGTGCACGTCCAGCCCTGGGACGAGCTGTTGCCCGGACCTCGGGCGATGATGCTGCAAGGCAAGGGCGATCCGCAGCGGCTGCTGCGCCTGCTGCAGCAGCCGGCGGCGATGGTCGAGCACCTCGATGCGATGAATGTCCGCCGCGCCGTGCTCGTCAACTACCCCGCACCGACACTGATGGGGTTCACCCACCGCACCAACGACTTCGTCGCGCACTACACGAAGGACCACCGGGACCGCTTCGTGCGTTTTGGTGGCGTCCTGCCGGGGGAATGCCCCGACGTCGCTGCGGAGGTCGACCGCTGCCTCTCGACCCTCGAGCTCGAGGGGCTCAAGATTCACCCCCCGCACCAGGAGCTGTCCGCCAACGGCTACCTTGGGGAGAACCCCCAGCTGGCGACGATCTATGAGAAGGCGCAGGAGGCAGGGGTGCCGGTGATGATCCATACGGGCACCTCCATCTTCCCTGGTGCGCGCAACCGCTTCGCCGATCCGATGGCCGTCGATGACGTCGCCGTCGACTTCCCTCGCCTTCGGATCATCCTCGCGCACATGGGTCGCCCGATGTACGTCGAGACCTGCCGGTTCCTGCTGCGCCGACATCCCAACGTCTTTGGCGACGTCAGCTCGATCCCGCCCTCTCGCCTTCTCCACTACCTGCCCGATCTCGAGCGCCTGCAGGACAAGCTCCTCTTTGGCACCGATTGGCCAGCTCCGATGGTCCAGAGCATCGGAGGCAACGTCTCGCAGCTGTTGGACCTGGGGCTACCCGATGGGACCACCAAGGCCCTGCTGGTCGGCAACGCCGAGCACCACTTCGGGTGGTAGCGCCCCTCGAGCGCTGTCACGGCAGCTCGGGGCGGGCTAGGTCACTCGTCTCGAGAGAACCGCGGCGGTCGCTTGGCGACGAACGCAGCGATCCCTTCCTGCAACTCGGGGCCCTTGGCGCTCAGATTGTTGAAGGAGCGTTCCAACTCGAGGTGGCGCTCGAGGGCGTTCTCCCAGCTGGCATTGAGAAGGATCTTGCTCTTGCCCATCGCGAAGGTCGGACCAGCGGCGAGTTCCTCCGCTCGAGCGCGGGCGCGAACGATGAGCTCGTCATGGGCGACGACCTCGCTGACGATCCCCAGGTGCAACGCCTCGTGTGCAGTCAGGCGCCGGTCGGAGAAGATCAGGTCGGTCGCCCTGCCCGCACCGACGTACCGTGGCAGGAAGTAGGTCAGCCCGCCATCGGGTCCTGCGCCCAGCGTGTGGTACGCCGAGGTGAAGGTTGCGCGATCGGAGGCGATCCGCACATCGCCGCAGAGGGCCAGTCCGTAGCCGCCACCAGCCGCAGGGCCGTTGATCGCCGTTATCACAGGTCGGTCGGTACGGCGCAGTTCGACGATCGCCCCATGGAGGTGTCGGGTGAGCGCCCGGAACAGCTCATAGGTCCCTGAGGTGCGCGCATGCATCGCACCGATGTCCGCGCCAGCGCAGAATGCCTTCCCCGAACCGGTGATGAGGATGACCCGCAGCGCCGGGTCCTCGATGACTTCTCGTACCGCGCGATCGAGGTCGGCGACCATCGCCTCGTCGAACGCATTGAAGCGTTCGGGACGGTCGAGCAGCACCTGTGCGATCGAGTCCTTCGGCCCGAAGCGCTCGGTGCGGATGGTGCGGGGCTGCGTCCGATCTCCCATGCAGCTCCCATCGGGTGGGTCGCCATAAGCCTCTCGGCAACCAGCGGCGCACAACCCCCAAGGCCGATGGCCAGTGGCGGCGCTGGCCCGCCCTCAGGGCGGCACGTCGACACGGATGGCGCCCTGGAACGGGCGACCCATCATCGCTGCCAGCCGCTCGAGGTGGTCGGTCGGGATTGGGGGTTGAGTCCAGGCTGCCAGGAGTTCATCGAGCTGCGCGCTGGTGCGCACGCCAAGGGCGACGACGCCCGATGACGCTAGGCTCGGATGGTCGAGGACGAACCGCACCGCCGCCTGAGGCAGGCTGCCAGCTGGACCGCCGATCCCACGCAGGAACTCCGCTGCGTAGCTCCGCCCTTGGATCATCGTGGTCGACCAGCGCGCGCGCACATCGGTCGACGGGCGCGGGAGCTGCGGTTGCTGGCGGCCTCCGAGGAAGCCGTTGCCGAGCACCTCGCGCACCAGCGGGGTCATCCCCGCGTCGACGATCACCTTCATCGCTTCCAGACCTGCCTCGGGGAAGAGGAGTGAGTAGGGCAGACAGACGACGTCTGCGCGGCCCTGCTCGGCGACCGCGACCGCCTCCTGCGGTGCGTGGACACTCACACCGATCGCGCGGGTGAGTCCCGCATCGCGCACCGCCTCGAGTCCGTCGAGGGCGTTTCCGGTGATGACGTGGCGCAATGGAGGGTCGTCGAGCAAGCACAGGTCGAGGCGGCTGCGTCCCAGTCGCGCCACCGAGGCACGCGCACTCTCCACCAGATGGTCTGCTCGGGTCGAGCGCATCGGGAGCTTGGGGTCGCCGCTGGCACCGGCGGTGGTGGCGACCTTGACCGTGGCTGGGTCGATGGCCGCCATCGCCGCGGCGATGGGGAGGTGGGCGCCAAGCCAGCCTTCGAGCCTCCCCGCCGGGGCGAAGCGGTCCGAGGTCAGCACGAGGTCGATCCCAGCTCGCAGCGCCGCTGCCAGCGCCCCCTCTGCCCGCTCGCTGGTGATCGGACCATAGCCGACTCCACCGCACAGCGGAGCGAAGGGGAGCGTGCCCAGCGCAGCGGCGCTCACCTCCACGCCACTGGGGCCCAGTCGACGACGCGGCAGCACCCCGACACTCCTGCCTCGGCAGCTGATGCGGATACCGCCTCAGTACTGGGGTAGGCTCGGGTCGACCATTTGCGACCAGGCGAGGATCCCACCGCTGAGGTTGTAGACCGAGGGAAAACCCTGCTGCCGCAGGTAGTTGGCGATCTGCGCGCTGCGTGCGCCACTGCGGCAATGGACGACCACCGGCTTGGTGCGGTCGAGCTCGTCGATGCGCCCGGGGACCTGGTGCATCGGGATTCGCAGCGAGCCGTCGATGGCGCAGATGTTGATCTCGAAAGGCTCGCGGACATCCAGGAGCGTGAAGGGAGCTCTTCCATCCAGCGCAGCCTTGACCCTGAGCGGGGAGATCTCGAAGGGCTCACCCGCGAAGGGCGCGCTCCCATCGCTGCCCCCGGCGACGACGGGAGTAAGAGCGGCGGCGGCGACGAGGGATTCGTCGACCTCCGCTTGGGGCCGGATGCCGCAGAACTCCTCGTAATCGATCAACTCCGTCACGCTGGGGTTGGGGCCGCACAGGACGCAGGCGGGGTTCTTGCGCAACGTCAGCTCGCGGAAGCGCATCTCGAGGGCGTCGTAGAGCAGCAGGCGCCCCACGAGCGGTCGACCGATGCCCAGGAGCACCTTGACGACCTCGGTCGCTTGGATCAGACCCACGACCCCCGGGAGGATCCCCAGCACGCCTCCCTCGGCGCAGCTGGGGACCAGCCCCGGCGGCGGGGGCTGGGCGTAGAGGCAGCGGTAGCAGGGTCCGTGCTCGGCCCAGAAGACCGAGGCCTGGCCCTCGAAGCGGAAGATCGAGCCGTAGACGTTGGGCTTCTTGAGGAAGACGCAGGCATCGTTGACCAGATAGCGCGTGGCGAAGTTGTCCGTCCCGTCGGCGACGAGGTCGTAGCCGCGGATGATGTCGAGGGCGTTCTCCGATGTCAGACGGGTCTCGTGCAGCGTGACGGTGATGTTG
>JAHFTX010000049.1 GCA_023265395.1 Thermoplasmata archaeon
CGCGGTCGCGCGGCGGCTCCACTCGGCCGTCCTGGGGGTCAACCGAGGGATTGGCCGTGCCCCTGGCGCCCCTTGGGGGGGCGCCAAGCAGTCGGGCCTGGGAGCCCTCGACAGTCCCGACGGCCATCGGCTCTTCACCCAGGCGCGCACCATCTCGGTCGCTCCCCAGGATGTGGGGGCAGTCGGCAAGTGGGCGAGACCACCGCGGTAGTCTGCCGCAGGGCAGGCCACCTGATTCTTCCAGACTCTTTCGGGGTTGGAATTCAGTCGCAGGGGCACGGGCCCGCCGGGATTCGAACCCGGGTCCTCTGCTTCGAAGGCAGAGAGGATGATCCACTACCCTACGGGCCCGCAAAGGGCGAACCTGGGCTGCGGGCTAAAGGGTATCGCCCCAATGATACACATCCTCTTTCCCCTTGCAGCACTTCATCGGGCGATGGCAGGTAACCTGCAGCGGCGGGAGCGACTGCTCGAGGTGTTGCAACGCCGCGGCGATGTCAGTGACGAGGCGGTCATCGCGGCGCTCGAGGCCGTCCCCCGAGAGGCGTTCCTCCCAGCCGATCTGCACGCCCATGCCTATGACGACACCCCGCTGCCGATCGGGCAGGGCCAGACCATCTCTGCGCCACACATGGTCGCCATCATGGCTCAGGCGCTGCAGGTAGGGCAGGGCCAGCGGGTCCTTGAGATCGGCGGCGGCTGCGGCTACCATGCGGCAGTCCTTGCCCATCTTGTGGGTCCGCACGGACACATCTGGAGCGTCGAGCGATTGCCCGGCCTGGCAGCGCAAGCCCGCGCCAACCTTTCTGCCCTGGGTCTGGATCAACGCGTGACCGTCGTCGTCGCCGATGGGTCGCTCGGATACCCAGAGCAGGCCCCCTACGACCGCATCTCCGTCGCCTGTGCCGCACCAGCCGTCCCCCCCGCGCTCCTCGAGCAGCTTTCCCAAGAGGGCATCCTGCTCGTCCCCACCGGCACAGGGGTGCAGCGGCTGCTACGGGTGCGCCGCAAGGGTGCCCAGACCACCACCGAGGACCTTGGAGGATGTGTATTCGTGCCGCTGGTAGGACGACAGGGGTTCGGCTCGAAGGGGTAGCCCGCGACCCAAAGGGCTCCACTAGTCTGCCTTGACTCGTCCGGTTAAATAGCGTCGCGGCGTGGCACGACTGCAGCCCATGCTCCCCCCGATCCCACTCGTCAAGAAGGTCTGCCTGATAGGCCCGCCAGGAATCGGAAAGACTGCCCACCTGGAGCGCTACGCTGCCAATCGCTGGCAGCAACAGCATGTCCCGACCCTGGCGCCCAAGGTTACCCGCACCGAGATGGTGCTTCCCCTCGCAGATCGGGTGCAAGAGGTCGCGGTGCAGGTGATGGTGTGGGACTTCCCACAACCCGACCACCCCAGTCGCCGAGAGGGGACCAAGCTCCAGGGTGCCGCCGGGTTGATGCTGCTCGCCCGCGCCGATTCGCCCGACCCGGTCAGTGAGGTCCTGGCACTGCGTGATTGGACCGACGACTTTGCCCCAGAGGCGGTCCATCTTGGAGTCCTCTGCCAGGCTGATCGCGCCAGCCATGCGCGGGGCGCCTTCGGCCGGCTGGCAGAACGCGCCCAAGAAGGAGGGCTGCCGCTGATGAACGCCTCGGCACGGACAGGCGAGGGCGTCCGCGCCTCCTTCCTTCGGATGGGCGAGATGTTGGTCGCCCGCGAGCCGCTGTAGCCATCTCGGCCCGGCTCGACCGCCCTCCCGGAGGGTGGAACCCGTGGAGATTGGCAGGCGGATTGCTTGTTTATCATCCATTGATACAAAGTATTTGATGTATACGTATAGTTTAAATACGATAGACACGTCTATAAAGATATACCATTGCCAGTGGTCTTTAAGACCAACGGCTGCCGGAGTGGGATGCCTGCAGAAACGGAGCCGCAGCGGGTCCCTGCACCATTCCCACCCATCTCGACCCCAAGCCGAGGGACGAAGGCCCCGAGGCAGAACGTGCGCTCCCGGGCGCTGAGCGCAGATAGCAGCACCCCAGGATGGGACCCATGGGAGACCTAGGGGCGCAGATTCCCTACCTGCAGATCGGCCTGCTGATGGTCGTGGCCCTCGTTGGGGTCTACCTCGCTGGCCGCTTCCGCCAGTCGCTGATCATCGCCTACATCCTCGTGGGCCTCCTGATCGGCCCGAACCTCGGCCAACTCGTCCCGATCGGTGGCTACACGGGGGTCGTCCACGATGAGGGGATGATCCGTACCCTGCTCGAGCTTGGGCTCGTGTTCATGTTCCTGTTCGTGGGCCTGGAGTTCTCGATCACCCGCCTGCGCGAGACGCGCAAGGCGTCCAGTTTCCTGGCGATCACCCACGTGAGCACGAACCTCTTCGTGGGATTCCTGCTTGGGACGTGGCTGGGCTGGCCACTGCTCGATACGCTCTTCTTGGCCGTGGTCGTCGCCTCCAGCAGCGCTGCGGTGGCGATGAAGTCACTGCGGGAGCTCGGCCTGCTGCGCGGCAAGGAGGTCCGCTTCATCGTCGGGGAGATGGTGGTCGAGGACTTCATCCTCATCGTGGTGTTCGCGTTCGCCAGCGGCGTGGCGAGCCTAGGCGTGCTGACGACCACCGATGTCTTCCGCCTGGGCTTCGGGGTCGTGCTGCTCTATGCGTTCTTCATCATCTTGGGCTTCTGGATCGTCCCGCGAGCCTACGTCACGCTCGCCAAGGTGCGCAACGCCGACATGTTCATCCTGCTGGCGCTGGCGCTGGTATTCCTCGCCGGCGCGTTCGCGCTCCTGCTGGGCGAATACCCCGCCTTCGGGACCTTCTTCATGGGGCTGGCGCTGGCCGAGACGCCCTTTGGCCGCCGATTGGTACAGGAGCTCGAGGCGATCCGCAACGGCTTCACGGCGATATTCTTCATCAGTTTCGGCATGCTCATCAAAGTCACGCCAGGCGTGCTGAGCATCTTGCTGCCCATGTTGCTTATCATCGTCCCGCTGATCATCATCAACGAGGTGCTCCTCGTCGGGGGCATCGGCTACCTCCTTGGTTTCCGCGGCAGGTCCGCGGTCACGATAGGGTCCTCCTTGTGCGGTCGCGGCGAGGACAGCCTGCTCTATGCCAGCATCGGGGAGAGCCTGCTGGGCGAGCGCAGTGCGGCGCAAAGCGGGACCGCAGCGCACAGCGCGGTCCTGTTCAGCTTCGCGGGCGTCTTCAGCTTCTTGATGACCGCGCTCGCGATGCCGATGATCAAGCATGCCCACCGGTTCGTCGGCATGATCACGCGGGCGCTCCCCCGCTCCATGAAGTTCGCGGGCGCGGTGATCCATGCGACGTTCCATCAGGCGTTCTTCGAGACCCGCGACCCAGACCGGACCCTCGACAAGGTGGAGATGACGCTCTTCGTCGCCGGGATCGGCTACATCGCCGCGACCATCGCGCTGCTGCTCTCGAGCGGGGTGGTCCATCTGGTCCTGACAGGCGTGTCCATCCTCAGCTTCGGGATCCTCTACTGGCAGCTCGCGCGCTATGTACGCGTGGTCTTCTCGTACCAGCGGCTCAGCGACCTCAACTTGCGCATCCCCGACTACCACCGGCTCCAGACATTGATTGTGCGCGTCGCCGCTGGTCTGCTGGCCCCCTTCCTGGGCGTCGCAGCCCTCTACCCCTACCTTGGGTTATGGACCGTGCTGGTCCCCGCGGTCGTCGTGGTCGCGCTGAGCGGGGAGATGGAGGATGCGTACCGCAAGACCATGCGCCACCTCGGCCCGCTGCCCAAACACCACAAGGTGCTCCCTTCGCCCCCGGACCTGCGGTCCATGCACAAGGGGCGCACTCCCGCTGCTCAGCTCCCAAAGGGGGGGAGAGGGCCGTTGGCGGGTTCCCCCAGTGCCCCGCCGCCATCGGCCCTGACCAGGGCGCTGCGTGGGGAGGATCGCAGCGCCGCAGTCCCGGCTCGCACCGGGGGGTCGTCGCAAGCGGCGACGGGCCGGGACTGCAGTAACCCGATCGAACTCGGGCGGCCAAGCGAACCGCGGGCAATCCCATTGGCGGCCGACGCGGCACCTACCGCCGCATCGAGCGGGCGCACCCTTGGGCTCCACACGTCCGATCGGATGCCCCAGAAGCAACGGCGCAGTGCTGAAAGACCCCGGGGGGTGGCTTCACCCCGTTCGATGCGGGGATTGGACCAGGCCGCACGCCCACGGACGTTACGCGGCAGAGGATGGGGAGCGGCGGCGCGCTACGTGGTCGCTGACGTGCCGCACCCACCGTCGATGTCACTGACCCCGCAGATGAATTCCACCGATTTCGAGCCAACGCCCAGGGCGCCAGGGGCAAATCCACGATCGGCGCTTCGGTTCGACCGGTTGGGCAACCGGCCGCGGTAGGGGTGCTGCCCCTCCATAGGGGGTGTTTGCAGCGAAGGACCCCAGTTCCGGGGGTCACCGGGCTCCACCTTCGGGCGAAACCACCACGCTTTTATAGGCACCTCACAATCCCTGTCAGACGTAGGGAGGACAGAAGAGGTCTAACAGACCTCCTTTGGGCGCGCATGAGTGGGGCAGAGAAAATCACGATCCGCCTCCCTGAGCGCTACCTCCAAGCGCTCGACCTGCTGGTCGAGACGGACGATTTCGAGAGTCGGAGCGAAGCGATTCGCCACGCTGTGCGTGACCTGATCTACGAACGCATGGAGGTGGTCGATGCCAAGATCGAGAAGATGCAGGGACTCGACAAGAAGCTCCAACGGTTGCAGGGACTTGAACGGGACGTACTCAAGCCCTAGGATGCTGGCCGAGGCGCCCACACGACTGACGATTACCCTTTCCCCCCTTTGGGAGCGCTCCCCCGCGCTCCCTCTTTTTTCTCACGGGCGCGGAATTCCCCCCCCGCGCCCTCCGACCCCGCCAAGCGGGACCGCACGCGAGGTGCCCATGAACTCTGCCTCACTGTCGCCGGACATCACCAAAGTCCGGCAGCGGCTGAGCACCACCGTGATTGGGCGCTCTTGGCACGTGGCGGCAGAACTGCCCTCGACCAACAGCGTCGCCAAGCAGATGGCCGCCGCAGGGGCCGAAGAGGGCTTGGTGGTCCTGTGCGAGCGACAGGCGGCCGGACGCGGGAGAGGAAGCCACCTGTGGCATTCACCACCCGGGGGGCTGTGGTTCTCCTTCCTGCTACGCCCCCAGGCCGTCCCTCGCTCGGTGCTCCGCTACACGGCACTGACTGCTGCGGCTGTGGCCATCGCCGTTGAAGAGGTCACCGGGACGCCCATCGACATCCACTGGCCCAACGACCTGATGGTCGGCGAGCGCAAGATCGGCGGGGTGCTCTGCGAAGTCGCCTCGAGCGGTACCAGCCTCACCTACGTCGTCATCGGCGTGGGGCTCAATGTCAACAACGGCCCGGAGACGTTCCCGCCGGAGCTGCGCCCGCGGACGACTTCCCTGGTGGAGCTGCTGGGTCATGGCGTCGAGCCCGAACCGTTACTGGTGGCGATCCTCGAGACCGCCGAGCGGCTGATCTTCGACCCGACCGAGGGGGGGTTCCTGCGATACCGCGCGCGCCTGAGCACCATCGGGCATCGCGTCAGTATCGAAGGGCAGCAGCAGGTGGTCGGCTTGGCGATCGATATCGACGAATCGGGCCAGCTGCTCGTGACGACGGCCACGGGCGCGTTCACCATCAACCACGGCCACTGCAGGCACCTGCCTGCCAGCGGGCCTTCTAGCTGAGGTCCTTGAGCAAGAGATCTGCCGCCGCGCGAGCTGCCGCTGCTTCCGACCAATCACCAACATCGAGGAAGCAGGTGCGGATGACCCTGCCGTGCTGGGAGAGGTCGAGATTGCCCTCAGGCAGGAGGGCAGTCTCGAGACGCTCGCTCTTGGGGTTGCAGAAGAGCACCAGGTGTTCCCCCTTGTGGGGGAGATAGGTGACGCTGTAGGGATAGGTGCGGACCAGATCGAGCGCCTTGCCCTCCTGCGACTCCTTGGCGGCGGTCCGATAGGCGCTGACGAAGGACCTCGTGAAGGAGAATACCTTGGCATCCTCTCCTGTACGCTTGCGGGAGGTGGCCTTTTTCTTGACCGCCTTCGTGGATCCCACGGCCTTGGGGGTCTCCACCTTCTCCCGCTGCAGGCGCCGCGCCTCCTTGCGCGCCTCTCGTTCCTCCTCCTGGTCGAGATAGGTATCGATCGCCTCGTCCTCGGCCTCCTCCTCCCCCTCCTCCCGCGAAGCGCGCTCGAGGTTCAACCGCAGGCGACGCAGTTTGCGCAGACCACTGTGGAGACCCCGCAGCTTGTATCGGATCTGCTCCTTGCGTACGTGCAGCGTCCCCTTGGTGAGGTTGCCTGTGTGGAATTCCCCCATCAGCTGCTCCAGACGGGACTGTTGGTCCTCGATGTTCTCGAGGTACCGCGCGATCATCGCGTCGAGTTTGATGATCTTGGCGGCATTGCGCCGCCCCAGGCGCTTGCGAGGTCCGCCGAGCAGCATCGTGGGGTCCTCCAATCAGAATCTCGACTACGGACCGAGCTTCTGCAGCGAGGAGCGGAATTCCTTCTCGAGGTTCTCAAGTGTCGCGCGTATCTTCTTCTCGCGCTTCTGGAGGGATTCGAAACGGACCTCGACCTCCTCCTTGCGCTCGGCCAGCTCTCCAGAGAGGGCCTTGTGGTCCTTGACGCGCACCAACAACGAGCCGGTGCTGCGATAGACCTCCGCCTTGGCGTCGATCCCCTCGAGGCCGCTGATGGTCGCCTTGAGCTCCTCCACCTGCGCACCCAGCTGCTGGCGCTGCGCGGCGACCAGCTGGTAATCATTCTGCAGCTGCTGGAGCTGCTGGTACTGCTTCTGCAGCTCCGGGGGAAGTTGGACGGTCATGGGTGTTCTGCTTCCTCCATCGATGATGTGTAGATAAACGCCTCGGCGAGTCGTGGAAGGGGTCTTAAGGGGTCAGGGCTGCCGCTTGCACCAACCGCAGCAGGCCATGCATCGCAGTGCGTAACGCCCAGAGGTCAGTGGCCTCGATCTCCACCTCGAGGACCGCGCCGTCGGTTGAGAGCGCCGCTCTGGTCCCCAAGGGGAGCGAACCAAGCTCGGGATCGAGCGCCGCCGCGACGGCGTGCGATACCCCAGCAGAGAGGTCGAGACGAAGGTTCAGGCGATGGGTGAGCCTCTCGACGTTCATCGGGCCTTGACGACCTTCTTGACGTTGGGTCGCTCCTTGTAGAAGATCTTGGAGCCGCAGACCTCGCACTGGAGGCCGACGGTGTTGACATCCAACGTCAGACGAGTCTTGCATGTGCCGCATTTGTACATCGGGACTACTCCTCCTTGTCCTTCTTCTTCTTCTGGGCCCTGCCACCCTTCCAGCCACCCTTCTTCTCCTTGACTTCAGGCTCGGCGGCCGGCTCGGGGGCAGCGGGTGCTTCGCTCTCTTCACTCTCGATCGGGATCGGGTCCGGCTCGTAGAAGGTCGGGTTGGGGCGGCTGGTGAGGATGTTCTCGACAGCCTTGCCGCTGAACCCGCCGGCCTTGAGGGCTCCCGATTCGAGGGCGACCTGGGCCTTGGCCTCCACTGCCAGCGCCTCGAGCGCTTCTGAGGAGATCGACATCGAATAGTCCGCCTGACGGGCCCCGATGGCGGCGACCGATTGGTGGGTCACCACCGGCAGGTAGGCACCCCCGGCGAAGGTGTGGGTGCACTTGCGGCATTGCCAGATGCCCGTAGAGATCCGATGCACCCGAGGCGCCCCGCAGGATGGGCAGGAATGCGCCGCATGCTGGCGCTTCTCGATGACCTCGTTCTGCCGGCGACCCTTGACACCATAGCGTGCGCCGTAGCGCCCGGTGCCGCCGACCTTGCGCGTCCGACGTGCCATGTTCTCCCTCCGGTGTAGACTCAGGCGCCCGTGGCGTGCTCGAGCTGTTTGCGCAGGTCGCGGCCGATCTTGGCCGACCGTTCGAACGCGGCCTCGACCTCCTCACGGCTGAAGGACCCGTCGCCGCCTTTCTGCATCGCGACCAGCTCCTCACTCTCGTTCGTCGCCACCGTCAGTCGGGCATCGGCAACCAGTTCCTCCTCGAGCGTGGCGTCTACCAGTATCTGGTCGCCCAGCTTCCAAGAGGTGATGGCAATCGGTCGATGCTGGATGGGCAATTTATAATCTTCTCCGAGGCCCTGCGCCTTGGCGGGAACGCGCGAGGTCATCAGCGCGGCGATCGAGCCGAGCGTGAACAGGTCGAAGAGGTTTCCCCCGTGGTTGGTGATGATCCCGTCGATGAAGACCATCCACACCTTCTCGCCCTCCTTGACGCACAGCTTCTGGAGCTCGATCGCCTTGCTCTCGCGGATGGCGCGGTCGACGACGCGGCTGAGCTCGATCTGCGGCGGCCGTGGCGGGCCCAGCTCGAACAGGTGCGCTGCCAGCGGGCGCAGTTCGACGTTGGTCATCATCACCCCCGATGCGGCCTGGTCGGGGTAGGGTGCGGCGATGCCGAGCTTGACCCCGCTGACCACCTCGGAGGCACCGAAGGTGACCTTCGAGCTCCCCTCGGCAGTGCCGATGTAGTCGGTCGTGATGGTCACCGGACGGAACTCCTCGAGTCCGCGGCCGTCGACCCGTCGCTCCTGGGCCGCGAGGTCCTTGAGGTACCCGCGGCGGATCTCCGAGATCGTGATGTCGCGCATGTTCTACTCCTCCTCGGAGGAGGCGCCAGGGTCCTCGGCCTCGGCGCCGCCCTCCTGTGGTTGGCGCGCCGCCACCGTCTGGTAGCGGCTGCGCAGTGCATCGCGTTGCTTCTCATGGAGTACCCCAGCGGCCGCGAAGTTGTAGTCGAGGGCTTGGTGGTACTGCTCGGTCGTGAAATTGCCATCCATCTGCATCAGCACGACCCGATGGGTGCGGGAGGTGATTCCCATGGGCAAGTCCGCCTCGCCGGCGTTGTCCTCGTACTTGTCGAGGTCGAGGACCACCGTGCCGCCGACCTTGCCAGAGGCGACCGCGGCCACCAGCTCGGTCATCGGGATGCCCGCATCCGCGACAGCGACGGCGGCTGCCGTCAGCGCTGCGCACCGGGTCCCGGCGTCCGCCTGGAGCACCTCCATGTAGACGTCGATGGCGGTCCGCGGGAAGGGTGCCGTCAGCACCACTGCCGCGAGCGCCTCCGAGACGACCTTGGAGATCTCCTGGGAACGCCGATCGAGGCCAGGACGCTTGCGGTCCTCGACCGAGAAGGCGTTCATGTTGTAGGTCGCGCGGACCACTGCGCGGTCCTGACGCTGCTGGTGCCGCGGGTGGCACTCGCGCGGTCCGAAGACCGCAGCGACGATCTTGTTCTTGCCCCATTCGAGGTAACAGCTCCCCGGGGCGTTCTCGAGGACGTGTGCCTCGATCTTGACCGGCCGCAGCTCATCCACGGCGCGGCCGCTCACACGCTTGCCATCCGACCTGAAGAAGGTCGTCGGGTCGACGCTCAATCCTCCCATGTTCTCACCTTGTTCTCCGTTCTTGAATCTCGTTCATCGTTCGTCTGGGCGAAGCTGCCACCGTCGGGCGGCTCAGCCCTCCCACTGGTCAAAGTCGCTCTGGCCCGAGTCGGAACTGGGTTCAGGTTCCTGCTCGCGAGGCTGCTCATTCTCTCGGCCTTCACGACCTCGACTGCGGCCGCGACCGCCACGCCGGCGTCGCCGATCCCCCCCACCGTGACCCCCGCCGAAGCGGTCTCCCCCCTGGCCGAAGTCCTCGCGGGCTGGCCGGTCGGAACCGCCATCGTCCGACGGTGCCGACTGATCAGGGTTACCTCGGTCACCACCCTGGAAACCGCCCTCGCGCCGACCTTGATCGTCATGCTCGGGGCGTCCGAAGCCACTGCGGTCGCCGCCTTCGCGTCGCTCACCGCCCTGGTCACGTCCGTTGCGGTGTTCGCTGCCACGATCGCTACCACGATTCCCGTCCCGGTCGCCGCCATCGCGTCGCTCGCCGCCACGGTCACCGCCATCGCGTCGCTCGCCGCCACGGTCGCCGCCATCGCGTCGCTCGCCGCCACGGTCACCGCCATCGCGTCGCTCGCCGCCACGGTCGCCGCCATCGCGTCGCTCGCCGCCACGGTCGCCGCCATCGCGTCGCTCGCCGCCACGGTCGCCGCCATCGCGTCGCTCGCCGCCACGGTCCCCACGACGGTCCTCCCACCGCCCGCGGCCACCGCCACCGCCGCCGCCTCCCCCGCGTCGGTCATCGCGACCTCGGCCACGACCGCGGTCACGCCCGCCGCCCCCGCGTCGGTCATCACGGCCACGACCGCGGTCGCGGCCTCCGCCACCACGGCGGTCATCGCGACCTCGGCCACGGTAATCGCCACCGCCCGAGTCCTCTCCCTCCTCGACGGGGTCCGAAGGGATGTTGTTGAGGTCTGCCCCGAGAAGGTCGGCGACCTGCTGGGTCAGGCCGGGGGTGTCCTCGGCAGAGAGCACCAGGGCCATCGCCTCCTCGGCGCGGGCCCGACCCTCGACCGGACCATCGAGCCAGACCGTGCCGTTCTGGCCCACGAAGAGTTCGCAGCCCGTCTGGGCCTTGATCATGCGGACCATGATGCCCTCGCGGCCGATCAAACGGCTCACCTTCGAAGGATGTACCTTGATGATGTCGCCGCTGGTGAGCTTGCGCAGGCCGCGGTCCCGCATCGAGACGAACGCCTTCTTGGTCTCGTCGACCTGGGAGACGCGCACCAGCACCGAATCCCCGATTCCGAGGAACTTGGCCGTCTCTCCGAACTCGACACGCCAGGGGACGTCATTGACATGCAGTGGCGCCTGGAAGGGCGCATCATACTCGACGTACCAGTTGCTCGGGCCGATCCCGACGATCGTGCCGATCACCTGGTCGCCCACCCGCGGGACGTAGGTCCCGCTGACGGCATCGACATGCACCGAGCGACCCGCGGTCGCCTTGTAGCCGACTTGGGCGGCATAGACCAGGCCCCCGACCTTGTAGGTCCCGTTCCCACCGCGCAGCCCCGAATCATCCAGCAGGTCACCGGGGAGCACGAAGCTCCCCTCGGCAACCGGCGAGAGGGTCGCCTCGCTCATGCCGCACACCCCCGGCAACTGCCTTCTCCGGCGCCAGCACTCCCGCAGGCCACTCCAGACGTCGGGCTCATCGTTCTCGAATCATGCTCCATGTTCCATCTCTCCATCATCGTCTTTCGAAAGTCACACTCAGTCCATCGGTCCCTGACCCTCAGTCGAGCAGTCGGGTCTCGGCTGCGCCCTTGGTTCGCTTGTTGAGCAGCTCGTAGAGGTCGCTCTGCAGGCCGGCGGGGATCTCCACGACGGCGATCCACGAGCCATCGGTCTGCCATCCCTGTTTGGAGACAGACCCAAAGTTGTGCAGGTCCGCCTGCACCCGTCCGAAGAACTCCCCGGGGATCTTGAGGGCCACCTTGGCCTTTTCGATCCGGATGGGAAGGAGCGGGCGGAGCTTCTCGATGACCTCGACCACTTGCTGCTCGACCGGCTTGAAGGGGTCGATCCCGACCTTGGCCTCCTCCATCGCCGCCTCGATTCGTGCCGGAGGATGCGGGCTGCGTGTCTGCGGGTTGATCGCGTTGCGCGCGATGTAGGCCACGATGCGACGCCGCTTCGATTCGGCCATGTCTCGCCGCTGCTCGGTGGTCAGCTGGATCTCGCCGCGGAGCAGGACCTGGAGTGCGCAGGTGCGCGCATCGATCGAGCCGAGGTTCTCCTGCAGGTCGGCATCGGGGGCCGCTTCCCCCTTGGAGCTGTCCTTGAAGACCCGCTCGGCGGCCAACCCCTCCACGAACTCGTCTGCCAGGTCTTGCAAGAGCCGCTGAACGATCCAGGCGGTCCGTCCCTCCTTGTCGGTGGGGACCGATGTGCTGCCGGTCGCAGGTTCGTTGCGCAGGGCGGCGGCGCGGCCGAGCACCTGCTCGGCAAAGTCGGGCGAGACGAGGACTTCGAACCGGTGTCCGGCGCGCTCGAGACGCGCGACGACCGCTTTGTCGAGGCTGACCATGGGCAGGGGGGCGCGTCCGTGCGCAGCTCACTTCTTGGCCTTCTTTACCTTGCCCAAGTACTTGCCGACCTCTTCCTGGTCGAGCTTGCGGAAGGGCTCGCCGCGCGCTGCGATGCCAATCTCGAGCGCGTCCTGGGTCAGCTCGGCGTCAGTGGCCTTGGCCAGAGCCTCGAGCCCCAGCAGGACGGTCTTGTCCAAGGGCATGTTGTCCTCGTACTTCTCCTCGAAGGTCGCCAGCACTTGGCTGCGCCCGGCACCGATGGCCCCGGCCTTGTAGGACATCAGGGCCCCCGAGGGGTCGGTCTCGAAGAGGTGGACGCCGTTGTCATCGGTCCCAGCAAAGAGCAGCGCGGTGCCAAAGGGTCGCACGCCGCCGTACTGAGTGTAATTCTGTTTGAAGTCGCAGATGCGCTTGACGAGCACCTCGATGGAGACCGGCTCACCGTAGGTGATGCGGTGCATCTGCGCCTCGAGGCGCGCACGGTCGACGAGCACGCGCGCGTCTGCGACGAGCCCACTCGACGCACACCCGACGTGGAAGTCGATCGTGAAGATCTTCTCGATGGAGGTCGGTTCTATCAGCTTCGAGCTGATCCGTTTGTCGATGACGAGCACGACCCCGTCCTTGTACTTGACACCGACCGTGGTCGTGCCACGCTTGACCGCCTCCCGGGCGTACTCCACCTGGAAGAGGCGACCGTCCGGGCTGAACACCGTGATCGCCCGGTCATAGGCCATTTGTCCTGCCTGCATGCAATTCACCTGCCAGCCATGCCACCTGCCGCCTGCGCCTTTTCGCTGGGGGGATGGAGGCTGCGATTCCGTCCTCGTCTGGACGGCGCTCGAAGCGGGGGGGCCTATAAAAGGCCTTGCCCTGAGCCCCTTCGGAGATGGCGATAGGTGTGTGCGCAGCCCCAACAGCGGCCCGAACGCCTAGAGGCCAAGGTTGCGGGCGATCACCAGGCGCTGGATCTCACTGGTTCCCTCGTACAATTCGACGATCCGTGCGTCGCGATAGAGTCGTTCGACGGTGTACTCGCGACTGTAGCCGTACCCACCGAACACCTGCACCGCAGAGTTGCATGCGCGGGCGCACGCCTCGGAAGCGTACAGCTTGGCCATGCTGCTCTCCTGGGTGAAACGACCACCGTGGTCCTTGGCCCAACCGGCGTACCAGGTCATCAGGCGCGCTGCGTGCAGCTGCGTCGCCATGTCGGCGAGCTTCCACTGGATCGCTTGGAACTTGCCGATCGGTTGACCGAACTGGATGCGGTTCTTGGCGTACTCGAGCGCCTCATCGAGGGCCGCTTGGCCCAGGCCCACCGATTGCGCGGCGATGCCGATGCGCCCGTAGTCGAGGGTGTTGAGGGCGATCTTGAATCCTTCGCCCTCGGTGCCGAGGCGGTTCTCGACCGGGACGTGGAGGTCCTCAAAGACCAGCTCGACGGTGTCGGAGCCGCAGAGCCCCATCTTGTGCTCCCGTGCACCGACCTTGAACCCGGGCATGTCGGGGGTGATGATGAACGCCGTCACGCCCTTGGTGCCCTTGCCCTTGTCGACCGTGGCGAACCCGACCACCACGCCGCAGACCGAGCCGTTGGTGATGAACACCTTGTTGCCATTGATGACGTATTCGTCGCCCTGGCGCACCGCGGTGGTCGCCATCGCACCGGCGTCCGAACCGGAGTTGGGCTCGGTCAACGCATAGGCGCCCAGCCACTCGCCGGTCGCCATCTTGGGGAGGAAGCGCTCCTTCTGGTCTGCGCTGCCGAAGTTGACGATGGGTTGGGCGACGATCGAGTTGTGGCCACAGACGATCGTCGAGGTGGACATGCACGCGCGGGAGATCTCCTCGATGGTCAGCAGGTAGCTGAGCGTATCGAGGGCCGTGCCACCATACTCCTGGGGGATGACCATGCCAAAGAGCTGGAGCTCGCGCATCGCAGCGACGAGGTCCCATGGGAACTGCTCGGTAGCGTCGATCTCCGCCGCACGCGGCTTGACACGACTCTGGGCGAACTGGCGCATCGTGTCCCGGATCATCGTCTGGGTCTCGTCGAGCGCGAAGTCCACGATTCACCCTCCCCGAAGGATTGTGACTCCCCCAGGGGGGAGGGCCGGTTAAAGGTGCCGCGGGACCACAAGCGAGTCGCCAAGCCGCCCCAGTGCGCGCGCCAGAGCCTCGGCAAGTTCCGCTGCAGGCGTCTGCACCTGATACTCCCGGAGACTCGTGATCCCTGCGCGGACATCGGCGAGGGGCTCGCGCAGGAGACGAGCGGTCAGCTGGTGGTCGGTCTGCACCAGCAACGTTCCATGCTGCAACAGGTGCGTGCGGGTCCGTCGCTGCGATGCACCGCTGACGACCTTGCCCCCGATGAGCACGCGTACGCCCGTCCCCCGCAGGTAGCAGCAAGGCCGTTGGCCCCCGTGGCCGCGCACCTGCGTCGGTGCCAATCCCAGCTCCTCGAGCAGTAGGAGCACTGGGCTATCGAGCTGCTCATAGCTGGACAGGATGTCGCGCGAGAGCCCGGGATGGTCGAGGCGGACCACGATGGCGTAGAGCAGCTCCTCCGGATGGTGGACGAGCGCACCTCCACCGGTTGAGCGCCGCACGACCTCGAACGGCTGCTCGGGCGAAGGGGGCTGCGCGACGACCTCCTGCCGTTGGCTGACGCCGATGGTCACGCAGGGTCGGTCGAAGCGATAGACGCGCGCGCCTACCTCACCGCCGTCGAGGCGACGACGGTCCTCGCCTAGGTGCAGGGCCGCCGGAGACGGCGGGTCGACCAAGACCGACCAGTGCATGCAGCCGCAAGGGCACGGAGCGCTAAAGCAGCGGCGGCGAGCACGAGCGAACCCGTCAAGGAACGCATAAATAGGTGCATGCACATAATCCTGTGTATGCCCAACATGACCCTTTCGGTGGATGAGGAGACGTATCGCCTGATCAAGGAGCACACGGGGGTCAACTGGAGCCAGGTCGCGCGAGAGGCGTTCCAGCGCAAGGGTCGGGAACTGCACATGTGGGATGCGCTCCTGGCCAACTCGCAACTCACCGACGCGGATGTTGTGAGGGCGGGTGATGAGACCAAGGAGGCGATCCTCCGGCGCCTGGGGTGGTAGATGCGCCCCATCGTGGTCGATGCGAACATCCTCTTCGCCGCGTTCCTTCAGGATGGGACGACGCGCGAACTCATCCTCGATAGGGGACTGGATCTGCGCAGCCCACCTTGGTTGTGGGAGGAGGTGGCGGCCCGCTACGAGTGGCTCTTGGGCAAGGGGGGACTCTCGCGGCCTGCACAGGACGAACTCCTGCGGCAGCTTCGTGGCCGGATCATCGACATCCCCGCTGCAGCCATCGTGGGGCAGAAGGATGAAGCCCTGCGTCGAGTCCGGCGCTCGGGACGCAAGGATGCCCCCTACATCGCGGCTGTCCTTGCGGTCGAGGGGATTCTCTGGACGCATGACGCCAAACTCGCCAAACTTACGAAGGTCCCGACAGTGACGACCGCCGTCTTGCTCGAACTGCTGCAATTCGGGGACTAAGGGTTCAGGTCCGGGCGAACCCTCATATACGCTCGAACCCAACTGGGAGGGGATGGTCGCACCGGCGGGCCGGAGCGAGCAGGAGGAACGCCTGCTCCAGAAGCTGCGCCGGATCATGCGCAAGGGCGACCGCAAGTCCTCGGCCTTCGCAGCCGAGGAGGCGCTCAAGTTCTATCGCCGCTCCCTCTCGACGCTCGAGAAGCTCCCGGGGACCTCGGCCAACCTCGAACGCAAGCTCGAGACCTTGCTCCTGCTGGGGCAGATCAACAACATCCTCGGCCGGTGGAACGACGCGCTCGAGATGTTCGGGCGTGTGCTGGTCGTTGGCGACCAACCCTTCTTCATCGCTCAGCGAGCCGAGGCCGCAGCCTCGATGGGCCACATCAACAAGAACCGCGGCGCGCTCGACAAGGCCGAGGAGCAGTTCCTCACCTCCATCGAGCTGGCGCGGCGCACCAAGGACCCGGTGCGCGAGGCCGATGCCCTGCGCGGGATCGGCTACGTCCTGTGGCGCCGAGGGCGCTTCGCCCAAGCGGCGCAGACCTACCAACAGACGCTGCTGCTGCTCCAGGGCACCGGCCAGGACGAGCTGCTGGCCAAGGCCTACATCGAGCTGGGCAACTGCCACAGTGAGGGGGGAAACCGGGCCGAGGCGGTCCGCTTCTACGAAGATGCGATCGGGGTGCTGCGCGGGACCCGTGACTACTACGAACTCGCCCGCGCCTACAACAATTTGGGTGACCTCTGCCTCAAGCATCGTGAGTTCCCCGAATCGATCCGGTACTTCGAGAAGAGCGCGCAGTACGCCCGCCGCATCAACGACCTGCAGATCGAGGGCTGGGCGCTCTTCAACATGGCCGAGGCCCAGGCCCGAGCGGGGGAGCTCGACGCTGCCGAAGACGCCAACGACCGCGCCCAGGAGCTGCTCACACGCATGGATGACCGCGTGGGCCTGGCCCAGGTGTTCCAGAACTACGGTCTGATCCATCGCCTGCGCCGTGACTGGGAACAGTCGGAGCGCTACTACACCCACGCACTGGAGCTGCTCCGCAAGATGCCCACCAAGGTCTTGTTGGGACAGTGCCTCTACGAGTACGCGCAGGTGCGCGAGGCCCGCGGCGACCTCCCCGGTGCCCTAGAGGGCGTGCGCGAGGCCCATGAGATATTCTCAGCCCTGGGACGCAGCCACTACAGCGAGCCGGTCAAGGCGATGGTCGCGCGGCTCGAGTCCCTCGACGGAGGCGCCCCGGCCGCAGCCGAGGAGAGTGGGCTGCCAATCGCCGTGGAGACCGACCCCGCCGATGCCATGCCCCTGCCAGCGGTCGACGTCCCCTCTTTGGAATCCGACTACGACGTGGGGACGAACCGTGTTGTGCTCGTCCACCAAGCAGGGGACGAGGAGGACCGAATCGAGCGTTCCGCACGCCTGGCCCTCGAGGCGGAGTTGCAAACCGCCGCACCGCGCGTGCGCGTCGAGCACCTGACGCTGCAGCAGGGATCGGAGCTGGCCGAACTGCTCACGGTCGACTGGACCCCCGCGGCCGCTTGGGGAAAGCTGCGCTTCCGCGGCTTCCCGCCCGTCGCCCAGCTGCTTCGTCTGTTCTCGACCTCCGACCCGCAGCTGCTCCAGCCGCTACCCGATGACCTCGATGATGAGGAGGCCGCATCGGCCCTCGCGAGCGAACAGCCGACCCCCG
>JAHFTX010000018.1 GCA_023265395.1 Thermoplasmata archaeon
GGCGGGTCGGCGGCGTGCTCGACCCACAGCAGGCTCGGCGAGTAGAGGAAGTTCCCGGCAAGATTGCCGGCCTCGAGGTCGGAGATGGCGACCCCTTCGAAGGGCGACGCTGAGGTGGCGTAGTTGACGCCGCCGATCAGGGCCACCGGTCCGACCTCCCACTCGATGCGCTTCTGCACTGCAGCCCAGAACATCCGGTGGCGCAGCGCTTGCGCCGAGAGGTAGGGGGCGCCCGGTGCATCGGTCAAGGAGGCAACATCGGTCGGCGGCGGCGTCGAAGGCGCGACCCCGCCCTGCAGACGTGTAGCAGCGCCGATGAGCGCTGCACGCTCCTTGGGGTCCTGCAGGTCGAGGGCGGCGTGCTGGGAGTCGTAGAGGAATATCACTGCGCGGCCCGTCTCGGTACGCAGCTGCACCCGCGAGTCGATCTGCGAGCGGAGGGCGGTGAGGAGCTCGACGAGCTGGTCGGCGGTCGCGCCATCGAGGCGGTAGGCACCCTCGCGCGGCGGCACCTCCGATCCGCGCGGCGGCGGCAGGTTGGAGAGCTCCAACATCGGGGCGACGGTGACAGCTGCCTGGGGGGCCTGGGCGTAGACCTGGCGCACCGCAGCGAGGTCGATGCCGGCGTAGCTGACCACGGCGACGTCGATGCCGGCGGCGTGCATCTGCCGCAGGTCCTGCGCGATCGCCGGCCGCAGGCTCTGGTAGTACCCCTGTGCCGGCGTCTGCGAGACCCCCTGCCAGGAACCGTAGCGCAGGGTCGGGTCGTGGGAGGGGTTGTTCCACCACACGTAGTAGAAGGTGCCCACCAAAGGCTGTCCGCCGCCGAGGGTCTTCGCGGAGATCCCCCCCGGGGCGGAGCCCAGCGGGCGCGCCGTGCCGCCGTGATCACTCCCGACCAGGGCCAGACCTGCGCTGGGCAGCAGCAACAACAACGCGCAGCCGATGGCGCCCACGCCTGCGGGCATGCGCGTGCGCGTGGTCACCAGCCGCTGCAGCCCCGAGGCGGTGCCGACGATCCCCTCGCGCACCAGCGGGACGAGCTGCCCCAGCAGGCTCCAGAGCGCCGGGAGCAGTGCGATGCCCGAGATCGCGTACGGCAGGATGTAGAAGTGCGCCGCGCGCAGACCCAGCGCGGTGGCCAAGGGGCCGAACGCCCCGCGCAGTGCCCGAGCCACGACGTTGACGGCGGCGTCCGAGCTCATCCCCAGCAGCGAGAGTGCCATGTCGGGCGGCAGGAAGGTCAGGAAGTGGAAGCCCAGCAGCAGCGCGGCGATCAGGCCACCCAGGGTGAAGGCGTACAGCCCGCGGCGGGCGGCGCGTGCCGATGCACTGCCCCATGGCCGGTCGTAGGCCAGCAGCGCAAAGAGCACCAGGGGGAGCACCAGGTACTGCTCGTTGACCACCTTGGAGAGCAGCAGGAACGCCAGCACCGTGCCGAGCGCATGCAGCAGCAGGTCGCGCTCGGTGCGCTGGCGCAGGAGCGCCAGAAGGTAGATCGCCAGCAGGGCAGGCACCAGCAGCACCAGCGAGAGGGCCCCCAGCTGCGCGGCTGGCACCGCCGGCACCATCGGTGCGTACAGCGGGGAGCTGGGCTCTCCGAGGTAGTAGAGGAAGGCGATCGGCGACAACCCTTGGGGGGGCCGCTCAAGGTGCAGCAGCAGCACCTGCTGGACCACCCCTGCCGGACTGCGCAGCAGGAAGGGAAGACACGCTGCCATGGCGGTGGCGAGACTGGTGACCACCAGCTGCACCCCGGCGCGCCCACCGCCGCGGCGCCACACGTGGATCAGCAGCAGCGGGGCAAAGAGCAACGGCAGCAGCTTGACGAGGATGGCAAGCCCCATCAACACCCCCGCCCCACCGACCCGACGGGGCGTCGGGTCGCGAACCAGCAGGACGGCGCCGAGGAAGAAGGCCATCATCCAGGCGTCGAACATGCCCCAGACGGCGGCGATGAACCACAGGAAGGGGTTGAACAGCAGGGCGATCTCGAGCAGGCGGGCCCGCCGCAACCGCGCTCCGTTGGGGGCGCTGCCGGCCACCAACAGGTGCGCCGTATAGGCGACCAGCAAGTTGCCGATGATGAAAGGGGCCTTGAGTGCGACGCGCTGGACCCAGGGCGTGCCGATGCCCATGGACTGCACCAGCGCGATGGGCGGGGCGAAGAGCAGCATCGGCAGCGGCGGGTAGGCGTACCACTGGTTGGCTGGGTCGTCGCTGTTGAAGATGTAGGCGGGCCCCGACTGCGCCGTCTCGTAGGGGGTGACTCCTGCCAGCAGCTGGTGCGCCGTCGTCAGGAACACGAAGCCGTCCCAGTCGTGGATGAAGGGTGCCGAGAGGGCCAGCTGCCCGCCCAGCGCCAGGAGGTAGGCCGTACGGCGGTGGCGGACGAGCCAGCCCATGACCTCGGTCAGCAGCCCCGGCTCCCCATCGGGCGAGAAGGTCCAACGATGATGCAACCCAAAGGTCAGCGCCGTGGCGCTGCCGATCGCCAGCAGGTCTGCCAGCAGGTAGTGCAGCCCCGCGCCATGGGTCAGCAGGGACAGCAGCAGCAACTGCACCAGAAGGCCCACCGCGGCGACCGCGCCGTAGCGCCACAGCCGCGACCGTGTCTGCGCGCCCCCGAGGCGGCGATCCCCCCAGGTGACGCGGTCGTTGAGGGAGAAGTTGGTCAGCGTCGCGACCGCCGTGGCCATCGCTGCCGCCGGCAGCGGCCACATCTGCAGCCCCTCGACGAGCAGCAGCAGCACCGCCAGGTTGACGACCACCCCGCTGGCCCCCACCACCAGGAACAGGGGCAGGCGCAGGTGCGGGGCCTGGGGCCCAGCCGCAGGAACACCCAGCGCAGGTGCGACGGCCTGCGCGACCCTTCGACCGGGCGCGCCCAGCTGCTGCAGCAGCGCCCACCACTGGTGGCCCGAGAGCTTGGAGGCCCCGTGCGTCCGTGGGGAGAAATGGTAGGGAACCTCTGCCACGGCGGTGCGCGGTGGCAGCGCGCCCAGGAGGTCGAGCAGGACCTTGAATCCCCGCGGCTCGATCTGTCGCGCCTGCCCCTGCAGCAGCGGCACCACCACCGCCACGCGCACGGCAAAGAGCCCGCTGATGCTGTCGGGGGGCGCGGTGCGCTCTTGCAGGGCGAGGGAGGTGCGGGCGAGCAGGTCGGCACCGTAGCTGACGATCCGCCGAGCCGGTGGCAGCGCCGTCCGCTGCTGACGTACCCCCACGGCCACGGGCGGTGAATCGACGCTCCGGACCGCCGCCGAGAGTGCCAGCACCGCCTGGGGCGGATGCTGGCCATCGGCGTCCATGACCACCGCCAGGGGCGTGTGCACGGCCTGCAGCCCCTCGAGCACCGCGCCGGTCAGCCCGCGCTGGCCGTGGCGCACGAGCACGCGCACCTGCGGGTCGGTGCCAAAGGCGGAGCGGACCGCAGCCGCCGTACCGTCAGGGGAGTCATCGTCGACGACGAGGACGTGCGGTGCCGTCGGCAACGCCCGTAGGGCGGCGACCGTCGCGACGATGGTCTGCCCCTCCTGGTAGGTAGGCAGGATGACGGTCGTGTCCGAGGACGGCACAGCCACGTCGCTCCGACGACGGAGGGGTCTTTGAACCTTGCCGCGACGAGGAGGCACACGCCGCACGGTTGATGGGGGAGCAGCGTCTGAGTGGAGCGATGGCCCACACCGTTGCCGCGGACCTCGAGGCGGTCACCTTCGATTGCTATGGCACCATCGTCGATTGGGAGCGCGGGCTGCTTGATTCCCTCTCCCCACTGTTGCGCCGCCACCACTGCGAGCGTCCACCCGAGGAGGTCTTGGCACTCTATGCACGGCTCGAGGCGGAGGCGGAGGCGGGGCCCTTCCGGCCTTATCGGCAGGTGCTCGGACAGGTTGTGGCCTCGCTGGGATCCGAGCTGGGGTTCACCCCGACCCAGGGCGAGCGGTCCGTCCTCGTCGAGAGCCTCCCCCGCTGGCCACCCTTCCCCGATTCGGTCCCCGCGCTGCGGACGATCGGCGCGCGCCATGCCCTGGCGGTGATCTCCAACGTCGACGACGACCTCTTCGCGGGCACCTGCGCACGGCTGGGCTGGTCCCCGCACCTGGTGGTGACGGCGCAATCGGTGGGTCACTACAAACCCGACCCGTCGATGTTCTCGGCAGCCCTGCACCGCCTCGACCTACGGCCCCCCCAGGTGCTCCATGTCGGTTGCAGCCGCTTCCACGACATCGCGCCGGCGGCGGCGGCGGGGATGCGCACCTGCCTCGTCGACCGTCGCGCCGGAGGCAGCGGTGGTGCGACGCCCGCTTCGAGCGCGCGCGCCGACCTCACCGTCCGCGACCTCGGTGCGCTCGCCCGGATCTTGGGGCAGTAGGCGTCGCAGTGAGCAGCCTGCAGGACTGTCCCCTACGCATCGTCAGGGTTGGGGGCGTCGCCTGCCTCGTCGGAGTCGCCTGCGGCGAAGAGGTCGCGGTGGGGCCACTTCCCCGTCACGAGGAACTCGACGCGGGTGCCGATGTTGACGGCGTGGTCGGCGATCCGCTCGAGGTGGCGGGAGACGAGGATGTAGTGGGCGCCGCTGGCGATGTCGAGGGTCTCGTCCTTCATGTAGGAGACCACCTCGCGGAAGATGGCATCGTTGAGGGCATCGACCTCCTCGTCGTCGCTGTCGAGGGACCGTGCCAGCTCCAGGTCCTCGGTCGTGAGCGCCAGCACGGCCTTGCGCACCATCGCCACCGTCAGCTTGGCCATGTGGGGCAACGAGGGGATGCGGGTGGTCGTGACCTCGGGCCCGAGCGAGGAGGTGATCTCGGCGATGTCGCGCGCGTAGCGGCCGATGCGGTCGAGGTCGTTGACCACCTTGTAGGCGGTGCCGACGCGCCGCAGATCCCGCGCCACCGGTGCCTGCAGGGCGATCAGGTCGAGGCAGCGTGCCTCGAGGTCCAGCTGGTAGCGGAAGAGCCGACGGTCGAGGGCGAAGACCTCCTGGACGCGCTGCTGGTCGAGGCTCTCGAAGCTGACCACCGCGATGGAGATCGAATCCTGGGCGACCAGCGCCATCTGCTCCAGACGGTCATGCAACTCGCCCAGCTGCTTGGTGAACTGTTTCCGACTCATGCGCTCCCTTCCCGTGCCTTAGCCAAAGCGCCCAGTGACATACTTCTCGGTCAGTTCCTGCGTCGGGGTCTCGAAGATCCGCCGGGTGCGATCGAACTCGATGAGCTTGCCTAGGTACAGGAACGCCGTATAATCCGCCACCCGTGCCGCCTGCTGCATGTTGTGGGTGACCATGATGATGGTCAGCCGCTCCTTGAGCTCGGTGATCAGGTCCTCGATCTTGGAGGTGGCGATGGGGTCGAGCGCACTGCAGGGCTCGTCGAGCAGCAGCACCTCGGGGCCGACCGCCAGGGCGCGGGCGATGCACAGGCGCTGCTGCTGCCCCCCCGAGAGGGCCACCCCCGGCTGATCGAGGCCGTCCTTGACTTCGTCCCAGAGCGCCGCCTGGCGCAGGGCCTTCTCGACGGCGGCATCGAGCACGGCGCGGTCGCGCACGCCATTGAGGCGCAGCCCAGCGGCGACGTTGCCCCCCACCGACATGGTGGGGAAGGGGTTGGGCTTCTGGAAGACCATCCCGATCCGCCGGCGCACCGCCACGGCGTCGACACCCGGGGCGTAGATGTCGTGGCCATCGACCACCACGCGTCCCTCGACCCGCGCCCCGCGCACCAGCTCGTGCATGCGGTTGACGGTGCGGATCAGGGTCGACTTGCCACAGCCCGAGGGGCCGATGATCGCTATGGCGCGCAGGGCGGGCAGGTCGAGGTCGATGTCGCTGAGGACCTGCTTGCTGCCGAACCAGGCCCGCAGCCCACCGATGGCGACCTTGGTCGATGGGGTCTCCCGCAGTGCAGGAGCCGTGCGCCGGGCACCGACGGCTGGGTCGACCATCTGCTCACCGCTCCGCTCGCCGCGAGGTGATGACGCGGACGGATATGTTGATTGCGAGGACGACCAGCAAGAGCACGGTCGCCGCACCCCAGGCGCGCACCTCGGCCGCATGGATGCCCGAGGTCGCCCCGCGCCAGACGACATAGGTCAGTGAACTGGAGGTGTCGTCGAGACCCTTGGCGAAGAAGAGCGACCCCCCGATGGTGACCACCAGCGGGGCGGTCTCGCCGAAGATGCGCGAGAACCCCAGCAGCGAACCGGTCAACAATCCCCCCTTGGCGGCGCGCAGCACCACCGAACCGGTGACGCGCCAGCGGGGCAGCCCCAGCGCCAGGCCCGCCTCCCGCACCGAATCGGGCACGAGGTGGAGCGCCTCCTCGGTGGTGCGGGTGACGATGGGGACCAGCATCACCGACAGCGCGAAGGCACCCGCGAAGACCGAGAAGTGACCGGTCCACACGACGATGACACCGTAGGCGAACAGGCCGATGATGATCGAGGGGAACTCCGCGAAGACGTCGGCGAAGAAGCGCACCACCGCGGCGGGGCGCCCCTGCCCGTACTCGCTCAGGTAGATGCCCGCGAGGATCCCGATGGGCATCCCGATCAGCGAGGCGGTGCCGACGATCAGCACGCTGCCCCACAGCGCGTTGGCGATCCCACCGCCCGCGAAGTATTGGAAGTACTGTCGTTTGGTCAGCAGGTCGTAGGAGAGCGCCGGCAACCCTTGGCGGAACACCTCGAAGAGGATCGACAGCAGGGGGATCAGCGCGATCAGGACCGCACCGATGCAGAGGACCAACATCAGATGGCTGTGCCACTTGCGGATCGTGTCGCGTCGGCTGACGCTGCGGAAGGGGTTCGACCCCCCGGTGAGGCCCACGCTCATGCGTGTGCCCCCCTGCGCCGTAGCCGCAGCAGCAGCAGCTGGGCGAAGATGTTGATCGTCAGGGCGACGAGGAAGAGGATGATCCCCAGGGCGAAGAGGGCGGAGAGGTGGGTGCCACTGGCCTCAAAGACCTCGTTGGCCAGAACCGAAGGGATGGTGTTGGCTGGCTGCAGCAGCGAGCTGAAGAAGGCGTTGCGGTTTCCGATGACCATCGTCACCGCCATCGTCTCGCCGATGGCGCGGGCCAGCCCAAGGACCGAGGCGCCGAAGAGCCCGCTGCGCCCATAGGGCAGCACTGCCATGCGCACCACCTCCCAGGGGGTCGCGCCCAACGCCAAGGCTGCCTCCCGTTGCGCCACCGGCACCGCCCGCAGCACTTCGCGCGATATCGCCGAGACCGTCGGGATGATCATGATCGCCAACAGGATCGCGGCGGTGAGCACCGAATACCCCGAGGCGGCGCCGCCAAAGAGCCCCGTCCATCCCCAGGTGGCTTGCAGACCCGGGTAGACCGAATCGCGCAGGAAGGGGGCCAGGATGAAGATCCCCCACAACCCGTAGACCACCGAGGGGATCGCTGCCAGCAGCTCGATGACGATCGACAAGGGCGTGCGCACCACCGGTGGTGCCAGCTCGCTGAGCACGATGGCGATCCCGAAGGCGACGGGGACGCCCAGCAGCAGTGCCAGTCCCGCGGTCACGAGGGTGCCCCACACAAGGGGCAGCGCGCCATAGCGCGGTGGTTGACCACCGGGAAGCCACTCGGGCCCGAGGAACCCCGACCCGATCGCCTCGAAGGCGGGCTTGCCCGAGATCATCAGGCTGGCGACGATGCCGACGACCAGGCCGACGACCACCACCGCGGCGCTGCGGGTGAGATTGACGAAGACGAGGTCGCCCAGGCGCCGACCGCGCAGGGCGCGGAGCAGCAGACCCCGCAGGCCCTTGCGCGGGCTGCCTTCCTGGGCGGAGCTGCCGAGCGGCCCCCCAGAGGGGGGCGGGGCGTCGGTGGGGAAAATGGGCGTCGGACCGTCCAACCGTGGTGCCCCCTACCTGGTCGGCCGCACCTACGGGTGCAGCTGCTCCCCATCAGAATCCTTGACCGACCTGAGTGCGACCTCGTTGGCGGTCACGACTGTGGCGGGCAGTGGCGCGTAGCCATTGGGCGCGCACATGGCCTGTCCGTCGTGGATCGCCCACCAGATGAAGTCGACAAGTGCCGTGCCCTTGTCATGGTCTGCCTGTGTCTTGTAGAGCAACAGGTAGGTCATCGACGAGATGGGGTAGGAATCGGCACCGGCCTGGTCGAGGACCTCGACGCTTCTCCACGACGCGTCGGCCGCCGGGATCGAGGTCAACCCTACGGCAGCGGCCTTGATCGTGTCGGGAGAGGCCGTGACGAACCTCCCGTCGTGGTTCTTGACCACGGCGAGGGTCAGTCGCGTGGTGGACTTGGAGGCAAAGGCCAGCTCCACGTACCCGATCGAGTAGGTGTTCTGCTGGACTGCCGAGGAGACCCCGGAGTTGCCATTGCCCCCGATACCGATGTTGTTGGGCCAGTTCTTGCCACCCTTGGCGGCCCAGGTCGTCGGCTGGGTCTTCGACAGGTAGGAGGTGAACACGAAGGTGGTGCCGGAGCCATCGGAGCGGTGGACGGGGGTGATGTTGTGGTCCACGGTGGCAAGCGAGGGGTTGAGCGCCACCAAGGCAGGGTCGTTCCAGTCACGGAGCTCTCCGGTGAAGATCTTGGCCAGGGAGGATGAGTCGACCTTGAGCTCTCCGCTGTGCCGGGGGATGTTGTAGATGATCACCACGCCCCCCAACGTACTGGGGATGTGGAGGATCCCGCTGGCATTGGCACGCTCGGCGTCGTTCATCGGAGCGTCCGTCCCGGCGAAGTCCACCTGCTGGGCGATGATCTGGGTGATCCCTGCCCCCGAACCGAGCGCGTTGTAGTTGATGTGGGTGTTGGGCTCGATCTCGACGGTGTAGGTCCCTTGCCACAGGTCATAGAGCGGCGCAGGGAACGTCGCCCCGGCACCGTCGAGCGTCACCTCGGGAGCATCCGATGCAGGGCCATCGGTGCACCCCGCTGCGATCGCCGCCACCACGATCGCCAAGCTCAGCACGGCGAGGATCCTCTTCGTCATCTGCGTCGGCCCCTTCCCCATCATGCCTCGTATGCCGCTGCTCATCCTGATGATCGTCTTATCGTCACCCTCATGAGGGTGCGCCGGTGGTTGACCGCTGACGTCGGGAAGATGCGTGCGCACGGCATGGCTGTTTTGGACGTGTCGGAAGGGATTCACTTACCAGAACGTGGTGGTGCTCGCAGGTGGTCGGAAGGGGGGGCTTCCTTCGCCCGTTCCCCTGCGGCTCCCCGTGAGGCTTGGGAGCCCAGTGGGAGGGACGGATGGAGCGGGGGAGAGCCCCAAGTGATTCACTTATCTGCCCTCAGGAACATGGTGGTGCCCCGCGATGCCAGCGTGCAGGCCTCGGTCGTCCGCGGAGGGGAACGATGACGCAGCGCAAGCGGCCGCGCCGCAAGGAACCGACGCCCGAGCCACCGCACGTGCCGGAGGAACCAGAACGGCCCGCCTGGAGCGGTCGACTGGAGACCCGTCGCGTGCAACGGTCGGGGCGAGGCTCGACGGTCATCTCACTTCCCAAGGACTGGGTCGACCGCATCGGCATCAAGCCCGGGGACCCAGTGGCGCTCCAATACCAGGAGGATGGCTCGGTCATCGTCTCTCCCAAGCTGCTCGAGAGCGCCACGCGGCTGAAGACCGTCATCGAGATCGACGGGCGGATGCCTGACCGGACCATCCGGCGGGTCATCGCTGCCTACCTCGAAGGCTACAGCCAGATCGAACTGCGCACGCGCGGCCAACTGGGGGCAGAGGTCCGGCAGACCATCCACGAGGGCATCCGCAAGATCCTGGGCCTGGAGGTCGTCGACGAGGGGTCTGACCGCATCGTGCTGCTCGACTTGGCCAGCCCCTCGGAGTTCCCCATGGCCCGCGGGCTGTGGCGCATGCATCGGTTGACCCGTGCGATGCAGGTGGATGCGATGGAGGTGGTCCTTGCGGGCAGCCCCGAACGCGTCGAGGCGGTGCTCAAGCGCGACGACGAGGTGGACCGGCTCTACTGGCTGATCTTCAAGCAGCACCACCTGATCCTGCGGGACCCGCGCTTTGCGGCGAAGCTGGAACTGACGCCGCAGCGCTCGCTGGGGAACCTGCTGGCCGCGCGGATCTTCGAGCGTGTAGCCGACCACGCCTGCACCATCGCCAAGAGCGCCAACGACCTGCGGGGGGCGCTCCCGCAGGGAATCGCCTCGGGGATGGTCGAGGCAAACGGCCAGGCGCTCCAGCTGCTCGACCGCGGCTTCGCGTGCTTCATGGGCAACGACCTGCCCTCGGCCCACGAGGTCATCGAAGCGGTCCGCCCCTTCGAAAGTCGTCTCTCCGAGTTGCGGGAGAGCATCGCCGGACTCAAGGCGCGCCAGGCGGTGGCGCTGGCCTACGTCCTCGAGTCGATCGAGCGGACCGGTGCCTACTCCGCGGACATCGCCGAGCTGGCGATCAACAACTGCGTCGGCACCGCCTAGCGGTGCGGCAGCGCTCTGCACCGACCGTGAGCTTCATGGCGGACCCGCCCCCCTGGTGCTGCCATGGAGGAGCCCCTCACGACGGTCGCGCGGCTGTGCCTGCCTTCGGCTGAGCAGGAGCAGGAGTTGCAGGCTCGGGTGGCGGTCCTGCTGCAGCAGGTCCAGGGGTTGCTCGACGAGCTGCGGATCGCGGCGACGCCCATGCTCGTGGGGTCGGTCCCCAAGGGGACCTTCCTGCGCGCCCCCGACATCGACCTCTTCGTGGCCTTCCCGGTGGGGACCTCCGAGGCAGACCTCGCCAGCGGGGTCGAGCGGATCGCAGCACGGCTGCTGCAGGGACGGCAGAAGCGCTACGCGCAGCATCCCTACGCCTGGGGCTGGTGGCGCGCGCCCGACGAGCCCGAGACGGTGCCGCAGCTGGAGGTCGAGGTGGTCCCCTGCTACGCCGTCGAGTCACCGACGGCCCACCGCAGCGCCGTGGACCGCACACCCTTCCACACCCGCTACGTCCAGCAGCACCTGCCCTCCGAGCGCCGCACCGACGTGCGGTTCTTCAAGGCGTGGCTCAAGGGGATCGGCTGCTACGGCGCCGAGGTCGCCATCCAGGGGATCAGCGGCTACCTCGCCGAGCTGCTCGTGCTGCGGTATGGTGACTTCGAAGCCACCGTGGCAGCGATTGCCGCGTGGCGCCTCCCGCTGACCCTGACGCTCGGACCGGTGGCGGCCGTGCCCAAGGAGGATGTGCCGCTGGTGATGGTCGATCCCGTCGATGCGCGGCGCAACGCCGCCGCGGCCCTCAGCTGGGAACAGGCGGGGCGGTTGCGCCAGGCTGCGCGCGACTATCTGGCCGCACCGGACCTGCGGTTCTTCTTCCCCCCGTTGCCGCCGCGGGGCGATGTCGGCGCGCTGCAGGGGCAGTTGCAGGCTCGCGGATGCGGCGTGGTCGCGTTGCAGCTGCCGCTGCCGCCCCTGGTACCCGACGTCTACTGGTCGCAGCTGCACCGAGTCCGCGGCAAGGTCGCTGCGCTCCTGCAGCGGGAGGGCTTCGCCTTGCTGGGAGCGCGCGCCGCCGTCTCCGAGGACGAAGCGATGGCCACGATCCTGTGGGAGGTTCTTCCTGCGCAGCTGCCCGCCAGCGTCGTGCACCCCGGACCGCCGGTTGGCCGCGGCAACGAGGAGGAGTTCCTCGCCAAATGGCAGGGCCACCCGCGGGCGCTGGGGCCCCCGATGGTGGTCGAAGGGCGCTGGCAGGTGACGCTCGAGCGACCCCGTCGCACCCCGCTGCAGGTCCTCGAGGCCGAGACGGAGCGCCTGGAGCTGGGCAAGGACCTCACCCCGCTGATCCGCCAGCGGGGTCGCTGGAGCGCCGGTGCAGACGCCGTCCGCTCGGCACCCGACCAGCTGGCGCAGCTGTGGGCCGGGCCGATGCCGTGGCGCTGGCTGGGGCCGCCGCTGCTGCCGCACTAGTGGACGAAGGAGAAGGGGCCGGCGCAGACGGGCACGCGCTCCCCCGGTTCGAAGGCGCAGAAGGTCACCGTGTGCGAACCTGGTGCCAACCCCCGCGTCGAGATGATGGCGGAGCCCGCCTCCAACCGTGCCTTGCGCTCGGCGATGCTCGGGTCGCCGTACCAGGTGGTCGCGGTCGAGGGCAGGTCGTAGGCGTAGGTCAGCAGCAGCGGCGGCACGCTGTCGTCGACGGTCACGCGGAGGGTCGAATCGAGGAACGTGATCACCGGCGCGCGGTAGGCGAGCAGCTGAACGGCGCCGTCGCTCAATCGCCCGACGTTGCCATGCGTGTCCGTGGCGACGACGCTGTAGTGCCACGTGCCCGTGGGCCCCCCGGCCGGCAGCGTGTAGCGGTAGAGCCCACCCGCTTGCGGGTGCATCTCCAGCGGGCCGATGATGTGGTCCTCGGGGGTACGGACCTGCAGGGTCACCGCCTCGATGGCGGCGTTCTCGCGGACCTCCAGCAGCACCTGGGGCTCGGTCCCTTCCTCCTGCGCCAGAGCGGTGTGGTCGACGACGACCGGGGCGCTGTAGTCGGCCAGGGGCGGGTTGACCAGCAGGATGAGCGTCGAGAGGAACACCAGCAGGAAGGTCACCATCGTCCCGGCCATGCGCAATAGCGAGAGCGAGGGCGTGCGGACCTTGGTGGTGCCCAGGAACGGGGCCTCTTCGGCGGCGCCGATGTGGATCCCCAGCAGCTGGGCGATCGGGATCAGCGCCAACGAAGCAAGGACTCCCACCAGGGCCGGCAGCGCCATCGCTCCCCCCCCGAGGGCGACGAGGGTCGCGGCCACCCCACCCATGAGCACCGACAGGGCGACGGTGATCCCCAACAGCGCCGCTGCCGAGCGCTCGCTGCGCAGGAACACCAGCCGATCGAAGGCTGGCCACCGCGGTGGTTCGTCCTTGGCCGCCTTGGCCTTGCGCTGGCGCGCCATCGGGGGAGAGCCTACGGTTGCGCTACTTGAGGTTTCCCCTGCGCACCATCGGTGTCAGGGGCCAGCCGCTGCGCAAGCGGACGGCGGCCCAGCAAGGTCCCCGCAGGTGGCGGGGGCACCGGCGGAGCGGGGATCGCGCCGCCAGCAGCCAGGGCCAGGCCCAGGATCTGCCCGGCCTCCTGCAGCAGCCCCCGCGCCGCCTCGTGGGCGGCAGGGCCCAGCGTCGGCGCCTCGAGCACCAGGCTCGAGACCTCCAGGAGCACCCGGATCGCCTGGCCACTGTCGAGGTCGGCGTCGAGCGCGGTCAGGAAACCCGGCGTCAGGGCGCAAATCACCCCATCCTGCGGACCGGTGATCCCGGCGGGTGCGGCCAACCTCTGCCATGCAGCCCGCACCCGATCGAGCTGTCGCGTGGCCAGCGCCAGCCCCACGGCGGTGAATGCCACCGTCGAGCGGTAGGTGGTCGACAACAGCAACAGTCGCAGCGCCGAGGGGTCCACCACCTGGTCGTGCCACCCCCCGCTGCGCAGCTCCCGGAGGCTGACGAAGTTCCCGCGGCTCTTGCTCATCTTGACGCTGTCCATGGTCACGAAGCCGTTGTGCAGCCAACAGCTGGAGAAGGGTACGCCGCTGGCGGCCTCGGCGATCTTGCCCTCGCTGTCATGGTGAGGGTAGATCAGGTCCATGCCACCGCCGTGGAGGTCCAACGAGGGGCCCAGATAGGCGCAGGCCATGGCGGCGCACTCGGTGTGCCAGCCTGGGTGACCGCGCCCCCAGGGGCTGGACCAGCTGACCCCCCAGTCCGCTCCGCCCTTCCAGATGGCGAAGTCGAGCGGGTCGCGCTTGTGGGGGTTGATCGGTTGCGCCGTGCCACAGAGCACCTGCTCGAGGGACTGGCGCGTCAGGTCCGTCAGGCCCGTGGTCGCGCTGCGGGCGAGGAAGACGTCTCCGTCGACCGCGTAGCTGTGGCCCGAGGTGGTCAGCCGCTGGGCCAGCTCGACGCAGTCGTCGATGTGCTCGGAGGTCCGCGGGTAGAAGGAGGCACGCACCACGCCGAGCCAATCCATGTCGGTGTGGTAGGAGGTGATGTAGCGTGTCGAGAGGGCGAAGGGGTCCTCCCCGAGCTCCCGCGCCTTGTCGGCGATGCGCTCGTCGATGTCGGTGAAGTTCTGCACATGGCAGACGTGGTTGCCCAGCAGCGTCAGATACCGTTTGAGGACGTCGAAGACGACGAAGCTGCGACCGTGGCCGATGTGGCAGTCGTCGTAGACGGTCGGGCCGCAGACATACATGCGGACCAGCCCCGGGACCGCGGGGTGGAAGGTCTCCTTGCGACCGGTACGCGTGTTGGTCAGCCGCAGCATCGGCGGCGATGGTGCGCGCCCCGTTAAGGGTTCATCGGCCTGCACGGCCGCGGCGGCGCGCCAACCTCGCGGGCATCGCGCCTGTACCGCGCTCCCAAGGCCCGTCGTCGCGACTGCCCCGCGGCAGCAGATGCGAGGAACGGGGGAATGCTCTCGGACCTACCAGGGGCGCGGGGCGGCCGGTGGGTTCCCCCCACACCAGATGGAGATGGCGCACCAGCATCGGACCTCGGTTTGTCCCTGGCGAGGGAGGGGTGCACCGGGCCGGGGCCGCCGGGGGCCTCCCCCGAGCCCCACCATGGTCCTGAGGGAGGACCCGCCGACCTCTGCGAGGGGGGGACCGCAGGCGTTATGGTGTACCATAGGGTGCTATAGTCCATGAGTACGACCATCCAGCTCGCCGAGGAGACGAGGGACCGGTTGGCCACCCTCAAGCGCCACCCCCGAGAGACCTATGAGGAGGTGGTCCGACGTCTGGTCGATGGTGAGCTCGAGGACGCGCTCCCGCTAACCAGGAGCATGAAAGGACGGCTCGATCGAGCACGAAGGAGCGCGCGGGAGGGTCGGCTGCTGACCACCGAAGAACTCATCGAGGAGATCGGCCTCTGACGGGCTTCTCTGTCGCCTGGACGCAGGACGCCCAGCGCAGCATCGCCAAGCTCGATCGTGATCTCGCAGTCCGGGTCATTCGCAAGGTCGAGGCCATACGACCGTCCCCGCTGCGCCATCTCAAGCGCCTGCGAGATGACACGGCGTGGCGCCTGCGGGTCGGGGATTGGCGCGTCTTCATCGAGGTGGATCTGGTCGGCAAGACCCTCTCGGTGTTGGACGTCGAGCATCGGAGCACAGCGTACGACCGGCGACGTCGCTGACGCCTCCGGACCGCTGCCGTGCTCGACAGCCCGATTGATCAACGGCCCTGCCAGCCGCGGCGGTGCGGCAACCTCTTTGGCATCGCGCACACATCGGTGCGCATGGAGCCGTCGCAGCCGTCGTTGCCGCCGCTCCTGTGCAAGGAGTGCGAGAACTGGTACGGCGCCGAGGATGATGAGTTCGGTCCCTGCATGATCAAGAGCCTGCGCGGGGACCCGCGCTACATCACGCAGGGGGTGTTCTCCTGTGACGAAGGACGGACCGTCGCCGACCGCTACCATTGAGGGGCTGGTGGCGACCACTGCCACCGATGCACACCTGGCGGCGGTGCTACCATGGATGGCCCTCGAGACCTGGGGCTATTCCCTCGAGGACCTCGAGCGCATCCGATCATGGGATGCGCAAGCCAACCGGGTGCTGCTCGACCGTGGTCGGATGGTCGCCTTCCTGTCGACCTTCACCTACGGCACCGTCGGGTGGGTCGGCAACGTCATCACCGACCCTGCACGACGGGGCAGCGGGCTGGGCCGCGCGATTCTCGCCGAGGGGGTCCGCTACCTCCAGCACTCCCGGGGCGTGCGCCAGGTGGCGCTCTACGCCTACGGGCACACCCGCACCTTCTATGAGCGCCAGGGGTGGGCCGCCCAGGGACCGGTGCGGGTCTTCTGCGGGACATTGCGCAGCCCCCCCACGCCCCCCAAGGACCTGCAGGTCGGTCCGCTCGACGCTGCGGACCTAGCGGCCGCGAGCGCCTTGGACCGCCGTGCCTTCGGAGCCGACCGCGCCCTGGTGCTGGCCGACCTGCACGCACGTCCCACCAGCCGCTGTGCGCTCGTGCGCGACCATGCCGGCAGGCTGGCCGGGGTCGGCTTCATCCGCGACGATGGCGCCGAGCTGCTGCTGGGGCCGGTGGTCAGCACCGACGAGGGGTCGGCGCGGGCGCTGCTGGCCTACCTGTGCGCGCCCTTCTGCGGCGCGCGTGCGCTGGCGATCAGCCCGCTCTCCAACCGCACCTCGGCCGATCAGCTGGCGGAGCTGGGGCTGTTGCCCGTCGACGCGATCCACCTGATGACGCTCCAAGGCGCGCTGCCGTGGCAGCCGCGCTACCTGACGGCGGCGGGCGCCCCCGAGAAGGGGTAAGGGCGGCCGCACAACCCTTATCGGCGCCGATGGGCCATCGCACGCCGATGGCGCGCGCACGCTCCGCGCTCGTCCTGGTGCTGGCGCTGCTCCTGTCGAGCTGCACCGGCGCAGGGGGCCTTGGCCCCTCGGCGAGCGTCCCGTTGGTGCAGCTCGAGGTCGTCGACCTCCACGACGGCGCCCTCCGCTACAACCTCAGCGCCGACGCCCAGAACCGCACGGGGCTGCTCAACCTCACCAATGCCCTGTTGCAGCCGGCGGGTCTGACCATCGACAACGCCAGCGCCAACGCCACCATCGTCGGACCCGGGGCCGCGGCTGCTCCGGCGTTTCAGGAGGGGACCGGCACGGAGCTCGACGTGCAGCTCCCCACCAACGGCTCGGCAGCCCTGCTGCTGCGCACCAGCACCGACAACGCCACCTGGGGACCGTGGATCGGAGCCGTCAACATCAGCGATTGGCGCGCCCCGTCGACCTTCGTCCAATGGATGGTGCAGCTGCAGGGCGGCGACGCCAACGCCTCACCGCTGCTGCGGGGGCTGGCGCTGCACTTTGCCGTCGACCACCCGCCCGTGGCCGACGCCGGGCCGGACCAGCAGGGCTACCGCGGTTCGACCCTCACCCTCGACGGCACCAACAGCTCCGACGCCGACGAGGACCCGCTGACCTACATCTGGCAGCAGCTCGAGGGGCCCACGGCGGTGCTGAGCGACTTCCTCGCCCCGGCGCCGACCTTCACCCCCAACCAGCTGGGGGTCTACCGCTTCCGGATGGTGGTCAACGACGGTGCGGGCCACAGCGACCTCGACGAGACCTTCGTCGTCATCGACAACCACCCCCCGCAGCCGCAGGCGGGGGCCAACCAGAGCGCGCGCAAGGGGGCGCTGGTGGCGCTCAACGGCTCGGCGACCGACCTCGACGACCCGGCGGCCCTGCTCACCTTCCAGTGGAACCAGGTCGCGGGGCCCACGGCGATGCTCAGCAACGCCACCGAGGCCACCGCGCAGGCGGTGGTGCCCGAGGTCGGCACCTACGTCTTCTCCCTGCGGGTCAACGACACCCACGGCTGGAGCCCCCCGGTGACCACCACCGTGTCGGTGGGCACGCTGCTGCCGGTGGCGGTGCTCGAGGTCGACCCCCCGTCGCCGTTGGTCAACACCAGCGTCCTGATCGACGGCAGCCACAGCGTCGATCCCGACGGCACGGTTCGCCGTTTCTGGTTCGACTTCGGCGACGGCACCGCCCTCGACGACACCCCCAACCCCACCACGGTGCACACCTGGACCGCCGCGGGCACCTACCCGCTGCAACTGGTGGTCACCGACGATGACGGTGCCAACAGCACCGCAACGACCCTGGCGGTGGTGGTGCGTCCGACGCCCCCGCCGCCGCTGCCCAACCTCCCCCCCGGCGGCACCCTCAGCGCCAAGCGCCTTGAGACCCCCGGGGCGGTGACCTACGCGTTCCACGCCAACGTCACCGACCCCGATGGTGCCGTGGTCCTCTTCCACTGGGACCTTGGTGATGGGACGCTGCTCCAAGGGCCCGGACGACCGGACGTCACGCACGTCTACGCGACCAAAGGGGAGGTGCTGGTGCGGCTGCAGGTGACCGACGACGACGATGCCACCACCAACCTCTCGCTACCGCTGCGGATCGACAACCTGCTCCCCACCATCGAGAGCCGAACGCCTTCGACCCCCACGGTGCGCCTGCGCGCCGGGGAGGACCTGCGGCTGTCGGTCTCGGCCTCCGACCCCGATGACGCCGCGGGGACGCTGACCTACCTGTGGCAGGTCGACGGGATCGGGCAACCCGAGAACGGCTCGACCCTGCTGCTGCCAACCTTGGCCAATGGTACCCTCACCGTCGTCGTGACGGTGCTCGACCCCCAAGGGGCCAATGCGACGGCACGCTGGGAGGTGGTCGTCGAGGCGGCACCGGCTGCGAGCCACCCCCCGCAAGGGGTGGGCCCGACGCTGATCCTGGCGGTGGGAGGTCTGCTGGCGGTGCTTGCGGTCGTGGCGACCGGGGCCTTGCGCTCCTCTGCGGCCGGAAAGGCCCCCACTGCCCGCTTGGGCAGGTCGCGTCGCCCACGCAGGCGGGATGACGACGAGTGACCCTGCGCGCTGCCGGGTTCTGGCAGTACATTAAGACTTGCGGTTCATTTATATAGAATTGCTCAAATCGCAGGCCAACGTCCGTTTCTGGACACTGTGGAGACCACCAATGAGAACCACCATGCGAAACTATCGCACGACGACGAGCTTCCTCGTACTGACCCTGCTGCTGACGGGCGGCCTGGCCGCCTTGCCACTGGGATTGGCTTCCAACGAGGGCACAGGAGCGACCTCCCGTGCCATCGAGGGCTTTGCCGAGCTGGACACCGGCAACACGGACCTGGGGCAATTCCAGCCCGGGGACGGGGATAGCTTTCAGCTGTACGTCAGGAACATCCGCGAGGAGTTTGCCAACTCCAGCGACGCCTTGTACAACCTGACCCTGACGATCGACCCGACCCCTCGGGACATCGATGGCAACCCCCTCTCAGGCGACAGCCCGCTGGAGTGGGAGGTCACCGAGGCCGATGGCGACACCGGCTTTGGGTACTTCATCGACTACGACAGTGGGTTGTGGATCCCCGATGGCTGGACCGACGATGAGGACTTCGAGTTCCAAGTCAATGACAACGTCACCGTCGGCATCTACCGCTTCGACGTCACGATCAACTACATGTTCGACGAGGACGGCCTGGGCATCTTCGATCAGGACGGCTCCGACAAGGGCTTCGTCTGGATCGAGATCGTCGCTGGCGTCGGTCCCTACCCTGGCTGCTGCCCCGACACCGGGGTCTTCAGCCCCAGCAGCGGCGGCACCTTCCACAGCGGGATGCAGTTCGTCGAGTCGCGCGTCTACGTGTACAACCAGATCGGCACCCAGGCGGGCGCGGTCACCATCGCCTTCGAGGAGGGCGGCGTCGTGGCAGAAGACGGTGGCGTCATCGCTCCCTTTGGCGACCCCGGCATCACCCTCAGCGAGAACCAACCCAACATCATGTTCCGGGAGCACCTCAACAACTGGGGCTCCGACTGGTTCTACACCCGCCTCGACATCGAGCGCACGGTGGCACCTGGCCGCTACAGCGGTCTGGTGACCTTCTCGTGGATCGCCAACTTCGATGACGGCGACGAGACCAACGACGTCTTCCGCTCCGCGGCGGGCGTCGAGGTCATCATCGACATCGACTGGACCCCACTGCTGGAGGTCGAGACGAACAGCTCGACGACGAGCTTCAACTCCGGCGACACCGTCGTCGACCTCCAGGTGACGCTGCGCAACACCGGCAACGTCGACCTGCAGAACGTCGAGGTCGAGATCGACCTGAGCGGGTGGTTCAAGTCCGAGGAGGTCCACTACCAGGGCTACTCGGTCGTCCGCAACTCGATCTCCAACGAGTTCCCCCTGGTGGCCCAGGACGAGGCGATCACCGCCGAGTTCACGCTGACGGTCGACGGGCGCATCCCGCCCGGCACGCACCGCCTGCCCGTGCTCTACGACGCGCTCTACTTCGACGACGGCACCCTGCCGGCGGCTGTGAGCAGCTTCCGGACGGCCAGCCAGACGATGGTCACGACGGTGACCGGGCTTGCGCCGTTCCTCGACATCGCGGTCGTGGACACCACACCCGGGAGCTCGATCGACCTCTTCAGCACCCAACAGTTCGTCTACGACTACGGCGCGACGCTGGTCAACCAGAACCTCTACGTCAACGTCATCAACCCCGGCGAGGTCACCCTGATCAACTCGATCGCCACGCTGGACACCACGTTGGCCGGAGAATCGCGTCCGCTCTTCACGGACACGCTCAACCCCGAGTCGACCGCGCCCACCGTGATGACGAACACCGTCCAGGGCTGGCTCTACGGGGACGGCAACAGCCGGAACTTCTACTTCCGGGTCGACATCCACCCCAACTTCCCGGCGGGGCTCTATGACCTGACGATCCACGTCAGCGGGCTCAACCAGGACAACAACGAGCCGGTGAGCGTCGACGTGCCGATCTCCGTGCTCTTCCGGCCCGACCCGGTGGACATGGACATCCTTGGGAAGCCGACCGTCACCAACAACGTGCCGGGCGCCGTGATGAACATCTCGTTCACGCTGATCAACCACGGCGGCGACACGGTCCAGGAGGTCCAGGTGACGTACGGGCAGTACACCAACATCGGCACCTTCCAGAAGATCCGGACGACGATTGCCCCCGGGCAGACGATCAACGTGACCTTCCTGGTGCAGTTGGAGGACACCGACACCCCCGGCAAGTACGAGCACTACATCCGCGTCTACACCATCGACAGCAACGGACGCGGGGTCAACGAGAACATCTACTACTGGTTCGAGCTGCTCGGACCGTTCTGGACCACCCCCAACCTGCGTCTCTCCGGCGTGGAGCTCAGCACGGTCCCTGCCCCGGGCAAGTCCACGGTGGTCACGCTGACGATCGTCAACGATGGGACGCAGAAGGCCAAGGGCCTGCTCCTGACCCACTACAACGCGGTCTCGGGCGGATCTGCCTCGACGGGTGCGGACATCGCCGGTGAGATCGGCAAGGTCCAGGGGGCGTTCCAGCCCTTCTGGGCCGACGTGCCGACCCTGGCCACCAGCCTGAGCATCGGTCCGGGCGAGTCGGTGTCGGTGAACCTCACCCTCCACCTGGCCAAGGACGCGACGGGCGGCACCGCCTACCGGCAGTACGTCAACATCGAGTACGAGTACGGTACCGGTTCGCGCACCTCGGACAACCTGTACTTCTTCGTCGAGACCAAGGGCTCGGCGCCCGAGCCGGTCTCCACCGTCGAGGTCAACTCGGCGACGGCGCTCAACAGCGTCATCCCGAGCCTGATCCTGGTGTTCGTCATCTTCGTGTTGGCGATCATCGGCTTCATCCTCGTGCGGAAGATGGACAAGAAGTCCGGATCGCAGCCACCCAGCGGCGGTGGGAGCCTCGGCTACAACGAGCCGCGGCCCCGCGCCGACGTCGCGCCCGGGCCGGCCCCGCCGACCGGTCCGAGCGGTGGAGGCAACACCCCCCCGCCGCAGCGGCCGTTCTAAGGACGACACAAGCGCCCGCGAGGGCGCACCCCCGGTGGGTCGGTCCCGGTAGCGGGGCCGACCCACCCCTTCCTTTTATGCCATCCTCGGTCATGGGCCGCCCCCACACGGCCGGGGTGGGGTAGTGGTTATCCTAGGGGACTGTGGATCCCTCGACCCGGGTTCAACTCCCGGTCCCGGCCCTCTGCCGCCGTGGGCGCAGCGTGGGCGCTAGCGCGGCATCCGGCCGCGGTCAAGCAAACGCTCAAGTGAGCCGCCGCGCGGTGCGGGAGCCTCGGAGGCTCCCTTCTGCGCCTGCAGTACAAGCTGATCGCCGGGTTCATCGCGGTCTCCCTGATCTCGGTGGCCATCGGGTACGTGGCCATCAGCGACATCGACCATCTGCGGCAGGCCGTCAGCGACACCGAGGAGGCGCTCTCGACCGCCGAACGTGCCGAGGCAATCAAGCTCCACTTCGAGTCCAAGCACTCGTGGTTCACCCACTACATCGCCGGTTTCGCCTACGGCAAGCGGCTCTACAACCAATCCCGGGACTGGTTCAACGCCAACATGAGCGCGGCACTTTCGGAGACCGAGGACCCCGTGGTGCTCGCGCTGCTGCGATCGGTAAAGTCCGCCGACGACAATGGCACCTTCGTGCTTGAGGACCCCCAGACGGGGCTGATCCCCAACTACGAGCGGGGCACCGCCGCCCGCCAGGAGGCCGACGAGGCAGGGCGCGAGGCCCTCGAGCTGCTCGAGGAGGATGGACCAGCCGCGTACACCTCTGGGGGCACCCTCAACGACAGCGCGCGGACGCAGCTGCTGGTGGCGCGCCTGGCCACGGCCGAGTACCTTGCAGCGCTGTGGGCCTACAACCCCAACTCCAACGCCGTCGACTCCTACAGCGGGAATCGACTGACCACGCTCAACCTCGCGCGCATGGACGAGGCTGCCGGGCAGCTGCAGGCTGCCCTGAGCGCACTGGGGGACCTCGGCGTCTCGAGCAGCGCGACCTCCCTGATGAGCAAGGTCGGTGCCCAGCGCACGGGACTCCTGACGCAGGCGGAGGCCGCGGTCGGTGGCCTCAACCAGTCGGCCGCCCAGATGCGGGCGCTGCACCGCGACGGCCGGGAGATCATCTTCGACCGCATCGACACGCTGCTCGACGAGGTCCACGCCGACGTCCAGAAAGCCGAGGAGGCGACCCAATTACTGCAAGAGCAGGCGCGCCTGACCATCACCGTGGTCACGGGCCTGGTGGTGGTCGTCGGCGTCCTCGTCGGTGCGATGCTCGCCCGCTCGGTGGTCCGCCCCATCAGGGAGCTCACCACCGTCGCCGACGAGGTCCGCGGCGGCAACCTCGCCGTCAAGGTGCGCATCAGTGGCGACGACGAGGTCCGCGACCTGGGCAACGCCTTCAAGCAGATGGTCGCCAGCCTCCGGCTGCTCACCTCCGACGACTCCAAGCAGGACGACGCGGACGACTCCACGGACGCCAAGGAGTAGCTCCGCGCCTCGGTCGGCGCCCGCCGCGCGAATCTACGCCGCAGCGGTGGCCAGTGCGGTGCTGACCTTGTGGTGGAACCAGTGGGGCCCGCGTTCGTCCGTGGGGGAGAAGCGGCCCCCGTGGAGGGCGCCCGAGCGCAACCCGCGATGCACCGCTGCCATCGCTGCGGTATCCTCGTCGTCGACGCGGCGGTCGAACCACCGCTGCTCGCGCTGGCGATAGGCCCGCAGGTCCGCGGCGAAGTGGTACCAGTGGAAGAGCGTTCGACTGGGGTCGCCCTGCAGCGGTGCGTAGAGGTTGACCGACAGTCCCCACGGATAGAGGTTGAGGGTCAGGTTGGGGAAGACGAACCACCACAACGCGAAGAGGCGCTGCCCCTTGGGAGGCCGGAACGCTGGAGGGACCAGGCGCGGATCGAGGCCATCGCGGGGGTCCTTGGCGACGACGTGTTGGAGGACGGCCTGGTCGAAGAGGAGGGTGGTGTAGCTCCCCAGGTCGACGGCCTCGGCCAATCCGCCTGGGGCGCGGTGGACGAACGGGATGTGGTAGGAATCGAGGTAGTTGCTGGCGTGCTGCTTCCAGTTGCCCGCGACCTCGCGGACCTCCTGCTCGATGGGCATCCGCCGATAGTCCGCGACCTTGGCACGCTTGAGCGCGCTGCGCACGGGCGCCAGCGCCTGGGCAAAGGGGAGCGTCGGCGTGCCGACGCAGAGGAAGAGCAGCGGATCGATCCGCCCCAGGGGGAGGTCTCGCAGGTGGTCGTGCGCCTGAGGGAATCCCGGCAGTGCGCCAAAGCCGCTGTGGCGCAAGAAGCGCCCATCGCAGCTGAACTGACGACCATGCTGCGGACAGGTCAGCACCCGCTCCCGGCCCGGGCCCTCGACGAGGGCATGCCACGCATGGGTGCACGCGTTGGGAAAGCAGTGGAGCGCCCCCCGCCAGTCCCGCTGGAGGAACAGCGGCCGTTCGAGGACCGCGATCGGGGCGAAGGCGCCGCGGCGTGCGACGAGCTCTGTGAGGCCCCGGGGGTCGGTGCGCAGCTCGCTGGCGCCCCGCGGGGGGATGAGCAGCCAGGAGCTGGAGAAAACGGTGGCCAGCTCTGCCGCGAGCACCTGCGGGTCGGTGAAGGCGCGCGGCGGCAGGCTGGTGGCGCGCTCGATGTCTGCATCGACGCGCAGATCTTCGCTGGAAGCGGTCCTGCCCCTGGTCATGGGGGCGCGAGGTGGCAGTGGCAAAAAGCCTTGGCGGTCGCTGGCGCCGCCGCAGGCACAAGGGTAAAGGCCAATGCCACGCAAGCGGGCGACCGGAGGGACCGGTGACGCACCAGCACGGCGACGTGGTCATCGTCTATCACGAGGAGTTCGCCTACGACCTCCCCAACCTCCAGACGATCCTGCGCGAGGAGCTGACGCAGCTGCCGCTGGCGCTCCCCGCCGATGCGCAGGTGCAGACCATGGTGCGTGCCGATGTGACCGCCGAGCGGCTGCGCCACGCGGGGCTGGTGGTCGCCTACGGCGGCGACGGCACGCTGCTGAGCGTCTCCCACTACGTGCGGCGCACGCCGGTCCTGCACGTCCACTCCTCAGGGCCGGGCTCCGTTGGGCACTTCGCCGCCGCCGACCTGCGAGGGCTGCGCCCTGCCCTGCGGGCGGGGATGGTCCTGGCCTCGGTGCCGCGGCTGGCAGCCTCCATCACCTCGAGCACCGGCCATAGCAGCTCGGTGGACTTGGCCCTCAACGAGTACTACATCGGCAATCGGGTCCCCTGGCACGCCACCAAGCTGCGCATCAGCGCCGACGGGGGGCCGCCCGTGCCGGTCACCAGCAGCGGGCTGCTCGCCTGTACCCTGGCGGGCTACTCGGGCTGGGCCAGCCACGTCACCCACCTGCCGCTGAGCGAGTTCCTCCAACGCCACGGCGGGGGGCTGGGACGCTTCTGCTACGTCCTGCGCGAACCGATGGAGGAGAGCCCCCCGCTCTCGGGACTGGCCAGCGTGCTCGAGATCGAGGCGGTCGGGGGCTTCGGCTCGGTGGTGCCCGACGCCTACGACGAGTTCACCTACAAGCGTCACGACCGCATCCGAATCGAGGTCGCCACCGACTCGCCGCTGCAGCTGGTCCGCCCCAAGGGGGTCGCCCCGCTGAGTGCGTCGCTGTAGGACCGCTGCTCAGTCCTCGAGGTCGTCGATCGCCACGGAGCCGACCAGCTGGGAGCCGTCGGAGCGACGTCCGACGCCGTTGCGGGGGGACTGCTCCGTCTCGTCGCCGCCTAGCTCGGCCTCGTTGAGGCGGTCGAGGAGCGCAGTGCTGCGCCGGACCTCGTCCTTGAGGGCGACGTCGCTGACGAGCGTGGGCTTGGCGCCGCCCCCGCGCTTCTGCACCAGGACGCGGTTGAGCGCATGGCCCAGTTCGGCTAGCAGCCCGGTCAACGAGGCGAGGTTGGAACAGGCGACGAAGATCTCGAGGGTGTTGCTGGCCTGGCGCACCGTCGCGCGGATGACGATCTCCTCGTTGGTCGCCTGGGCGGCGCCGTAGTACCACGCCTCGCCGATGTAGCTGCCCTCGACATGCTCCTCGAAGGTGCGCACCGGCCGCACGTCGTGGCCCGAGATCGCCTCTTTGGCGACCTCCAGCGCCTCCTGCGCGCCGACCCCCCGGGGCACCTGGTAGACCTTGCTGTCGTTGTAGGAGGCGGCGCCGACCAGGCGCTTGAGCATCGCCAGGTTGACCGTCTGCTTGGTGTAGAATATCGGGCAGGCGATCTCGACGGTGCGGCGCTTCATCTCGGTGTGGGCGAGCTTGCCCTTGGCGTCCTTGTAGGTGAGCAGGCCATCGACGGCGCTCTCCATGCAGATCATCGGGTCGAGGTAGAAGGCCACGGTCTTCTTCTCCCCCGGCGCGACGTTGCCCAGGAGCACCTCGGAGCCGTCGAGGGGATACTCGGGCTCGACGTGGTCGAGGTGCAGCGCGGTGCGGTTGTAGAGGATCTTGAGCTGCGAGTCGGTGACGATGGTGTCGCTGTTGTTCTTGACGGCCACCTTCATGCGCACGAAGCCCTGGTAGAACTCCACCGCCGAGAGGATGCGCAGCGTCTCCTTTCCCTCGGCACGTGCGAACCCTGCGGCGGAGCGATGGGAGCGTTGCTCCAGGGGTGCGAAGTAGCGCGTGACACCGGTGAAGGTGCCCAGGTCCCCATCCCAGGGTTGGAGCACCCCCCCGTAGTCGCGGGCGATCGCTCGGCCGATCCCCTCGATGTCGCCGCGGATCTCGGAGGTCTCCTTGCCCTGGATGACCACCGCCAGTGCGAAGCCCACTTCGGTGTGGAACAGCACGGTGTACTCCCCGTAGCGCATGCTCTCGAGGGCTCCCTCGCGCCGCAGGCTGTCGGTCAGCGCGGCGGTGATCGCGGTGAGCATGCCGCTGACGATCTGCTCGTCGACCCGATCGGCGTCGGAGTAGGCCTTGTGGGCGATCAGCCGCCCATCGGTGGAGATCAGGAAGATGTCCTCCAGGCGGAAGCTCTCCACCGTCGGCATCGCCGCCACCGCCGCGATGGGCTCGGGGGTCGACGCTCGTGCCGCCGAGGCCGCGGCGACGCTGGCGGCTGCGGCCCCTGCCATCGGCGGAGGGGCAGAGGGGTGCCATCGCGGTGGCGGCGGGGGCGGCAGCGCGGCGATGGGTGCGGGCGCCTCCTCCTTGGGATCCACCGGCCGACGGCGGCGGGAGAGCACCAGCACCAGACCGAGCACGGCGACGATGACCCCCAGTGCCACCAGCAGCAGCATGCCGTTGCCGCCGGGGATCAGGACGTTCTTGCCGTCGGGACCGCCACCATGGTCATCGCGCGCCGGCGTGACCGTCAGCGGCTTGGAGGTCGCACTGCGGGTGGCGATGACGTAGCTGCGATCGGTGCTCTCCTCGATGGTGAGGGTAAAGAGGTGGGACCCCAGGGTCGCCAGCCACACGAGGGTGACGATGGTCACGGCCCCGGCGGCGACGGGGTCGCTCAGGGCAAGGACCGTCAGGGGTTTGCCGTCGACCTCGACGGCGATGTGCACCGAGGTGGCGTCGAGGTCGCCGCGGTTGGCCAAGGTCGCACGGATGGTGACGTTGGTCCCCACGGTCACGCCGCGGGCGGGATCGAGGGTGACGTCGCTGAGCCCCAGCGAACCCGCGACCACCTCCACCTGCGTCGACCAGGTGCTCACGACCTCGGCGTCGTTGTGCGTGGCCGTCACCCGCAGCTGGATGGCGTAGCTGCCGACCGCATCGTAGCCATGTGCGGTGATCGGTCCGGTGGCGGCGGCACCGTCCCCGAAGGTCCAGGCGTATCGCAGCGAATCCCCATCGGGGTCCTCGGTGGCCGAGGCGTCGAGGTGGACGGGCTTGCCCACCCCCACGCGTTCGCCCGCTGGCGGTCCGTCGACGCGTATCTCGGTCGGCCGGTCGACGTCAGAGACCACCATGGTCCACTGCGCGAAGACGGTCGCCGGTGGTGCAGCGGTGTCGCCGATGGTGACCCGCACCACCACCGTGCGAGTGGTGCCCGACTCGACGAAGTCGAAACCGGGGTGGAACGAGAGCGTGCCGTTGTGCTCCTCCTCGAGGCGGCTGCCGTCGATGCTCCAGACGAACTGCAGGGGGTCATCGTCGGGGTCGCTGACCGTCACCCCCAGGGTCGAGGAGCCCCCTTCGGGCAGGGTGATCGCCGCATCCTTGGGGGTCTGCAGGAGCAGCTGCGGCGCGCGGTTGACCTCGGTCACCGACAAGCTCCACGAGGCGCTGACGGACTTGGGCGGGGTACGACCGTCGGAGATCGCCACGGCCAGCGCGTGGGTGCCACCCGAGGCATAGTCGGGGGTGTAGGTGTAGCTCGCCGCCGTCACCATCGGGAGCGGGGCGCTGTCGAAGGTCCAGGCGTACTGCAGCCCGTCGCCGTCGGGGTCGTGGGCAGTGACCAAGAACTCCAGCGGGGCGCCCCCTTCGCTGAGGAACTTGACCCCGCCGGTCACCGGGGTCGCCTTGTCGAGGATGGGTGCACGGTTGACGTCTCGGACCCGCAGCGTCCAGTCCAGCCGCGTGGTGTGGGCGCCGCTGTAGAGCCCGCCTTCGTCGTAGGTGTCGTTGAGCAGCAGCGAGACGGCGTGGTCGCCGGCGGCCAAGGTGCCGTCGTAGGGCAGGGTCGCCGAGAAGGTCGCGCTCCGACCACCGGTGTTGACGCTCCCCAAGGTCGTCAGTTCGCCCTCGAGCAGCCACAGACCAGTCACGGTGTCGCCGACGTCGAAGTTGGCGTCGGTGTAGCTGACGGCGATCGAGGTCGATGTGCCTTCGTCGGCGAGGATCAGCCCCGGGGTCGGCACCGCCGAGGTGGCCTCAGGGCGCTCTTGGTGCTCGACGACATGCAGCGAGAAGGTGTTGACGTCAAAGAGCGGCGTCGGCACGGTGTCGTCCTCGACCGTCAGGGAGACCGAGTAGTCGCCCACGGCAGTGTAGACGTGCGAGGGGTTGTCGTCCACCGAGGTGTCGCCGTCGCCAAAGGTCCACTGATAGCTGGTGATGCTGCCCTTGCGATCGAGGGAGTTCCTGCCGTCGAAGCTGACCGGTTCGTCGACGTAGAAGGTCGAATCGGGCAGGGGGGAGGTCACGTCGGCGTAGGGTGCTGAGGTCAGGGTGAGGGGGGTGGTGACGTCGACGCCATCGGTGTTGGCGGGGTAGCGGCCGATCTCCGTGCCGACCGCCACGTCCCGGGCGTCGTTGACGATGACGGCAAGGCCGAAGGTGTCGTACTCGGCAAGGCCCAGGCTGTCCCCCACCCCGCTGTAGGGGATGGAGAACTCGTAGGCGCGGTAGCCGCCGAAGCTGGTGTCGATGTAGGCGTAGGGTTCCGCGAGGCCTTGGTTGCATCCGGCGACCGCCTGCCACAGGCTGTTGGTGACCGGGAGATTGTAGATGTTGGCGTTCCAGTAACCGCAGAATCCGTCGCCGTCGCCGTAGCCGGCGTTGCCACGGTAGACGCAGCTGCCCGCCTGGGTGATCGGGAAGGTTCCGGGGGTAGGGACGGGATCGTCGAAGCCGTCATAGCAGTCGACCTGGCCGGTGTTGTTGCCATCGAGGCTGATCAACACCCAGTCCGATTCGGGGGGAGTGAGCGAACCGCTGAAGCCGCCGGGATCGCCTGTCAGATCCGAGAGTGCTTGGATGGCGACGTAGATGTTGGAGGCATCGTACATGACGTAGAGCAGCACGTCCTGGCCGCCCAGGCCGATCTGCCGCACCGAGGCATCGGCCCACTCGTTGGCGTTGAAGATCCCGTCGAGGGTGACGAAGTCGTCGGTCCAGTTGACGTAGGGCAGGCCCCGCTCACCGACCGTCGGAGGGCTTGGGGCAGGGGCGGTCCGCGCTCCCACGACGGCCACCTGCGGCGAGCCCGGCAGGGGCAGCGCTGCAAGGGGCGTGCTCAGCAGGAGCAGCAGGGTCAGCGTCGCCAGGACCCGCATCGGCACGGTCGCGGCACGCAGGAGAGGTCGGACCATGGTAGGGGGGCGCAACCTCCGTCCCGTCGTGGGAAGGTCTCAGCGACGGTCGGACCGTTGCCATCCGAAGGAAAGTATATCTATCTACCTCCGGGCCGTGCGAAGGGACTCTCCTTGCCTTTCCCGTGGGGGGACCACTACCCTTTTTGCCTCCGATGACCGCCACGGCACCGTGGCGACGTCGATGGGGCCGCACCTGCCCTCGCTGCACCTGCGGCTGGCGGCGGTCTTTGGTGTGGTGCTCCTCATCGGGGGGGCCTACGTCGTCGAGAGCTGGTACTTCGTCGCCCCCTCCGGCGGTCGACACCACATCAGCGCCGCGGAGACCTTCGCCGCCAAGGGGTCGACCGACCCCAGCTTCGAGGACCAGCGCAACATGACCGTCGACGACTGGCAGCCGATCCCCTATCCCGACTACTCGACCTACCATGCGGCGACCACCTACCGCGTGGCCGTGGTGCTCTTCGACTTCAGCGACGAGACCTGGGTGGTGGCCGACCCCAAGGAGTTCTATCACAACCTGCTCTTTGGCAACGTTCCGCTGGCGCCGGGGGTGCCCAAGCTGACCCTCGACCAGTGGTTGCGCGAGGCCAGCTTCGGCCGTGCGTCGGTCGTCGGGGACATCTTCGGGCCCTACACCCTGCCGCGCACCATGTACGAGTACGGTCACCCCAACGGCAGCAGCAGCGAGGCCGAGGCCATGACCGAGGTCAACGCCCGGGCACGCCCCGAGATGCTGCTGCGCAACGGCATCAGCGTCCTGCGCGGCGACATCGACCCGACCGACCTCTATGACTTCGTCATCACCATCCACGCCCAGTACGACGAGGCGGGGACGTTCAAGCCCTGGGGGATCTACACCTACTGCGACCCCAAGGACTTCCCCGAGGGCTACATCGTCTACGACCAGCAGCTGGGGCCGACCTCGGAGAAGGCCGCCAAGCAGCTGTGGAGCCAGGCGATCCCCGGCGTCGAGGACACCCAGGCCGAGAGCAGCGGGCTGGGGGTCCACGCCCACGAGTTCGCCCACGTGGTCGGCCTCGATGACAACTACTTCCGGGGCCAGGACCAGCGCGACTACTCCGGACCGTGGGAGCTGATGAGCCGCGGCGCCCACAACGGTCCGGGCATCGAGTCGGCGATCATCCCGCCGATCTCCCGCGGCTCGGTACCCCCACACCTGACGGCAGGCAACGCCATCGAGATCGGCTGGACCGAACCGGCGTGGCGCACCGAGGTCAACTATAGTGAGCTCAGCAGCGAGCCGATCGTCATACGCCTGACCCAGCGCGAGACCCCGATCCTGCCCGAGTTCGGCGCCGAAGGGTACCACTACCTGACCGTCACCGACATCAACGACGCCCACGACTGGATGTCCTTCGAGGTCGTCAACCGCGTCGGCTTCGACAGCTTCCTGCCCGACAGGGGCGTGCTCGTCGACATCAACGACGTCGAGACCGGCTTCAACGGCGACCTGCCGCACATCTACACCATCGACAGCCACCCTGACCCCTACCTGGGGATCGAGTACTGGGACCCTTGCACCGGTGAGCCGGTGATCTACGGCTTCTGGGACTACCGTCAGCTCGACGACGCCACCTTCGACCTCAACGCCCCCGGCGACGAGGGCGAGGTCGACATGATGTGGGACAACAGCACCCACATCCTGATGCAGGTGCTCAGCACCCGCACCGACAGCTACGGCGTGCTCAGCTACGAGATCGCGGTCTCCCTGGCCGACGCTCCCCCCGCGAGCGCTCCGCAGCGCTAGGGCGGCGGCGCTCGCTGCCCCGCCACGTTTATCTAGGGACAGCTGGGTCGCTGCGTGATGGCTCCCCGCTCTGGCCGCAGCCTGGTTCTGCTGAGCCTGCTGGTGCTGGGCATCGCACCGCTCTCGGGCTGCCTCAGCTCCCAAGGAGGCAACCACGCGCCGACGGCGGCCATCACCAGCCCCAGCACCGTGAGCGCGGTGCTCGTGGGAGAACCCATCCTCTTCGATGGCAGCACCAGCGCCGATCGCGACGACGACCGGCTGGGCTACCTGTGGGACTTTGGTGATGACAGTGGCGCGGCAGGGCCGGTGGTCAACCACACCTTCCTCACCGGTGGCACCTACACCGTCACCCTGACCGTGACCGACGGTGCCGAGGACGCCAACGACTCGGTCGCGCTGGTGGTCGACACGCCCCCGATCGCGCGCATCAGCCTGCATGACCCCGTTGTGGCACTGGGCAGCACCGTGCGGCTGAGCGCCAACGGCAGTTCCGACCCCGACGGCGATGTCCTGCGCTACGCCTGGAGCGTCGGCGGCGTCGCCGTCGGGACCAACGTCACCCTGGAGGTGACCCCCTCGGCGGTGGGGAACCTCACCGTCGCGCTGGAGGCCGGGGACGGCACCACCACCGCATCGACGGCGGTGCAGCTGTTCGTCTATCAACCCAACCGGCCACCCACCGCCGTGATTCGGATCGCCAGCACCGACCCCGAGGATGGGCAGAGCGTCCTCTTCGATGGCAACGGGAGCACCGACCCCGATGGGGATGGACTGACCTACGCCTGGGACTTTGGTGACAACAGCAGCGGCAGCGGCGCGTTCGGCGCCCACGTCTATACCGCCGCGGGCACCTACGAGGTGGTGCTGCGCGTCAGCGACGGCCCCCTGCAGGACCGCGCCAACGCCACGCTGGTGATCGCGCAGCACAACCGCGCCCCGGCGGTGCTCTTCGAGGTCCTGCTGCCCACCGGTGAGAGCGGGGTCTCGGTCGCCCACGGGGACACGGACCTCTCCTTCAACGCCAGCGCCAGCACCGACCCTGACGGCGACGCGCTCACCTACGAGTGGGACTTCGGGGACGGCAACGGCGCCACCAATCGGCAGACGACCCACCACTACGACTTCGTGGGCGACTACCTGGTGCGCCTGACCGTCGCCGACGGCCACCACAGCGTCGATGCCACCCGTGCCCTGCGGATCGTGCCCGTCGCCTCGATCACCCTCGACTGGCAGGACGACCAGCGGCAGTTCCTCGCCCACCTCGACGAGCGGGGGGACCTGCCACGCTACAGCGCGACGCTCAACCAGACCCACAAGGGGGCGTCGGAGTCGCCGGGCGTGCCCCTGCTCATCATCGAGGAGGGGGACGGTCTGCGCCTCTACGAGACCTCGCTCCAGATCGACGCCGGGGACATCCTCGACGTGCGCCTCTGGTACGACGAGGTGCTGCTGGCAGAGCGCCACATCGAGGTCATCGAGGGCACCCCCTACCCCGATGTCGATGTCCAGACCGACATCATCTTCGACCTCGACCAGGAGAGCGTCGGAGAGCTGGGCGCCGGCGCCACCGACCTGGCGGAGGGCCACCTTGCGGGGGCGGGGAGGTACTCCCAGCATGCAGATGGGACCCTCGTGCAGGAGCTGACGACCGACACCTTCGACCTGTTCGAGAACCTCACTGACCCCGTGCTCGGGCAGAACTTCATCTACACGGCCTCCGGCACCAAGGTCACCTCCAACGAGACCCGGCTTGGAGGTCAGACCGTCGAAAGCAGCCGGTACACGGTCATGCAGAGCCGCGCGATCCTCAAGGCCGGCTCGGTGACGATGCAGGACGTCAACACCACCCAGGTGCTCGAGCGCACCAACGGCGACCTCACCTACACCCATGCCGAGAGCCTGGGGATCGTGCGCTTCGACCCCTCGTCGGCCCCCCTTGCGTACTGGGCATCGACCAACACGACTGGGGCAGAGTCGCAGCTCAATGGCGATGGGGTCTCCTGGCCCTGCCTGGTGACCGATACCACGATGGTCATCTCCGGTCGCTTCGATCTCGGCGGCACCCCGACGTCGGTGCGCATCAGCAACGTCACCACCACGTGGAGCGTCCAGAACGAGAACTTCACCAACACCGAGATCCGCGTCGACTATGTCGAGGTCGATGAGGTCTTCAACGAGACTTCACTTGCGTGGGAGGTCGTCGGGACCCGCAGCGGCGTGCTACTGCCCGACAGCGACGAGGACGGCACCGCCAACCCTGACCTGGCGCTCCCGGAGTTCGAGGACCTCGTCGAGGACACCGGGATCGGCCCACGGCTGTGGCACGTCGGGGACGTGGTCCGCTCGACCAATCCCTTCGGCGTCGTGGTGGTCAACGAAGGTCTCGAGCAGAAAGAATGGGAGGTCGACGGGGTCACCTACCCGGTCATCGCCGTGGCTCAGACCCTACAGAGCGCGCCCCCCAGCCTTGGGGTCGTCAGCGGTGGCCAGGAGCTGATCGTCATCGCTACCGGTGAATCGCTGCAGGGGACGGTGCTGCAGCTGAGCGGATACCAGGATCTCGTCGAGGTCGACGGCAGCTTCTCCAGCCAGGGGATGACCTACACCGTCCTCTCCCTGACGCTCGAGTAGGACCCCGACCGACAAGGGCTTGTAGACGCCCAAGGATGGCGCGCCGTGGCACGCCTTGCTCCGCCTCCACCCCATGACCCACAGCGGATCGAGGCCGCGGTGGCACAGCGTTGGCGGCAGGATGGGACCTTCGAGGCCTCGGTCTCCAAGGTCGCCCCCAGGGGCAGCTACATCTTCCTCGAAGGGCCTCCTACTGCCAACGGCACCCCCGGGATCCACCACGTGTTGGCGCGGACCTTCAAGGACCTCCACTGCCGGCTCAAGACCATGCAGGGGTACCGCGTCGAGCGCAAGGGGGGCTGGGACACCCACGGGCTGCCGGTGGAGATCACCGTCGAGAAGAAGCTCGGCCTGACCAACAAGCAGCAGATCGAGCAGTACGGCATCGCCCCCTTCAACGCCGCCTGCCGCGAATCGGTCTTCGAGTACGAGAAGCAATGGCGCGCGCTGACGCAGCGGATGGCCTACTGGGTCGACATGGACCATCCCTACGTGACCTTGGAGGACCCCTACATCGAGAGCGTCTGGTGGAGCCTCAAGAAGGTCGCCGATGATGGACGCCTCTACAAGGGCCACAAGGTGCTGCCCTACTGCGCCCGCTGCGGGACGGCGCTGAGCTCGCACGAGGTCGCCCAGGGCTACGAGGAGGTCACCGAGCCCTCGGTGGTGGTCAAGCTGCGTCTGATCGACGACCCATCGACCTCGATCCTCAGCTGGACGACCACCCCCTGGACGCTCCCAGGCAACGTCGCACTGGCCGTTGGCGCGACCTTGCCCTACGTCAAGGTGCGCCAGCCTGCACATCCAGGCGAGACCCTGATCCTAGCAGAGGCGCTGCTGGGGATCCTGCGGGGACCCTACGAGGTCGTGGACCGCCTCACGGGCAACCAGCTGGTGGGGCTGCGCTACGAGCGGCTGTTCCCCTACCTGCCCGTCGACCCGACGCAGTCTGTGGCGCAGCCTGACGGCACGCGACGGCCCGTCGCCTGGTTCGTGACCGCCGCCGACTTCGTGACCACGACCGAGGGCACCGGCGTCGTGCACACCGCCGTCATGTACGGCGAGGATGACTACCAGCTGGGCAGCGCGCTGGGGCTGCCGCGCATCCACACCGTCGGTGAGGATGGCCGCTTCCTGCCCTTCGTCACCGCCTTCGCGGGCCAGTGGGTCAAGGACGCTGAGCCGGCCATCATCGCCGACCTCTCGGCGCGGGGGTTGCTCTATCGCTCCTTCGACTACACCCACTCCTATCCCTTCTGCTGGCGCTGCGACACGCTGCTGCTCTACTACGCTCGAGACAGCTGGTTCATCGGAATGTCGCAGCTGCGCGAGCGGATGATCGCCTGCAACGGAGAGGTCCAGTGGTTCCCGCCGCACTTGCAGGAGGGGCGCTTTGGGGACTTCCTGACCAACCTCAAGGACTGGGCGCTCAGCCGCGAGCGTTACTGGGGCACGCCGTTGCCGGTGTGGAGGTGTTCGGAGAAGAACTGCGGCAAGTACGTTGTCATCGGCAGCCGCGCGGAGCTCCAACAACGCAGCGGCACCCTGCCTGCCGAGCTGCACCGGCCGATGGTCGACGCCATCACCTTCCCCTGTGAAAGATGTGGGAGCACGATGGTACGAGAGCCCTACGTCATCGACGTCTGGTACGACAGCGGTGCGGCCTTCTTCGCCCAGTGGCACTATCCTGCGGCGCCCGGGAGCAAGGAGCAACTTGCGCAGCACTTCCCCATCGACTACATCTGCGAGGCCGTCGACCAGACCCGTGGGTGGTTCTACACCCTGTTGGCAATCGCCGTCCTGACCCAAGATTCGCTGTGCTACCGCCGGGTGCTCTCGCTGGGCCACCTGCTCGACGCCCAGGGCAAGAAGATGAGCAAGAGCCGCGGCAACGTGGTCGACCCCTGGACGCACCTCGACCGCGAAGGCGCCGACGCGTTGCGCTGGTATTTGATCAGCGGCAACGCCCCCTGGGAGCCCATGCGCTTCGACAGCGCTGCCCTCGGGCCGACCGCCCACCGCTTCCTCGGGACTCTGTGGAACTGCTACAGCTTCCTCGCGCGCTACGCCGCGCTCGATGGCTACGACCCCGAGATCCACAGTTCATCGCCCTCGGAGCCCTCCGTGCTGGACCAGTGGTTGCGCTCGCGCGCCACGGCGCTGATCAGCGAGGTGACGGAGCACCTCCAGACCATGGAGGTCCATCGCGCGGCCCGTGCGCTCGAAGGCTTCGTCGTGGACGATCTCTCCAACTGGTACGTGCGGCGCAGTCGCGATCGCTTCTGGGGTGAGGAGCCGCTGGAGAAGGACGCCGACAAGCTGGCTGCGTACCAGACGTTGCACAAGACGCTCGACGACCTGGTACGGCTGTGCGCGCCGCTGATCCCCTTCCACGCCGACGAGCTCTACCGACTGCTCGGTCACCCCACCTCGGTGCACCTTGCCGACTGGCCGACCCTCGATGAGGCTGCGCGCGACCCGACGCTCGAGGAGCAGATGGGACTGGTGCGCAGGCTCTGCGAGGCGGGGCACCGCTTGCGGGACCGGGCCCAATTGCCCAATCGTCAACCGCTGGGGGCTGGGGAGCTGACCGGCAAGGTCCTCCGCGAGTGGCGCCCCGAGGAAAGGAGGCGGGCGCTCGAGCGGTTACTTGCGGCTGAGCTCAATGTCTCGGCGTTTGGGATGATGGTCTCAGACACCCTCTCGGCCCACGAGGTCTATCGCCTCGAGCCGGAGAAGGCCGCGATCGGACCAGCCTTCCGCAGAGATGCCCCCGCAGTGATCGCCGCCTTGCGCAGTGCCCCGCGCACCACCGTGGACGCAGCGGTCGACGCCAAGACCAACGGAGGGTCGTTCCGCTTGGCGTTGCCCGACGGCCGCCTCGTCGACGTGCCCGCGAGCGTCTACGTCGTCACCCGCGCCCCTGCGGAAGGCTACGTCTCCGAGACCGTCGAGGGGGTGACCTTGGTGCTCGACACCCGCCTCGATGAGCGGTTGCTCATCGAGGGGCGAGCGCGACAGGTGGTGCGCCGCCTCCAGTCCTTGCGCAAGCAGCTCGACCTTCCGATCGATGCCCAAGCAGCCGCGCAGGTGGTCGCACCCTTTGCCGCGTCCCTGCATGAGCGCAAGGCGGACATGGAACGATGGTCCAAGACGACGATCGAGCTGCAACAAGGGGAGCCCCCCAGCGGGGGAGCCGCCACCGAGGTCCCCTGGACCGATCTGCGCGATGAGATCGACGACCAGCAGGTGCTCCTGCGGCTGCGGCGGATCTGATTCCACCGAAGGAGAGGATGCGGGACGCCGCGGCGACGTCACTCTTCGCTGTCGTCGGCCTTGCTATCGTCCTCGCCGTCGTCGGACTCGGGTGCATCGCTCTTGACGTAGGTCTCCACCAGGTCGATCCGGCGAAGGTCGACGACCGCCCGCAGGTCGCGCACCAGTGCGAGCTTGACGGCCTGCCAGCCGAAGTCGGTCTTGCAGCGTTCGGAGAGGGTGATGGTGGCCGCCATCTCCTCCTCGTGGTAGGCGACGGTGAAGCCCTCCTTGCGGCCATAGTGGAGCTCGATGAGCGCCGTGACCTGCTCGGCAGGCCCGGTGACCTTGTTCTTGATCGTGTAGACGTACCGCAGCGTCTTGCCGGCGAGGCGGTTGTTGAAGTCGATGCGGATGCGACCTGCGGTGACCCCAGTGATGTAGCCGCGGCGCCCTTTGACGGTGACGGGCATGCCCATGAAGGGCTCGAAGCCCTCTCGGCGGAACTCAGGCAGCCGCGAGACCTCCTGGCGGCTGAGCACCTCGACCAGCTTCGGATCGCGGTCGCCGAAGGCCTTCTCGGGGGGGACCTCGATGGTCCCTTGCGCGCCGACGGCGGCGGACTGCAGCGCTTCGTCGAGCCCTTGGGGCAGCGAACCGTGTCCGAGCAGGACCGCCCGGGGACCGTAGTGGTCCTCCATGACGTGGTCCATCCCCTCGTGGTCGTGGTCGGGCAGGGCGTCATGGGCCTTGGCGACCTCCATCGAGGTGGTGTCGACGAGCTCGTCGGTACCGACGATGAACGTGTCCAGGTCAAGGTAGATGAGGTCGCCCTTCTGCATGTGCACGCCCTCCGCAGGGCCTGCCCCATCTTGGTCCGCACTATAAAGACGCCAGCCTCCGCAGGGGGGTTTCCCTTCGGTGGCCCTTCAGGGCGCGGCCCCGAGCGGTGGAAGACCCAACAGCGGGGCCAGCAGTCGCAGATCCGGGCGGTCCTCGACGTGGTGGGCCGCCGCACGCAGGCGTGCGTCGGTGCTGTTGAAGGCGATGCCACGCACCGAGGGCAGGAACATCGCCGCATCGTCATGGGTGTCGCCGATGGCAGCCACGTCGTCCCCATCGAGGTCCAACTGGTCCATCAGCTGGTGCACGATCCTATCCTTGCGATGCGGGGGGACCCGCACCAGTCCGCTGCCGTCGAGCGCACCGGAGGCGTCCGTACCCAAGCCGTTGGCGAAGGTCAGCGCCGAGTCGATGCCCAGACCCTCGACGAAGGGGCGCACCAGAAGGTCGAGCCCCCCACTGACGCAGGCGACCGCCGCGCCCGCGTCGAGCAGACCCGAGACGAGTGCAGCCGCTCCCTGCATCGGCGCCATGCGCGGCAGCACGTCCTGCTGCAGGCGCGCGGGGGTGAGCCCCGGCTGGAGAGCCTGCCAGCGGGTGACATCACGGCGGATGAACTCGTGGACGTCGATCACCCCGCCGAAGAACTCCGACAGGTCCTGGCGGTTGTCACTGCCGTAGGTGTGATGGACCAGCGACCAGCTCGACCGGGCGACGCTGAGCACGCCGTCGCAATCGAAGACCACCAGGGCGGGCACCGCTCCCATGGGCAGGCCAGCCTTGGCACCCTTGATGAACGTTGCGCGGCACTCCCACGGCGGCGGGCCACATCTTGAAATGGCAGGTGCCGCTCGGAGGAGGGCCATGGCGGCGAGCACCGACCCCTGGGACACGCCGATGATGCGGCAGTTCCGCAGCATGAAGCAGGAGCACCCCGGAGCGGTCCTCTTCTTCCGCATGGGGGACTTCTACGAGACCTTCGGCGATGATGCCAAGGTCGTCGCGACGACCCTGGGCATCACCCTGACGACGCGCCAGGGGCTCCCGCTGGCAGGGATCCCCCACCACGCGTTGGAGGGCTACCTCAGCCGCATGGTCCGCGCGGGGCATCGCGTGGCCATCTGCGACCAGGTCGAGGACCCCCGCAAGGCCAAGGGGCTGGTCAAGCGCGCCGTCACGCGGGTGGTGACTCCCGGTACCGTCATCGAGGAGCCGATGCTGCGGGCTGATTCGCCCAACCACCTGGTCAGCCTCTTCGCCCCCTCGGAGGTTGGTGCAACCGTCGGCCTTGCCGTGATGGACGTCTCGACGGGCCAAGCGCTGTGCGCCGACCTCGACCCTGCCGCCGTGCCCGCTGAGCTGGCACGGCTGCGCCCGGCCGAACTGCTGGTGCCCAGCAGCTGGCGCAGCCGCCTGCCTTTGCTCGTGGGCGCAGAGCCCGAGGGGACCTTCCTGACCCCCTATGAGGACCAGTCGCTCAGCGCGGCCGAGGTCGCGGCCATCCTCAAGACGGCCACCGGCGCCAAGGAGCTCGGCCCCTTGGGCCTTACCGCGGACGAACCTGCGGCGGGGGCAGCGGCGGCCCTGCTGCGCTACGTGCGGGAGAACGCAAAAGGTAGCCTCTACCTGGCGGGGATCAGCCGCTACACCACCGACCGGCACCTGCGCCTCGACCGCTCGACGCAACGGACCCTCGAGCTGGTCGCCAACACCCGCGACGGCGGCCGCGAGGGCACGGTGCTGGAGGTCCTCGATCGTACGGCCACACCGATGGGCGCGCGGCTGCTGCGCCAGTGGCTGCTCCAACCGCTGGCCGAGCTGCCACCGCTGCAGGCGCGCCATGATGCCGTCGAGTCGCTGCTGGCCCTGAGCCCGACGCACCATGTGCTCGATTCGCAGCTGCGCCAGGTGCAGGACCTCCCGCGGCTGCTCAGTCGCATCAGCTACGGCAGCGCCAACGCGCGGACCTTGCTGGCGGTGCTGCGCACCCTGCAGGTGGTCCCCCAGCTGCGCACGGCACTGGGCGTGCAGCGGGGGCGCCTGGCTCAGCTGGCCGACCGGCTGCAGGCCGACCCGGCGATGAGCCAGCTGCTGGCGAAGGCACTGGTCGAGGACCCGCCCACCACCACCACCGAGGGAGGGATGATCGCCCCGGGGTTCGACGCCGCCCTCGATACGCTGGTGGCCCAGAGCGCCCAGGCGCGGGAGTGGATCGCCACCCTCGAAGCGCGGGAGCGGGAGCGCACCGGGATCAGGACGCTGCGCGTGGGGTACAACCGCGTCTTCGGCTACTACCTCGAGGTCTCCCGCAGCCAGCAGGGCAGCGTGCCTCCCGAGTACGTGCGCAAGCAGACCGTCGCTGCTGCAGAGCGCTACGTGACGGCCGAACTGACCCAGTACGAGGAGGTCGTGCTCAGCGCCGACGAACGCATCAACGCGCGACAGCTGGAGGTCTTCGAGGCGCTGCGCGGGCAGGTGCGCGAGGGGACGACGGCCCTGCTCGAGCTCGCCGAGGCCATCGCCGAGCTCGACGCCCTGCGCTCCTTCGCGCGGGTGGCTGCGGAGCAGCGGTATGTGCGCCCGAGCATGCACGAGGGCACGGCGCTGCACATCGAGGCAGGCCGCCACCCCGTGCTCGAACGTGCCCTGCCGGCAGGGACCTTCGTCGCCAACGACATCGCGTTGGACACCACCGACCGCCAGGTGATGGTGCTGACGGGCCCCAACATGGCGGGCAAGTCGACCTACCTGCGGCAGGTCGCCCTGTGCGTGCTGCTGGCGCAAGCGGGCGCCTTCGTACCAGCCAAGGCGGCCTCCATCGGCCTGGTGGACCGCATCTACACTCGGGTGGGCGCGGCCGACGACCTCTACCGCGGCCAGAGCACCTTCATGGTCGAGATGATGGAGACGGCGCAGATCCTCAACACCGCCTCGCGGCGCTCGCTGGTGCTGCTCGACGAGGTCGGGCGCGGCACCTCCACCTTCGACGGCCTGGCGATCGCCTGGGCGGTGGTGGAGTACCTGCATGACACACCCCAGCTGGGCGCCAAGACCATCTTCGCGACCCACTACCATCAGCTGACCGAGCTGGCCCAATCGCTCCCGCGGGTCTTCAACGCCCACCTGCCCGTGGCCGAACGCGGCGACGAGCTGGTGTTCCTGCGGCGCGTCGAGGAGGGCTCGGTGGACCGCAGCTACGGCATCGCCGTCGCCCAGCTCGCCGGCGTCCCGCGGGCGGTGGTCGACCGCGCCAAGGAGGTGCTCGCCTCCATCGAGGAGGAGAACCTGGCGATCCTCGCCCTGATGGAGCGCACCGGGGCGGTCACTCCCGCCGCGGAGTCTGAGAGTGCGACGCCTCCGGTGGCTGCCGCACACCGGCGGCGCCGCAAGGGCCCGTCAGTGCTCCCGGCCAAGGGCTCGGCGCGGTTCACGCAACTGTCGCTCTTCTCGGGCGAGCAGGAGGGGCATCCCGTGCTCGAGCGCCTGCGGGGCCTCGACCTGTCGTCGCTCACCCCGCTGGAGGCGCTCAACCTGCTCGCCGAGGTGCAGGCGGAGCTGCGCGCGCAGGAGCGACGGGCCGAAGGGATCTCCGATGTGCTCAAGCGTTGAGCGCCGGAGAGCCTGACGCTAACCTCCACGGGTGTAGGTGCCATAAGTCCAGAACGAACGGTAGGCAACTCCATCGGCCTGACCCACCGCTGCCAGTTCGCCCAGCGCCGTCGAAAGGTGGCGCAGCAAGAGCGCGTCGCGCTCCGCCTGCTGGGCGATGCCTCCGGCGACCCTGCTGAGGCGGTCGACGAGGATGAAGCGCGCGGCGTCGTCGTAGTCGACCCGGACCGTCTGTGTCGTGACCGCGCCCTGCAACCCGGCGGCGCGCAGCTGCTCCTCGACCTCAGCGATCGCCGGCGGCAGCGGGAAGATCCGTTGCGCCTCGTGCTCGATCCGCTCGGCCGCTGCCGGGTCGAGGCGGCTGAGGGCGGCGCGGTACGCGGGGTCGTCGCAGACGAGCTGACGCACCCGCCGGTAGGGGTCGTGGATCAGCGCGACGTCGGCCGGGCGTGCGGGGTGGTCGATGTCCCCGCTGTTCCACAGGAGCCGTCCGGTGGGCAGGAGGCAGTCCCGCCACTGCTCCAGCAGCCCGGCACGGGCCTTGGACGGGACCAGGTGGAGCATGCTCGACGACAGGATCAGATCCGCCTGCCGCCCTCCGAGGAGCTCCTGCAGGGGCAGGAAGCCGCGCTTGCCGCTTCCCCCCTCGGTGATCGCCGAGAGACGGAAGTGGATCCCCGCGCGCTCGTGCAGCAGGTTCCAGGCGTTGCTCAACCACGACGGCAACGGGTCGACGAGGAGCAGGTCCACCGACGTACCCTGGCGGTCGAGAAGCTTGAGCAGCTCGATGGCCGAACCGCCGGCGCCTGCCCCATAATCGACCACGAGGTCGCCATCGTGCAGGGTGGCGGCCGCGGCAGCGACCAACGGGGCACTGCTGCGTGCATGCCACGAGGCGAGCAGGTCCACCCGCCCTTGGGGATAGAGCGCCCGATGATAGGCTGCCCCATCGTGGAGCACCTCCGGGGGGAGGCCACGCGGGGTCCACTCCTGCACGGCTGCCGTGCCAGCGGGCGGACAGATAGATGTTGCGCGACCGAAAGGATGGCTTGCGGCGCAGCCCACGACGCCGGCGTCTCAGGAGGCGGTGGGCCGCTGGGGGGGCCGTTTGGCGCCAGCCATCGGGAGGACCTCGCCACCGACCTCGGCGACCCGCCGCTGCAGGGTGGCAGCCTCGCGGGCCTTGCACAGGATGTCGAGCACCTCGCGCCGTTGGTTGGTGCGCGTCGAGACCACCAGCGTCGAGCCATGGACCCAGGCCCTGAGCGCCTGTGCCGCCGGCCCCTTGGGCAGCCGCACCTCCATCGCCTGCACGTAAGAGAGGCTGCGCAACGTGCCGGTAATCCCGGCGGCGAGGCGGTCCATGCCCGCGCCGCTCTTGGCCGAGATGGCCACCGCCCCCTCGATCAGGGGCTGCGCGGCCGGCAGGAGCTCCTGCAACCCCACCAGGCGCTGCTGCAACGCGGCGGGCTCGAGGCGGTCGGTCTTGTTGCACACCAGCAGGATCGCACGGTCCTGCGCCGAATCCTCACGACCGATGATCCCCAGGGCGGCGGTCAGCTTCCGCGCCATCTCGCTGACGTCGTCGGAACAGTCGAGGACCAGCAGGATGGCGTCGGCCAGGGTCATCTCCTCCAGGGTCGCCCGGAACGCCTCCAACAACAGCGGCGGCAGGTCCTGGACGAAACCGACGGTGTCGGTCAACAGCAGCTGCTTGGAGACCTGCGCGCCCCTGCCGGGTGCTGCCCACGATGGCAGCGGCACCTCGCCCGCGCGACGGGTCAGCGGGGCCAGCGTCGAGAACACCCGGTCCTCGACGACCACCTGCTCGCCGGTCATGGTGCGCATCAGCGTCGACTTGCCCGCGTTGGTGTAGCCGGCGATGGCCACCAGGAAGTACCCGCCGTCGCGGCGTCGCTCCCGCAGCATCGCTCGCGAGGTGCGCAGCTTCTCGAGCTCGGCATCGATGCGTTTGCGTCGTCGCGTGACCTGGGGGAGGTAGATGTCGGCGGTCTGCTCACCGCCCGCCATGTAGCCGGCGTGTTCACCGGTCTTCATGCGGTGGATGTACTCGCGGATGAAGGGGATCTCGTACTCGAGCATCGCCCGCTCGACCTGTAGTCGTGCCTCGGGGCTCTGCGCACGGCTCGAGAACACCTCGAGGATGATCCGGCTGCGGTCGAACACCTTGAGGTCGGGCTGGTCGGGGTGCAGGCGCCGCTCCAGACGGAACAGCTGCCCCGGGCGCAGGTCGGCATTGACCGCCAGCAGCGCGATCTTCTGTTCCTTGGCCGCTGCCGCGACCTCCTCGAGCTTGCCCTCGCCGACATAGAGTGACGGGTGGGCATGGCGCTTCTGCACGATCGTGCCGACGATCGCGTAGCCGAGCGCCGCGACCAGCTCGGAGAGCTCCTGCAGCTGTGCCTCCAAGGTCTCCGTCGGGACCCCAGGGGGTGCCACCGACAACAGGAGGGCGGTGCCTGCGGGCGCCGAAGGGCGCGACGGTGGCGTGGGCATCAGCATCCGCTCCCCGCTCGTTGGGGAGGCAGGCTGCCCAACGACTGAGGGGCAATGAGGCTGACGGTCGCCATCGGAGGGGACGCCGCGATCGCAAGCGGTTGCCGGAGCGGTGGTGCCGGTTTGCCAACGACCAAACGACCTGCATCGCTTGATACCATCCCGGGGCAGCACCCTCGTTGCGGAGGCCTTGGGACACGATGCGACGGACGGTCGGAGCAGGGTCCAGCCATGGGAAGGCTATCCTCCTAGGACTGCTCGGGGTCGCGCTGCTCTCGCTGCTCCCTTCCGCCGCGGCATGCCAACCCAGCGGTGCACTCACTGGCTGGAGCATCTCGAACGATGCCGAACCAGGCGGATCCGATTCCCCCTCGCTTGGAACCGAGCGTTCCCAGTTCCTCGAGGTGCCCGGAAAGCCTGCGCCACGAAACGTCTCCGTGCGGTTGCTCCTCGGCTCCGACGCGCCCTCCTCGGGGCCCTACTCCGTCGATTGGGGGGATGGATCGACCACCAACGCGACCAACGAGACGAACCTGGTGCACCAGTATCGGAACGTCTCCTGGCGCCCTGAGTGTCGTCAGACCGACGACGTGCCCAGCTCCGGTGGTGGGTGCTCATACGAGGCACGGTATATGGTCCGCCTCAGCACAGCGCCCGCGGCTGAGGAGGAGTGCACCGTGCAGCGGGACATCCACCTCAACCTCGAGGCGGTCGGGATGCGGACCTCGTGGCACCGGGACCGGCCGGTCCCCCTTCCCCCCGGTGACGGGGGGGCGCCGCGGAGCGTGATCTCGATCGGGATGGTCCCGATCGTCCTAGGCGGTGGGGTGGGCATGCTGATCCTTGGGGCCCTCTACCTACGGCGACATCCGGCTCCCAAGCGGCCAGCGGGGTGAACGCCCTTCGATCGGCAACGGTGAACATGCCGGATCGGAAGGCTTACCTCATGCCCCTTGGTGGCCCCGCCTATGGGGGATCCCCTTGCTCTGCTCCAGGCGCGGTCGCTTCGAGAGCAGCTCGAGCGCCTCCGCTCGAGCTATGGGACCTTTGCCTCGAGCAAGGAGCTCCGGGGCTGGCTGCAGGGATTCCGAGGGCAGAAAGGGATCTACAAGCCCTCGGGGGCGCGCCACGCGCTGTGGGTGCGACAGACACTACGCGGGACCTACCCCGATGAGGATCTGAGCCCTAGGCCCGATGGTTCCTGGACCTACCGCTACGCGGCAGAAGGGCGCAAGGGGAGGTCGGATCCTTCGTTGGACACCAACCGGGCGCTCGTGCAGTGCATGGAGGATGGCATCCCCGTCGGTGTGTTGCGTCAACGTGACATCGGCGACAAGGGCCGGGGCTATGAGATCCTCGGTCTTGCCTTCGTGCAACAGTTCGATGGGGATCATTTCCTCCTCCAGGGCGAGCCGATGGATTGGCAACGACCTGCGATGACCCAGGCCGACTCGCCCTTCGTGGCGCTGGAACCCAAGCGGCACGAAAGCGCACAACTGCGGGTGGTCCGTGATCAGCGCTTCGGGGTCGCAGTCCGATACGCCTACCGCGAACGCTGTGCTGCGTGCAACGTCGGGTATCGGCTCCGCGGCTCCCCGCTGGGGCTCGAGGCAGCCCACGTCATCCCCGTTGCCAGCAGGGGGACCTCCGTGGACGTCCGCAACGGTGTCCTGCTCTGCCGCAACCACCACAGCCTCTTTGACGGGTTTGCATGGACCTTCGACGAGGACTTCCGGGTCGTCGTGGCGGATGACCCATCCTTCCGCGAGAGCGCGGTAGAGAACCATATCCTGCAACTCGAGGACCGGCGCCTGCCCAATCTGCCAGCAGACCGCATGAACTGGCCTGCGCCCGAGGCGATCCGGCACCGCCTGCGCGAGTTCGAGGCCGCGCAGTCATAGGAGGTCGGCAGGGGCTGCCTGAGGTGGGGGCCCTGCGCAGTCCGGCCCCTCGGTCGTCGCGATGGACGTCGCGCGCCGGGAGTGCCGGGCATCCTACCGGCAGTCGCGCCGGCGACCGAGGGTACGGGGTGGCCCCTTCAGCCACGCGCGCATCTCCCAGGTGCGCTCGAAGCCCAGTGCGGGGTACATCTTGCGCCCCGTCGTCGAGGCGTGCAGCCACATCAGCCGGAAGCGGCGGGAACGCATGTCGGCCAACGCACGGCGTACGATGCGTGCGCCGAGCCCCTGGCGCCGGAACGCCGGCTCGGTGAACATGCTCATCAGATAGGGCTCCCGCAACGAGGACCCATGGGGGCTGGGCTGGATCGAGCGGATCCAGACGCAGCCGCTGGCGACCATCTTCCCGCTCCCGGTCTGCGCGACGTAGGCTACGACGCTGCCGTTGCGCAATCGTGTGCGCACCCAGCGACGATAGCGCCGGTCGTGGCTGTCGAGGGCTGCATCGTCGCGCACCCCCATCTCCTCGAACATGCCGCGCCGGTGGCGCACCAACGTGTCGAGGTCGTCGACGTCACCGTGGCGGATCCGGATACGAGCCATCGCCCTCCACGATCGCTGATGCACGATGAGGATGTCGTCGCACTCCCCAATCTGGGGAGGGACCGATGTGGCGCGGCCCACTGTCCAAGCGTTCCGAACATGTTCATATACCCAGGATGGGCACCTTCGCCTGCAACGTGCGACAGGAGTGGTGGTGGCGGATGGAGAAGGGTGGCAGGAGTCCCTACGCGGGGCGAGGAGTCCTTGGTCAGGAGAATGCCAACAGTGGGCGCTGTGGGACGGAGCGCAGTCCTGGAGCGCTGCTCCTTGCGTGCGTGATGCTGCTGCTGAGTGCGGCTCCCTTGGCAGGGGTGACCTCGGTGGGTGCCGTTGGCACGACGCTGGAGGGGTTTGCTGATGCCCCGCTCCCCCTCGAACTGAGCTTCCCCGAGGGTGGGGGGAGCGTGCAGGCGGGTGTGGTCGACCCGCCGACCGACGGGACCTTCCTCGACGGGTCGCTCCAGCTGCGCGGCGAGCCGCTGCTTGCCCAGCAGGACCTCGGATGGGGGACCAACGGCTCGGCCCTCGTCAATGGGACCACCGAGGAGGGGGCGTACGTCGACCTCCTCGCCCAGCACGGAGGGGGCGGCTGCTGCAGTGTGCCCTCGCCAGCGGTCTCGCTTCGCCACGAGACTCAACAGATGGTGTTGACGCTCCCGCAGGACCTGCGCGATCCTGTGCTCGATCGCACCGTCGTGGTGCCCGAGGGTGTGACGCTTGCGGCGGGAAACAATTCGCCCGCGTACCCCCCGATTCCGCTTACCAACCTCGGGACGGTCCACCCGTCCATCTCCTTCCCGGCGGCGATGCTGCCCTCGCGCGACCCGACCCCGGGCGACGACAGCTCGCCGTTGGTCGAGGTCGTGTGGCGATCCACCCTGACGGGTTCGCTCGGCCACGACTATGGATGCCTCACCTGGTGTGGCGCGGGCGGCAACGGCCACGGTTCTGCACCTTCGCTGCCTCCCCCTCTAGCGGGACAGAACCTAGGTCCACCGTCGATGGTGGATGCGCCCTACTATGGCGACCGTTGGGTCACCTACCCGGTCCGGGATTCAACCGGGAACGACGGGGACGAGATCGCGGTCGCCCACCGTGACGTCAGCACCGATGGCCCCTGGGAGTTCGTGACCAATGTGACGACGCCCGGCGACGGTCTGCGTCCTGAGTCGCACCTGGTCGTCAGCACCAATGGGACGCTGCAGCTCTTCTGGCTGGAGGACCCCGGAACTGGATGCGGCGACTGCGGCTCCCAGACCCGGGTGATGACTGCCACGAGCGAAGATGGCTCTGCCTGGAGCGCCTCCACCGTGTTGTGGGGCGAGGGGGTAGTGGGGCCACTGCAGGTCGCTCGTGGGGGTGATGACAGCATCCACCTGGCGTTCAGCTACAACTACTGTGGCGGTGGCGGCGCTGGTCCCTGCTCGGAGTACGGGACTGTGACCCTCCACAGCAACGACGCAGGCGTGACTTTCCATCAGGGATTGGACCTCCCAGGCTACGCCTACGCCACTCCCCGAGCCATCACTGCCAGCCCCGACCCGGCCTCGGGCACCGTGATGTTTGTCTTTGCGACCTACGGAGGTCCGACCTCTGGCGGTGCACTCTATTGCTACGTCAGCCGAGATTGGGCGCAAAGTCCCGCCTGGGACCTGCAGTCGCAACTGCTGACCGAGCTCCCTCTGGGGGAAAATGTGACGGCAGTGGACCTGGGCATCAGCGCAGGGGACCACGCACAGGTCGTCTGGGCGCAGGGGCCGCAGGACGGTATGGGCCTGGCCTCGAATCGCACGTTGTGGCTGAGCACCGACATCGTGGGCTTCTTCGGCCCTGCTATCCCCATCGACCTGACGCCGCGCCCGATCGATGCCCTCGCCTTGCAACTGGACAGCGGAGGTTTGGGCCACCTGCTGCTGCTGGAGCCCGACAGCGGGGATCCTCAGGCGCAATGGAACCTCTCCTACCTCTGGCTCGGTGGCGGAGCGTACGGATGGGTGGGCGATTCGGAGATCCTCTATGGGCTGGTCACGGACATCAATCAGGTCTCCACGGACATCGACCTGCCTGCGGGGACATCGAGCTTGACGCTGGTGCGCACCAGCGCTGATGGGACCATTTGGGGCACGTGGCATGGTGTCGACAACGGCACGGGCGACCTCGCCCTCGGTCCCGAGTCCGAGCCGCTGGAGTGGGTACAGTGGTGGGTGCGCCTAAACAGCAACGGCAATGCACGCCCCGTGCTGCAGAGTGTCAGCATCACCTACACGACGTTGGCCACGATGGGGACCTACACGACGTCGTGGGAAGATGTCGACGCGCCAGGGGAGCTGATCGGCGCGGCGATTGCCGTCGACAGTGAGGAGGGAAATGCGACGCAGCAGTGGGAGCTTGGGGTGCGGCCGACACCATCGGGGATGGCGACGTGGTACCCCATCGATCCGTTGCAGCCCTGGACCGCTGTGACGCCGCTTACCGCGGCACAGGTCGCACTACGGGTCAAGCTCTCGATTCCCACCTTCGGATCCGGACGCGACTCGCCGGGGCCGTGCGCGTTTTCCGATCCCAAACCTGCCTTCTGCTATGCCTACGACCCCGTGGTCCCGCCACAGCTGTGGGGCCTGGCGCTGACGCTGACGACGGGCCGATGGCCTGCCGATGTGCACCTGGCCTTGGGCTCGCAGGAGGGCACTGACATGCAGCAGGTCGCCCAGTGGGACGGTCCGCTCAACACCACCACCGATGCGGACCTGTTGCCCGCCCTGCTGGAACTGCAGCGGCGGGGCACGCCCCCACCCTACGCGATCGTGATCACCAGCAGCAGCGCGGGGGTCGTGGTCGTCGAGGGGATGCAGCTGCACCTCAACCGTGCGCCGCGCCTGGTGTCGGCAGCCCCCAGCCCCGGCCCGGTCGTGGCCTTGGAGGGACAAGGGGTGGCCCTGCGCGTGGTGGCCACCGACGCCGATGGCGATCCGCTCACCTATCGATGGGCGTTCGACGGCACGGAGCTGCCCAGCGCCTCTGGGCCACTGTTGGTCCTCACCGCGCTCACCAACGCTACGATCAGCGTCTCCATCAGCGATGGGCTCTCGGTCATCGGGGCGACGTGGCCGCTCCGGGTCCTGCCCGATGGTGGGAACCTGCCACCGGTCGCCGTGCCCCAACCGCTCAGCCCGGTGACGATGGTCGAGGGGCAGCAGCTGCAGTTCCTCGCCAATGCCACGGACCCCGAGCATGGTACGATGACCTATGGCTGGACCCTCGATGGCCAGCAGGCCGGTTCGGAGGCCACCTTCACCTACCATCCGGGGCTCGGCGCACGCGGGATGCATACCCTGCTGGCCACGGTGAGCGACGGTACCCACGCCGTACCGCTAGCGTGGAGCATCGAGGTGTTGCCCAACCTCCCGCCGCACATCGATGCCCTGCACCCAGGATCGCCGCTGCGGGTCCAGACGGGGGCCAGACTCCCCCTCTCGATCGAGGCTTCAGACCCTGAGGGCGAGGCGCTGACCTACCTCTGGTCGTTCACCGGCAACCAGAGCGCAGCCGTCGAGTGGCAGGCGCCCACGACCTCCGGCCGGCAACGGGTGAGCGTGACCGTCATCGATTCGCTGGGGCAGAGCGCCGTCGCTTCCTGGGAGGTGTCGGTGCAACCGCCCGCGCCGCAGCGCAGCGTCATCCCCTCGACGACCGCGACCCTGACGATCGGGGCGTTCGGCATCGGCACCGTGGTGGTCTTTTTTCGCCGTGGCGACCGAGGTAGGTCGCCACCACCTCGTGGGACTGCTCGGACCGCTCTATAGTCGGCTGCGACGGCAGCAGGTGCTCGACAACTTCCTGCGCGGCCGCATCTATGAGCATGTGCGCTCCAACCCCGGGGTCAGCTCGGGCAAGGTCCAGCAGGCGGTCGGTTCGGGACTGAGCACGATCTGCTACCACCTGCAGCGGCTCGAGCAGGAGGAGTTCGTCCACTCGGTGCGGCGGGGCTGGTACCGTCACTACTACAGCACCGACGTCGCGCACCAGGAGGCGCTCGGTCAGAGTCGGCGTCTGCAAGAGGATATCCTCCGGCAGGTAAGCGATCAGCCGGGGATCGGTCAGCGAGCCCTTGCCCGCAGCCTCCGACGCAGCAGCAGCTCCGTCCATCACGAGGTCCACCGCCTCGAGGGGCTGGGGCTGCTCACGGTCGCTCGCAGTGGCACGCTCAGCAGGCTCTACGTCGATGCGCCGGTGGGCCGGAGACGGGCGCAGTCGGACTCCGAGGAGTGAGCGACGGCTGGGCGAGGAAAAGGTTGAAACGCTCACCCCCCTCGTAGGCCATGATGACGCTTGCGAAGGAGGTCGCGCCGCCTGCTGTATGGACACGCAGGGTCCTGACCCTGCTGCTGACCTGGTTGCTCCTGGCGGTTTCGGTTCAGGTTGCACTTCCAGGGTACCACCTGGCCACGAACGTCGCGCGGGCGGCCGCAGTCCCGGGGATCATCAGCGGAGACTGGAACGTCACGTCGCTGGAGGAGTACGACAGCGGGACCGCGGTGGTCGA
>JAHFTX010000019.1 GCA_023265395.1 Thermoplasmata archaeon
TGGGTGGGCGTTGGTAGCATCGAGGTCCCATCCCTCGATCCGTTGGTCGAACTTTGCCTGGTAGGCCAGACGCTGCCCACTGACCGTGCGGTTGCTCTGGGCTTGGCTGTCGGTGATGTTCGGATTGCCCGGCAACCCGTCAACGGTGATGCGGAACCACCGCAGCGAGGCGTTGGTGACCTCTTCGATGCTGGCGGTCAGGTGGAAACTCAAGGTGACCTCTTCTAGCGTTTGTTCAGCTACCTGCCGACGGATTCCGTCACTGTCCCCGATCGCCCGATAGGAGAGGTTGCGGGCGGTCAGGCTGAAGTCCCAGCTGACGGTGCGAGCGTGGGGGTCGAGGCTGAGGTCAACATGCGAAGGTTCCCAGGCGGTCTCGAGGCTGACTCCCTTGTAGACGGGTTCATGGAGCGGGTAATCGTTATACTGCAGCCCCTCCCCCCGCTTGACGTAGTCGATCAACCCATCCTGGTCAGTGTCGTTGAACTCGAAGAGATCCTCGACCTTTTGTGCGAACACCGTGTAGATCGGGATCGGCACGCTTCGTCCGACTCGAGCCCCGTTGGCATCGAAGACGTCGGCACCCCCGATCAAGCGTGATTGGGCAGCAAGGATGACCACACCGTTTGGATGGTCGGAGGTCCCGTAGATGACTCCGAATCGTGCGTCCTTGCCAAACTGCACGTACTTGTAGTCACCACCACCGAATTCGGTGGTAGTCCCGCTGTCAGTCCGCAGCTGGTCTTTCGGTCCCACGTCGGCGAGGGTACTGGTCACCATCGTCGAAAGCACGAGTATCCCGAGCACACCGGCAATGGCCAGGGCGCGTCCCATTCTTCGATCCATCGTTTCCATGTCTTGTCCACTCCTGCAGACCTGCCTCTTGGTGGGGCAAGGCCCTGGTGTTGAGACAACGTGCGTTCTTGGCCGGGATAAGCACCGGCCGTTGCCGTGCGCTGATTCTATCACCTGAGCTCGTCGGTCGCTTCACTATGCGGCGTGTTCCTTCAGGGGCCAGGTCGAAGCTTTATAGTGCGATTCGACTGTCGCAGGCCCCTACCTCGTTCCGCGGGCCGGATGGGGGGGCTATCGAGCATGTCGGGCACCGGCGTTGGCAGTCGGGAACCGAGGTGCCCGGCCACTCCGTATAGTCTGGTCCTAGGCGCAGCCCTACTATCCTTGGCAATCCTGGGGGGTCTCCCCTTGGGCGGCGCTTCCCTGGGCAACGACCTAAGCGCCTCCTCGGGTGTGATGTCCACCAACGGCGAGAGCGCAGGGGATCGTGCCGGGGGCGCTGTAGCGATTGTGCCTGACCTCAACGGTGACGGGTTCGACGACATCGTCATCTCGTCGCCCTTCGATGATGACGGTGGCACCGATGCGGGGCAGGTGTACGTCTACTTCGGGAAGGCCGCTGGGTTCCCAGCCTCGACCAACCTCGGCACGGCTGACGCCTCCTTTATCGGTGAGAACGGCGGCGACCAGGCAGGCTGCTCAATCGCTAGTGGGGATTTCAATGGCGACGGCCTCGGTGACCTGGCGCTCGGGGCCTGGGGCAGTTCTACCGGAGGTGCCTTCGCAGGGGCGGTTTACGTCGTCTTCGGCACTCTTGGTGCATGGGCGACCGACGTCGACCTCTCGGGCGCCGATGTCAAGCTCGTCGGCGAGACGGCTGGCGACTTCGCCGGTTTCAACATATCGAGCGCTGGGGATGTCGACGGGGATGGTATCGAGGACCTCCTGATTGGTGCCTATGGGGAGGCCAGCGCGGGCAATCAAGCAGGGAAGCTCTACGTGGTGCTCGGTCACCAGGGAGCCTGGAGCTCCTCGGCATCGCTCTCGACCGCAGACGCCAGTTGGACGGGGGAGGTGGCCGGTGATCGGGCTGGCTGGTCGGTCGCCGGGGTCGGCGATCTCAACGGCGATGGCTTCGACGACCTAGTGGTGGGCGCTCCCCGTCACGACGGGTCGGCCATATTCTCAGGCAAGGTGTACGTGATCCTTGGCGAGTCGGACCCCTCCAACCTTGGGCTCTCCCTTGCCTCGGTATCCAACTCCCTGCTTGGCCAGAGCGCACTCGACGAGGCTGGTACCTCGGTGGCGCGGGCGGGAGATGTCGACGGGGATGGCTTTGCCGATGTCTTGATCTCGGCTCCCTACCGAGACATCGGTGCCTCCGACGCTGGCGCGGTCTACATTATGGCCGGGCGCACAGGAGCAGTCCCCTACGGTCTGAATGCCTCGTTGGCGACAGCCAATCTGGTCGTCACGGGCGAGGGGATCGGTGACCACCTGGGCTTGGCGACCGCTGGCGGGGGGGACCTCAATGGTGACGGCTATGCCGATGTGGTGCTAGGCAGCCCAGACCGTGATCAGAGCGGGACTGACCGTGGGATGGCTTACATCCTGCTCGGGCGGCCTGGGTTCTCGGGGGTCATCGGCAGCGGGAGTGGTAGCGTCAACGGCAGCTTCTTGGGTGTCAGTGGCGGCGATCGGACTGCAGTTGCCATCTCCATCGCCGGGGACGTCGATGATGACGGACGCTCCGACCTGCTGATTGGCGCCCACCAACGGACAGGCTCGGGGGCATCCTCGGGAACCGCCTACCTCCATCTGGTTCTCCCCAACGACCAACCGCTAGGCGCCTCGGAACTGACCCTGGCCGCCGACCCTGCCCACTTGGTCGACTTGCGTAGGGTGGCGCCCAACGGGACCATCTACCTGCAGCTCAACGGGACCGATGGCGCGGCGGCCACGCGCGATTCCGCCCTCGTGCGTCTGACCACCAACACCACCGATTCCATCGGCATCGTCGTACCCCTCCTGGAGACCGCGGTAGCATCGGGGATCTACCGTGGATTTGCCCGCGTCGGACCCGCTAGCGATCCACTGGTTGCGACCATCGGGGGTGCACTCGGAGAGGTGGTGACCGCCGAGGTCACCAGCCAGCCGGGAATACTTGACACGGTGCTGATCTCGCTGAGTCCGGCGATTATCGTCGTACCTCCCCCCCTGCTACTGATCGAGGATGTGGCCTTTTCCTACCAGCTGGCGGTGACGTCGACGACCCCAGTGACCTTCCAGCAGCTCGATGGGCCTGAGAACTTGACCCTCTCGACTGCGGGGCTCATCTCTTGGACCCCGACAAACGAGCAGGCGGCGCAGAATCACACGCTCCTGGTGCGCGGACAGAACCTCACCGGGACCGATGACGTCGGCGTCGGCCTCGTTGTGCAGAACGCCAACGACCCCCCAAAGTTCCTCCAAGCGCCACCATCCCCCGTCGATCAGGGGCAATTGTTCAGCTGGATCATCCCCATCGATGACCCCGATCGGCACAATCCGACAAACGACACCCTGACCCTGAGTTTGGTCACTGGGCCTGTCGGGATGGTCCTCGATGCCGCCACTCGAATCCTCAACTGGACCCCGACGAACGACCAGGTAGGCGTCGCCCAGACGGTCCTGCTGCGGGTCACCGATGGGATGGCGCCAGTCACGCAGAGCACGGAGATCGACGTTGACAATACCAATGACGACCCGACGATCACCAGCGCGCCTATCACTGTCGCGGTCGAGGGATCCCCCTATTCCTACACGGTCCAAGCAAAGGACCCGGACTTGGCGGTCCCCGATTCGCCGGAGGCGTTGACTTTTAGCCTCCTCCAAGGCCCGCCCGCGATGAGTATCTCGAGCAGTTTGGGCGTAGTCTCTTGGACCCCCAGCCCAGCGGACAGTGGCAGTCGCTCGACGGTCAAGGTGTCGGTCGAGGATGCTGTCGGCGCGCGTGCAGAGCAGGAGTACAACTTGAGCGTCACTGACGTCAACGCCCGCCCGCGATTCTCGATATCGACCCTCCCGTCGCAGCCTATCGAAGCAGTGCCTTGGTCCCTGGCCCTGACGGTCACGGATGACGACTTGGCCAACCCTGCCTTGGATGAGCACCTGACCTTCGCCCTCCTCGAAGGACCAAAGAACCTCACCATCGATGCAGCGGGGGTCCTTCGGTGGACGCCCACCAACGAGCAATCGGGCGGGAACCACTCGCTGCGGGTGCGTGTGACGGACCATCTGGGCGCGACCGATCTGTGGTCTCCGCCGGCGGATCATCCGCTCTTCGTGACCCCGGTCAATCAGGAGCCTGCCCTCACCTTCCACGTGGCATCGACGACCAAGGAGGACCAACTGCTCCTGTTCCAGCTCAACGCGACGGATCCTGACGATTACTCCCTGGCACCCCAGCCGCGGACCTTCCGCTTGGTGACGGCTCCCCAGGGCGTGACGATCGATCCTCTCTTTGGATCGGGGAGTTGGACCCCTCTCAACGCTCAGGTCGCCAATGCCATCCCTATCACGGTCGCCATCTCTGATGGGGTCGTCTCCGTCGAAGGGTCGTTCACCATCAACGTCACCAATGTCAACGATCCGCCCGAGGAGGTCCGCATCATCGCCCCCGCACCCGGTGCGAAGCTCGATGCCGGTCGCGTGACCTTGCAAGGGTCTGCCACCGACCCCGACTCGATCCATGGGGACAGCCTCTCCTTTCGCTGGTATCTCGACGACCACTCCATCGGTGAGGGCGAGAGCCTGCGGGTAACCCTGCCAGCAGGATCCCATCGCCTCCGTCTGGAGGTCAGCGACTCGTTAGGGACCAGCGGCGATGCCGTGGTGCAGATCGATGTCCGTGCTGCTGCTGGCCTTGAATCGAGGCTTCTCCTGCTCCTCTTCGTTGCCGGGGCCGGCATCGCCGCGGGCGCCGTCGCCCTTGTACTGGTGCGCCGCCGAGGCACACCCAAAGGCGCCAAGAGCCCCCCAGAGGGTCCTGCCGACGTTGAGGTTCAGGAAGGGGGAACTTCTGCCCTTGACGTGGTTCTTGATGCCCCTCCTGCGCCGGCCAAGGCCACAGGGGTCCGCGCGCCACCGACAACGACCATCCAGGCGCCTGACCTTGCGACTGCCCCTGCCCCAAAGCCCATGTCAACGGGTGCCGCGCCCAGGTTGGGTACTGCCGCTGAACTCATTCCTCCCCCTCCACCACCGCCTTCCAAGCCGATAGCGCCCCCAGTGCCCGTCGGGCACGCCGCGGCCGTGCCGCCCCCGCGTCCGTCAGCAGGCGCTCCGCCTCTGCCTCCCCCACCACCTCGACCACCAGGGGCAGCGCCAGTTCGCCCCCCAACGGTTTCCACGGCCACCCCGGCTCCAATGGCATCACTGCCTCCTTTGGCGACTCTAAGTGCACCTCCGTTGCCCCCCCTGCCTCATGCTGATGCAGGTGCCGTCGAGGAAGATGGGGAGGATCTCGAGATGCCCCCCATCCCACCGCCTGCATCTGGCAGCGCCCGGGCACTCTTGGAGAGCTTGGGAGCCCTTCCCCCGATTGTCCAATCTAGCGCGGCCCGACCACCCCCGGCCACGTCTCCCGCTCCGCTGGCGCCTGTGGCGCCCAGTCCCTCCTCCTCCCGGGCAACCTCGCCCCAACCGACCATCGTCCTCGAGGACTCAGATGAGGAAGAAGAGGAGGATTCGGCCGAGGACATCTTGTCGGAGATGTTGGGGAACTCGGATGAAGCGTGACATCAGGAGTCTGACGGCGAATCAAGTTCGACCAAGAGTGCCCCCTCCTCGACCGTCTGGCCTTTGCGCACGGGGACATTGCGAACGATCCCCGCCAGCGGCGCCGTCACCTCGTTCAGCATCTTCATCGCCTCGAGGATTACCAGGACCTGCCCCGCCTCGACCTGCGTGCCAGCGACGACCCGGACATCGGCGATTGTGCCCGGTAGGACCGAACGGACATCCCCCGAGGTCCCCGCCTTGCCCGATCCTCGAACGTGACGTGGTGGGGCGACGAGCGCGGTGACGCGACGCCCGTCGATGATGGCGATCACTTGGTCGTCCACCATGCGCAGGTCGGAGATGAGCAGTCGAACCCCTATGACCTCCACCTCCATGGGCAGCAACTCAAGGTCCTCGGGGAGGAGGACCACCCGATCGTCCACTTGCGCCGCCCGACCGCGAACCTTGACATGTCGGCTCTTGCCGCCTACGGTCACCTCACCACTCATGGTCACCTCCTGCGCGCGGGGACACTCGATCCCACGGGTATGGTGCGGGTGTGGGTTGCTGCCCGGCCTGACGCCACACGCGCCGGTCCCTCTCGGGTAGGTCTTCGGGGCCCGCGTTCCTCCTCCGACCTCGAATCGCCCCAATCGCACGTGCGTCCCGGTGCAGGCGCAGCGCCCCGGCCAGCGCTGCGCTGGCGAGCGCAGTTGCCGGAGGGACCACCGGGGGGTGGTCAGTGACGAAGCGGGTAGAGAAGGCCCCTGTGCGAAACTGCTCGGTACCCAGGACCCAGTGATAGTAGTCGAGTGCGGTGGGGACCCCGCTGATCACCGTCTCGTGCAATGCCATGCGCATTCGCGCGATCGCATGCAGACGATCGGGAGCGAGGACCACCAACTTGCAGATGAGGCTGTCATACTCTCGTGGGATCGGATCCCCGCTGCGGATGGCAGTGTCCACCCGCACCCCCGGGCCCTGGGCAGGGACGAAAGTTCGAACGCGCCCAGGCGAGGGCAGGAACTGCGCATACGGGTCTTCGGCATTGATTCGTACCTCAATCGCGTTGCCGCGCTGATGTATCTGGGACTGGCGCATGGTCAGAGGCTCCCCCGCCGCTAGCCGCAACTGGGCGCAGACGAGGTCCACCCCCGTCACCAGCTCTGTGACCGGGTGCTCGACCTGGATGCGGGTGTTGACCTCGAGGAAGTGGAACTGGCCCTCCTGCAAGAGGAACTCCACGGTCCCGGCGTTGGTGTAACCTACTGCACGCGCAACGTCGACGGCCGCTGCACAGAGGCGTTCGCGCAATGCCCGGTCGACCACCGGTGAAGGGCTCTCTTCGATGAGCTTCTGGTGCCGCCGTTGGATGGTGCATTCGCGTTCCCCAAGATGGATCACCTCGTCAAGGTCCCCAAGGACTTGCACCTCGATATGGCGCGGACGTTCGAAATATCGCTCGACATAGACTGCGGCGTTGCCAAATGCTGAGAGTGCCTCGGTCGATGCGCGTTCAATCGCCTCGGGAAGCTCGGAGAGTTCATGCACCACCCGCATGCCACGCCCGCCACCCCCGCCGGCGGCCTTGACGATCACGGGCAGCCCCACCGACCGTGCGACCTCCATGGCCTCCTCCCGCCCTTCGATGGCACCATCACTGCCCGGCATCACCGGGACCCCTGCATCGACCACCGCTCTACGGGCTGCTACCTTGTCTCCCAGGCGTGCGATGACCTCGGGGCGGGGACCGATGAAGGTGATGCCGGCGTCACCGACCGCCGTGGCGAAGGCGGCATTCTCCGAGAGGAATCCGTAGCCAGGGTGGAGTCCATCGGCCCCTGCATCGAGAGCACCCTGCACCACCGCCCCGATGTCGAGGTAACTCTGCGCCGCAGGCGGCGGTCCGATGCAGACCCGTTCATCCGCCAGCGAGGCTGCCAAGCTCGTCGCGTCGGCAGATGAATGAAGCAAGATCGAGGTGACGCTCATCTCGCGCAATGCCCGGATGATTCGGACGGCAATTTCCCCACGATTCGCGATGGCGACGCGGGTGAACACGCGAGGGCGAACGTCCGCGATGGGGATAAACGCTCGGCCGTAGGCCGGTGCACTCGCGGTCCCCGAAAGCATCAAAGCCAAGCTGCGCTATGGGTTAGCCTTCCGCCGAGGAGACCATGGCCGACCCCTGGGAACTCGCAAGTCCCCTCGACTACCGATACGGCCGGCAACCGATGCGGGCCATCTTCTCGCTCGGAGGGCGACTCGCCGCACAGGCTCGGGTCGAAGGCGCCCTTGCCCTGGCACAGGCTTCGATCGGGGCCATCCCCCTTGCCGAGGCCCAGCGTATCGACGCGGTCTGTCGTAACCTCGAAGCATGGAGTCCTTCCCGGGTGCACCAGATCGAAATGGAGATCCATCACGATATCATGGCGCTGGTTCGGACCCTGGCGGAGAGCGCAGGCCCGAATGCAGGGGGATTCATCCATCTGGGGGCAACGAGCAACGACATCATCGATACCGGGTCGGCGTTGCAAATCACCGCTGGGCTTGCGTTGCTGGAGGAGGAGCTCCGGGAACAGGTCGTTCTCGGCGAGCGGCTTGCGCGGGCCCATAAGACGACTATCATGATGGGGCGGACGCACGGCCAGTGGGCCCTCCCGACCACCTTCGGCCTCAAGATGGCCGTCCATATCGACGAGGTCCTACGCCACCTCCAACGGCTGCATGACCTCTACCCACGCATCGCGGTGGGCAAGCTCACCGGCGCGGTCGGCACCGCCGCCGGCCTAGGACCCCGGGCCCGCGAGCTCGAGCTGCGCCTGATGGAGAGCTTGGGACTGAGCGCTGCCATCGCCACCACACAAGTACTTCAGCGGGATCGCTATGTGGAGCTCGTCAGCGTAATCGCCAACATCTGCGCGACCATGGAGAAGCTGGCAACTGAAGTACGGCTTCTCCAACGATCCGAGGTGGGCGAGGTCAGCGAGTTTTTTGACACCGAGCGCCAAGTCGGTAGCTCGACCATGGCCCACAAGCGCAATCCCATCCTGGCGGAGAATATCTGCTCCCTCAGCCGGGTGGTGCGCGGCTATCTGATTCCAGTTTTCGAGAACGTGCCGATGTGGCATGAGCGCGACCTCACCAACAGTGCGAGCGAGCGGCTGATCCTGCCACATGTCTTCCTTTTGGCCGATGAGGTGGTCGGACGGACCAACACTCTGCTGCGGCGGTTGCAGATCCATCCCGAGCGGATGCGACAGACCATCGACAGCAGCAAGGGGATGATCATGGCCGAAGCCGTCATGCTCGCTCTGGTCCGCGCAGGGCTCGGACGCCAAGACGCCCACGAGTTGGTGCGACAATCGTCGATGCGAGCGCAGGAGGATGGGCGGTCACTCCAGGAGGTCCTGGCGGAGCTTCCAGAAGTCCGCGGTTCGTTCACTGATGATGACTGGGCGGAACTGTTTGAAGCGACCAGTTACATCGGCCGCGCCCCCCAGATTGTCGACGAGGTCATCGCTCGAGCCTCGGAGCACCTCCAGAGACCCCCGACTTTTGGGGCCCTACGATGGTCCCCCAAGCCCCTCCCCGCGCCCCCACGAGAGGTCTGAGGACCTCCCTGGAGGGTGGTGCGCCGTCGCTATCGCCCAAGAATCGCGGGGCTCACGCCTTGGGCCCGATGGGAGGGAGAGGGGTCGGGCTTTCTGCGCCCCGCGAGCGCTCTCCCTCGGCCGCGAGCGCGTCTGCGCGAGCGACCAGCTGCCGAGCCCCAATCTGCTGTGCACGCTGACGGCTTCGGGCAATCAGGTCCCGTGCACGAACCAGGTCCCTCGTCCGCAGGTAGTACTGCGCCCAAAGCAGGTGCAGGCTCGCGACCTCGAAGGGGGCGTTGACCATCTCGAAGAGCGCTTCAGCCTTGGCGAAGTGCTCGTCGAGGGCGCTCGACTGCCCTGATTGCCCGAAAATCGTCCCCTGCACTCGGTGGAAATCTCCCAGGAGGAGTCGGTCGTTGAGCTGCTCGGCCAGCGCCATCCCCTCGACGACGTTATCCTGCGCTGCCGCGAGCTCTCCGCCCTCGACTTGCAGCTCTGTCAACCCCAGCAGTCCGAAGGCCTGGGAGCGACGGTCTCCGATTCGTTGTGCTGTTTCGTTGCACCGTTCGTAATAGCGCGCTGCTCGATCAGAGTGGCCGGTCTCCTGCTCGAGGGTGGCGAGGTTGTTATAGGCACGTGCCAGCTCGGCCAGATCACCCGTTCCATCGAGCAGGTGGAGGGCTTCCTCGTAGCGGCCGCGTGCCTGGTCGCTCTGCCCTTTGGACGCGTCGATGTTAGCCAGATCCGTGTAGATTGCCCCCATCTCCGCTCGGTTGCGCAGTCGGTCTTGGATCGCCAACGCTTCTTCGAGGTGGACTTTGGCCATTGCATATTCCCCCTGCTGCCAGAAAACCTGGGCTAGTGCTCGATGGGTATCACCGCGGCCCCGGTCGTTTCCTAAGGCGGTGAAGCCTTCGAGGGCCCGCTGGAGGTTTTCCATCGCCCGGGGCCAATCCGCGCGCTTCTGGTAGAGCCGTCCGAGGTTCCGCTGGACCGTTGCACGCACTCGGGGGAGCTCGAGCTTCTCGACGATGGTGAGGGCCGAAGAGAAGTGCTCCAACGCGGCGCGTTGATCCCCGACGCTGTCGAGAGCCGTCCCCAAGTAGTTGTGCAGCTCCGCTGCCTTTACTTGTAGCCCCGAGGCTGGGTTTCCCTCGACGTTCGCCAGGACTCGCTCGAAGTGGCTAATCGCCTCCTGCGGTGCGAAGGCCCGAAGCGCGCGCTCACCTGCTAGGATCGAATACTGCAGCGATCGTTCCTCATCACGGGTCTGGCTGAAGTGGTAGGCGAGCTCGAAGATGACCTCTTCGTTGTCATCACGATGGACCTGCTCAAGGGCCTCGCCTATCTTGTGGTGGAGGAGGCGTCGCGTCCCGCGCGAGAGCCGGTCGTAGAGAACTTCACGGAACAGTTCATGGTCGAAACGGTAGTGGTCCTCGCCGGCGCTTTCTTGGAGCAGGCGCAGACGGACGAGTGTGTCGAGGGAGTCGATCAGGTCTGTCTCCTGCAACCCCGAGGCTAATTGGATGACGGGGAAATCAAACTCCAGTCCAGCCACAGCCATGAGGTTGAGCAGGTCTTGCTCCTGGCGCCTAAGGCGGTCGACCCGGCGGAGCACCACATCCCGCACGGTCGTCGGCAAGGCGAGGGCGATGATGGGGGCGTTCGACCACACCCCCGCCTCCTGGACCAGGCGACCGTCTTCCACCAACTGCGCGAGGATCTCGACCACGAAGAACGGGTTGCCGTCGGTGGTACGGTGGAGTAGTTCGAAGAGCTCATCAGTGAGGATGTTCGCTGGCAGGATCTGGTTGACCATCGAGCGGGTCTGGTCGGCTGAGAGGCGACGGAGCTTGAGAATAGCGTACAGATTCTCCCGGCTGAGCCGCCGCAGGGCTCGGGTCAGGGGATGGACCCCCTGAGGGGCTCGGAGGTCCACCAAGTCCTCTGGACGATAGGTCGCCACCACCAGCATTCGTAAATCCTGGGCGCGCCGACTGACGTGATGGAGCAGGTCGAGGCTGGCGTCATCCATCCATTGCAGATCGTCCAGTAGCAGTACCACTGGTGCACGGCTGCACAAGTCTTCCAATCGGGTGGCAATCTCCTCCAACCTCCGACTGCGGTCGACGAGGCTGCCGACCTGGGAGGGGAGCTCCTTCGCGAGCGCAACCAGCCGGTTCTCCATGGCGATGATCTCTGGGCTGCGCTTGCCGTGCCAGTCACGGATCATCGTTCCGTAGCGCTGTTCGAGCTCGGCAAGACAAGAGGAGACCGACTCCCGCACCCACGCCGGTGCCGGGGGACTGATCACGGCCGCGATGTAGGCGGTCTCTCCTTCCTCCATGGCGATGTGGTTGCCGCCGTATTGCAGCTCGTTGAGGCTTCCGGTCGACCCTGGCCGGAAGCTGTGTTCGATGAAATCCCGGATGGCCGTGAGCATGCCGCTGACCAAGTCTTGGTCGAGTTCACGACCCCCCTCGGAATAGTGCGCCAGCAATCGACCGTCTCGATGGATGAGGAATATCTCGCGTATCCGTCCGCTCTCGCTGCCTAGCACTTCCTTGCTGCCAACGCTTTGGAGTGCCTCGATGAACGCATGGTAGGGGGTCGTGCCCTCGATGCAACGCCCCTGAAGCACGGTCGTTGCGCCATCCATCTGCGCCACACGCGATCGAACTTCCCCCAGAAGGCGGGTCTTGCCAACCCCGGCCTCTCCTTCAACGAGGATGAGGCCACCATCCCCCGAGAGGGCCTCTCGAAGATGGGAGAGCACCCGTGTCAGCTCGTCCTCTCGGCCGACGAGGCTGCTGGTGCGTGGTAGGACAGTGACGGAGCTCAAGGCAACTCCCGACCGGCCCATGGAAGGGCGTACCATCAGCTTTTGGGCGATGGGGCTCCGACTAGGAGTCTTCGAGCAGCCGACGGGCGCCTTCCTCCACGGCGTTCAACCGCAGCCGCTTGCCCAAGTAGCCCGCGGTCATCGCCAAGTCGCGACCGCGGATGACCGACCCAGCGGAGATCTCCGCCTGGGCCAGCGCCAGGCAGACCGGGATTGCCCGCGGGACGAGCCCCCCTTCCCACAATCCGACGCACCCCTGCCACAGCGGCGCGAGGGCGAGCGCTGGCTTGCCGAGCTCCAGGAGCGCCCGACCGATGCCCACCTGGGCGAAAGCCTTCTCGAGCTGGAGGGGTGCCTGGGAAGCCCCAGCGCCCGTCGCCAACAGGAGGATGTGCTGATGCAGCGCCAGCGCACCACGGGGTCTGCTAGCGACCTCTAGCCCGCGGGCCAGGTAGAGCAGCGCCTCAATCCGCTGCACCAGCGGTAGCTCCAGCACCGATGGCACTTCGGGTCGTTCCAGGGGGACGTCGGTTGGCGTGGTGGTGAGCAGTTGGGCGAGGAGCCGATCCATGGCTACAAGGGCGCTCTGGAATGGGTCGCCCACCTGGTAACACCAGCGTTCAGCATTCTCCAGGGACTCCTCGGCTTGGGACGCCTGCCCGCTTGCAAGCAGGATTCGGGCACGCTGCCGTGCTAGGATCGTCGGGAACAGCGGTGTCGACTGAGTCACTGGTGCAGGAGGAAGTCGTTCGACGAGGTTCGCTGCAGCTGGGACATCACCAGCGGTCAGGGCCACTTGGGCCAACAGACGACGGCGGAAGCGGTCAAGCTGGTCTGCCTGGGCGGGGGGTAGAAGCGGCAACGTCATCGGAGGTCGCCCGGCGTCAGCGGCCCACGGTGTTAGAGGCTGCGTCCCATCGAGGACACCCCGGGCACTCGTGAGATCCCCGACGACCCAGCATGCGCTACCGTGGAGGAGCCGGACGCGCAGGTCCGTGGGCTCAACGATGAAGCCTCCCGCGTGCAGCCGGAGCCATCGCCGAGCCCACTGCGCGCTCTCAAGATTCGGTGGCGGGCCGTGGGGGCCCCGCTGGGCCATGAGGTTGAACAGCGCTGGCCCAGCAAAGCTTTCCAGCAGTGGCTCCCATAGTGCTCTCTGAGACGCCTCAAGGAGTCGCACGGCATCGGCTCCTTCGACGAAGCTTCCCAGCCCCATGGGACGGAGCGCGGGAACGGCGGCGAAGCCCTCGGGTTCCTCTTCGACCAGGTCGCGTTCGAGCAGTGATTCGAGGCGGTCCCAAAGTGCCAGCTCATCGATCTCACTGACCGTCACTAGGCGTTCGATCGGAAGAGGCCCTTCCCACAGGTGTAGGGCTGCGATGACTAGTCGTTGGCTGCGATCCAATGAGGCGATGACCTCGGGCCAGGGGTCGATCCTGCGGGGATCATACAGCTTGCTGGGCTCCAGCGCTCCTTCTGCGAATAGTTGGCGGACTTGCGCGGGGTCCTCCTCCCATTGAAGGATCAGTGAACGAGTGTTCCCTGGGTGCCCCTGGCAGACCTGCCGCAGCACCAAGGGGGTGATGACCGGCCAGCGCTGGCCCAGGGTTACCTGTTCGAGCACCGCTTGGATGTCCGCGACTGACCACGATGGGAGCCCCAGGGTCGTCGCCGACCGCTCCCGCGCCCAGCGGCGCAGTAAGCGCGCCGCCACAGGGTGCTGCCCTGGTGCGGATCTGCGATTGCGGTGGCCAACCACAACCAGCAGGGGATGGTCGACCGTCCCGCGCACCAGGAACTGCAACAACTCCGCCGAACCGGCATCGACCTCCTCGAGATCGTCGACGACCACGACTCCACCGACTGGCGGCAGATCCCCAAGGAAAGACCGCAGCGCCTCCTCGATCTCCTCTCGGTTAGGTGGCGCAGTGGGGTGGGAACTCCCCGTTATCCCTCCGGGCACGCCCCGTCGCACATCCTCCCGCAGGCCGAGTGTTCCCTCATCACTCGGACCTTGCAGGGTAGCGATCTCGGGATTGGGGGCGAGCACCGAAGCGACTTCGTCCACGATGGCGCTCAATGGACCGCGCAGTTCTCCATGCCAGACCGCGAGGTACGAGCCATAGCGGGACTCGATTCCCTGAAGGTGACGTCGGAGCAACCGACGGATGGGGCGATCCTCGCCGGTGGGCCGTACCACCGCTGCCAGATACGTATGGGCCCCGCTGACCATCTGGACCCGGTACGCCCCCACGCTCATCTGATCGAGCTCTGCGTGGCGCCCAGTGGTCAGTCGGTGATCGACGAAACCTCGAATTGCCGTCAGCATCGAGCTGGTGATGTCCTCATCAGTCCCCAACGATTCACGTGAAGCATGAGCGATCAGTCTCCCATCCATATGGATGAGGAATACTGACAGCACCCCTAGGTCCTCAGGTGACGCCGTGTCGGATATCACCTCTGGATCGACGACCTGTTCGGTCAGCTGGGCTGCGAGCGAAAGGAGCGGCCCCCCTGGGATCCCATGTGCACGCCGGATTGCGCATCCCCGTTGCAGGGCTTGGTGGTAGACCTCCTGCAAGAGGTGGCTCTTGCCAAAGCCTTGGGGGCCTTGGATGACAACTAGTCGACCCCGACCGGAAGGCAAGGAATCAAGGAAATAGAGCAGCTGTTGCTCGATGGCGACCATCGCCGAGGTGCTGACCATCAGACCGCAAGTCTGCGCGGGGCTATCTGAGTGTTTCGGGGGCCGGGTGGGCCCGGGCGTCCCGCTCATCGTGTTCGCAGCAGGACGGGACTGGCCTTCTCCCGTTCCTTGCGGATCCGATCGAGCTTGTTCTCATGGGTGACCACCTCCGCGGTGAAGGGGTCGAGAAAAGCCTTTGAATCTGCAGGGTCAGCATGGTACCAACGTCGGCCGATCCGTACGACTACGCGATCATCGGTCGTCCAGGCGTAGCTTCCCTTGATGACGGCACGGGCCAGCTCCTCGTGGCCGCGGCCCCAGAGTGATGAAGGCAGGTTGGTCGCGCGGTCAGCTACGGCCTTGGCGACCACTGCCAGGTCATCGGTGACTGCTTGCGGGGGCGCCTCCTTGCGGCGCTCGGTCTCGACTGCCTCGCGCAAGAGAGTGAGGCGGTCCTTGAATGCAGGAGCCTTGGCCGGGTCGTAGCGCAGGGGGAGGACCTCGTCAACCTCGGCGCCCAAGCCAAGGATCCGATAACCCTCGAGCTCGGCTGCGAGCACTTCCTGCCCTTCGACCCACCTGTGAGCTGCCATGACGGCCGCCTCGAGGTCCTTGGCATTGGAATCGGCCAGGGCCCCGAGGTCCTCCAGGATATAACCCGACTTCCGCCACTGGTCTGCCTGGGCAAGCAGCTCCTCGCGGCGGACTCGCTCAGCGTCCCGCTCAGCGACCTTGTCCTTGAGGGAGGCCAATAGATTGCCAGCGCGACCGAGGTTGGAGGGATCGGTCAGCAGCTGCCGGATCTCATCGGTGGCTTCCTCGAACCCGCTGGTATCGAGCCGTTCGAGCTCGGATTCGAGCTTGAGCAGCCTGGCCACCTGCTTCTCATAATGCTTGAACGTGCTCAGGATCGTCTCCTGGTCCCTGGCGAGCACCGCCCGCAGGGAGCTGACGTTGTATCCCTGCTTGACCCATTCCTGGAGTTGAGAGTCGAGTTGCTGATAGACCGCCTCGCGGGATTCCTCCTCCTCGATCGCCTTGCGGAGGCGTTCGAACTCCCTCGAGGCAACATGCAACTTGTTGGGGTCGTCGAGCAGGCGTCGGACCTGCTCCGCCTGTTCTTCGAAACCTAGGGTGTCGAGCTGGTCGAGCTGCGCCCCGAGTGCCTCGAGCTCAGCGATTCCCTTCCGGAAGGAGTCGATGGCCTCCCGAAGGATGGTCGGATCCTTGGTCTGCAATAGACGGTGGAGGGCCGCGACCTTGTAGCCCGAAGCTTCGAAGCCCTTGATCTGAGCCGAGAGCGCTTCGATGGCAGAGACGTCCGCAGACGAGGAGTCTCCCTTTGCGCCGTCCATAGATTGTTCCGCGCGTTCGAGTGCCAGGAGGCCAGACTCGAGGAAATCTAGGGCGGTGACGTCCTTGATCTTGGCCCAAAGCGGAGTGGCCAGGGGGAGATGGCGATCCGGATCGATGGCCTTGAGGCGGTCGGTCAGCTCCACCAAGAAGGCAAGACCATCCTCGAACTCCGAGAGCACCTGTGCCGCTTCCTCGGCAGGGGCGTGCAAAGCCCGCTCGAGAGGGGACACGACATACCCTTCCCGCTTGGCTGACCCGCACCGCTCACGGATACGCGCATGGATGGCGTCCTCTTTCGGTGGAGGATGGGCCGCTGATTCTTCGGGCTCGTCCTCTAGCAGACCGGAGAGACTGGCCGCAATCTCCTCAGGATCGGTAGAGACCTTCTCTTCTCCAGAGGTCTCCTCCATGGTCACTGTGGCCTTTCCAGTCATCGCAGGAGGGCCCTTTCCTGGCATTTCCAGCGAGGGCTCGGGTAGATCTCGCACGCCCAGCGACATGGCGATGAAGCGATCCATACCATCGATCAGCCGGGGATTCTCGCGGGAAATCTCCAACTCGAAGTTCCTCAGCACCTTCTTCAGCGCGCCATGGGTGCGTTTGTAGTGGGCCTTCTCGACCAGCCCGCGCCAGGCGACGCAGAACGTCAAGTCGTTGTGTGGCTCGACGAGTACAGAACTCGTTGCCACCTTGAAGATGAAGATCTGCCCTTGGGTCAGTTGCTGTGCAGCGAGGATCCGCGCCAAGGCCGACCGGAGATCTTCGAGCGCCTGCTCCGACTCCTCCGCCACAAGCGGGACGACACAGAGCATCCGCTCTTTCTTGAAGAGCAATGCGGCAATGGGTACCGCCGCCTCGTCGGCAGCCGTGGCATCGGGATTCATCAACGGCCTGGGAGGGGGGAGTGCCATCTCTCGACGGCACGCACTTTCATCCTGGAGGTCGTTGGCACGCTATTTAAGCATTCATCCTCGTCGCTGCTCCCTACAAGCGCCGGCGCGAACCCCTGCTCTCGAGACGTTCCCGCAAGACCCCAATCCGTCTCGGGCCTCCGGTAGCACCTATCGCGCCGTAGATCCGTTCTGCCTCTTGCAGGTGTTGGGCAGCAGCTGGCGCCTGATGATCCTCCAGGAGTGTTGCCGCCAGATCGAGGTGCGCGTCAGCCAAGACCAGCGGACTGCCGATCTGCTCGCCCAGGCGCACCGCCTCTCTGAGCGCGGCCAGCGCCTGCTCACGCTTGCCGTTTCGCCAATGGATAATCCCCATGACGCGATGGGCGGTGGCAATCATGACCACTTCGTCGAACCGCTCGAAACGGACCAGCGCGCGACCGCACCGCTCCTCGGCGACGACCGACCGCCCAAGCCGCGCAAGACATTCCGCCTGACCAAGCAGCCCGTATGCCTCAAGGCGGGTAAGTCCCTGGCGCAGTGCCTCGTTTGCCGATTGCTCGAAAAGATCGAGGGCGACGCTCCAGCGTTGACTTGCGGCCTCGAGGGAACCAAGGCGATAGTGTGCCCACGGGACGAGGTCAGGGAATGATCCTTCGCTGGCGCGTTGGAGGCACTGGTGAAGGTAACCACGGGCTCCTTCCCAGTCTCCGCAATCGATGAGGATGGCGCCTCTTTCGAGGAGGGCTCGGGTGATGATCGGCCCGTCATCTAGCTCTATCCCGCCGCGAAGCGCGCTGATCACTGCCTCCGTTGCAGGGCCAAATCGGCCCTGGCGGCGGCGATTGCGGGCAAGTTCCAGCTCAACCTGAGCGTGCTCGCGCCGATGCTGGGGGCTCTGCACTAGCGCCGCGGCCTCCTGCATCTGACGTTCCCCTTCCGGCCACTGACCCTTGACCGACCAAAGGCGCCCCTGCTGCAGGAGCGCCCTGCTCTGCACGACAGCATCGCCAAGGACCGCGGCCACCTTGGCCGCCCGCGCGGCGGTCTGCAGCGAACGATCGAGCTCTCCAGTGCTCTCGGCACACGCCCACAGTCGCTGGAGGACCTGCAGCTGCAGGTGCTCGCTCGCCGCGACTTGGACGAGAGCCTCCTGTGCCCATTGGAGGTAGCGGCAGGTCTCTGCCGGGGCCAGTTGGGATGCAGCGACCTTGCCAGCAAGGAGCGCGAACCGGGCGGCGTCCCCCCACTCCTGAGCTTCCCTCAGGTGACGGGCGGCCTCAAAGACCTCGGAAAGTACCGCCAGAGGGAGAGCAGAGGGTACCGACCCTTCGAAGGCTGCTGGCTCGGACAATCCTGCCAAGGCAGCAGACAGCGCGGGAATTCCCCCCAATCGTTGTGTCAGGGCATTGGCGACCTCACCGTGGAGCGCGCGTCGTCGCTCCTCGGTTAATCGACCATAGACCACCACTTGGATCAACGTATGAGAGAAGTGGATAGTCTCCCCGGCAGTCTCCTCTAAGAGAGCCGCGCGCGTCAAGCCCTCGAGCAGGGTCAGCGGTTCCTGGGTGAGTCCCTTCCCGAGGACCTCAAGGGTCCAAAGGGGGACCTGTGGGCCGATCACAGCGCAGAGGTCCAACAGGGCCGCCTCCTGGAGGGGCAAGCGCTCGAGACGGCGCTCGACCAATCCTTGGACGGAGGCTGCGGTGACTACGGACTGCAGCTCGACCCCCTCCAATGAAATCGGTCCCAGCCCAGACGCCCGCAGCTCATGGAGGATGCTCAGGAGGAAGAAGGGGTTGCCTTGGCTGCGCTCCATGAGGGATTCGACTACCTCAGGGGACAATGCTGCTCCGAAGAAGGACTCGGACATCCCACGAACATCATCAAGCCCAAGGGGGACCATGGTCAGCGTCGTCAGCAGTTTCTCTCGGTTCATCAGTCGCAAGGTATCGCGTACATGGGCCGTCCGTTGCCCTGAATCGGGCAAGTCGGTCGCGAACACCATCACCATCAGTAGCGGGCCGGTCTCCTCCATCCGGGAGAGGAAGTGAAGCAGCTGCATGGTCGAGATATCGACCCATTGAAGATTGTCGACCACGAGCATCGTGGGACGGCGATGCGCTGCAGCGGTGAAATACCGGCCCAGCGCCTCGAAGAGGCGATCCCGATAGCGTTGGAGATCCTCAGCGTCGCTGATGAGCGCACGAGGCGGGCCGGGGAGAACCGATGACTGCGGCAGTGCTTCTCCCCCAGGGGGGTGAGGGCTCTCTCCAATCTCGAGCCATTCGATCAGCGCCGCCGGTGGCGGGAAGTCCCTCCATCCCTGGGTCTTGGCCAACGCCATTAGCAACGATGCATACGGAGTCCCGGAGTCTGGCGAAGAGCCACTTGCTGCGTAGACGTGCCATCCCTCCCCTTGGAGCCTGTACGACAACTCCCGGGTCAGACGTGATTTCCCAATGCCCATCGGCCCCTGCAACAAGACTGCCCCGCCACCCTCGCCAAGAGAGACACTCTGTGCGAGCTCGACTAACTGATTGAGCATCTCCCCGTTACCGCTATACGGCACTGGGTCTGCCACTGCCTCCTCAAGCAGCAGTTCGAGCTGACTGACCCCCACTCGATCCTCGCGACGACGCGCGAGGTCCAGAGCACGGCCAAGGGGGATCCGTGCGTGCTCTGTTGCTCCGCGCAAGAGCAGCAGCTCGCCACTGCGTCGCAAGGCGCTCTGGAGGGCTCGGAGGCGTCCTGACCGGTGCAGCAGGCCAATTGCCATCTCGAATGCTTCGCCGGCTGCAGCATGCTCGTGTCGTACGTGACGCAGGTTCGCCTCGAGCAGGAGCGCATGTGCCTGTAGTGGGAGGAGCCCTTTGCTCCTCGCGGAGGCCTCTACCTCGCTGGCACGAGACCTCGCGTCCTCCAGATGCCCCGCGCGCAGGTCAAGTCGCGCTAGGCACAAGCGGAGGAGGTCACGCTCATACTCCAGGTCCAGCTTCTCTGCGCGGGCGGATGCTTCGCGGTAGGCCCGGGCGGCGTCCCGAAGCGCACCGCCCTGGAGCAGGAGATCACCTTCAAGCCGGCGGAGACGCACTTGATGGTGGAGCAGGCCGTGAGCAGAGGCCTGTCGGGTCGCCTCACGAAGCGGATCGACAGCCGCGCCAGCCATCTCATACTCCAACAGCGCTTCGCACAGGAGCCCAAGAGAGGACACGAGCCGTGCGGGTTCTTGCAGCGTACGGGCACGCCGCACCGCTTCGCGCAGCCCCTCTAGGCCCCCCACCTCGCCTGCTCCCACGCGCGCCAGGGCCCGCTCAGTGCAAGTCCACTGTTCCCACTCCGGCAGTTCAGGATGGCCTTGGTTCTCTTGCAACAGTCGTTCTGCGAGGGTGAGATCTGCATTTGCCGCCTCCGTCTCACCCCGCAATCGTCGAGCGCCAGTTCGTCGGAGCAGAAGTTGGACCCGCTCCAAAGGGGGGAGGTGCCCCGCAATCCCCACGGTCGTGACCTCAATAAGCGCGGAGAGGTCCCCTAGGAACCACAACTGCATCGCAAGCTCCGCACGTAAGGGGCCTTCTGCGATTCGCAGCTCCTCCGGTGCGAGGCGTGTGATGAGGGTCAGGGCTTGGAGGTTGAAGGCTGCGCCGCGTGAGAACTCATGGGAGCGGTTGGCTTGGGCGGCGGCCTCGCGCGTGACGACAAATGCCCGGTGCGGATCTCGTCCTCTTTGATAATGATAGGCCAAGTCGTACAGATGGGCTGCTCGTCGGGCGGAGTAGACGCTCTCGATGGACTCGGCGACATGGCGGTGTAGGAGTCGACGACTCGCCTTGCCCAAGTCGCGATAGAGGACCTCACGAACGATCTGCTGTCGGAATCGATAGCCCTCGAAGCGGTCGACCTCTTGGAGCAATCCGCGATGCTGGAGGTCGTCCAGGGCAAGGAGTAGTTCCTCCTCCCCAACATCCTCTTGCAGGCCATCAGGCGACCCGTCCACAGGGCCGGCATCCGATCCCCCAAGGGTGGCCAACAGTACATCGACCGGGAATGAGTTCCCGATGACTGCGGCCGTGCTGAGGATCTTCCGCTGGCGCTCAGTCAGAGCCTCGACTCGACGGAGGACGCTGTCGACGAGCGGACCGCTTAGCGGAAGCTGTTCCTCCCGCGGTGGCGACGAGACCACTTTAGTCCCGTCCCATCGCAGAGCTCCCTCTGTCCAAAGGGCCTGGATGAGCTCCTCGAAGAAGAAGGGAAGTCCATCCGAGAGCGCGATGACCGCACGGATGAGGTCGTCCGTGGTAGGCAGGCCCGGAAGGAGTATCTCGCACCAGCGCTCGAGGTCGGCTGCCCCAAGGGGGTCGAGGCGAATGTGCTCCCCCCACCGGGCTAAATAGGATGATTGCGACGGTAGGGTTGCCACGGGCGGGTCGCTGGGGTTCCCTGCTGATTCCACCCCGTCCTGTCGTACCGAGCCGCAGACCAGGAGCGGGAGGCGATCACTACTCTGGAGGAGCGCTCCGACCAACGCCAAGCTTTCGTCATCGAGCCAGTGCAAGTCGTCGATGAGTAACAGCAGGGGATGATCCTGGGCCGTTGCCTCTAGGGCCCGCAGGGCGTCCTCGCGGGGGGCCGCTGGACCTTGCGCCGAACGATAGGGGGCCTCTCGATCAGGAATCGGGCGCACGATTGGTGCTTCCAGGAGGCGATCGACCACGTCTTCAACGCTCATCAGCAGCTCGGCTGGCAAGGGGTCCGAAGGTGGTGCCGCCCCAAGCTGGGCGGGGGAGAGATGGCGACTGACGAGTCGGGCGATCTCGCGGCTGCTCGCCCTTAGCCCCTCGCGCAAGGCCTCGGGTCGCCCTCCGATTGCCACCAGGGCAACAACGATCGGGTCCGCCGTCTCGAGGAGGATGCGATACCGACCGTACGTCAGTTCCTGGAGCCGACCCTCCCCACTTTCGTTTCCAGGGTCGAAGGAGCTCTCCAGGAACGTCTGGATTGTCTGAAGGAGCGCCTGGAGGTTCCCCTCGTCCCCAAAAGGCCGGAGGGTTCGATGGCGGTGGACCAACAAACGCCCCGGTGGAAGGAGCACGAAGACCTCCTCGATCGCGATCGGTTCGGTGACGTCATCCGATGGGGATGCTCGGATTCCATTGAGTGCATTTGCAAAGGGTAAGAGTGGAGAGCCCCCTTCCAGACCGCGAATAAGGTGGACCGCAAGCCCCCCGGATCGAGCGATGGCTTCGACCTCGTGCAAGAACCTCGTCTTGCCAACCCCTCCCTCCCCCGAGATAAGGACTGAAGCGCCCCGACCTTGCTGCAGCCCCGCAACTAGTGGGCCGATTCTCTCCAGGGAAGATCCCCGTCCGACCATGGGAGACGGCGGGGTCGGGCGGTACCCTTCTGTAGCCCCTGCTCCCGTTGTCCTCACCCCTGTCGCTCGTGAGATTTGGTAGGTTCGGACGACCGATTGGACGCTGCTTCGAGGGTGGCAATCTCAGCCGTTTGTACTGCGCGGAGTCTCTCTAGGCGGGTACTCAGGTCCGCGATTGCTGATTCGCCCTTGAGTCCGCCCCCCATCCGGCGGTGGGTATCAATGGCGCGCTCGTAAGATCCAAGCGCGTCAACCATTCGGTCTGACTGTTCGAAGAGGGATCCGAGTTGTCTCAGCAATTGGACTGCAAGGTGGTGGAGGGAAGCCTCTTCGGCCTCCTCAAGCGCGGCAGTGAGCACTTCCTCGGCCCGCCCAGGTTCCTCGCGCAGGAGGGACACGATACCCTCCGCCAGGGCAATCTGCACCCTGATGTTGGTGTCACCGATTCGACTTCCCATGGCGCGCGCTCGGTGCAAGAGCGACTCGGCAATCGCCAGATCCCCCAGCTGGGCGTGGATCTCCGCACCATTTGCGAGGGCCAGTCCCTGGGCCGGGAGGTCCTTGAGGCGTTCAGCGCCTTCGAGCGCGAGAGCGTTGTACTCCTGGGCTCGGGACCAATCCCCCATCGAAGCATGGGCGGCCGAGATGTTGTTGTAGAGCTGGTTGAGCTCGTGGAAAGCCTCTGCTTGCCAGAGGTGGGCTTCAGCCTCGCTGAAGGCCTCCAGGCAGGAATCAAATCGCCCCTGATTCAGGAAGGCTGCTCCCAGATACCGTAGCGCCATCCCCGTGGTCTGCGGGTCCCCCAGGGTTCGTGCCCGTTCGACCGCAAGCGATCCGGCAGCGACGGCCATTCGAAAGTCCCCCGAGAGACGATAGAGCTTGCACGCCTCCGAGAGGATTGCCACAGCGGCCCGTGGATGCTCGCCTTCGTCTGCCCTCAAGAGCGCCTCCACGATACAGACCTTCGCAGCATCCTCCTGCTGCCGCTGGGAGAGGGTCCGTGCAAGACCGCGCAGGGAATCGAGCATCGTCGCCCGGTCCTCGTCCCACAGACCCTGGAGCGAGAGCTCGTAATGCTCCCCAGCGGCCTGCCACTCACCACCCATCTCTTGGAGGAGGGCGATCCTATGGTGGATGCTCGGGAGCAATCGGAGGAGCTCGAGCCGACGTGCGGCCTCGAGTGCGTGCGTGTAGTGGCGGAGTGCTTCCTCCGGACTATACCGCTGCTCGGAGATCTCAGCGGCACGCAAGGAATACTCCACGATCTCCTCGAACTCCTTGGTCTGGGAGTAATGGTCTGCCGCTGCCAGGAGAACGGAGCCTTCGGGGTCCGAGGGGCTCGCCAACAACGCTCGCGCGATGCGCCGATGCAACAGGCGTCGCATGCCCCCGGAGAGACCATCGAGGACCACTCGGCGCATCAGGTCATGTTCGAACCTCCATCGACCTTCCCCTGCATCCACGAGGTGGCCGGCAATCGTGAGACTTCGAAGGATCGCTGGCACATCTTCGCGAGCGTGGGCTCGGACGAGTACGGCTTCCTTGAACGAACGACCTGCCACGGCAGCGTACTGGAGGACCTCACGTTGTGGACGGGTCAACTGATGGAGCCGGACCTCAATTAGCTCTCGCACCGATGAAGGGAGCTGGATGCTATCCCAACGACGCAAGAGTGCGCTCTCGGCGCTGGAGCCCGGGAGCACAGGCTGACCGAATTCTGTGACCACCCGGAGGTACTCGTGGACGAACAGCGGACTACCTCCCGTCTGCGCATAGAGCGCATCGATGAATCCTGTCGGAGCGTTCGGGTGCCCTATGACCGTTGCCACCCACGTTGCCACATCCTCCCGCCGCAACGGGAGCAGCTCGAGGATGGTGACACGCTCTGCGAACGTCGATGAGGAAAGCTCCCGCAGCGCGAGGGAGGTGGGCAGCACGTCATCGACCCGCATCACCAAGACCACGAGCAAGGGTCGTGGCACCGGGTCCCCGAGGTGGGTCTGCAAGAGGGCAATCGTGCCTCGGTCGAGCGCCTCGGCGTCGTCGATGAGCAGCAGGGTTGGCGTGGGGGTTGGGGTCTGGCGGGCACCGCCCTCAGTGATTGCAGAGTTCTCGCACAGCCCATCGAGCAGAGCCTCGGCCTCTTCCTCCCTTCCGCGGGCCCACTCGCCCAAGAGTATCAGATTCCGTCGCGGGAGCAGTTGGTCGACGAGTTCCTCGATCCCACGGAGGGCGGTGACATCTCCCGTCCATTGTTCAAGTGGGGCCGCGAACCGCTCCTCTGTGGTTGCCACGAGTTGCTGTGCCCACAGACGCAGGAGGGGGTCGAAACGTCCGGTGACGCCAGCGGCGATGAGCCGCTGGCCAATCGCCAAGAATATGGTGAGACCCTTCCAGTTCTGAAGGGGCGTACCCGCGATTGCCTGTTCTTGGACGACCTCGAGCATCTCGCGTAGGCGAGAGCCCGAGACGTCGGGCCTCAAGCGGCGAGTGGTGTGGTTGAGTAGTGTCCCATCGAGATGAAACAAGAACAGCTCGTCGACGCCGGGTTCGGCTCCTGTATCCTCACCATCGGCATGCAAGGTTGAGGCGGTCGACCGATTGCCCACTAGACGAAGCGCCCTCACGACCGGGGAGAAGGGTGCATCGCCTTCGACCGCCGCCGCCGTGAGCACCCGAAGCCCCAGACCGCGTGCCAGCGATTCGACGCGATGGGCAAGGACACTCTTGCCCGAGCCCAGCGGCCCTCGAAGGACGACGACCCCTCGGCTGTTGAGGTGTCGCCCTAGGGACGGCACCCCTAAAGGAGAGCCGTCGTTGGCTAGGCCGCCGACGAGCGAAGAGAGCTCTTCGAGCTGCGATTCGCGTCCATACAAGCGCGCAGGCGTATTGAGGATCGTGGCCACGGTCCGCAGGAGACTGAGGGAATGGTATTGGAGGTATCGGAGCACCCGAGGGCCTCTTCGGGGGAGGCGTCTGGGCGGCAGCGGTGGAGTGGACGATGGCAACTTTGCCCAAAAAGCCTATATCAGCAGCAAGGAGGTTGGTTCACCAGACCGATTCCCGAGACGCTTGCGAAGGCACAAGGGGACTCTTCCAACCCTTGCCAGAACCCCCTGTGCTACCCCCTCCGCTGGTCGTGTCGACGCAAGGGATCGCCTCCGCGGGGGCTTGGCGCCCCTGTGTGCGACCCCCGACGACCGCGGTGGCGGGTCCGCAGGTCCCGGGGGGTGGCAAACCATGTGGAACCGTCACGGCACGCCCAGTGTGCCGATTGCAGCAGGGCCCCAAACGTCGAACGTCCGCACCGTGAGCGCCTGCCTGCTCGGGTTGCTCCTGTTCGGGGGGATTCTGCCGCTATTGCTTGCCACCGGAGCGCCTGTCACCTCCAGTTTCTCCCGAAGCTACGTTGACCCTACCGTCCCGGTGGTCATCCCGGATTTCGGAAATGGGATTAGCACCATCGATGTCACCGATACCTTCACCCTGACCAACACCCACGTGACCATCGACGTCATCCACAGCTACCGCGGCGCGCTCGTCATCGCCATCCGTCACCCAGGATATCCGGGAGTCCCCGAGGTGATCCTCTACACCGGGTCTTTCGCCGACCTCGGAGCAGACGTCAGTCTCGATCTTGACGTCGCAGACTTCGACGGACTCGATTCGGTCGGGCAATGGCAAGTCGTGGTTACCGACCGGGTGCCCGATGCCAAGATCGGGACAATCACGACTTCTGTGATCGAACTCTCCTACACCTTCTCCGTCAACCTGACGGACCCTGTGCCGGCGAACCCTGCGCCGACCCTCAGTGGGACGGCAGCAATCCGAGCGGTCGTAGCACCAGCGGCTACGGTGACGCTGGCTGTCGACGGCAGCTCGGTCGGCACAATGGTACCTACCGGGAGCCCCAACGAGTTCGGCTATGACCTGGACACCCTCGGTTGGGCAGACGGGTTGCATACGCTCGCGGTCGAGGGCACAACCCCCTTCGGCAACTCACTGACCGACCTCCATGCGGTACGCTTCACCAACTACGACCTTGATGGAGCAGGGGTCACTGAGTGGATCGATCCCACCTCGAGCACGACCATGAGCGGCACCTACCTCCTGATCATGGGCGTCCCTTCCCACGCCACGGCGGTGCAGTGGGGGGTTGATGGAGCGGTCGTCGGCCCGATGGCGTTCTCGGGGTCCGATGCGACCTATGACTACTACATCGCCTCCCTCGACACGACGCTCTTGAACGACGACGTCCACACCCTCTCCTCCATCACGACTGGGGGCGATGGGAGCACTACGGATCGGAGCGTCCTGGTCATCATCGACAATTGGCAGGTCAGCGCCGCTTTCACCGCGCCTGCCCCACTGTCGAGTGTCAGCGGCACCGTGGTGGTGACCATGGCGGTGAACGACGCCGATTCGACCACCGTGGAAGTCGATGGGGTCCCCATCGGTACCGATGGGACTGACCGAGTCGGCGCTGGAACACACACGATCCTGTGGGACTCGACGGCCCAGACTGATGGTTCCCATGCCCTCATCGCTCGCAGCATCGATTTCGACGGCGTCGAGGCGTCGGCCTCAGAGACAGTCTTTGTCGACAACGTCCCGCCATTGACGGCGGCCCTGGTCTCCCCCGCGCCTTTCTCGACCATCGCCGGGGTAGCGAGTTTCGATGTCGACACCACGGCCTCGGCCAACGAAGCACGATTGGTGGTGGATGGCGTGCTCGCATCAGTCACGATCGGAGCCCCGAATCTCGACGCCGACACCTACCGCCTGTCCCTGCCCACCGACAGCTTTGTGGATGGTCTCCATCAGGTGCAGGTCCAGCTCCGCGACATCACTGGGGCGCTGGCAACGGATCAAGAGGTCTACAGCTTCGACAACTATGCGATAGCGGTGGTAATCACTCAGCCAACCTCCCCGCCAGCGGTTACGGGCTCCTTCATCGTGCGAGCCACCGCAAGTGACGTGCTCATCGGACGGCTGATTCTCGATGGCACACTCGTCGAGGAGATTACCCGCGGCATCGCCCTTTCCGACACCGATCTCGTGTTCAGCTCGATTGACAGTACCACCCTTGGCGATGGCAGCCACGCCCTGCAGGTCGTCGGTCTCGGCCCCGGCAGCGAACAAGCGATCGACAGCACGTCGATCACCGTGGATAACTACCAGATTTCCATCACCCCGCTCCTCCCCACGGCGGGTACGGTGCTTGCCGGGACTCAGGACGCCTGGGCGACGACCCCGGACTATGCGGCCTCGTTCGAGGTGCGCGTGGGCTCGACCGTGCTAGCGAGTACGACGACTTCGGTCTTCTGCTTCGGTGGCACCTGTTGGTGGAACGTTGCGTATGACTCGACGGGCATGACCGAGGGCCCAACGCAGCTGCTGCTGGCGGCATCGGATCCGGACGGGATCTGGGCGAGCGCGACGGTCGCGGTCATCGTCGACAACTACGACCTGACGGTCACCTTCGACGCGTTGCCTGCTACGGGCGGAACCATGGACATCTCGGTCCAGGTCACCAACGCCCCTGCAGCTCCGGCGACGAACTACGCCGTCTCAGCGGAGCTCTTCGTCGATGGCCAACTCGCGGCCGTCGATGGATCCTTCGACCAGCCGACGCAGCGGTTCACCTTTACCCTCGACACCACGACCATCGGCGACGGGAGCCACGTGCTGCGGGCTGAGGTCACCGACACCGCTGGGGACGTGAAGGTGGCGACCACCTCCATGCCCATCAACAATTGGGATATTCAGCCGTCCATCTTCTTCCCGGCCGCTGGTGGCGCGCTCAGTGGCACCATCAACCTCTGGATCGAGGTGGACAATAACGCTCCGGATGGGCCGACCACCGGTTACGCAGAGAGTGCGGACCTCCTGGTCGACGGCGTGGTCACCAGCAGCACCACCACCTTCCAGGACCTCGGGTTCTTCCGCGGGTTCATCTTCACCCTCGATACCAGCGCCTTCACCGATGGCCTGCATCAGCTGCGGGCCGAGGTCACCGATCCTGATGGAACTGTTCGGACGGTCTTCCGATCGCAGGCTTTCGATAATTGGCTTATAACGGTCACTCTGCAGGTGAATGACGCCGATAACCGCATCGGGGGAACCTTCAGTGGGATCATCGCCTCCCCATCGGTCGCCGATCGTGCAGAGCTCTACATCGATGGCTCGTTGGTGAGCGTCCAGAACACCGCTGTCACCGCGCCTGCGACCTACCAATTCAGCCTCGACACCAAAGGATTCTCTGACGGCAATCACAATCTCAAGGTCGTAGTCAGTCACAGCATCAGTGGCGAAAGTGCCACAGCCTCGACGGGGGTCGTTATCGACAATACCCCCCCTCTGTTGAGCTCGTTGCAGACCCTCTACCCCTTTGGCAAGACCGCCGTCAAGGCGAGCGGTGACAAGGTCACGATCGTCGCGACCGCCAGCGACCCGACCACGGGGGTGGCGAGCGTGCTGCTCAATGCCACCAATATCAACGGCGGGAGCGCACTGGCGCTCTTCGATGACGCGAGTCACCAAGATGGCGGGAGCGGGGACGACCAGTATGGCTCCGATCCTGTCGACGCCAGCGGCCAGATGGGCTTCCACCGGGTCTTCGTCACCGCCTGTGACCCCGTGGCAAACTGCATCACCAAGGCGACTAATGTTGCCATCGACAATCGGGACCCGTTGGTGACCTCGGCAGCGGTCTCCTACCCCGTCGGCCAGAGTGCCGCGAAACTAGGGGATTCAGTACGGGTGACGGCCTCGGTGGTCGATACACGGATCTTCGTGGATGTCGTGATGGTCATCGATACCAGCGGTTCGATGGTGGGTCAACCCATCGCCGATGCCAAGTCCGCTGCCTCGTCCTTCGTGGACAAGCTCGATCCTAACGATCGCATGGCCTTGTATAGCTTTGATAACCCCGGCGGATTCGCTGGCGGCAACCAGCCCAAGCTCGAGACCGGCTGGACGCAGAACAAGGTCGGAGTCAAGAACCTCATCAACGCCCTTCAGGCGAACGACTGGACGCCACTGTACTCAACGACGAAGGCGGCCAGTGACTACGCCAAGACGTCCAACAACATGCCGGTGCTCGTGCTGCTGACCGACGGCGCCGACTGCATCGGTTTCGTTGGGCCCAATTGTGTCAATAGCCTTCCGCCGCCGAACCAGCTGATGGGCGATTCCATCCCCATCTTCTCCATTGGGTTGGGTGCAGGGGTGCTAAACGGCCCCGCGCGGGACTTCCTCGATCAGCTCGCCTCATCGAGCAACGGAGGAGCATTCTACCCAGCACCATCGAGCTCCGACCTCGATGCCATCTATGATTCCATCGCCTCTCAGGTGGCGAGCCTTGAGGTTGGTGGCATCTCGTCAGTAACGGTCGATACGTCCGCCTTCGGCGGAGGTGCCAACGAACCGATGTACGACGATGGCTTGCATGGGGACGGCCAAGCCGGGGACAACGTCTTCGGTTCAAACCCAGTCGCAGTTGCTAGCGGGGTCACTGCCAATCGCGATGCGATCGTGACCGCTACTGATGTCGGTGGCAATACGGACACTCTTGTTGCCCAGGCACGGATTGACAATACGCCCCCGCAGCTTGGTGCAGTTGCGGCAACCTACCCAGGCACCCAGCACTGGGTGCAGGACGGGCAACGGGTCTTCTTCACCTCAACCATCACAGATCCGGGCGCAATCGGGAGCATCAGCGTCGTGACCGCCGACGCCAGCTCCATCGGAGGGGACGAAGCCGTCACCATGCTTGATGACGGGGTCGGAAACGATGTACGCCCCGCCGATGCGAACTTCGCGAGCGCCGATGTGCTACCGGCGACCGGACTGCAGACCATGCTGTCGACGGTCAGGGTGACCGCACGGGATTGGGCGGGCAACACCGCCTCGCGCACCGGCAACGTCTTCGTCGACAACAAGCGCCCGGTCCTCATCGAACTCGTCGATCCGGTGCAAGGCCAGTACATCGAGGGTACGTATCAGTTCCAGGCCACGAACAACAACCCCGAGGCCATCTTCGAGATCGAGTTCCGCGTCGACGGGACGTACTACACCACCGCCCACAACCCATTGACGGGCTTCCACACGCTCGCCTTCGACACCCAGCAGCTCCTCGATGGGCCCTACACCGTGACCAGCCGGGGAACGGAGATAATCCCTGGAAAGACCGTCCTGGGCAACAATGACGTCGATTTCTTCGTCGACAACACCTATCCGACCCTTCTGTTACTCGCTCCCTCACCGGGGGCGCTGCTTGGCGGGGTGGTCAATGTTTCCGTCAACGCCTCAGACCTCTATCTTGAGACCGTGCAGTACCGTGTCGATGGGGGATCGGCCGCTGATGTCTCGACCCCCTGGCAGACAGCCAACGTCACTGATGGCGACCATGAACTGACCGTCGAGGCCATCGACCAGATCGGCCACGTGACCTCGGTCTCCCTGGCCCTGAGGGTCGACAATGGCAACCCCTCTGCCCGCTGGGTCAGCCCCGCCGAGGATGCCTACGTCTCCGGGCTCGTGGTGCTCCAAGTCGAAGCGCAGGACCTCGTAGGGATCTCGTTCGTCGATGTTAGCGGGGACTTGGTGCTCCCGCTGTTTCAGAATCCCGTCTCGGGACTGTGGGAGGCCGGTGTGAGCACGACCTCGCACCCCGATGGAACCTATCTGCTCGACTTGACCGTCAGTGATGAGGCAGGCCACAACTTCACCGCTCCGACCCTTACCATCTCAATCGACAACATCGGGCCGAAACTCACCATCCTCTCTCCGGCGACAACTGTGCTTACCGGAGAGGTGGATCTGCAGGTCGTTACCTCCGACGGACCTTTCCCGCCTCTGTTGGAGCAATGGCGCCTCGATTCACTCAACTGGGTCGACCTCGAAGATGGCCGAGGGTCCCTCAACACGACGCTCTACGCCGAAGGGCCCCATCAGCTTACCTTCCGCGTCGAGGACCATCTCGGCCGTTCCGCCGAGCAGGTACTGACCATCGTCATTGATAACGGTGAGCCATCCGTCGAGCTGATCACCCCCTCAAACGGCACGATCCTTGGCGGCGTGATCACGGTCCAAGCACTCGTCACAGATGCCGTCGGCATCGCACACGCGACCGTCCTCATCGAAGGTGCTGACCCCGACCAGCCCATCTGGAACACCAGCTATGCCCTTGCGAGCATTAGCGGGGCATATGGCATCCAGCTCAATACGCATGCATGGGGCCAGGGCGATTCCCGATATCGGCTGAGCGTCAGGGCTGAAGACACCGCCGGGAGGATCGTAGGTTCGGTCCCGGTCGACATCATCGTCGATAACGAGGACCCACAGGTGGAACTCTCGCCCCTGCAAGGGTACGTCAGCGGAGAACTGGACCTCAACGCGGTCCCCTTCGATGTATTCCTCGTCACCTTCCAATACCGCCTCGATGGCGGGCGCTGGTCGGATGTCGACAATGAAACGATCCATCTTGATACCCTCTCCTTGGCCGATGGAGCGCATCTCCTTCAGGTGCGCGTGGAGGACTTGGCGGGGCACGCCACAATCGTCGAGCGGTCGTTCATCATTGACAATAGCGACCCCGAGCTCGTGATCGTCAGTCCCGCCACGGGCCGGCCCGTGCAAGGCGAGATCACCATCCAGGTCTACGCACAGGATCCCGTGGGCATCGCTGGGCTCGTCCTAGTCGAGGGCCTCGGTGGCAATCAGACCACCACGCCGTTGTTCCGCAATCCTGCTACTGGTTACTTCGAGCTAGCGCTGCAGACCAAAGACCACGCGGATGGTTCGGGGACTTATCTCGTGCGAGCCACTGACCTGGCTGGCCACCAGGCCAACGCTTCACTTGAAGTGCCTGTCGACAACACCGCGCCAACGATCACCCTGTTGCAGCCGAAGAGTTCCGGCAAGGGGACCATCGGGTTTGAGGTGCGTGCGACAGATGCGAGCGGCGTCGCGAGCGTCGAGGTACGGATTGGGGGGACGGAATGGCAGCAGCTCCGAGATGTCGATGGGGAGAGTTTTGCATATGCCTGGCGATCGACAATGGAGGACAACGGGGAGGTCCCCTACGACATCCGGGCGACTGATAGCATTGGCAACCAGAGGGTCGAGGGTCATACCCTCAAGGTCCGCAACGAGGTGCCCATCGCGTGGGCGACGTTTGCTTCGCTTGGGCTGCTCATCGCGCTCCTAGTGGTCCTGCTGGTCCTGACTGCCCTGGTGTGGCGGCGGTGGCCGGCGCGCCCTGCAGACCGAGCGCAATGGACAGAGGACGACCGGCCCCCTCGGCCCAGACACGATGCCTTGGTTCCCCCGGAGCATAGCCAGCGTGTGCCGCCACCATCTCCGCGCGGTCGGGATCCAGCGCAAGATCCACGAGGACCACGACATCCCCCGGCGACAAGTTTCCGCCCCTCGCCCCCTGCACCATTCGTCGGTCCCCCGATGGCCGCGTCAGGACGGGCAGTGCCGACACCAGCCGCTGGTGGTGACCCCTGGGAAGGCGGCGCTGATGCTTCAGAGGCGGAGATGATCGAGTTTTCCGAAGACGTGACTGAGGATGCGGAAGTCTTTGAGGAGGCCGACCCCGTAGAGGTCGAAGAGATGGAGTTCTTCGATTCGGAAGAACCGGCCGTCACCCTTCCTCCAGCCGGGACTGAACCGCCTGCACCCAGAGTGACGCTTCGCTCACGCGAGGCGACCAACCGGCCAGCTGCGCCAAGAGGTGAAAAAGTCTCGCAGGCACCTGATGCGGACCCCCTAGGGGCGATGCTCAACGGTCCTCAACGCAGTCCCAGCCCATCGCCCAGGCAGACAGACCGCCCCGTCGCAAAGGAGGATTCGCCCCTAGGCGATCTCATCGGTGACTACTGAGTCCTGTTAAGGACGGCGTGACGAGGGCAAGGCGGAAGGCGCATCCCCTGTCTACGCAGTCGACCGACGAACGGCCTTCCCGCAGCCCTCCCCCGCATCGCGGGCATCGCGCTTGCTCGATGAGGGAGGTGCGCCACGCTGCGGCGACTTCAGGCTCCTCGGCTTTTCGGGCTTGGTCAAAGATCTCCCGCAGGCGCGGCGTGGTTGCGAGGATATGCAAGGGTGTGGGGTCGTACCGCGTTCGATGGGGCTCTCTCCGTTCGCGGATCATGAGGATTGCCGGAGCCATGGCGAAGCCGACCAACAGTCCTGAGACATGGGCAAAGTGAGCGACGCGGTCGGGGCCAAGCAACAGGATGCGCACCCCAGCCAGGTCCAGCAACCCCAGGGCGGTCTCGAGGATTAGCAGACCCGCCCACAACGTCGCCATCCGCATCGGGGGCAGAAGACCGATTCCGACGAACAGCCTGATTCGCTCGTCGGGCCACAGCCGTGCATATCCCCCGAGCAAGCCGTTGATTGCTCCCGAAGCGCCCAGGAGGATACCAGCCCCTGCAACTCCGACCGGGAGCACAGCATAGATTGCCGAGAATAGGAGGGCCGCAGCGACACCGGTTGTCAAATAGAGCACCGCCATCCGGCGCGTACCCAGACGTGCCTCGAGGGACGGTCCCCAGAGCAGGAGCATGACCATGTTGAACCCCAGATGGAAGAGGGTCAGGTGGACGAATTGGCTCGTCAGGAGGGTATACCCCAATCCAGGGTAGCTGCTCAGCGAGGCAGGCGCGAAGCCAATGGAGACGAGCCCCCATCCATACCTCCAGGAGACCATCTCCCTTGGGAGTGCCGCTTGGGCGACGAGCAGGAGCACGGCCACTGCGATATTGGCCGCCGCCAACGAGAGCGAGAGGTTCCGCCCGCGGACGATGGGGAGGATCACTCCAACCAGCGATGCGATGAGAACGAGGAAGGTCAGGGTCTTCCCAAGCGCATCGAGGGGGGGGAGGAGCACCTACTCCTCCCCCACCCCATCGGACTCGTCATCCTCAGGAGGGCGCAGGCCACCAGTCGGCACATCGCCCTCTGGGATACCAATGCCAAACGCAGCTTCGAGGAACGACTTCTCGCGGTCCCTTCGACGATTCCGCTCTAAGAAGCCATAGACCGCGGCATGCTCCGATCCTGACAAGAGCATCTCGATGGCCTCACTACATGGTTCAATCTCGCCAAGGCCACCAATGATCGCGATTGTGGTCCCTTGAATGGCTAGGAGGCAACCTGAGAGGTCCTCGAGCACCTTGCGTGTGCGCCCCGCTTGACCTATCACCCGACCGCGAACCTGGATGATGCGTCGCTGTGACTTGCCGGCGAAGTCCCGAATGTCGATGAGCCGCAGATACTGATCGTCTTCGAGCAGGCGGCGAGCAACCTGTGGAGAGAAGCCGCGGCCGACGGCTTTTACGAACTCAGCGACCTTCATCCCCATGATTGGATCCGCGGAGGAGGGATCGATGATCACCAACCCGTCACTCGACTGCACCTCGATGACGATCCCGGACTTCTTCTGTAGGGACCGCTTGTCCTTCCCTTTGGGACCTAGGAGGGCACCAATCCGTTCGCGGGGAATCCGCACCTGCTGGACCATGATTACCCCTGCTCCGTCGGTCGTGATCGTCGCGGTCCTGCCGCCTGGGCTTCCTCGAGCCATGACCGTGCATCAGCCCCCGGTTCGAGGGGTATTCCAAAGCGTGTGCAGGCCTTGACGAGCCCTTCGAGGTCGCGGATGAGGAAAGAGAGTGCCTGGGGATGGTCGACGACCACCCCTTGGGCGAAATCTATCAGGTAGGGGGCGTCCCGATGGAGGAGAACGTTGAAGGGGCTGAGATCCCCATGGACGATTCCACCGCGGACGACGAGACGGCGGACGTCTTCGAGGACGAGGCCCCAGAGCCGCGCGCCTTCGGCGGCGGAGGGCCGCAAGTCACTCAATTGGGGTGCGGGCGAGGTGTCATCACCGAGCAGCTCCATTCCTAGCATGTGTCCCGAAACCCACAATGGCTGCGGGACTCGGACTCCGGCCCCCGCAGCGCGCTGGAGGTTCTTGTACTCCTTGAGGGCGAAGATGCGCTTGAGTGCCTGACGGTTCCGGCGGACTCGCCCAAAACGTGGGTCCCCATCAAGATAGGGAAGCATGCGGCGGAAAGTGGCAGTGGCAATCCTGAAGATCTTCACGGCGATGAGCCCCTGAGCCGTGGATGCGACAAAGACATTGGCTTCCTTCCCGGTCGAGATAGGGTACTCCAGCGTCTCAATCCGCCCATCATTCATCAGCTTGTAGAGGATCATCATCGTGCGGCGGTCGAAGACCTCGCCAAAGGTCTTGCGTAAATCGCGGTCACCGGATGTCCCCCTGCGGCGGTCTGCGTGGGATTCGGAGGGAAGCCGTTGGAGGATTCTGTAGACCTGCTCTTCAGCGCGAGCAATCAGCTGGTCAGGCAGTTCCTCCTTTTCCTCTTCTGACGTTGCGGGAGCAACCGGGAGGTCGTCGAGGTCGTCATCCTCGCGTCCTTCTGGATTGGGTACCCTGAGAGTGGGGGGAATGACTCGATCCTTGCGTCGCACGATACCACCACCCTGCGACCCGGCCATAAATCCCACGTTTGCCACGGGCGCGCGAGCGCTCGGCGACGATTCAGAAGACGTCGAGCGTCGGGGGGAGGACGCCCTTGCGGCTGAGGTAGGACGCCTGGGTCTTGGTGTAGCGGTAGGTGATGTCAGCCTTCTCGTCCTGAAACTCCCAGGGGCGGACGATGACGAGGTCCCCCTCTCGGATCCACATGCGCTTGCGCAGCTTGCCCGGGACACGGCCCATCCGGCTCTTCCCATCGGCACAGACGACCTTGATGCGCGATGCCCCAAGGAGCTGCTCGGCGATTCCGAATAGCTCGTAGTGCTTACGATGCGGAAGACGTACTCGTACGACTTCGGGATCCGCATCTACCTCTCGCGCGCGTCGACGACTCAATCGTGGCGGTTCTTGAGTGTCGTCTTGTGGTTCGAGCGGCAGTTCCCCGTCGTCGGCGGGGGTACTTCCCTCCTCGACTACGTCGGCCTTCTCCGCGAGGTCAGGGTCGACCTCCACCGGCTCGCTTCCCTCAATGGGCGCCTTCTCCTCGATGGTAGCTGGTTCGGGTTCAACCACCACAGGCCGTCCACGGGAGCGCGCAGGGCGCACTTCCTCCTCGTCCTCAGAGAGCTTGTCCTGGCTGCCCTTTCCCATGGGATACCACATCCTGCCGCTAGGTACTCGACACCTCGCGTTGGGGGAGGGGACGGTCACCCCTCGAGGGCGGCGACCAGCTCATCGACCTTGGCGAAGGTCTGTTCTAGGTGCCGCAGGGCGAACCGCAGGGCCTCTAGGGTGGTGATCGATCCATCAGTCTCGAAGGTGAAGGTGAAGGTCTTGGGCTGACCACGCTCGTCGAGATCCTCGGAATCGTAATGGTAGCCAATCCCTGAACATGGCATCCACTTGGCATGTTGACGTCCAGTGCCCAACACCGCAGTGGCGTAGATGAGCGGGGCTTGCCCTTCGGTGAGCTTGATCAAGGGGATTAGTGGATCCCTGATGGGTTTGGTGATGTCACCGATAGGCTCGAGGTCTCCACTGTAGACGACGCAGGGGCCCTTCTTTGAAAGCTTGTAGATGACGGGCAGCGACGGGGTGCTGCCCTCGGCCATCGCCAGCTGGGTCTCAAGGTCGGTCGGGATGGGGACGAGGCCCAGACGGTGAGCGACCGTCTCGTCGAAGCTCGGCGAGATGCTCTCGTACTCCTTGCCGCCTCCGACCCGCACCGGGCCGAGGTGGAATTCGATGTCCTCAAGCGCGAGCTTGGGCACATCGACCGCCAGTGTCCGCCGCACAGAGTTGACGAAGTAGGGTGAAACTCCGTGGATATCGAAGGCCATCCGTTGGTCCTCAAGCTTCTTGAAATCTAGGTCAATCATCGTAGCTCCCTCGGGCTTGCCACTCACACCCGTCGTCCGCGTCTGCCACCGGGCTTCTTCGTCCCATCGTGAGGGATGGGCGTGACATCCTCGATCCGACCGATGCGGATTCCTGCACGCGCCAATGCGCGAATCGCGGCTTGGGCACCTGGACCAGGAGAGGTCGAGAGGTTACCCCCGGGAGCGCGGACGTGAACATGGACTGACAGCACACCCTTCTCCTTGGCAGCGTCGGCAATCCTTTCGGCAGCGCGCATGCCCGCGTAGGGGCTGCTCTCGTCTTTCGCAGCCTTGACGACCATCCCACCGCTGCACCGAGCAATGGTCTCCGCGCCGGTGATGTCCGTCAACGTGATGATGATGTTGTTGTAGGAGGCGAAAATGTGTGCGATGCCCCAACGTGCCATCAGGCCCCACCATCCTCTGGCTCGTGAGCCTGCACGGTGGCAGCCTCCGTCCTCTGGGCCGCGGCGAACTCCTCGAATGTCTCAGCGCCTTCGGCAGGGCGGGGCTTGGGGCGCATCGGGTGCGCCTCGTTGGCGTAGGGGGAGCGCGCGTGATAGGCGACCTTCTCGACTTCCCCCTGCCGGAGGAAGTATCCTGGGATGGTGACCTTGCGGCCATCGAGCGCGATGTGGCCGTGAATGATCAACTGGCGTGCTTGGTCAGGTGTGCCGGCCAACCCCTTGAGGTAGGCCTGGGTCTGGAGACGCCGGGTGAGCAGGCCCTCGAGGGGGATGCTCAGGACGTCGATGAGCTGACCGCCCTCTTCGAGCAAGGCCATCCGCCGCAGACGGCTGAGGAGTTGTTCAGCCTCCTTCTCAGCCTGCTCGTCACCTACGCGCAAGCGTGCTTCGAGGGAACGGGCCGAGGAACGGAATCGTCCAAGCTGGCTCTTGATCCTCCAGAGCTCACGCTTGTTCTTGAGGCCATACTTGCGGCAGAGTTCGGTCTCCTCCGCAATCCGCTGGGCCTTCCAGGGGTGGGACGGCGTGTCGTAGAGACGTCGGTTAAACTTCGGATCTCCCATCGTCGTCGACCTCAGATCGTTACTTCGCAGGCGGTGTGGCCGGTTTGGGGGCGGGCTTGGCCGTTGGTTTTGCCTCGGGCTTGACCTCGGCTGGTGCGGCAGGGGTCGCTCCGGCAGCAGGTGCACCAATCTTGCTGCGGATCACACCCAGACTCAGCCCTCGGCGTCCGTTGGACTTGGTCCGTTGGCCGCGGACCTTCTTCCCTTGCTCATGACGGACTCCGCGATAGCACCGGATCTTCCGCATCCGGTTCTTGTCATCGCGGTCGTAGGCTTGGATGTCTGCACTAATCAGATGCATGTCGTCCCCGCTGACCCAGTCACTGCGGCGATTGTGCAGCCAAGGGGGGGTGTTCTCGGCGTAGGAGGAGAGTTCCTTGGCGATCCGCTCGACATCGGCCTCCACTAGGTCACCCATGCGGTTCCTCATCGGAACCTTGGCGCGTTGCAACAAAATCCGTGAGGTGCGCAACCCGACACCGCGGACCCGCGATAGTGCGATGACTGCCTGGAGGTTGCCATCAAGGTCAGTGTCAGCAATCCTGACCAGGTGCTGGAAATTGGGGTTTGCCTCAACCTTGCGAGGCCTTGAGGTCGGTGCCTTCTTCTCAGCCTGCGCTTTCTTGGCAGGCTGGGGCGAATCGGGCTTGTCTTCCTCGGCCAAAGGGTCACCTGCGGTTCCCAGTTCGTCTGATGGGGCCCGTCCTTAAAGGGCGGGAAGCCTCGAAGCCATGGTCTCGTATATATCCGTTTCCGGCGAAACATCGGTCGCCAATACCCTGACGGACGCGGGGGGATTCGAACCCCCAACCACCGGCTTAGGAGACCGGAGCCCTACCGTTAGGCCACGCGTCCAGCGAGGGGGGTCGCAACGGTGCATGACGCTCACCCCTGTGCGTGGAGCATAATACCTGTCATCCGAAGAGAGAACGGCACCAGCTACCCCCTCCATCGCGAGGCCGGACAAGGTATATATCGGAAGCGAGGTACAAGCCTTGCTTCGAGGGGAAGCAGGTTCCCGCCATTGAGTCTGGCGCAGCGTCGGGCTCTCGGCGGGGGTTAGAGGACGACTTGTAGGTCAATGGCCTGTCAGTCGCACGTGACCGAGCAAGGACGGAACTGGGCGTGAGCGGAGGTTTGGCATGAGCGGTGCACCCTCACAAATCCCCATGCCTCCTCCACCACCGACCCCCTCAACAGCTCCAGCGCGACTTAAGACCGCTCGACGGGTGCGGGCAGCCGCCGGTTCTGTTCCTTCAGGACCCGAGCGAGCCATGGCCAAGGGCCGCATTACCCCAATTCCCGAAATCCACGATCCGCGACTTGAGGAAATCGAAATCTATCCTATCAAGGACCCCTACTCTTTTGCGCGTGTCCTATTCGACAAGGAGACGAATGAGTACATCTACGAAGTCATCGAGCCGCAGCTGACCGCGGATGAGGCGATGACACTCGAAATCCTCCGCACCACACTAGTCAAGAACCTCGAATACAACTTCGGCGAAGAAGTTGTCGACAAGGACAAGGAGGTGTATCTCCGGAAGGCTGCCGAGCGCACCATCTCGGCCTTTGGTCTTCGTCTCGACGATATCGTCAAGGAACGGATGATGTATTTCATCTTCCGTGACTTCGTCGGCTACGGGGTGATCGATCCTCTGATGAAAGACGAGATGATCGAGGATATCTCTTGCGACGGCCCGGGGATTCCGCTGTTCCTCTACCACAAGAAATACGAGAGCGTCCGGTCGAACATCGTCTTTGCCAACGACCGGGAACTCGACGGCTTCGTCATTACCATGGCTCAGCGCTCGGGCAAACACATCTCAATCGCCGACCCCATCCTTGACGCCACGACTCCCGACGGCTCCCGTCTGCAATGCACACTTAGCCGCGAGGTTACCACCCGGGGCTCTAGTTTTACCATCCGGCGCTTCCGCGAGAAGCCGCTGACCATGACCGACCTGCTGCGGTACCGAACGATTAGCAGCGAGATGGTGGCATACATGTGGCTTGCTGTCGAGCACGGGGAGTCCTTCATCATCGCCGGGGGTACCGCCTCGGGGAAGACCGCGACCCTCAACGGTCTCCTGCTGTTCGTGCCACCCGCCAAGAAGCTCGTGACTATCGAAGATACCCGTGAGATCAACGTTCCCCACGAGAACTGGATTGCGGGGCTGACTCGTGCCGGCTTCGGGCAGAAGGAGAAGGACGGCTCGATGCTCGGCGAGGTCACCATGTACGAGTTGCTCCGCGCGGCACTACGTCAACGGCCGGAGTACATGATCGTCGGTGAGGTGCGTGGCCTGGAGACCTATACCATGTTCCAAGCCATGGCGACTGGTCACACGGTCTACTCTACGATGCATGCGGACAGCGTCAAGGCGATGGTCTACCGCCTTGAGAACCCCCCCATCGAACTACCCCGCATCCTGCTGTCGGCGCTCAACGTCGTCGTCATCCAGTCCGTGGTCAAGATCGGGAAGGGCTCCGCACGTCGCGTCCGCCAGATTGTCGAGATTGTGGGCATCGAACCCGAGACCAACGAGCTGATCACCAATACCGTCTACCAGTGGAACAGCGCCGACGACAACTTCTCCTTCAATGGCCATTCGTTCATGTTCGAGCGCATCATGAGTTTCAAGAACCTCTCCACTGTCGAGATGCGTGATGAGTTCAAGCGCCGTGTCGACGTCATCGAGTTCATGGCCAAGCGAGGTATCAATGACTTCCGCGAGGTCGCAAACCTCGTGAACGCTTACTACAAGGATCCTCAGGGAGTCGCAGCGCGGGCTAGGAAGGATCTCTATGGCTAAGAGCAGCTTCGATCGCTTCGAGAGTAGCGACCTCACCGACCTCACCAAACGTGGCGCGGCACGCCTCGTCGAGGATGTCCAGACTGTCCGCGGCCCTCGAGCCGTCCGGTTGGTCAAGGGCACCGTCCCCTTTCATGAGGAGGGAGGTTTGCTCGGGTCGCTCGCGCGACGAACGTTCCTGCCCATCGTCAAGTCGCGCTATCGGGATTCTGACTTTAGTGCGCTTGAGCAGCGCCTTGCCAGTGCCCACATCCGGGTGCGGCCGATGGATTTCATGGCGATGCAGTTTGCCGCCACGGCTCTGCTGGGCGCCGTCGCCCTTGCGGCGGGAATTGCGGTCCTCTCTCTAGGCGCAGGCTTGGGCTTCCTCCCGGTGGTCTACTCCTTACCTCTCGCCCTTGCTATAATCATCCTCGTCCCGTTGCTGACCTTCATCGTGTATGGGACGGGACCAAAACGTAGGGCCAAGGGGCGCGGGAAGGACATCGACAAGCGACTCTCGTACGCGATGAGCTTCGTGAGTACCCTAAGCAGCGCCAACGTCAATGTCGATGTCATATTCCGCGAGTTGGCGCGCCAACCCATCTACGGGGAAGTAGCCAAGGAGGCTCAATGGATTGTCCGTGACATCGAGCTGGTGGGCAAGGATGCCTTGACAGCCATCCGCGATGGTTCTGCGCGTACCCCTTCGGTTCGATTCCAGGACATCCTCCAAGGGGTCGTCACCACGACGCTCTCTGGCGGTCAACTGAAACCATACTTCGTACTCAAGGCTGAGCAGCTGAACAAGACCCACAAGCTCGATACCAAACGGAACCTAGAGAGCCTCGGGCTCCTGGCTGAGACTTTCGTTACGGTCGTGGTGGCGATGCCACTGTTCCTCATTGTGATGATGTCCCTCCTGACCATCGGCGCCAGGGAGCATGGACAGATCGAGAACACACTGTTCTTCCTCTACCTCATCGTCTTTGCAGTCATCCCCATGAGCCAGGTCGGATTCATTGTGGTGTTCTCGGTGTTCTCGGAGGATTCGTAATTGTCGACACCCACGGCCCGTGGAAGCCAAACGGACATCGTCGCCCTCGAGGCACGCTTCCGTGAGAACCAACGTAAGAGCGGGGGCATCTCCACACGGTGGGTGATGTTGGGCTTGAGCATCGGGCTCGCCGGAGCGTTCATGATGCTCTCCCTGTTCATGTTCACCAATCACATCACCTTTGGGATCCTCAACTTTCAGGACCCTGTCATCATCGCTGCGATCGCCGGGATGGCACCGTACGGTTTCTGGATCGAGCGTGAGATTCAACGGCGCAAATCTATCGAGGAACGCCTGCCAGAGTTCCTCCGAGATATCGCAGAATCGGGCCGCTTCGGCATGACGCTGGCGGCGGCGATCCAGTCAGCGGCCAAAGGGCGCTACGGCACGCTCACCGATGAGATCCGCAAGATGGCAGACCAGATTGCGTGGGGTGTTTCCGCCGTCGAAGCTCTGCGCCTCTTCCAAGAGAGGAACCCAACCCCGCTGATCAATCGCGTGGTCGGGATCGTCATCAAGGCGGCCTCCGCCGGCGGCAACGTCAGCGACGTCCTTACCCTCGTCTCCCAAGACCTGCGTGAGAATACCTTCGCCCAGGAGGAGCGTAAGAACGAGATGCTCACCTATCTGGTCGTCATCTACATCGCCTTCTTGGTGTTCCTCGCCACCGTCGTCATCCTCAATGCGATTTTCATCCCACAGATCGAGAGTTTCGTCGCCGCGCAGAGCGCCGCGCAGGCCGCAAACTCGAATACGGCTGCCGACGCAGCTGCCGGTAGCTCAGCCATCACGGCAGCAGATGTCGAGGAGATCAAGTTCATCTACCTTGCAGCCGCGATTGTCCACGGGCTGGGTGATGGCTTCGTCGTCGGCATGCTCACCAAGGGGCGGCTGTCCGCTGGCATGATGCACAGCGTCGTACTGGTACTTTCGGCCTATGCCGCGCTGCGCTTGCTCGTCCTAATCGTCTGATCCATATCCGTGAGAGAATGTCCATGAGCCCAGACAAGAAACCCCGCGCGACGGGCTTCAAGAACGTACTGGTGGGTAATGCCGCTCGCCGGGTAGCCGTTACCAAGCGCGAAAGCCAAGAACGACTCCAGGAGAAGACCCAAGCAATCGAAAGTGGCTCGGCCAGCCAACAGATCACGGTCATCCCCCCAGTGACCGACCCCAACCTCGAAGAGATAGAATTCCGGCCCATCAGAGAGCCCTATTCTTTTGTTCGGATCTTCCTTGATAACGCCAAGAACACGTTCTACTACGAGGTGATCGAACCGACGCTCACCAAGAAGGAGAAGGAGCTCCTTGAGGACCTCCGCGAGAGCATCAAGACCTCGATGGAGTACAACGCCGAGGTCGAGGATCATAAGGCGAAGGAGGAGTACATCCGCAAGACAATCGACGCACTGCTTCTGGCGCGTGGGTACGACGTCTCCGAGCTCTCCAAGGAGCGGGTCGTCTACTATCTGCTACGGGATTTCGTGGGCTGGGGGAAGCTCGAGATGCTTATGCAGGACCCGCAGATTGAGGACATCTCCTGCGACGGGACGCGCATTCCGCTGTACATCTTCCACCGCAAGCATCAAGCGATGCCATCGAACATCCGCTTCGAGACCGATACCGAGCTCGACTCCTTCGTGATTCAGACTGCAGTGCGGTGCGGGAAGCACATCAGCGTCGCCAGCCCCCTACTGGATGCGACCATGCCTGACGGCTCGCGCCTGCAAGCGACCCTGGCCCGTGAAGTCACCACGCGCGGGTCGAGCTTTACCATCCGGCGATTCCGGGACAATCCCTTCACGCCCGTAGACCTCATCAAGTTCAAGACCATGACCACCGAGGTGATGGCCTACTTGTGGTTGGCCATCGAGCATGGGGAAAGTATGTTCGTCGTCGGTGGCACGGCCTCGGGCAAGACCACGACGATCAATGCAATCCTCCTGTTCATCCCGCCGCAGATGAAGATCGTCTCGATTGAGGACACTCGTGAGATCAATATCCCACATGAGAACTGGATTGCCGGGCTAACCCGCGAAGCCATCGGTGGATCGGACATCGACATGTTCGAGCTCATGAAGGCAGCGATGCGGCAGCGACCCAACTACATGATCGTGGGTGAGGTTCGTGGCAAGGAGGCCTATACCCTTTTCCAAGCGATGGCGACGGGCAAGACCGTCTACAGCACCATTCACGCGGACTCCGTGCGCTCGATGGTGCATCGGTTGGAAAACCCCCCGATTAGTCTGCCACGTCTGCTGCTGAGCTCCCTCAACCTCGTCTATCTACAGGCTCAGGTCAAGGTCGGCAAGTCCGCCTCGCGGCGGATGAAGGCGCTGGTCGAGATCGTGGGTATCGAGCCGGAGACCAACGAGCTCATCACGAACACGGTGTTCAGCTGGAATCCCGCCAATGACCTCTTCGTCTTCAGCGGCCACTCGTTCCTCTTTGAGAAGATCAAGTCCGCCAAGAATTTCAATAGTGACCAGATGCGCGAGGAGTATCTGCGTCGGATTGACATCCTCAACTACATGGTCAAGTCGGGCATCGACAACCACCGCCGGGTAGCCGCCATGATCAACGCCTACTACCGAAGTCCCGAGAGCCTCATGCGCGAAGTCTACCTCAAGCTCTACAACCAGGACACGCGGCCAACGGACATCGAGGACACCATTCCCATCCAAGGTGGGGAGTCAGAGTACTAGAGGCACATCACCAACCGGAGCAAGTCACCGCGGCTTCGAAGCTCCCCTTCGAAGTTCGTCCTCCGGTCATCGCGTCCGGCCTCAGACCGGGGTCGGATCTCCTACGGATGGGAACGTGGACCATGATGGAATCCGCAGGTCCTACTGGTCCAGACCAAGGTACGCCCTGCACTATCGAAGGGCCCTCCCAGAGGTGTCATTCCTCGTTGCCGCGCGTGCCACCCAGATTACGTGCCATGGATCCATGTCGGCGGGGGGCGTTTCCCTTTAGAGCCCGCATCGACCAGGGGCGACAAGGGTATATCCCCGAGTCCGGATGAGCAGCAGGAGAGCCCTCGATGGGTCCACGACGTGCGCTGCTCTCGGTCCATGACAAGAGCGGAATCGTCCCCTTCGCTTCGGGTCTGAGCACCCTGGGCTTCGAACTCGTCTCGACGGGTGGGACCGCCAAGGTGCTGGGCGCTGCTGGCCTGACGGTGCTACAGGTGAGCGAACTGACGGGCTTCCCCGAGATCCTTGAGGGTCGCGTCAAATCGCTTCACCCAGCTATCCACGCGGGAATCCTAGCTCGTCGCAACCGCCCTGATGACCTCCAGACCCTCGAACAACACGGTATCCGACCCATCGATCTAGTCGCCGTCAACCTCTACCCCTTCGAAGAGGCAAAGGCTGCAGGTGCTCAGGGTGCTGCGCTGCTCGAATGGATCGACATTGGCGGTCCGTCCCTCGTGCGGGCAGCTGCGAAGAACTATCCCTCAGTCCTCGTGGTGGTCGACCCGCGGCGATACGATCAGCTCTTGGCAGCCTTACGCACCGGTGTGCCCGAGCATGCCTTGCGTCGCGAGTTGGCGCAGGAGGCCTTCGCCCACTGCGCGCGCTATGACGCGTCCATCGCGGCTGCCTTGGATCTGTCTACTCCGACGGAGGAACCGGAGGGCGCACGTCGTTTCCCGGGACTTTACATCCGAAGGCTGGGGAAGCTCCAAGACCTACGCTATGGGGAGAACAAACACCAGAGGGCCGCCTATTACCAGGACCTCGATGCACCAGTCGAGGGGCTCGTGGCCGCCCGGCAGCTGGGGGGCAAGGAGCTCTCGTACAACAACCTACTGGACACCTCTGACGCGCTCTCAATCGTCGCGGAATTCTCCCAGCCTGCCGTCGCGGTGATCAAACACACCAATCCCTGTGCTGTCGCGCTGGCCACCGAGATTGAGGTCGCCAGTGCGCGCGCATTCGCTGCCGACCCTAAGTCGGCCTTCGGTTCGGTCGTCGCGCTCAACCGGGAGGTGACGTTGCCGGTCGCCACGGCGTGGGGGGGGCTGTTCCTCGAGGTGATCATCGCGCCCAGTTTCGAACGAGCTGCACTCGAGATTCTGCAGGCCAAGAAGAACCTACGTCTGCTCGAGCTGCCCACGATGGGCCAGACCCACAACGACCTTGAGCTGCGATCAATCGCAGGCGGGCTGCTCATCCAGACTGTGGACCGGCATGCCTTGACGAAGGAGCAGCTGACTACGGTGAGCGCTCGAGCTCCGACGGAAGCCCAGGTCCGCGACCTGCTCTTCGCCTGGAGGGTATGCAAGCACGTCAAGAGCAACGCCATCGTGTTGGCACGGGAGGAGGGGACCGTCGGGATTGGCGCTGGGCAGATGTCCCGGGTCGATAGCGTGGAGCTGGCGATTCGCAAGGCGGGCTATTCAGCGACCAGAGAACTCCTTAGCCGTGGGACGGTGCTCGCCTCGGATGCGTTCTTCCCCTTCCGGGATGGTGTCGATGCTGCAGCGGCCGGAGGCATCGCCGCGATCATTCATCCAGGGGGATCGATTCGTGACGCTGAGGTCATCGCAGCGGCGGATGAACACGATATCGCCATGGTCTTCTGCGGCGTGCGCGGTTTCAGGCACTAGGTGCGCTAGAGCCGTGGTTGGAGCAGACGGGGTGCGTCCCCCGCGGTGCGGACGCGGAGCAGCAGGTAATGGGCCATTCCCTCGAGCACGAGCTGCCGAAGAGCATCGACCACCGTGGCGGGGTGATCCCCCACTTGGAACGAGCCTCGCCAGCGTAGCCAGACACCTCCCGCAGGATGGATGATCCGTCGCTCTTCGACAACATAGGGTTCACCCCCAGCCGCCGTGTGCAAATCAGAGGGCTGGAGGAGGGGTCCACTCAAGGGCAACGCTGGGTGGCTGCTGAATGCCCGTAGACCGTAGAGGAAACTCAACATCCGTGGGAGGATGTCCTGCGCATCGAGAATCGCCTCGAGGCGGTCCCCCTCTAGGATCCACTCTTGACCCAGCCGTCGCCGTGAGTCCTCACCCAACAAGTCATCGAAGAAGCGATGGAATCCCTCCTCGGTCCCTTCACCGACGCCGCCACGTCCATACACTAGCCGAGTGACCTGGTACTTGCGTGCGAGGTCAGCGGGGATACCCTCCCTCTCCCTCACCACCTGCGGTGGCGATGATCCCTCAGGCTCCCGGGCCTGGTGAGTGTGCAGGTAGTCGTCTTTTCCCAAGGTCTCGAAGCACGTCGTCAGGAGGTAGACCTGCAAGCTGTGTTCCTGCTGCCCCTGCTCCCAGTCGAGCTGTTCCCGTTCCCATCGGCCATCGTTGGCGTCTTGGTCGTCGAGTCCCGTCGGGGGGGCACCGTGACCCCCACCACCGTGCCGTTCCTTCGCTCCCCATGAAGGTCCGATTGCGACCTGGGGCCCGAGCACCGCAAGCCCCCCGGCAAGCGAAAGCTGGTCGATTCCCTCCGACGGCTCGGCGATTCCCATCGGGGTGGAGGTGTGTCCCTCCTCAATCCCTGGTCCCTCTAGCAGGGATGCCAGGCGCAACCTCGCGACGACAGCATCGAGAACAATCCCTGGATGGAACCCATCCCAGGTGAAAGGGATGCTCTCGAGGGTGCCAAGCAGGTCAGAGACTCCGCGTTCCCCACCGGGAACCACCTCTGCAAGAGTCTCCACGATCTGGTCCTTGCTGACCGAATACCAGTGGACCATGCGGGTACCGCAGCGCGGACATGCCTGAACGCGATAGGTCAGGAACCGGCATGATGGGCAGATCAACGCGACACCGGACGCCTGGTGGCCGCAAGGAGCTACCGGTTGATGGATAGCGCGCAAAGGTTATCCTGCTGTCACGGCCTGTTGCATCGATGGGCGGCGATGGGGAACGCACGCTGCGTATCGGGGTACTCATCAGCGGTTCAGGAACGAACCTGCAGTCACTCATTGATGGGCCACACGTCGATGCGACGTGCCCTGCGAAGATCGTGCTCGTCCTCTCCAACCGGGCAGACGCCCAGGGCCTTGCGCGCGCGCAGGCGGCCGACATCCCCCAGCTTGTCGTCGACCACCGCCATCGCAGCCGGGAGGACTTCGAGGACGAACTGATAATCCAGCTTGACGAGGCGAAGGTCGGGCTGGTGGTCCTCGCAGGGTTCATGCGGATCCTGACTGCGCGTTTCGTCAACCACTACCGCGGGCGGCTGATCAACACGCACCCTGCGCTGCTACCAGCCTTCCCCGGTATGCATGCCGTACGCCAAGCGCTGGCTGCAGAGGCCACGATGACGGGATGTACCATCCATTGGGTAACGACCGGGGTTGATGCCGGGCCCACAATCCGACAGGCGAGCGTCCCCATCGAACCAGGCGATGATGAGAACATCCTCCATCGACGCATCCTGGCCCAGGAACATCGCCTCCTTCCCCAGGTGGTGCGCGACATCGCCGAGGGGCGCGTGGTGTGCCCTCCAGAAGGCTGACCAGGCGATAAGGCTCTTGTAGCGGGTGACGTTGCCGCCGCATGGACCTGCAGGACAACCTCTTCATGATCCCCGGGCCGGTCAAGATGCACCCTCGGGTGCTGGCAGCCATGAGCGTGCCCGCGATGGGGCATCGTACTGCCCCCTTTCGGGCGGTCAACAAAGAGCTCCGCCGATTGCTACAATACGTCTTCCAGACCCGTGGTGAGGTCGCACTGATTAGTGGCAGCGGGACAGCGGGGCTCGATGGTGTATTCTCCACGATGCTGCGGAAGGATGACCGCGTGGTCACCCTCGCCAACGGCAAGTTCGGCGAACGACTCCAGGAACTGGCAGGTCACTATTGCACCCTCATGCCGATCAGGGCACCCTGGGGCCAGCAGATCCCCCTTGATTCGGTCGCGACCGCACTGGAGGCTGGAGCGACGGCTCTGGCCTTCGTGCACAACGAGACTTCGGTCGGCTGCACCCAGGATGCCGAGGCATTGGCGAAGCTCGCTCACAAGCATGATGCCCTTCTGGTGATCGATGGCATCACTTCCGTCGGCGGCATCGACGTCCCCACCGACCGCTGGAAGGCTGATGCGGTGGTCTTCGGTTCCCAGAAATGCATCGGCGCACCCGCCGGACTGGCGGGCGTGGCGGTTTCAGAGCGGGGTTATGACCGCCTCGATGGCAGCCGCTCCTACTACCTCGATCTGCGCAAGCACATCGACAAGATGCGCCAGGACGACACTCCATTCACCCCCGCGATCCCGCTCCATTTCGCCATGCTCGAGGCACTGCGCCTCTTGGAGGATGAGACCTTGCCGCGGCGACTAGCACGGACCGCGCTCATGGCACAAGCCAGCCGTGCCGCTGCGGCCGCGCTGGGTGTTTCGCTCTTCCCCGACGAGCGCATCGCCTCTGACACCCTGACGGCCGTGCGCTATCCCCCAGGGATCGACGACGCCACGTTCCGGGCCCAGCTGGGCGAAGAGGCAGGCGTGGTCATCGCCGGCGGACAGGATTCCGTAAAGGGAGTGATCTTCCGCATCGCGCACATGGGATTCACCAGCCTGCGAGAGGTCGATGCGACCTACGGCGCGGTGGGCGCCCTCCTGCAACGTCATGGGATCGCCGGAGATGTGGGAGCTGCCGCCGAAGCAGTCGCACCCTACTACACCAAGATTGCCGCGTTGCACAAGGCGTGACACCCTACACCTTCAGAACACCTGGGGCGCGACGTACTCCCCCCAAGCCTGACGAAGGGTGCCGCAGACTTCGCCGACCGTCCCTCCCGCGGCGACCGCCCCGACGATCGCGGCCATCAGCGACCCGTCGATCGGGCCTTCCAGTAGGCTCTCGGCTGCGACTGCGACCTGTTGCAGGGAGCGCTCGACGTCGGTGCGTGCGCGCCCTGCGCGCCAGCGATGGAGGCGTTCGACCTGAACCCGCTCGCCTTCCTCATCGAGATGCAGCACCTCGATGGGCGCTTCGTCCATCCGATACGAATTGACGCCCACTATTCCCCGCGTGTGGTGCTCGATCTCCTGCTGGTACCTCCAGGAGCTGTCGGCGACCTGGCGTTGCACCCAGCCAGCCTCGATGGACCGCACCATGCCACCCTGCTGCTCCACGGCACCGATCAGCGACCGGGCCTCCTCTTCGATGGCATCGGTCATCCACTCGATGTAGTACGATCCCCCAAGTGGGTCGACCGTGTTGGTGATCCCACTCTCGTGGGCGAGCACTTGCTGCGTCCGAAGGGCGATACGCGCCGCCTTCTGCGTGGGTAAGCCCAATGCCTCGTCGAGGGCGTTGGTATGGAGCGACTGGGTCCCGCCCAGGACCGCTGCGAGTGCCTGGACGGTCACTCGCACGATGTTGACCTCTGGCTGTTGGGCCGTCAGGGTGGAACCGGCGGTCTGAGTATGGAACCGCAGCTGGCGCGCACGCGGCGAGAGTCCGTGGCGCTCGGCGAGCAGCTCCCCCCAGAGCCGTCGGGCCGCACGGAACTTCGCCACTTCCTCGAGCAGGTCGTTATGGGCTCCGAAGAAGAAGGACATCCGCTCTGCGACGCTCTCGGCTGGGAGTCCCGCATCGATGGCCACCTGCAGGTAGGTCAGCCCGTTGGCCAGCGTCAGCCCCACCTCCTGGGCGGCGGTCGCCCCTGCCTCACGGATGTGGTAGCCACTGACGGAGATCGGGTTCCACTGGGGCAGATGCTTCGCACAGTAGGCAAAGCTGTCGGTGATCAGTGCCATGCTCTGGGCTGGCGGGAAGATGTAGGTGCCGCGGGCGATGTACTCCTTGAGGATGTCGTTCTGGATGGTGCCCCGCAGGCGCGTCCCATCGATGCCCTGCTCGCGGGCGACCACCGTGTAGAGGCCCAAC
>JAHFTX010000050.1 GCA_023265395.1 Thermoplasmata archaeon
GGCACCACGCCCCTGGTCGGCCCGCTGCTGAGGGAAGGGGTGCTCTCGGGGGTGGTCCTTGGCGCGCGTCTACTGGTCGCGGTCTCGGCGATGGTGGTGCTCACCTATGGGACGCCCCCGGACGAACTGTTGTTGCTGCTGGGCTCGCGGCCGAACCGCCTGGGGCTGCTCGTGGGGCTCTCCGCGCGCTCGGTGCCGATGTTCGCCCAGGAGCGCGAGCGCCTGCGCACCGCCCAGCTGGTCCGCGGTCGGCCGCTCGACCGCGGCCCAGCGTTGGCGCGCCTGCGGGCCAACGCTGCGCTCTTCGTGCCCCTGACCGCAAGCGCGCTCGAACGGAGCGTCGACCTGGGGGTCGCGATGGCCTGTCGCGGGCTGGGCGGCGGCCACGCCGTCAGCCAGTACCGCCCGCGCTCGCTGGGCTCCCTCGAGCGCGCGAGCGTGCTCCTGCTGCTGGTGTTGATCGCCTTGGGTGTGGCGCTGGTGCCCTTGGGCCTCGCCGTCCCCTACGACTACGACGCACCGGCGATCGTGGTGCCCGCCGACGTCGGCATCGTCGCGCTGCTGCTGCTGGTCGCCGGGCTCAACGTCCCGTGGCTGATCACGGACCCTTCGCAGCGTCCATCGCGGGGGCGACGGGGGAAGGTCGCATGAGGATCGACATCGCTGGCGTCCACTATACCTACCCCACCGCGCAGGCGAGGGCCCTCGACGAAATCGACCTGACCCTCGAGGGCGGGGGGACGACGCTGCTGGTCGGTCCCTCTGGCGGGGGCAAGACGACCTTGTGTCGAGCCCTCGCCGGTGCGGTCCCACACCTCTTCGGTGGCACCTTCGGCGGCACGATCACGCTCCACCGTGGGGGTGGGGCGACGCCGCTGCACATACCGCAGGACCAGCCCCAGGCCCTCGCCGGGACGGTCGCGTTGGGGATGCAGGACCCCGAGGCGCAGCTGGTGCGCTCGACCGTCGACCGCGAGGTGGCCTTCGGCCTCGAGCAGCAGGGGTTGCCGCCGGCCATGATCGAACGCCGCGTCGAGGAGGCGCTGGCGCTGCTCGAGCTGCCCGCCGAGGGCGATGTCGCCTCCCTCAGCGGCGGGGAGCAGCAACGGGTCGTGCTGGCGGGTCTGCTGGCGATGCACCCGTCGCTGCTGGTGCTCGACGAACCGACCTCGCAGCTGGATCCCAAGTCGGCCGAGGAGCTGCTGCTCTTCGTGCGACGGCTCAACGAGGACCTGGGGTTGACCGTGGTCCTCGCCGAGCAGCGGCTCGAGCGATGCCTCCCCTTCGTCGACCGGGTCATCCAGCTGGAGGCGGGGCGAGTCGTCGCCGACGCACCACCCACCGCCTTCGCCACCTCGCAGCTGCGGGCAACAGACCCGCAGGCAAGCCTGCTCCCCCCGGTGTGCCGACTGGCGGCGCTGGGGCTGCCCTCGGTCCCGATCTCGGTCAAGGAGGCGCGTCAGGGAATCGAAGGGATCCTCGCTGCCAGCGGCGGAGCGCTGAAGATGGCACCGTCGGCGACTGCCACCCCCAGGAAGGGGGAGACCATCCTGCAGGTGCGGCAGCTGCGGTTCCGCTATGCAGCGCACACGCCCCTCCTCGAAGGCATCGACCTGCGGGTCGACGCGGGAGAGGTGCTGTGTCTGCTCGGGCGCAACGGAGCGGGCAAGTCGACCCTGCTGCAGGTGATCGCCGGTCTGCACGCGCCCGATGCAGGGACGATCTCGGTCGGTGGCACGCCAAACGCGCACCAACCCGTCTCGGCCCTCGCCCGCAGCTGTGCGTTGCTCCTGCAGGACCCCCGCGCCTACGCGCAGGCGCTGCGGGTCGACACCGAGGTGCTCGAGTCGCTGGGGGACCTTCGGCTGCCGCCCCGACGTGCCGAGTCACGCACCGCCGCGGTCTTGACGACCCTCGGGCTCGAAGGCGTGGCGGAGCGGGACCCACGGGACCTCAGTGGAGGGCAGGTCCAACGGGTGGCGCTAGCCTCGGTGCTGGTGCGTCGGCGCCCCCTGCTGCTGCTGGACGAGCCCACCCGAGGACTCGACTACGCCCTCAAGGGACGACTCGCCACGACGCTGCGCCGGTACGCCTCCCCCAAGGGCACCCCACGCCGGGCCGTCGTCCTCGTCAGCCATGACGTCGAACTGGCCGCGATCGCCGCGACGCGCGTGGCGATCCTCGGGCGCGGTCGCATCATCGCCGACGGCCCCCCCGCCGAGGTGCTGGGTGACAGCCTCCTCTTCTCCCCGCAGGTCAGCCGCGTGGTCCGCGGGCTGCTCAAGGTCGAGGGGGGCACCGGCATCGTTCGCCCCGAGCAGTTGCGACTGGCACCACCGCTGGAGGGCGGATCATGATCCCCCCGCGAAGAGGCCTGCCGCTGCAGGTGCTGGCACTGACCCTCCTCGGGCTGGCCCTGCTGATGCTTCCGCTGCTGGCAGCTGCTGCTGGAGCCGCGGCACCTGCACCCCTGCCGGCCCTGGTCGATCAGGCACCGCTCCTGCTGCTGGTGGCGCTGATGCTGCTCCTGCTGGGACTGTGGCAGGAGCTCGAATCGGGCGAGGTCAACACCTCGGAGATCGCCTTGATCGGGCTGCTCGGGGGTGTGGTGGGCGCAAGCCGGTTGCCCTTCGTGGGAATCCCATCGGTCCAACCGATGACCGCCCTGGTGGTGCTGATCGGGTTCGGCCTTGGGCCGCGGATCGGCGCCTGGGTCGGACTGCTGGGCACCCTGGTGAGCAGCCTCTTCCTGCCGGTCGGTCTGTGGGTCCCGCTGCAGGCCATCGGATGGGCGGGGGTCGGGGCCAGTGCGGGGTTGCTGGGCAGGGTGCGACCCTCTGCAGGGCTGTGGGTGCTGATGGTCCTGGGGGTGGTGTGGGGATTCCTCTTTGGGTGGCTGACCGACCTCGTGACGGTGCTGCTGCTCATCACCCAAGGTCAGGACCTTGCCAGCGCGCTGCGCGTGGCGCTTCTAGCGTCGGTGTGGTTCGATGTCGCCCATGCCGTCAGCAACCTCCTCTTCCTCCAGCTGCTCGGCCCGACCCTGCTGCCGCGGTTGCGACGGCATCACGCCCGCTTGCAGGTTCAACTGGTCGCACCCACGGCCCAGGGGGTGCCCGCATGAGGGGCGCGCTCCAGTGCACCGACGACACGGGACATGCCGTGGCCGTGCCAGGCCCCGCGCGCCGCATCGTCAGCCTCGTGCCCTCGCACACCGAGACCATCGCGCGCCTTGCCGGTGAGGAGGCGCTCGTGGGGATCACCCGCTACTGCGTGCGTCCGGTCGGGCTGCCCAAGCGCCGCATGGTGGTCGGGGGCACCAAGGACCCCAACCTCGAGGCCATCGTCGCGACGCAGCCCGACCTGGTGGTGGTCAACCGCGAGGAGAACCTCGCGCCGCACATCGAGTGGCTACGCGAGCGCGTGCCCGTCTACGAGAGCGCGACGGTCACCCTCGATGATGCGGCGCGCACCATCACCCATCTGGGGACCTTGCTGGGGGTGGGGCAGGCCGCCACCCAGATGGTCGCGCAGCTCGCCGTCGCGCGCAGCGCGCTGGGTGCCGCGCCTGCGTTGCGACGCTGGCGCACCCTCTACCTGGTATGGCGCAAACCCTACCGGTCCATCAACGGCACGACCTACATCCACCATCTTCTCGATTCGATCGCGCTCGACAACGTCTGCGCAAGCGACCCTGAGCGCTATCCGTCCTTGGAACCGGGACGGATCGCCGCGCTTCGGCCCCAGGTGGTGCTCCTGCCGGACGAGCCCTTCCCCTTCGGACCGCGGCACGAGCGCGCGCTCGTGGAGCAGCTCCGACCCTTGCTGCCGCGGTTGCCGCGCTTCGAGCGCCTCGATGGCAGCGCCTGCTGCTGGTATGGCGTACGCACGGCAGAGGGGCTCAACGAGCTCCTGCCGTGGCGACGCACCCTCGAGGGGCGACTCGCTTCGGAACCGACGGGGGGCTGAGACGATCAAGGACCTGCGGGACAAGCAACGCGTCACGCGCATGCTGCTGCTCCTCGAGCTCAGCCGCGGCGACATCGCCACCCTGCGGCCGCTGGCGTCGAGCATGTCGCTGACGATCCAGACCGTCTCGGAGTACCTGCGGCAGATGACCGAGGAGGGGCTGGTGGAGCGCCGCGAGGGGTTCTACCGTCCCACCCAGCAGGGGATCGCGTACCTCCAACAGACCTTCGGTCGTATCACGGAGTTTATCACCGACCAGCGCAAGGCCTTGGCGATCATCGACACCGCGGTCGCGATCGCCGGCGCACCGATCGTCGCAGCGCAGCCCGTGGGCCTGTTCATGGAACAGGGGCGGCTGGTGGCCCGCCCCGGCCGTCACTCCCCCTCTTTGGGCGTGGCCCTGCATGGTGCCAAGCCCCTGCGGGAGGTGGTGGTCGGTCGCCTCGAAGGGATCGTCAACCTCGAGCCAGCGACCCTGAGCCTGCTGGCCCTGCCCAGCGCCCACGATGGAGGGAGCGCGGCCCTCGACCTTGCGGCCGTGCGCATCCAGCTGCGACCGCTCCTGCGCACCACGGGGGTGCGGTGCTATGGGATCGGTCCGGTCGCCGAGGTGGTGATGCGGGCGCTTCGGCTCGACGGCCCCCCCGACGCTGCCATCGAGCAGGCCGCGCTCGAACTGACGGCACGGGGGGTCCCGGTGCTGGTGCTGCTCGAGGAGACGGCCGTCCACGACCTGCTGGGGCTGCTCGAGGCCACCAACCGCACGTTGCAGCGGCGGATCCCCTACCAAGTGCTGGTGGCGCACCCAAAGGGCAAGGGCAGAGGCCGCTGAGGGCTACAGCCCGCCTTCCTTGGCCTTCTGCTGCAACCGCTTGCTGCGCTGCTTGGTGTTGAACCCCGTGGCTCCCTCGAGGAAGAGGTTGCGCGCCTTGATGGAGGACTGCGCGACCGAATCATCGACGCCCTGCTTGGTGACGATGACGATGTCGATGGTGCTCTTGTCGATCACCTGGACCGTGATGGGGTCGAGCGCGCCAAAGCGCGAAGCCAGGCGGGGACCCTCCTGGGTGACGTTGTCGAAGGTCTCCTGCATCAGCGCCCGCAGCTTGTCGCCCTCGATCTTCTTGAAGTGCCCGCGCTTGATGTCATAGGAGACCATGGTAACCCTCAGCATGGCGCAGCGCGCGCCGCCCCCTTGAGCCTTTCGCGCCTCGTCAGCCGAAGTACTCCTTGAGGTCTTCGGGGCCGATGCCGACCGCTCGCAGCATGTAGGTCGCTGCCTTCTTGCGGACCTCCTTGAGCATGCCGCTGCTCAGCTGGCCCTCGTAGTGGCGCTGCATCGCCTGGTAGTACTCGAAGCCGAACTCCTGGTAGTACCACCCCGGGTTCTCCTCGTCGGCCTCGGCGGCGGCGTTGTAGACCTCCTCGGCCTTGGACCATTGACCGATGTTGAGCAGGTACGCCCCGTAGGCGCACAGGTACTGCGGGTTCTTGGGCTCGAGCTCGGCGGCCTTGGCGTAGGCGGCGGTGATCTGTTCGACGGGGACCTTGGGGACGCTCATCGCCGATTCGGCCAGCAGGAAGTGGGCTTCCGCCAACGCAGGATCGGTCTGGGCGGCCTTCTCGAAGGTCTTGTAGGCCTTCTGCTCGTCGCCCTTGGCCAGCAGTCCCTTGCCCTTTTCGAGAATGCCCAGCGCCTCGTCCCCCATGGCCTGCCCCAGGCGGAAACCCACGGCACCCACTATCAAGGTTGGGGCCGCTCCGCGGTGGTGCATCAGAGGACAGGCAGCTGCGCCAGCCGCTGCAGGTCGTTCTGGTAGAGGTGGCGCACGTCGGTGCCGCCCAGCCACAGCATCGCCAGCCGCTCGAGCCCAAGGCCCCACGCCAGCACCGGCACCTCGACGCCCAGGGGCGCCGTCACCTCGGGGCGGAAGATCCCCGCACCCCCCATCTCCATCCAGCGGCCTTTGAACTGCACCTCGAGCTCCACCGAGGGTTCGGTGTAGGGAAAGTAGCCCGGCCGGATGCGGATCTGGGAGAAGCCCATGCGGGAGTAGAACTCGCGCAGCAGCCCCACGAGCATGTCGAGGCTCGCCCCCGGCTCGGCCACGATGCCCTCGATCTGCTGGAACTCGGGCAGGTGCTTGTAGCTGACCGCCTCGTTGCGGAAGACCCGGTCGACGGAGAAGACCCGCACCGGCCAGGCCTGGTGCGTCGCGAGGTGTCGGATGGTCGAGACCGTCGTGTGGGTGCGCAGCAGCGCTCGCGCAGCCTCCTGCTCCGACCACCCTCCCCCCCAGCCGCTGCTGCCGGTGCCTCCACCGCTCCTGTGCACGGCGGCGACCTTGGCCACCCGCTCCGGTGGCAGGGGCAGGGTCGCCGGCGCGCTCAGGTAGAAGGTGTCCTGCAGCTCGCGCGCCGGGTGGTCCTGGGGGATGAAGAGGCTGTCCATGTTCCAGAAGCAGCTCTCCACGAAGTCGGAGCGGATCTCGGTGAAGCCCATCGCCAAGAAGATCGCCCGGATGCGCTCGGTGATCTGGGTCAACGGATGCAACCTCCCGCCGGCGGCGGTGGGAGCGAACCGGGCGATGTCGTAGGGGCGGAAGGTCGCGTCGCGCCACGCTCCCGAGGAGAGCACCTCCTGCGTGAGCGCACTGACCTCGGGCCCCAGCTGCAGGTCCATCGCCGCGATGCGCGCCCCGCGCGGTTGCAGCGAGAGCATGCGCACCACGCGCTCGACGCGGTCGACCATGCCCTTACGCTTGCGCAGACCCTCGAGCACCGTCGCATCGCTGACCGCGGGCCCTTGGGGACCAGTGCGCAAGACGCCAAGCACCCGTTCGACCTCGTAGGGGACGCTCAGCGCGGTCCGCCCCTCGTCGGTGAGCGTCACCACCGGAGCGCCCGAGGGGTCTTGCGCCAACGTCGCCCACCCCATCCGTCGCAGCAGTCCCAAGGCGATGCCGATCTCCCCGTCGGCAAGGTGCGCCTCGGCTGCGAGGTCCGCCAGCGGCGCACCGCCGCCCAGCGACGCGAGCGCCGAGGCCGCGCGCAGCTCGATCGTCCCGCGCTCGAGGGCGTCGATCCCTGAGGGCCCCAACGAATAGCGGACCTCGAGGCGCTCCTCGATGGCGACCAGGCCTTTGCTGTGGAGCCAGTTGGCGGCGTTCATGACCTCCACCAGCTGGTGGAATCGCTCGCCGTCGACCAGGTCGTCGGGCCGGACCGGCTGCTGTGCCGCCAGTGCCACGAGCAACCGACGCTCGGCGACGGACAGGCCCGCAGCGACCACCTCGTCGCGCTCCTGGGTGGTCGGCTGGGCCGTGTCCATCGCCGGGGCAGACCCGCGATGGGAGAAAACCCTTCCCCGTCAGCGCAACGAGCTCATCCGGTGCGGTTGGCCGCCAGCACCGCGGGGTCGCCGGTGGTCATCCGCCCCCACGAGACGCCGCAGGCTGCGACGAGGGCCGCGGCGTCCGGTGCGGCCAACGCCGGGTTGCCGACGCACTGGTGGGAGAGCGTGGTCAACCGCACGTCGGGAAGCCCAAAGCGCGGGCCGAACATCGCGGGGTAGACCTCGGCGTGCTCGGGCACCGATCTCCGCAGCTCCTGGAGCGCCACGAACAAGTCCTGCGGGCCGTCGGCGCTGGCCGCCGGGGGAGCGGTGCTCCCGATCAGCAAGGTCCGGCCGCTCAGGAGCTTGTCGTGCCCCTGCAGGAAGAGCGCCGCACCTGGGGGGCAGGACGCCGCCACGAACGCTTGGAGCCGCAAGGCCCCGACCTCGATCCGCTGGCTGTGCCGCAGGGGGGCGTGGGGCACCGACACGCCGCAGGTCGAGGGGAGCAGCAGGGGGGCGCCCGTGCGTGCACTCAGCGTCGGGCCGGCCCACCGCTCGTAGGGCGGCACATGGGTGTGGATGACGGCCACGACCCGTGCAGGGGCCTGGCGCAGCAACCCCTCGATCGGGTCGAGCGGGAGCAGGGGGTCGATGACGGCGCAGACCCCAGCCCGACGGTCGCCCACGACGTAGCTGAGCCAGCCGGCCTGCGGGTAGGGCACCTGGGCAAAAAGCAGCGCTTCCATCGTCCTGACGCCTTGGAGCTCCGGCGGCAAAGAGCCTTCCCGCGCCGCCGGGGCGCCCGCCACAACCTTTTTTCCCAAGGGCGGGCTGCAGAGCGTGCGCCGGAGCAGAGGATCGGCGCGATGGGCTCGTAGATCAGCGGAAGATCGCTCCCTTGGCATGGGAGAGGTCGGGGGTTCAAATCCCCCCGAGTCCACACCTGCCGGGGTCCCTGCGGCCCCGGCCCAACCATGGAACCCCACCGAGGCTTCACCCTCCCCAAGGCTGCGACGACGACGACATGCCCCAAATGCCGCGCGACGATGCAGCCCTACGATGGCGCGGACGTCACGGGCACTCCCTACAAGGGCATGCTCTGCCTGACCTGCCGCTGGTTCGTCGGGACTCGAGCGCGTCGCAAGCCCTCGTCGCGCCACGGCTTTAGCTCGCGCAACCTCGACGAGCCCTTCGAGGGTCGGATCCGGCCCCGGGGCCGCGAGGGCTAGCTGCGCTGCTCCGGGGCGCTCGTCCGCCGGCGTTCGAGTCCAAGTATCAGGAGCAGCTCGTCGACCTCGGCGATCACATAGTCGGGCACCGGCACGCCCAGCGGGAGCCGCGCCCCCAGTCGGTTGACCCAGGCGCCCCGCATCCCCACGGCCTTGGCCCCGACGATGTCGGTGTGGGGGCTGTCGCCGACGAAGAGTATCTGGTCCGCCGCGACCCCCAGCAACTCGATGGCATGGGTGAAGATCCGCGGGTCGGGCTTCTCCAGGTGCAAGTCCCACGCCCGCAGCACGAAGCGGAAGTAGCCACCCAGGCCCGCCTGCTCGAGGTCGCTGTTGCCGTTGGTGATGACCCCCAGGGGGACCTTGGCGCTGCGCAACTTGCGCAAGGTCCGCAGCACGCCCGGGAAGAGTCGCGCCTCGCGACCGCGCCAGTACCCATATTGGCGCGCCATCCCCTCGGCCAGCTGCTGGTCGACGATCCCTTCGGTCTGCAGCAGCTGGGAGAACATGTGGACACGCCATTCCCACGGCCCTGCCCCCGAGGCGCCGAGGTTCTGCGAGGTCAGCACCTGGGCGCGGCGGAAGTTGGTCTCGGGGAGCTCCAGCGCCAGCTGCGGGTTCTCCGTGCGCGCCCAGTCAGCGGCGTTGCGGAAGGCATGGGCGGTGTCGTGCTCGAAGTCGTAGAGCGTGCCGTCGATGTCGAAGAGCACGGCGCCGATCGTCGGGGGGACCACCTGCTTGCGACCTGGCGAGGACGCTTGAGCGTTGCGGTCGGTCCGCAGCCTTGATACCCTGGCAGCCGCAGAGCGGCGCGCGGGGGCCACGATGGAGCAGTCCTTGCGCCCCTATTGGATCCTGCCCCAGCTGCTGGGAGGCTGCCGCGCCCCCGAAGGACCCGCCGAGGTGCGTCACCTCGCTGATGCTGGCGTGCGCCTACTGGTGACGCTGACGGAGCGACCACTGCCGCCCAGCTGGGCGGTCCCGGGGCTCGAGCAGGTCCACTGCCCCACACCGGACCTCGGCGCCCCCAGCCCCGAGCAGCTCCACTGGCTGCTGCCGACGATCGACAAGGCGGTGCGGCGCGGCATGCCCGTCATCGTCCACTGCCAGCTCGGGCGCGGCCGTGCCGGGACGGTGCTGGCCGCCTATCTGGTGTTCCGGGGCATCGAGCCGCCAGCGGCGCTCGCCTACGTCCAGCGGGTGCGGCAGGGTGCCGCGGCCTCGGCGTGGCAGCAGGAGGCGGTCCTGCGGACAGTCCACCTGCGCTCGAGCACCTCGACGCTGCCCCCGTTGCAGCTGCCCAATCTTGATGGCACAGGACCGGCCTAGGCCGGGAGCCATGACGGTCCTGCTGGCGACCATGGGCCACTCGGCACACTTCCTGCTGCCACTGATCGACTCCCTCGGTGGGGTCGAGCGTGTCCTGTTGCTGCACCCGGCGGACGACAAGGGCCGCCGCGCGCGCTCCATCGCCGAGCGCGCCTGTCGCAGCCGTGGTCTGCCCCTCGAGGCGCTAGCCATCGAATCGGTGGGTGACCCGGTGGCGGTGGCCCTGACCGTCCGCACGCTCCTCGCGCGGCTGGCGAACGAACGCAGCGTTGCGTTGGCACCGCAGGGGCAGGGAGAAACGCCCCAGCTAGGAGGACCGGTGCAGGTCCACATCACCCACGGCCTTGGGGCGCTCAGCAGCGGGGCGCTGCTCGCCTGCCTCCTCCAGGGGGTCGCCGCCAGCTACGAGCCGGGGGAGGGGGCGTCACCGGCACGTCTGCCGGTGCTGACCTTGCCCTACGGCGACCTGTTCACCCCCAAGCAGCTGGAGGTGCTGCGCGCGCTCCAACGCCTAGGCGGCGCGGTGCGGGTCAAGGAGCTGCGGGCCGCGCTGAGCAAGGACCGATCGACGTTGGCTCACCATCTGGGGGAACTCACACGTCTGGGTGCCGTGGAACTGATGGAGGTTCCCACCAACCGTCGCGAGAAGGTGGTCCGGCTCCAGCCAAACCTCGGCCTGCTCATCCCCACCATCGAGGCGGCACCGACGAGCGGGCCGCCGTCGCCCCCTCCGACCCCGGTGGGGGGATGAGCCACGCCGCAGACCTCCCGTGTGCGGGCCGCCGCGCCCCTGTCGGCGGGTCGGCCGCGTGGGCGGGTGCTGGTGTTGGCGGTCACCGAGGAGGAGTCGCTGCGTCGGGCCCTGCGACGCCACCCCCATGAACGCCTCGTGCTCCTGTGGGGCAGTCGACCGCGCGGCTTGCCGAGGCTACGTTCGTTCTTGGCGCGGAGCGTGCCGCACCATGACCTGGTGCGGGTCGACGACACCGACCTGACCCTGTGTGTGGGACGTCTGCTCGAGCTGGTGGGACGCACCCCCGGGTCGGCCGTACGATTCCACTGTGGAGAGGCACCGCCGACGGTGGTGGCGGCGATGTGGCATGTGGGGATGTTGCTGGGGATCCCGCTGACCCTCGACGCTGCAGCAGGGCCGGTGGCGCTCCCGACGCTGCAGGGGATGCGCCCCGCCGACCTCTTCGACCGCGACCAGCGACGGGTGTTGCGGTTGCTCTTCGAGACGACCGAGCCGATCCGTCAGACGCGGGTGGCGCGTCGCTTGCGGCTGGTGCGCCAGCGCTTGGTGCCCCGCCTCGAGGCGCTGAGCACCTCCGGCCTGGTCGACTGGCAGCGCTCCCCGCCAGCCCGGTTGGTGCTCACCCCGATCGGAAGGACCCTGGCACCCCTGCTCCTCGACGAGGGCCGCTCGCCGGCGCCAGCCTATTTGTAGTCCGCGACGGCTCGACCGCTCCCGCACGGTCACGGCGGAGGGTTGGGCATGCAGCAACAGGAAACGGAGGGGTCGCTTCGGAGGGGGCCCGGAGGGAAATCCAATCCTGCGACCACCCCGTCGGTCCACAGGGTTTCCACTACAACGGTACGGCCCAACATCTTCGCACCGATGGTCGGTGCCGGGATCGGTGGACCCTATCTCCAGCGGGAAGCGCTGCTGCCGCGGTTCACCCCCCAGCGGCTTCCCCACCGGGGTGCGCAGGTCAGCTCCCTGGCCGAAGCGCTGCGGACGACCTTGGGCGGTCAGGCCGGGGCCACCCAGCTGCTGGTGGGCGCCAACGGCAGCGGCAAGTCGGCGACCGCCGCCCATGTGTTGGCGCAGCTCGAGGAGGCTGCTGCCCTGTGTGGCCAGCCCCTGCAGTGCGTCCGGCTGACTTGCGCGCGCTACGAAGGAGCCTACCAGATCCTGCTCGCGCTGGACCGTGCGCTGCCGGGCGGTCCGCCCGTACCATCTCATGGCTGGCCCCTCGAACGGCTCTACGACGCGCTCGGTGCCAAGCTCGAGGCGCTGGGCGGCCCGGTGGTCCTGTGCCTCGACGAGCTCGACAGCCTGTCACCACCGGCGATCGAGGAGGTGCTCCTGTTGCTGACGGAGCGCAGCTCCGACCTCACCGGCCCGGGGCTGACCTTGCTGCTGATCCTCAACAACGGCACGCTGGTGGAGGACCTGCCCCCCAAGGTCGCTGGTCGGCTGGGCGCGCACCTGTCGGTCTTTCCGCCCTACGACGCAGAGCAATTGGCCGACATCCTCGCTGAGCGTGCCGACGTCGCGCTGCGTCCCGATGCCCTCGGCAGCGGGGTTCTGGCGTTGTGCGCCGCGCTGGCGGCACAGGAGCATGGCGACGCACGGCGCGCCCTGGAGCTGTTGCGCACCGCCGCCGACGAGGCGGCGACCGGTGGCTGCTGTGTCATCGACGAGACCCATGTCCGTCGCGCGATCAGTCGCGGCGAGGGCGACGTGCTGACCGCCGTCGCCTTGGGGCTGCCCCTGCCGGCGCGACTGCTATTGCTAGCCAGCGCCGACGCCGCACGCGCACGTGGTGATCCGCGGGTGCGACGCCCCAGCAGTCGCGACGTGCTGCGGCACTTCGCGCAGCGCTGCGCTGCCGCGGGGGTCGGCTTTGGGGGCGCTGCAGCGACGGCCGTCCGCGGGAGCCAGCTGCTCGCCGAACTGGGGTCATTGGGCCTGCTCGAGGTCCCGCTGGCCGCACCCGGCCGCACCCGCCGCGGGATCGCGCCACTGCTCCACGACGCACAGCTCGAGGTGCTCGTGGCTGCCGACGCCCGGCTCGGACCCTTGCAGCAGACCCGCTCGGTCCAGCGTCGACTCTAGCCGCGTGGGACGCTCAGCGCTTCAAGACGGCGTTGCCGCACTTGTTGCAGATGCCTTCGCCCGGAGCGAACCACTGCATGGCAGCGGCACCGCATTTGGGACAGGGGCCACCTGCGACCCTGGCCGCGGTCGCTGCCGTCGTGGGGGTTGCTGCCCTCCCATCATCTGCAGGGATGACCTCCTCCTCCTGCCGTGCCGGCGGGGGTGGGGCCGGTTCGGCCGCGTGCTCCCATGCCGCTTGGTCCTCGACGGTGCGCGTGGGTGCCCACGGCGAATCGCCCCCGGATTCACCACCGGCGATGAACCGCTGCGCCCGCCGCCGGTCCATCTCGGCCTCGTCTTGCACAAAGAAGCCCGGGGGCGCCTGTGCCTCGGCCGTGCGTTGGCGCCTCCACAGCAGCAGGGAGACGACCGTGACCACGATGATCACCAGCAGCATCAGGAACGGCAGCAGCGAGGAGCTGAATCCTGGCCCCCCAGGGTCATCGGGGCCGTGCCGCGGTTTGACCTCGAGGGTCACGCTCACCGAATCGCGCGCGTCCAAGGCGTCGGCGACGGTGAAGGTGACCAGATGGCTACCCACCATCGAGGCGCTGGGGGCAAAGGAGATGCGTCCGGTGCGCGAGTCGACGTTGAGCAGCGGGCTGTCGTCGCCAAAGGTCAACACGTCACCGATGTCGGGGTCGGTGGCCACCAACTGCAGGGTGAAGGGAGTCCCGACCACCAGCTGGAGCGTGCTGTTGAGCGGCCCGAAGACCGGTGGTTGGTTGGGGACCACGACGGTCAGCGTGAAGGTCGCCGCCGCTTCGGCGGCGCCGTCGGAGACGGTGACGGTCACCAGGTGCAGGCCGGCGTCATCCCGATCGGGCGTGGCCGACAGCTCACCGGTGTGGGTTTCGATCGTCACCAGGTCGGATGCCACGCGGAAGGTCAGGGTGTCGCCATCGACGTCCGAGGCGTTCACGAGGAGATGCCACGGCTGCCCCGCCGTCGCCTGCTGCGCAAGGATGGGCGGCAGCAGGGGCTGGTCGTTGACCGGTGCGACGACCACATCGACCTCCAGCGCGAGGACGAATATGCCATCCGTGATCACGAAGGTCGCCGTGGTGCTGCCGGACCAATCGTCGGTGGTGAGGGCATCGACCTGGCCGCCGATGCGGTCGACGGTGAGGTTGACCGCGGGCTCGCCGACGTCTCCTAGCGCAAAGGTCAGCTCCCCTGGGGCGCTGTCGCTGTCGATGACGTACCCCCCAAGCTGCAGGACATCATGCTCCTCGTTGTCCTCCAGCAGATCCAGTTCCGGCAACGCGGCCAGCTGGGTCGGGGGCAGGTCGATCCGGACCACGCGCTGGGCCTCGTTGTTGCCCTCGTCGATCTCCGCGACGATCCCCAGCGGGTCGATCTGCGCCAGCACCGTGCGCGAGCCGCTGCCGCTGACGTTCCAGGGGAAGGTGGCCTCGGCGGAGCCGCCCGCGGGGATCGATTCGATCCCGACGTCCTGGCCGCCAATCCGGGTACCACCGGCGCCGGGCAGACCCTCCCACAGCCGGACGAAGACCACCGAGGCGTTGGCGGTGCCGCCGTTGTGCACGCGCACGTGGGCGGTGGTCAGGGTGCCCGAGCCGACGGTGTCGGTTCGGTTGAGGGTCGCCACCCCCTGCGGGACGATGAACCACAGGTCCTCGGCGGTCAGGGCGAGGTCGATGCCCGTTGCCACCACCGGGTCGGGGGCGACCGCCTGCTCGTTGCCGGGGTACCCATCGAGGATGGTCCCCGCAGGGTCGGCACGGGCGTAGACGATGTGGCTGCCGACCGGCACCTCCTCCCACGAGAGGGTGACGGTCGTGTTGGTGAAGGCCGAGAGCAGGCCGATGGTGCTGCTGCCCAGCAGCTCCCCGCCGCTGGTGGGGTTGCCATCATAGAACGCCACGGGCACGGAGAGCGCATCGGTCTCCCCATCGTTGGCCAGCCGCGCGGTGAGGGTCACGCCCTCCCCGATGGCCACCACCGTGGGGGTGGCGTTGACCCAGAGCATGTGCAGGTCCGCCGGCCGGGGCAGCACGGCGAAACTGGTCTGGGCCGGTAGGTGGTCGATGGCAGTGGCCGTCAGCGTCACGGTCTCTGGGGCGCCCGGCTGCAGCTGCAACGTGACCTCGCCCGCCGCGTCGGTGCGGCCCGTCGCAAACAGGTGGGGGGCGGCGGCCGTGACGGTGGCGTTGGGCACGGGCGCGCCACCGGACGCCTCGGTGACGGTCACCGTCACCTGCGTGGTGTCGTTGATCACGTCGTCGGGCGTGGTCAGTGCCAGCTGCGTCGGTTGGCCGCTCCAGATCACGACCTCAGGGTCTCCCAGCAGGTTGTAGACGGTCTTGGTCACCCGGGCGAAGGGCTGGTCTTGGAGCTGGCCGGAGTAGCCGAGCGTGTCGGTGAGGTAACGGGTGTACGCCCACTTGGCCAAGTAGAGCGACTTGCCCGGCTGCTGGTCACCCTTGTAGGTCGGGTCCTGGTTGAAGAAGATCGAGAAGAACAGCTCCATCAGGAGCCAGTCGCCGTCGGAGACGTTGAGCCCGACGACGCCCAGCTCCCCGCGGTAGTCGGCGTGGGAGGCGGCCACCAGGCCGATCACGCCGCCGTCGGTGTTGGTGAAGAAGCGTTCGAAGGTGCGCTCGGTCGCCGGGGTCGGCTGGCTGTAGTTGCCCACGAAGCAGGCGCTCGAATACCAGAAGGGCAGCATCCCCCCGTTGCTGGCGGTGGTCGCATCGGTGAAGGTGTAGATGCTCTTCCAGCGGTTGCCCCACTGCGGGGTGGCCGGCACCTCCGACCCGTTGCCGTTGTAGTGGATGGGGGCGTTGCCACTGGGACCGGAGGGGTCGATCCATCCGTGGCTGGCGGAAGCGACGATCCCCACCCCGCCGTTGACGAGGGCGACGAGCTCGGTCTGGTTGAGGGTGTCGTTGACCATCGTCCAGTTGCCGCCGTAGGTCTGGTTGTAGTCGGCCAACCACACCTGCTGCATCTGCGGGGGCACGCCTGCCTGGACCTTCGAGAGCGCTTCGAAACTGTTGTCCTGCCAGTACTCGTACTCGCCCTCGATCCACCAGTCGTCGGTGTCGTTGGAGGTCTGGACGATGTTGGGGATGTCGTAGAGCGCCGGCGCCATGACGATCCGGTCCGACCATGAACCGGTCTGCGGGTCGACCTCGTAGTCCATCGCCTGGGTCAGTTTCGCCTGCGCCTGCGCGACGGTATCGACGGGCAGGCGCCCGACGTAGAGGTTGGGCAGCCAGTCCTCCTCGCCCAGCTCACCGTAGTGCTCGTCGCCGTCGTTGTCCCAGGTGCTGTCCAGACCGGCGAAGTAGTAGTCGGAGGGGTTGCTGTCGGCGAAGTACGAATCGATCCAGGGATACCCGTTGCCGCCGTGCGCCCCGGTGTAGAGGTGGCGCGTCGGTACCAGGTCGGTGTCGCCCAGCAGCAGCAGCCAGCTCAGCGTCGACTCGTTCTGAGCCAGTTCCTGCAGGAAGGAGTGGATGCGCGCGGCGTCGTCGCGTCCGGCATAGCTGGCCACGATGTCCTCGACGCCAAAGTAGGCGGCGTTGGTCCCGCTCTGGGTCTTCCAAGTGCCAAAGGCAAGGGCGGTGGCTGCCCAGTCCTTGGGACCGACGATGGCGTAGTCGACGCTGCCGCCATCGCTGCCGCGCCAGAGGGCGAGGTCAGGGCCCCGCAGGAGCGCGCTGGAGCGGTTCGAACCGCCACCGACCGACGGGGGCTCGGTGGCGAGGGCGCTCAGGGCTGGCAGCAGCAGCAGCAGCACCACGCACCCGGACCACTTGGCCGCCGACACGTCGCTACCTGCTGCGCGCCCCCAGAGCGCAGCAACAGTAGGGACGACGCCTGCCGACCCCACCGCCGCAGCTGGGAAGCCCGATTGGCTCGAATGACCGCGGCACCGTATATGAAGGTTCCTTGGTCAAGTGCCGACGCTGCTGCATCGGGTCGCGGTGTGAAGGTGGGCGCTCTGTGCGACGATAACCTCTATAGCGGCGTCTCCCACTGCTGCGGCCCTGGCCGCCCGCGAGCGTTCGGCGCTGCCAGGGAGGAACGGACATGTCCCGTCGCGCGCTGTCGAACCTGACCCTGACGAGCCTGGTGCTGATTGCCGTACTCTCGAGCGCCGGCGTCCCCGTCGGGGCAGCGCTGCCGA
>JAHFTX010000020.1:0-2649 GCA_023265395.1 Thermoplasmata archaeon
GAGCTGCAAGGCCAGGATACCAGGACCGCCACCCTCGACTGCAGCGACCCCTGCCGCAGCGCCACCGCCACGGCGGTCTTCGGCTTCGACTGGGTCAGCAGCTTCGTCGACGGCTACGACCTCACGGTCACGGTCGCCGACGTCAACGGCAACGGGGCGACGGTGCAGAGCCACGTCGAGGGGCTGGCGGAAGGCGTGGTCAGGGCGATCGTCGGCGCCATCACCGCGTTCGCGGAGACGGTCAAGGATCTTGTAGAGAGTGCATTTGATTGGGTCTGGGATCTTCTCTCAGCCATGGTCGAAGGAATCGTGAAACCGATGATCGCTTCGGCTATCGTCCGCGCAGAACATCTCATGGCGACAATCCTCCGGTAACTTGGTCCCTTCTCCTTCGAGGAAGAAAACGCTGGGCCGGGTATCCAAGCAAGCCTGATTCGCGTTCTTGCAGTACTCGAACCCCTTCGGGGAGTTCTAGATGCAATCCGGATCCTCGTGTCGACAGTACAAGGACTTCTGAGCTCGTTAGAACCATTCCTCGTATCTCTACTCTCAGGAGGTGAAAGAGCGGGGGCCCAGCCTCAACCCACCACCTTCTTTGGGGCTGCAACGAACTTGGCACTCACACTTGCCGGTTTCGATGTCGAGGGCACACCGTGGGGTGTTGAGGTCGCGGCAGGGATCATCGTTGCCGAATTCTCCTTTTTTGCTGGCGTACTAGAAGGTGCTCTTACTGACCCCTCTGGAGCGCTGGATGCGATTGCCGCGTTTTTCCTTGGAACGTTTGCAACGCTCATCGAGATTGTCCTCAAAGCTGCACTCAACATACAGCCTCGTGATTGCAACACACTCAATGGACTTCTCATCTTTGGGTCGTTTGGTACCGCAGCTGCAATCGTAGGCCTAGCACTCGCCATACTGGGGGCACTCAAGGCATTGAATGCCCTCCCACTGTTCTTCATTCAATCTGTACTCGGGGTCGCCCTTGCAATCATTGTCTGGTTGGGGAGTCAAACGCTCTCTGCTGTTAGAGATCGGATGATCTTGCTGCATTGTTCGGGAACGTGATTGCGAGGTGACGACTAGATGACACGTTCGTTCAGACCCAAGCGGGTTTCACTGTCGGCAGCGGCTCTCCCCTTAGGCATGCTTTTGATGACCGTAGTTCTCTACCTTATTCTTGGAAGTGAGCGGGGCCCGACCGCGAGCGTTGCCAAGATACTCATTCTCGTGCCGCTGATTCCGGCTGCTTACGGGACCATCACGATCCTCTTGATGCCAGGGGTGACCATCGATCACGACCGACTGACCATGCCCTATCTTGAAGTCAGTTTTGGCCGAGAGGGAGTACTCGTCCCTCTAAGATCCATCACAATCCCCCTGCCCACGATTGTGAGCATCAGGGATGCTGACGGCTATCGCTCGAAGTACTACCTCTACATCACTCTAGACGATGGTCGCGTATTTGCACTGGGCAAGATCTTCTTTCCTGGAGTCTCAGAAGTCCTCAAGACCATGATCACTCCCCATCCAGAGGTGAAGGGACCGGAAGTGAAGTGAGCTCCACTGGAGGGGGTGTGGCTGGGACGAAACGTCGTTCCTAGTAGACTTCCCAACGACCGCGGACCCCATCGACCGTCACGGCATGGCTGCGCGTCACGGTGCCAACCACCTGCGCGGCGTGCCCCCACGAACGCAGGATGCGCAGGGTCCGTTCCTGCGCAGTGGTGGGGATGACGATTGCCAGCCCCATTCCCATGTTGAAGGTCTGGTAGCATTCGCGCCAACGCACCGGACCGTTCTGCGAGAACCACTGCATCGCCTCAGGCACCGGCAAAGGGGAATGCAGGTCGAAGCCCAGCCGTGGGTGCAGTCGCAGCAGATTGCGGACGCCGCCGCCAGTGATGTGGGCCATCCCGCGCACCCGCACCTGGCGCAGCAGGTCGAGCACCGCCCCGACGTAGATACTCGTCGGGGCCAGCACCTCCGCCGCGACAGAACGGCGCCCCTTGGGGCGCCACGGCGGCGGGCGGTGCAGGGGCAGATTGCAATCGGCCAGGACCCGCCGCAGCAAGGTGAAGCCGTTGCTGTGGAAGTCACTCGATGGGACGCCGACGACCAGGTCGTCAGGTCGGATCGCTCGACCGTCTATGAGATCGCGCCGACGCACGACTCCCAGAGCCATTCCCGCAAGGTCGAAATCGGTGATGATCTCTGGCAGGCTGGCCGTCTCCCCCCCGACGATGGGGATGCCTGCCTGGCGCGCCCCCTCGGCAAGGCCACGGCCGATCGCTGCGGTGAGCTTCTCATCGCTGCGCTCGAGGGCGACGTAGTCCACGAAGGCGATGGGCCGCGCACCATGGCAGATCAGGTCGTTGACATTCATCGCCACGCAGTCGATCCCGACCCCCTCGAGGAGCCCGGTCTGGCGTGCCAGGAGGAGCTTCGAGCCCACACCATCGGTGCACAGGCCCAGCAACTGGTCGCCCATGGCCACGAACCCGGCGAACCCCAATGGGAGGTCGACCTTGCGCGCTGCCAGCCGGGACGCTCGCACCGTACCGGGCGGGGCGCTGCCCAGGGCCCGGACCAACGAGGCGATCGAGCGCCCCTTCTGCTCATGGCCCGCACCCACCGATGCGTAGGTGAGCG
>JAHFTX010000020.1:2659-49976 GCA_023265395.1 Thermoplasmata archaeon
AACCCTGTGCCGTGCGGCGGCCGCGGCAACCTTAAGGGAGAGCCCGCTCGATGGCACGGAGATGAAGGACGGCCCCGTGCAGGCGCGCAAGCCCTTCCGAGAGAGCGTGCACGAGGCACGGATCCCGATCACGTACGAGATCGTCTCGCTCTCCGGCTGGCAGGTCGAGCCCTACCTCGATCGGCTGCGCGAGGTCGGACTCGAAGAGCGCATCAGCGCCGTCAACATCACCAACAACCCCACGGCACGCGTCTACGTCGACGCCAACACCTATGGCTACCGGGTGCTGCGCGATACCACGTACAAGGACGTCATCCTCCATGCCACCTGCCGAGACTACACCATCGCGTCGATCCAGTCGTGGCTGCTGGGCGCCATGGCCAATGGCATCACCAACATCACCGTGATGACCGGCGACCACCCCAAGACGGGGGACTACCCGCGCATGGGCCGGGTCGACGACTTCAACCCGCTCGAGCTGATCACCGGCATCACGCAATACCTCAACAAGGGGGCCCTCTTCCCTGAGCTGCTCGCCAAGCCGCATCGGACCACCGACCGCTACCGGCCCCATACCCATCGGCTGGAGGAGCCGACCGACTTCTTCGTCGGTGCGGTGCTCCTGCCCGTCCGCCCGGGGGAGGTCGAGTACGCACAGCTCAAGCGCAAGGCTGGGGCCCAGTACTTCCAGGGACAGATCACCTACGATGCCAGCCTCATCCTCGACTTCTTCGACGAAGCGATCGCGGCGGGCGTGACCTTCGATGTGCCGATCCTGATCGGCAACACGCCCATCACCGGCAAGGGGCTGCTCAAGTTCCTCTCGACGGGGCTGCCCAACTGCAGGATCCTGCCACCGACCGTCAAACGCCTCAAAGAGGCCAGGGACATGGGCAAGGAATCGGTGCAGGTGGGGCTGGAGATGTTCAGCGCGGTGCGCGACGGGTTGCGCGAGAGAGGGGTCCATACCAAGATCGGCGCTCACATCCTGCCAATCACCAGCTACCCCCTGTCGGTCGAGATCGTCGATGGCATCGTCTCCCTCTGGTCGAACTGACGCTCCTTGACGCTCCTGCGGCGCCAGCCGTGGCGGCCCTTCGAGTGGCGCACCAGGTCCTATATATAAGCACAACCGAATGAGAAGGTCACCGAGCGCTCGAGGAGCTCGGCCACTTCCCTCTGTGGGGTTGGAGCGCCCATGCACCGCCACGCCCATGCGCCGCGGCCCCCGACCGTCCGCGCGACGCCGCTCTTGTTGGGCCTGGTGCTGCTCTCGAGCCTCGTGGGCCTCCTCCCTTCTGCTTCAGCCACCAGCCCCCTCCCGACGACGCTGGGTCCCCAGACCATCACGACGGTCGTCAGCTACCAGGGCGGCAGTGCCGACCTGCTGGGCGATGTGACGATCGCCAGTGGCGGGAGCCTGACGATAAGCGGGGGGATCATCCACGCAGCGGCAGGACCCAGCGGTGCGCACCTGCTCGTGCAGCCGGGCGGGACCCTCGTCCTGCAGGGCACCCTCGCCGATCGCGCCGACCCCTCCCAGTGGTGGGACTTGACGGTCGAGTCGGGAGCGACGCTCTCCATCGCCCAATCCACCCTGCGTGGCGCGGGGGAGGACAACGCCTCCGACGGGCTGATGCTGGCCGCTGCCGGGATGTCCATCACCGACAGCTTGCTCGAGGGCAACACCGCCGTGGTGCTGACGGGGGGATCGCTGACCATCGAGCGGAGCACCCTGAGCGCCCACCACCATGTGGGGCTCCTCGCGAACGTGGGGACACTGCTGGAGCTGCGTGACTCGACGGTCGAGGGCACCACGATGGGCAGCGGTCTGCTGCTGCTGGGTTCGACCGCCACGATCGAGGGCTGCGTGCTCTCGGACCAGCAGATGGGGCTCTCCGCTGTCGGGACGGACCTGACGATCAGCGACACCACGTTGCGGGACCATCCGCTGGGTGCCCTCGATGTGCGCGGCGGCACGTTGTCGCTCCAACACTCCCTCCTCGAGGATGGCTCGGGCGAGGCTGGACCGACATCTGTGGGGATCTCCGTCGCAGCTGCACCGCTGTGGGTCAACGACACCACGGTCCGTGGGTTCCCGACCGCCCTCGCCATCGACGGAGCAGTCGCCCCTTCGACCATCGCCACCTCGACGCTGGAGGCCCCCGCGGACGCTGGGGTCGGTCTCGACATCAGCGGTGGGCCGCTGCGGATCGAACAGACCACGATCAGCGGATCGGTGGGGGTGCGCGCAACCGATGAGAGTCTGACGGGTCCCGCCCGGGTCCGCCTCTATGACAGTCCAGCCCAGTCCCTCTTTGTCAGTCCTGGCAGCAAGGCGACCATCGAGCGCTGGTGGTCGCTACAGGTGGTCGCAACTCAGACGAGTGGACTGGTCGTCGACCCGACGACCACCGTGCTGGAGATTGCGGATGGCTCGGCCCAGCTGATCTTCGGTCCCGCTGCCCTCTCGACCCTCCCAGACCCACTGACGGTGCGCGCAGAGGTGCACGCTGCGGACGGTCTGCAAGCAGAGGGGCCCTTCACCCTTGACCTCGTGACAGAAGCCGGTGATCGCGTCACAGCCCTCACCCCCCTCGATGGGCCGGTCAGTGTGAAGATGGAGGTCGACGACCTCGATCCGACCATCGCCGTGGTGGAGCCTGCGGCTGGGAGCGTCATCCGCGCGCCGGCGGCGACACTCCGGGGCCAGGTCATCGATGGCACCGAGCTGACCGTCGATGGGCAGGAGGTCATCCTCGCCCCAGAGGCCCCAGGCGTGGCGCCTCCCACGCGCGCTTTCGTCGCGACCGTGCCGCTGAGCGAGGGTCAGAACACCGTCGAGCTGGTGGCCACCGACGAGGCGGGCAACACCGTCGCGCTCGAGTGGTCACTTGTCCGGGACCTCACCGCACCCGATCTTGTCCTCGATGCCCCCTTCAGGTCGGACGATCACGTCGTCACTAACGACCCTTCGGTGCTCCTCTCGGGCCTGACGGAACCTGGCGCGACCATCGAGGTGGGCTCGGTTCGCACGCCCGCAGGGGACGACGGGAGGTTCTCTCTTAGCGTCGGTCTGGAGGTCGGACCCAACGAGGTCCTTCTGACAGTCACCGATCCGGCCGGCAACGCAGCCACGCGCACGCTCGTCGTCACCCTCGATCTGTTCACCCCGAGCCTCGAATGGCTCGAACCTGCCGATGGGTACGTCACCGCCGAGCCGACACTGTCGGTGCGCGCCCTGGCCGAGGAAGGGGCTCAGGTCCTCCTCGACGGGGTGGTGCTCGAATCGGTCCAAGGCAACATCGCTGCTTCCGTCCAGCTCCGAGTGGGGGCGACGACCTTGACACTTGAGGCCATCGACGCTGCAGGCAACCATCAGCTCCAGCAGCGGGTGGTGGTCTACGACCCCACCCCCCCATCGCTGACCGTCACCCAGCCCTCCGAGGAGCTGCTGACCACCACACGCACGGTGATCGTCGTCGCTGGCCAGACCGAGGTCGATGCCACGGTGCGAGTCGAGGGGATGCTGGCAGACCGCGTCGGCGGCTACTACAACATCCTGGTTCCGCTGAGCGAAGGCTCCAACACCCTCACCATCGAGGCCAGTGACGGCCGGGGGCTGGTGCGCAGCAAGACCATCGTCGTCGAGCGCGACACCATCCCCCCGCTGATCGAGGTGGTCTCCCCGCCGATGGGCCTGGTCACCCGCACCTCACGGTTGCCGATCCTCGTCGAGGTGGATGGACAGACCCGGAGCATGACCCTCCAGGGCCGGCCCCTGCCCATCTCTGGAGGGCGGGCGATCGGGGAGCTGCAGCTGAGCGCGACCCAGACCCTGTTGACCTTCGTCGCCACGGACGTTGCTGGCAACGAGCGGACCATCAGTCGCACAGTCATCCTCGATGCCGTGGCGCTGCTGGAGCTGGCCGATCTGCCCGCCACCACCGCGTTGGCGGAGCTGACCCTCAGCGGGAGTGCCGAACCAGGTGCGCGCGTATGGGTCGATGGAACCGAGGTCGAGGTCGATGCCCGAGGCGGCTTCCACACCATCCTGCAGCTCCCCAACATCGGCCATGCCTCGGTCCGGATCCAGACGGTCGATGGGGCTGGCAACGAAGCCGTGCGGACGATGACGCTCGAGCGCGTGCGCGCGACCCCCCTGCGGGCGACCACGCCGATGCCGATCGGTGCGAACGCCTGGCTGACGCTCGGCCTGATCGTGCTGGGGGTCCTCGTCGGAGGCGGCAGCACCGAGCGTGGCCGCTGGCACTTGCTGCTCTGGTTGGTGGTGCCGCTCTACACGCGGGTGAGCCGACAGCGCAACCAGGTGCTCGATCACTATGTGCGCGGGCAGATCCACGGGTACATCGTCGCCAACCCGGGGGACCATTACAACTCCATCAAGGCCGCCCTCAAGGTCAACAATGGCACCTTGGCCCATCACCTGCGGGTCCTCGAGCGGGAGGGGCTGATCAAGAGCCGTGCCAGCTCGATCTACAAGCGCTTCTATCCCTCCGAGATGCGGGTACCCGAACCTGCTCGCGGCGAGGAACTTACCGAGATCCAACGGATCCTGTTGCGGCGGATCTGCGAGACCCCCGGCATCGCCCAGAAGGACCTCTCGGCGTTGGTGGGGGTCAGCGCCTCGACCATCAACTACCACATCACCCACCTCCAGGAGCAGGAGTTGGTGCGCAGCCAACGGCATGGCATGCGCGTGGGGTATTATCCCCTCCCGGGGGGCAGCGAGGTCATCGAGGAGCTGGGTGCCCTCGCCCCCGACGACGATCCCGAGCACCCTACGTCCCATGACGACCCGAAGCCGTAGCGGAGGCGACCGACCCGGTGGGGGACGTCGACGCCCTTATAGAGGGGGCGCAGCCACCGGCGCATCTCGATGGCGCGCATCCACGACTACGAACAGTTGGCGCGAGACCTGGTCGAATGGCTCGACTACGAACGCGGCCAGGCCGGGGCGCTCGGCTTCGTCGTCGGACTGAGCGGCGGTGCCGACAGCGCGGTCTGCGCCGCGCTGTGCCAGCGGACGAGATCTCCCACCTTGGCCCTGATCCTTCCCTGCGAATCAGAGGAGGAGGAGATCACCGCTGCGCGCGCGACCGCTGCGGCGCTGGGGCTGACCCACGACGAGATCCCGCTCGAAGACCTCTGGCGCCAGATGCTGCTGCGACTAGTCCAGGCTAAAGGAACCCAGCCACTCGAGACGGTCTTCCCCGACGAAGCCGACCGCGAGCAGGCGGAGCTGCGCGCGGCAGGGAACCTCAAGAGCCGTCTGCGGATGGCGGCGTGTTATACCCTGGCCAATGCCCAGAACCTGCTGGTCGTCGGCAGCGCGACCCGAAGCGACATCTCGCTGGGGTACCTGACCAAGCATGGCGACAGCGCCAGCGCCGACCTGCTTCCCCTGGCGGAACTGCTCAAGAGCGAGGTGCGCTCCCTCGGATACTTCCTCGATGTCCCGCCGGCGGTGCTCGGGCGCATGCCCAGCGGGGACCTCTGGGAGGGCCAGAGCGACGAGAAGGAGCTGGGACTGCGCTACGACCAGATCGAGCCCTTCCTCGTCGCGCACAGCGACGATGACTACGCCAACGCCGGGTATGTCACCTACCTCAGCCTCCAGCCCCACGAGATCGAGATCGTCCGTCGCCTCAAGCAACATCAACACAAGATCCGTCGGGCAGCACGTTTCGAACCCCAGTGGCCACGCTATGCCGGCGTGTCGGCCAAGAGCGATCCCTCGGGCACGCCGACGACCCGAGGAGGATGATGGGGCCGCCATCGTCGGGGGTCGTCGGACCGCAAGGCCCGATGTCGCTGCCGGCCTTCCGCCAGTACGTCCTCGAGACGTTGATCCCACAGACCTTCCACCTCTGGAGCGTCGAACGGATCCGATTCGTCGCCGAGCTGGACCATCCGTTCGTCCCCGATTTCCACGTCACGAAGACGCGCCCGGACCGTTTCGGCAGCTGGACCCACTTCGTCCAGTGCGCCTACCAGGACCGCCTGCGCCTGAGCGAAGTCGAGCAGATGGTCGACTACGTGCGGCAGTTCCCGATCGTGCGCAGCGGGACCATCTTCGTGTCGAGCCAGACCACCTGCGATGAGGGGGTGCGTGAGCTCCTCGATGAGGAGGGCCTGCGCGTGGTGGTCACCTCGGTGCTGCTGCATCCGCCCAGCACACGACTCTAGGGGGTCCATGCCTGCACGCAGGCCCACCAGCGCTCAAGATCGATGTTGGCGCCGCTCAGGAGCAGGACTGTGTCACCGGGCGGAGGCGGCCCGAGCATCCCCTCATAGAGGGCTGCGGGTGCCGTAGCCGTGGCGCCCTCGATGAGCAGCCGCTCCTGCTGGGCGACCCGCGCGACGGCAGGGGCGATCCGCTCCTCGGGGACGAGGAGGAAGCGGCGTGCGACCCTGCGCAGGATGGGCACGGTGCGCGAGGATGGATCGACATGGCCGGTCAGGCCATCGGCCATCGAGCGCTTGAGGACCGCTTTGGTACCATCACCGCCATGGAAGATTGTATGGAGGACGGGGGAGGCGTCCGTCTGCACGGCGACGACCTCCACCGAGGGTCGCACGTGGGCCAGGGCCGAACCAAGACCAGAGATCAACCCCGCGCCACCGACTGGAACGACCACCCGCGCCAGGTGGGGCACTTGTCGGGCAAGTTCGAGGCCGATGGTACCCGCCCCCGCCATCACCAGCGGCTCGTCATAGGGCGAGAGGAAGAACATGTTCTGCTGCTGCGCGAGCTCCCGGGCCTTGGCCTCGGCCAATCCGTAGTCCCCTTCGACGAAGATCGTCCTCGCCCCCAGAGCCTCGATCCCGGCGACCTTCGTTCGTGTCGCACCGGCGGGGAGGACGACGGTCGCTGGGACATCGAGCAGCTGGGCGGCCTTGGAGACCGCCAGGCCGTGGTTGCCCGCCGACGAGGTCACCACGCCGTGCGGCGGCAGGGTGCCCTGCATCGTGAGCATGGTGTTGAGTGCGCCGCGGATCTTGAACGAGTGCGTGAGGTTGGCCGTCTCGAGCTTGGCGAGCACGCGGCCGTGAACGAGCGGGTCGGTCCCTTGGAAGGTCACAACGGGCGTCGGTGGCAGGATCGGAACGAGCCGTGCGGCAGCACGCTCGATCTCTGCCAGCGGCACGAGCGACGGCTCGCTGCCTGCAGGTGCTGTCGCCATCGTCTTCCCCGTCGACACAGGGACGGCACGGCAGGATAACCTTGCCGGGGTCGCGACCTGGCGGGCGGACAAAGGTTCATCGAGCAGCCTCGAGTGTCTGGTGACGAGGCAGGAGGATGCGCGAGGCACAGGACCCGGAACTCGCGTCCCTTCCGGTGCTCTCGCTGGCAGTCGTGGTCCTGACCCGCAGCGATTGCGGTGCCTGTGCCGAGTATGCGCAGACCATCGCCCACGTGCGAGAGCAGGACACGCGGTTGCGCCCGATCGAGTTCCTCAAGGTGACCCTCGACCGCGGCGGCACGGCTGCGTTCAAGCGTCAGCACCAATGGGTCGCACGAGTCGAGGACCTCCCCCACACCATCCTGTTCCGCAACGGCACCCTCGTCGACCGATTCAGCGCTTCGACCAAGTGGCTGCTGCTCGAACACCTCGAGGAGGCAGGATTCCTCACGAGGGGGGGCTGAGGGAGGTGCCGGGACCCCTCAGCGTCGAGGAGCGAATCGCCCACTTCGAGCAGATGACGCAGCGTTTCCCCGACCAGGCGCTCCCGTGGTTCTCCCTGGGCCAGGTGCTCCTGGAGGCCAAGCGGAACGAGGAGGCAGCCGCCGCGCTCCGCCGCTTGCTCACGGTCGCTCCAGACCACACCGTCGGGCATCTGTTGCTGGGCACTGCTCTGCGGGCGATCGGGCGCCTCGATGAGGCGACCCAGGTGCTGATGGCGGGGCTGGCCGTCGGTGCACGCCGCCGAGAGCTGCCTCCGGCCCGACGCATCCGCAAGGAGCTGCTCAGCATCGCCCGCGAGCAGGGGCTCCCGCCCCCGCAACTCCCCTCTCTCGATGAGTAGGGAGACCGACGTTCAGTCGTCGTCCGATTTGCCCGCATCCTTCTGCGGCTTGGGCGGATTCGCAGCCAAGCGCTTGCGGATCTGCGCGAGCACGTAGTCGTGGATCCCCATCCCGTCCGTGTAGAAGCCCTTGAACTTCAGGACGAGGATGTGCCGGTCATCCTGGTAGAACTTGACCTTCACCTTGGAGGCGCCACTGTTGCCCTTGAGGGCGAAGGAGACAGAGGGCACGCCCTTCTCGGTCTTGAATAGGCGATCGAATTCCTTGCGAAAACTCTCGTTGTCCAACTGTCCACCCATAGGTCGCTCTCCTGCCACGTGACGGCCCAGGACCCACGGGACGGGGACGTATGACCCTTTCGGAAGGAGCGGAGCTACTCACCCTTGGGGCGGATGTCATCGTTGCCGACGAACTCCTCGAGGTAGGGTCGTGGTGCCTTGGCGATAGCCGCCAGGGCCGAAGCCTGTTCCTCGGAGAGTTTGGTGCTCTCCCACTTGCGCTTGCGCGTCTCGTAGGCTACGGCGAGGGCGATCAGCGTGGAGTGCTCCGACAGTTCTGTCGGGACGCTCCAGCCCACAATGGGGATGTCGGCGCCGAACACCTTGAGGAACTGCGCCGCCTCCGGTGTGTGGGCCAGCTTCGCAGACAGCCCGTTCCGCACCAGGCGGTGGAGAAGTCGTGCATCGGCGTTCTGGAGGTGGGGTATCACCTGCAGGGGCATGGTCGCACCGCGCGGGCCAACCTCCCGGGCGCCTAAAGGGTTTCGCTGCACGCGATGGCGCAGGATGCGCAGCAGCGCGCTAGAGGCGCAGGAGCGCCCAGGAGGAGATTTGAACTCCCGAGGTGTCGCCACCAACGGTTCTCGAGACCGCCGCTTTGGCCGCTAAGCTACCTGGGCGCGTTGGAGCCCTGCGCAGGGCGCAGAGTGTGCAAGGCCAGCGCGTGCCATAAAGGGTGGGGGAACCCACCGCATCCGACCTTCAATCGGTGAGGACGATCTCGATGTTGACCCCATCAGGGACGTTGATGCGCATCAGTTGACGCAATGCGCGCTCGTCGCTATCGAGGAAGATCAATCGCTTGTGGACCCGCATCTCCCAGTGGTCCCACGTCTCCGTCCCGCCACCGTCAGGCCCCTTGCGCACCGGGACCATCAGGCGCTTGGTGGGAAGGGGGATCGGGCCGGCCATGCCCACGCCCGTGCGTTCGCTGATCCCGCGGATCTGATCGCACACCGAGTCCACCCGCTTGGGGTGATTGGAGGTCAGCGAGATCTTCGCCCGCTGGACCATGGCGCTCACCTAGGACCTTGAAGCCGACGCCTTAGCGGGCTTCGACCTCGATGCAGACACCAGCAGCGACGGTCTTCCCCATGTCACGGATGGCGAAGCGACCAAGCTGCGGGAACTCCTTGGCGTTCTCGATGACCATCGGCTTGGTGGGTACGATCGTGACGATGGCGCTGTCCCCGGTCTTGAGGAACTCTGGATTCTCCTGGGCAGTGCCACCAGTCTTGGGATCGAGCTTCTTGTCGAGCTTCTCGAAGCGACAGGCGACCTGAGCCGTATGGCAGTGGAACACCGGCGTGTACCCGACCGTGATGACGCTGGGGTGGTTGAGCACGGTGATCTGCGCCTTGAAGGACTTGGCCACCGTCGGCGGATGGGCCGATTCGCCCATCACATCGCCGCGGCGGACGTCGTTCTTGGCGATGCCACGGACGTTGAAGCCGACGTTGTCGCCCGGCTCGGCCTTGGCGACCATCTCGTGGTGCATCTCGACCGTCTTGACCTCACCCTTCGCCCCCGAGGGCTGGAATACCACGTTGGTATTGGGCTTGAGCACGCCCGTCTCGACCCGTCCGACCGGGACGGTACCGATGCCGGTGATGCTGTAGACGTCCTGGATGGGCACCCGCAGCGGCTTGCCGGTGGCCTTGGGGGGTGCAGTGAAGGAGTCCATGGCTTCGAGGAGTGTCGGTCCCTTCCACCAGGGCATGTTGGTGGACTTCTTGACGACGTTGTCGGCCTTGTAGGCGGAGGTGGGGACGAACTTGACGTTCTCCTCCTTGAACCCGACCGTCTTCATGATCTTCCAGACCTCTTCCTTGGTGGCCTTGAACTTCTCCTCAGAGAAGGGCGGGGAGGTCGCGTCCATCTTGTTGACGGAGACGGCCATCTGGGTGATGCCCAGCACGCGGGCCAGGAAGATGTGCTCCTTGGTCTGCTCCTGGGGACCATCGGTTGCAGCGCACACCAGGACGGCGGCGTCGGCCTGCGAGGTACCGGTGATCATGTTCTTGACGAAGTCCCGGTGGCCGGGGGCGTCGATGATCGTGTAGTAGTACTTGTCCGAGTTGAACTTCTTGTGCGCGACGTCGATGGTCACCCCGCGCTCCCGCTCCTCCTTGAGGGTGTCCATGGCCCAGGCGAACTCGAATGTGGCCTTGCCCTTCTCCTCGGCTTCCTTGCGGAACTTCTCGATGACGTGCGGCTCGATCGCTCCTGCGTCCAGCAGGATGCGGCCGACGGTGGTGGACTTCCCATGGTCGACGTGTCCGATGAAGACCAGGTTGAAGTGCGGTTTCTCTGCCATTGATACTCGCTCCAAGCGATGGTGCTCCCTGGCCAACCTGGTCGCTCTATTTAAACGTTCCAGCCACGCGCAGCCCGCGGTTGACCCAGCTGAAGGCGTGAGCGCTCGACAGGCCCGGCGTCGCGTGCCCGGGGCAAGGTTCATCGCTCGTCCATCCTCCACGCCCGTCGATGGTGGACCAAGGGGCGCTCTGTCTGCCGGCAGTCATCGGCTTTGGTCCAGCACTCGCGGCCGTCTGGTACGTCGGCAGCCGCTACGATGGCCAGTTCAGCGACCGACGCCTCTTTGCGCTGATGGGGGTCGGGCTGATCCTCGGTGGGGTCGCGATCGTCTTCCACCTCTTCCTCGACGAGGCGTTCGGCCAAGGCATCGACCTGGCCTTGCTCGGCTTCGGCCTCCTGTTCCCACTCCTCGAGACGATGATGAAGTATGTCGTCCTCAACCTCCGGTCGTTGCGTGGGCAGGGGGAGACCGCCTTCTATGGCCTGAGCCTCGGAGCGGGGTTTGGTGCCATCGGAGTCCTCACCGTCGTGACCCGCGATGCGCTCTCCGTCCCAGGTGGGCTCTGGCAGGCGACCCTGATGACTCAGGCTCTGTTGCGCAGCATCGGAGTCGTCGGGGTCCAAGCGACCAGCGGGCTCTTGCTGGGTGTCGCTTCGGCACGCAAGGGGGATCGCACGCGATTCCTGCAAGCCCTCGGACTGCTTGCGGCATTCTACCTGAGCTTGCTCCTGGTCGGGCTCAGTGGCGATACTTCAGGAGTGGCGCTGTGGGGCAGCCTCCTGGTGGGCGTGGCGCTCGGCCTTGGGGGATTGGTCTGGGGGATCGCCCAGGTGCTACCCCAGGTCCTCGACACTGGCACCAGACAACGATTACGCCGGCGACGTCTGGACAAGGTCCGCAAGATGCGCATGGACCGCTCTCGGCGAGCCAACAGGCCGGCGAGGGCTGCTCGTGCGCCGGCGGCCTTGGCGACGAGCGGTCGGTCGAAGGGCCACGACGACTCTGAATGAGCCTCGCCACTGCGCTCAGCGGTGCGGGCGAAGGTCCAAATAGGGACGAGGACCGGTCCGGCCGCATGGCTGCGCCGTCGCGCTGGGGCCCCGGTCCGCGACCGCCGTCTCGTGCACCGCCGGGGCGTTCGTCAGCCGGCTCCGGCCGCCCAAGCCGAGGCAGCACCCCAACCTCCGGTCGCCGCATCGTCCACCATACCCCCCATGGCACCCGAGGGTCGCGCATCGCCGACCAGCCGCGCCGCTTGGGTCCGCAGCCCTCGACCGCGAGCCGATCCCAGGTGCCGGTTCGACCAAAGCGCGGGTGGGGGCGCTTCGTCGTGGCGATGTTCTTCTTCGCCATCCTCGTGGGCCTCTTCTTCGTTCCGGGGGTCCGGCCCCTGATCTTGGACTCCAAGGACGACCTGCGCCACGACCTGGTGCGCGAGCCTCCGAAGATCTTCCCCAAGTCGGCAGAGTACACCTTCACGCGGCAGATCCAGCTGAGCATCAGCGGCGGCGAGGATTTCGTCTACACGATCCGAGTCCCACGACCCCAGACCATCGCGGAGCAGCAAGAGGTCAGCCCCCCGATCGTCTCGGGGGATCCACAGGTCACCTCGACGGGGTTCTACAGGTGGGAGGAGACGGTCCAGGGCGACGGGGTCGTCCTGATCGAAGTCCGCTATCATCTGACCGCCTTCACCCACCGTTGGGAGATCAACGAACAGAGCAGCGGCAGTATCGCCGACATCCCTGCGGCCTACAAGCGCGACTACCTGGGTGACAAGTGGAAGATCCAGCCCAGCGACTCCGACCTCGCCACCTTGGCGAGGCAGATCACCGGCGGCACCGACAACGTCTACCTGGCGCTCTTCCTGATCTTCGATTGGATGCAGCATGGGCCAGAGCCGATCTTCTATGAGAAGCAGCGCAGCTGGGAGCCCCAGGACCCCCAGCAGACGCTCCTGGGGCGCAGCGGGGACTGCGACGACCAGACCATCCTCTACGCCTCGCTGGCACGGTCGCTGGGCATCCCCGTGTGGCTGGAGATGGGCGCCCTCTTCGACCAGAGCCAGAACGCCTGGGGAGGCCATGCGTGGGGCCGCGCCTTCATCCCGCTCAAGGATGGCACCGGCCAGGTGGTCAACATCGACCTGGCCAACAGCCAGTTCCTGGTCCGCGACCCCTATCGGCTGACCGAATGGGTCGAGGAGGGCAACGCCACCGCACTCGAACAGTACTACAAGTATGCGAGCTTCTCCTACCAGTCGGTGGGGAACATCGGCTCCAGCCAGGCCTTCATCAGCCAGCAGTTCGAGCCGTCCAAGGAGCAGGTGGTCGTCACCAACGCGGGCCAAGATGCCAAGGTGTTCCGCTACCTGACGCCCGGCTTCGAGGTCGTGACGGCACTCACCGCAGTGCTGCTCGTGGTGCTCGTCAGCCGTCGGCGGCGGACCGGCGGCTGAGCGACCCTATTCCGAAGGCTCGCTCTGGGGCTCGTCGGCCTCGGTGTCGCTGCCTTCGCTGGCGGCGTCCGACTCGCGGTCGGCGGTTGGCTCTTCCTCAGCGTCCTTGGGGGGGCGCTTCTCCTCCTCGCTGGGTTGGTCCTTGCACAGCACGATGAACTCCGGCGGGATGAAGTCGGTCAGGAACACCGTCGTGCCGGCGCGGAGGATCTGCACGCCCTCCTCGACGGCGTTGTCGGAGTGAATCTCGAGGAGCTGGAAGTCGATGCCCCGGTAGGCGCCGGCGAGGCGTGCGTCGTCCCAGGAGCGCGAGAGGTGGACCATCTTGCGGTCGCTGGGCTTGAGTCCGGCCTCGAGGATCTGCTCGACCTCGGTGGGCGGCGCGGGGTAGAACAAGGTGTCGGGGACCTGGTCGGTGGGCAGGTCGAGGTCGAGCTCCAGACTGTGGCCATAGGTCGCCCGGATCACCCCTTCCTCGATGGCGTACCGCCCCTTGGGGTCGGTGTCGGCGATCGCCCGGATGTGGTGGGAACGGAGCCAGTGGAGGTTCTTGCGACGGTCGCGGATCGCCTGGACGAGCGACTGCAATTCGACGAACCCATGACGGTCCATCTCCAATCCGAAGCGCTCGGGGAAGTGTCGCAAGACGCCTGCCATGATCCGGCCGACCTGGTCGAGTTCCGACTCGTTCATCAGGAACTTGCCTTCGCTGGCGCACGTGGGGCAGGCCTCCCCCCGGAAGTAGCCGTGGTCCTGGCATTCCCGCAGCATGAGTCCCCACCGTCGGAGGCAGCGGATGGGCAAGGGGTGGATAAAGGTTCAGGGTCGCGCTGGGGCCGCCCCCCCCCCGCGCCGACCATCAGGCCTCGTCGCGGTCGTGACGGCCAAGGGGCGTTGGCGCAGGAACGGAGGTGGAGGAGGCCGTCGCGGGAGCCTCCTCGGGGAGGGGCATCCCACGATCGACGCGGGGCTGGGCGGTTCCCTCCCCCAGGTAGCAGCGCGTGGTCATGCCGGCACGCACGGTGTGGACGAGGCCCAAGTCCGCCAGGCGGTGGAGGTTGGTGTTGACCGTGCTGGTGCCGATCCCGATGGTCGCCGCCAGCTGCTTCTGGGTCATGCCCGGGCGCTCCTCGACGGTCTCGAGCAGCACCTGCTGGAGCTTGGAGAGGTGGAAGGCCGCCTTGGTCGCCGGGTGGTTGGGCGGGTAGTAGCACGTGAACTTGCCCCTGCGGCGGGAGACGATGTATTCCTCGCGCTGGAGCACTTGCAGGTGGTAGGCCAACGCGCCGTTGTTGAGCGAGAACCGGCGCTTGATCGTGGTGTAGTTGACCCCCGGACGGGCCATGACGAATCCTTGGATCTGCGCACGGGTGAAGTGGTCGAGCACCGCCTCTTGGCGCAGCTTGGTGTACCCGAGCACGAGCAGGGAGAGGAGCGCTACCAGCCCGAACTCGGTGCCACCGACGATGATGATCCCAAGGGTCAGCGCCGCGAGGGCGACGCCGGTCACGACGACCCTTGGCCCTGGCCCGCTTGCGACGGGCGGCACGACGTGGACCGAGCGCTCCAGGACCGCTGCCGCTTGTGGCAGCACCTCCCCCTGGGGGGTCAGCGGCCGCAGCTGCACCGTCAGGTCATGCCATCCACCAGGCAGGCCCCGCGGGGGGGCCATCACCAGGGGAATGACTGCGACCTGCCCTGGCCGGAGACCCTGCGGCGGCGGCGCGTCGATCCAAGCGCTGGAGGAGCCAAGGACGAGGAAGCCGACCACGACCTCGTCAGTCCCGGCGTTGGTCACGAGCAGGTCGACGGTGCGCGTCGCACCCGCGGTGACGGCCGGCCAGTGAGCCGGAGCGGTCAGGGTCAGGGCGACGGTAGGGATGAACCGCACAGGAACCTGCAGACTCGCGACGGCACCACTGGTGGCCGACGCATGCACGGTCAGGACGTGCGGATTGCGGGAACCTGAGGCCCGGTCACTGGAGAGGCGGAGCAGGAGCTGTTCCTGGCCACCGCCGCTGAGCGTGATCGTGCTGCGGTCGAGGGAGGCCTGCAGACCTGCCGATGGCTCGAGTGAGACCACCACGACCTCCGACCCCGACCCTGCGTTCGCCAGCACCAAGGGTACGATGCTGGGACGCCCCGCCTGCAGGTCGACCGGCGGTGCCCCGGCGAGGTTGAGCAGGATCGCGTGAATGGCGGTGACGTCGACGGGGATGATCGCCATGGCACGCGCACCGTGGGGGTCGGCGGCGACGACCCGCAGCAACAGGGGCCCGGCCGCCACCAACGGCAGGTCCAGGCGCAACCCCTCTGCCAGCGTCACCCAGCCGGTGTCGCCGGGGTCGCTCGGGTTCGGCGGGGGAGACCGACGCGGATCGGGGCTCTGCCAGCGCACCAGGACGGGATCGGTGTCGGGATCGGTGGCGTCGCACGCAAGATGGAGCACCTCGCCGACGAGGCCGTCGACGGTGGTGGGGAGCCCCGTCAACGCCGGGGGCGCATTCCCCCGCAGCTGCAAGAGCGATCGGGCCTCACCCAAGGGATAACCCTCCAGGGTCGTCTCGAGCAGCACCTGCAGCCCGCTCGACCCAGCCTGGGTCGAGCGCGCCAGCACGACGTCGAGCAACTGCGCAGAATCCTCCGAGGTGGGCGCACCCGCCCACATCGAGGAGGGTCGCGTGATCCCCGAGTCGGTCAGAATGAGCGGCTGGCCGAGCGGGTCGGAGAGGGAAAGACCCGCGCTGGGGAGGTACCGCAGGCTCATGGGTGTCGTCTGGGGCAACGGACCGATCGCCCAGATCTCCAGACGCACCGCTGCAATGACGACCGGCGGATCGGTCCGCACTTCGACGAGCAGCGGAATCTGGGGCAGCGTCGGCAAGTCGATCGGGATGGTCACGCGCGCCTGCGCGCTCAGCCCGTAACTCATCCTCACCTCCGCGCTCACGAGCAGGGTTCCTGAGCGCTCCCCGATCCCCAGTCGGGGTGTCGTGACGAGCACGAGGGGCCAGGGGGGATGCTGAACAACGTCGAAGGTGCCGTCATCGCCAAGGTCCCAGGCGACCTGTTCCACCTGCTCGTCCCAGGCGGCGGCGTCGACTGGCAGCTCGATGATCGGCGCGACATGGAGGGGGACGCCGGCAGTCGCGCGCAGACCCGAAGGCAGGCTCAATCGAACTCCAGGGTGAGGCTCCGTCAGCAGGGGCACGACCAGCGCGCGCAAGGGCCGTTGCGGTTCTTGCAAGGTCACCACCACGGGAGCAGGACCGGGCTCCGCGCGGATTACCGAGTGGAGCGTCCCCGTGCTCCCCTCGAGCAGGCCATCGATGCCGTCGAGCGGGCGATCATCCCAGGTGAGCGTGGCGTGCGCATCCACGGGGGTCCCTACGCCTTCGGCCTCGAGCAGGACCGGTCGAAAGGTGTAGAGTGGTCCCTTGCTGTGCACTTGCAGCGCTGGTCGGGCACTGGTGTCCGTCCCTTGGGGATCGACCACCGCCAGTGCTACCTCGCGCCCAAGCGGCGCCTCGGTCCCATCATCGACCTCGAGGATGATGCTGAAGACCCCCGTCGAACTGAAGGTGTGGTTGAATGTCACCGAATCGAAGGTGCTGCCGTCGCCCACCTCCCACCGGAAGGCGATCGGGTCCCGATCACCGTCCCAGCTGGCCGAGGCATCCAGCAGCAGCGGCTGACCGAGGCTGACGTACCAGGCGCCACCGTCGGACTCCAGCTGCGTCTGCAGCCCATCGCCGTGGATCTGCGGGACGGGGGGATGGGCGGTCCGACTCTCCTCGACGCTCACGAGCAGGCTATCGCTCGAGACCACGACCCCATCGCTGACGAAGAGCGTGGTGATGAAGAGCCCCACCGTCTCGTAGGTCGTCATCACCGCCGAGCCCACCAGGTGATCGTCCACGCCATCGGTAGAATCGCGGTCCCACCAGTAGACCACCTGTGCATCGGGACCCGCTGGGTCCTCCTCGACGACGCTCCCGCTACCATCGAGCAACAGGGGGACCCCGGCCACCGCGTCGAGGTCATGGCCGGCATCGGCGATCAGGGTCGCCTGCCGCAGGGCCGCCTGCGACGCGTCGCTTGGCCATGCACCCCCCAAGGCGAGCACAAGGACGAGCAGCAAGGGGAGGCACGCCAAGCGGGGCCCGGGGGCCGAACGCGCCCGCCGCTCCCTCCGTAGCGCCAGCGGCAGGAGCCCCATGGCGGCTGCTACCGCACGTGGGAGCATGACCAGGGTTGTGCCATCATGGATTGCTTATAAGCTCCTGTGCGGCAGGTGGCACCTAGACGAGTCAGTCCTGCTTGCGGGCTGGCCTGGCCCCGAGCCTCAAATATCGCCGGGACGTAGGATATGGACGGATGACTGCCCCTGTCGAGCTGTTCCTTGACGTCGCCGACCCGCGCCTTGCCCACGCCATGACTGAGCGTGGCGCCTACACCTTCGAGCGTGAGGGGGCCTTCTACGTTCTCCGCAAGCGGTTCGAGCGTGCCGGCTACCAACTCGAGCTGTTCCGCGAGGGGAACACCATCAAGGGCAGCTGCGCCTGTCCCGATTTCCAGTTCCGTGGCACAGAGAGCGGGAATCCCTGCAAGCACCTGTGGATCGCCGCGGAGTTCCTCGGGCTGGTCGCCTTCCCCGCGGTCGCGCCGACCGACCCGTCGCCACGGAAGGCGTAGGACGACAGAAGTGCTCAAGTGACCGGAGCGGGCCATGACCCCGATGGTCGGGCCGACGGGCGACGAACCGCTGATGGTGCTCGGGACCGATACCGGCGGCACCTTCACGGACCTGGTGTTGCTCGATCGACGGGGCGGCACCACGCGTCTGCACCTGCGCAAGGTCCCGAGCCGTCCCTTCGAACCTGCCGAGGCCATCGCCTCCGGCATCGACGCCATCGGCGGCGAAGCTCAAGGGGCGGTCAGGATCGGAGCGCACCATCACGGCACCACCGTGGGAACGAACGCCGTCCTCGAGGGGGCGCTCCCGCCGGTGCTGCTGCTGCTCAACGAGGGCTTCGAGGACCTGTTGACCATCGGTCGTCAGAGTCGTCCCCATCCGTATCAGGCGCCGATCGCCCGTCCACCGCTGGTCCCTCCGTCGCGGGTCCTCCAAGTCCGCTGCCGGATCTCAGCAGAGGGCAAGGCCCTGGTCGCGCTGACCCCACAGGAGCTGGCGCGCATCGAGCGGCAGGTCGGCGCGGCGATGGGGCAGCCAGACCGCCCGCAGGCAGTCGCGATCTGCCTGCTGCATGCCACGCGCGACCCCCACCATGAGCAGGTGCTTGCAGACCACTTGGGCGCGCGGGGTTGGACCGTCGTCCCATCGCATCGTGTGCGCGCCCTGCCGCGAGAGGTCGAGCGGGCGACCACCACCGTCATCGATGCTGCCCTGCACCCGATCATGGCCCACTACATCCACGCGCTCCTGCAGCGGAGCCCCACGAGGAGCCTCTCGCTGATGCAATCCAACGGGGCGCTGGCCCCCGCCGCGGTCGCGGCGGCGACCCCCAGTTCGACCCTGCTGTCGGGCCCGGCTGCCGGGTTGGTCGGTGCGCAAGCGTTCGGGCGTGCCTGTGGCCGCGAGGAGCTGCTGACCTTCGACGTCGGCGGAACCTCCACCGACGTCGGCATCATCATGCAGGGCGCCCCGCAGCGACGAGATGAGGTACGCTTGGGGGGGTGGGACCTCAGCATCGACGTGCTCGAGATCCAGTCGATCGGCGCCGGTGGGGGCAGTGTGGTCGCCCTCGACGAGGGCGGTGCCCTCGGTGTCGGTCCCCGCAGCGTGGGCGCGCAGCCCGGCCCGCTCTGCTTCGGGAGGCAGACTCACACTGTCGCGATGACCGACATCGACCTGCTGGCGGGGTGGCTGCTCGACCGGCCGCTGGGTCATGGCGCGGTCCCGCTCTCGGTCGAACGGGCACGGGTGGGGGTGCGCGCCCTTGCAGAGGCAGCAGGAATCTCGCTCGACTCCCTCCTCAGCGGCGCACAGCAGGTGCTCCACACCACCATCGCTGCTGCAGTCCTCGAGGTGTGTACCCGCAGCGGAAACGAGCCCCAAGAGCAGACGCTCTTCGCCTACGGGGGGAATGGACCGGTGCACGCCTGCGCGGTCGCCGAAGAACTGGGCATCGCCACGGTGTTCGTGCCCCCGATGGCGGGCCTCTTCTCCGCCCTGGGGATGCTCCTGTCGCCTGGACGGATCCGCATGACGCTGGGCTGCCTCCATCCGGTCGGCCACCCTCTCCACCACGAAGTCCAGCAACTCCGTGCGCAGTTGTGCCAGCAGATCGGGGGCCGCGGGGAGGGGGCAGTGGCGATCCTGCCCCCGCCGGAGGTCTCCGAGCGATTCGAGGTGTCGATGCGCTACCATGGACAATCTTTCAGCATCGAGCTGGCGGTCCAACAGAGCGTGATCGCCGACGCAGGAGCCTTGGCTGAGGCGTTCCATCAGGAACACCTTCGGCGGTACGGCCATGCCCCCGCACGGGAGCATCCCTCCGAGGTGACGGCACTGACCCTCGAGTGGGCGTGGCCTGCAGCGTTGGCGCCGCAAGCGGTCGTCGATGCGATCACACCCCCGCAGCAAGGGGAGCCGCTCCCCGCTGAGCATCGGATGCTCGTCGGAGGGCAGTGGGCCACGGTGATCCCCGATACGACAGAGGGGCTGTTGACAGGCAGGAGCCCCGACGTGGACGGTCCGGCGCTTCTGACCGCCCCAGACCACACGCTGATCGTCCCGCCCGGGTGGGTCGCGCGCTGCGGGCCGTTGCGCTCAGTGGTGCTCTCCCGTCAGGGCAAGGGGCGACCATGAGACTCTCTGCGCCCGAGCTGCGCGTGGCCCTTGCACGACTCGACGCCATCCCCGCGGAGATGGGGGTGATCCTGCAGCGCGCCTCCTTCTCCCCCAACATCAAGGAACGCATGGACGCCAGTTGCGCGCTCTTTGCAGACGACGGGACGCTCCTGGCCCAGGCGGAGCACCAACCTGTCCACCTCGGTTCGCTGCCCCTGACGGTCGAGGTGGTCCTTCGGCGCTTCGCCAGTCGGTGGGAGCCGGGGGATGTCGTGATGACGAACCATCCGGCCCTGGGCGGCTCGCACTTGCCCGACGTGACGCTCCTCAGCCCGGTCTTCGACGGGAGCGGTCGACAGCGCACGCTGCAAGCGATCATCGTCAACCGAGCCCACCATGCCGACGTCGGCGGGTCGGCGCCCGGTTCCATGGACCCGTCTGCGCGGACCCTCGCGCACGAAGGGACCATCATCGAACCGACCCTGCTGCTGGAGCAGGGCCAGGAGGTCGCCGTGGCCTGGGAGGCGTTCTGCACGCCCTCGCGTACACCGCGCGAGCGGGTGGGTGACCTGCGGGCCCAGGTCTCGGCCAACATCCTGGGGGTCCGTCGGCTACAGACCCTCATCGAGCGGGCGGGGGTGGAGCGATTCTCCCGGTGGAATGCGGCAGTCGTCGCCTACGCTGCCGGCTGGATGGAGCGTGGACTGGCCCTGTGGCCCGAGGGCCGTACGACTGCCGAGGCATCCCTGGAGCTCCCCGTCGCACCGGGCGCCGCGGCAACGACGGCGCACCTCCAGGTCGAGGTCCGCCATGAGCAGGGGCGCATCCACATCGACTTCGACGGCACCGACCCGCAGCTCGACAATGCGCTCAACGCGCCCCGTTCGGTGACGGTTGCCTGCTGCGCCTACGTCGCCAAGACCCTCTTCGCACCACAGGGCCCGACCAATGGCGGCACCTTCGCACCGTTGCGCATCGACGTGCCAGCCGGTTCGCTGCTTGATCCTTCCCCGGACGCGGCGGTCGCTGCAGGCAACGTGGAGACTTCGCAGGTCGTCGTCGAGATGCTCTTCGATGCCCTGGCGGCGCTCAATCCCGCTGCGGTCCCTGCACAGAGCCAAGGGACGATGAACAACCTGCTCATCGGGGGTCCCATCCCGCCTGGTTCGATGTGGTCAAGCGGCGGTACGCGTGCATTCTCCTATTACGAGACCATCGGCGGCGGTGCTGGCGGCGCCCCCAGCGGCCCAGGGGCGTCGGCGACGCAGGTGCACATGACCAATACCGCCAACACCCCCATCGAGGCGCTCGAGGCAAGCTATCCGTTGCGGGTGGTGCGGGCGGCGGTGCGGCGGGGCTCTGGAGGAGCAGGGACCCATGTCGGTGGGGAAGGAATCATCCGCGAGATCGAGATCCTGGGGGAGGTAGCGACCGTCACCTTCCTCGGGCAGCACCGCCGCATCCCGCCGCGAGGCCGCAAGGAGGGCGGTGATGGGGCGCTCGGCAGCCAATGGGTCGTCTCTGCCGATGGCAGCGTGATGGTGCCACTGCCCAACCTCTCGCAGTTGACCCTCCTTCGCGGCCAGAGGGTGCGGATCGTCACCCCTGGCGGCGGAGGCTGGGGCCGTGCGACGGACCATCCGTAGGGGGACGCCGGCCCAACCGCGGGAGGAAGGCTCCGGTGCGACCGAGATAGGATTGGTACTCCGCGCCGAAGGTCGAACGCAGCAGCACCACCTCCGCCGCCGCCATCCGCTGCAAGCCGTACCCAAAGGGGAAGCACAGCACCAACAGCAGCGGGGAGCGGAGCATGATCGCGGCACCAAAGGTCAGGAGCAGTGCACCCGAGTAGATCGGGTTCCGAACGTAGCGATAGGGGCCCCGTTGGACCAATCGATGGCCCTCCTTGAGTTGCACCTCGAGGGAGAAATGGACTCCCAGCGCCTGGTGGGCCCAGGAGAGAACGACCAGCCCCGCCCCTCCGGCGATCCCTCCGAGCAGGACCAACAGCCCTTCGACCTCGGGGGTCAGAGTGAGCATGCCCAAGGGAAGCTGCCCCAGGAACGTGGGGAACAGGGCCTCCAAGGCTATCAGCAGGAGCAGAGGGATCAGTGCAAGCTGCGCCAAGCGGTTGACCCCATCGACTCGCGTGGTGTCTCTTGGTGCAGCGCGCCGCTGATACCAGCTCGCCCAAGCGCGCAATGCCACGAGGTAACACCCACCGACCAACAGTGCGGTGCGCACCGCCCAGGGCTGCGACCACCAGGAGAACACACTCCTCACCTCCCCTCGTGGACGACGGGCACCAGCGATGCCTCCTCGACGACCACTCGACCGCTGCGCGGCCCCATCTGCGGTCGCAGACGGACCTGCAGCCGCTGGCGGAACATCGGAGCCCAGAGCACCAGCGTCTCGTACTCGCCGCCTTCACCGTCGAGGTTGAGGCCGGTCCGTGCATGGAGCTGTTGCAGGTGCTCGAGCGCCTGCTCGTCGAGGGTGCGGCCCAGCCAGGTGGCATCGAGCCCCTCGCTGGCGACGGCCGTGAAGAGGATGGAGTAGCGGCGTGCGATCAGGTCTCGGATGTGGGTCAGCGCGTCGATCCCCCACAACGGGGCGATCGATGCCAACCCACGCTTCGCGCAGAGGCGATCGATGCGGTCCTTCTGATAGCGGCTCCGGAGTGCGCCGCTGACGACGCCCTCGATCCCCAGCACATCCTGCGCGAGAGCGAGAGCAGCTTCGAGGTCGTCCAGCTCCGCTCCCTCGATCCCGCTGGTGGCGGCGGTGCGCAGGGGCAGGCCCATGGCTTGTGCCTGCAGCGCCGTCAGTTCGATGGTGGGCGTGTGGAACATGTGCGAATGGGGCTCGGCCGAGTGCATCACCAGCACCGCCGAGACGTGGTGGCCCTGCGAGAGCGCGATCTCGATGGCCCGAGTGCTATCCTTGCCGCCGCTGTAGAGTGAGATGACCTTCATCGGAGCTCCCCCATCGGTGACTCGATTCCCAGACGCTGCACGTGTCGGCGGCCGATCCCTCTTTCGCGGTGGTCCATCCCGGTTGAAACAGGGGCCGAGTGCCACCCCGGCGCGGAGAGGGAGCGCCCCGGCCGGGATTTGAACCCGAGTCACGAGCTCGACAGGCTCGTATGATAGGCCACTACACTACCGGGGCAGATTGGGATGGCGAGGCTGCGCCAAGCGAAGGGGCGTATTTAATCATTCTTCGGAGGCGATCGGCCTCATGCGCGGTCATCGGTGACCACCACATGGCCGTCGTTGGAGGGCTTCCATTGCGGGTCGAAACTGACCAAGACCACCCCGCCACTGTGGACCTCGATGTGCACCTCGTCGCCCAGCGACCGATTGGAGATCCCTTGGGTCCCAGTGCTCAGCGGCGCCTCCTGCAATGGCCAGCGGACCCCTTGGACGGTCACCACCGACCCCAGGGGGCCAGCAGGGAGCAAGCTGATGCGTTGCCCGGGGAAGCTCTCGAAGCGACGGCTGCGTCCGGTGCCGATCCAATGGATCGACCATTCCTCGCCGACGATCGCCAGGCGTTCGAACCAGTCATCGACAGCCCGCAGCAGCAGCACCGCAGCGATGGAGTGGTCGGGCCGGTCGAGGCTCCAGGTGGCAGCGATCATCACGTTCTTGGCGCCGAGGTGATGGGCCAGCGCCAGCCCCTTCTCGAGGTCGCTGATTCCCTCATCCTTGACCGCGATCAGCTGTGGCGGCTCGCGTCCTTCGGGGTATGCCAGCGTCGAAGGGTCTCCCAGGCTGTCGAAGTCCCCGATGATGTAGTCGGGGACGTTGCCGCGTTGCAACAACGTGCGGGCCGCGCCATCGAGGGCGATCAGCGCCGTCCCGGAGCCCGCAGCACTCTGCTCGAGCGCATTGATGAGGCGACCTGTCGTCGGCAACGGGCCGTGACCGACGAGGATGGCACGCTCGATCGAGAGCGCCTTGGGCACCCCCTCGAGCCATCCATGGTGTGCGACATCGGGCAGGGGCAGCGACACAAGAGCCCTCGGTGGGAGCGTGGGCGTCGCCGGGATATGGCCTTGTCGCCGGGGAGGGCGCTCAGTCGGCCACGCCGCCACTGCGACGGCGCAGAGCGCAGAAGCACACCGCCAGGACGATCGAGGCAAGAGTCGGCAGCGCCTCCATCCCGGGCGTGGGCCGACTGCCGCCGGTCAGCCGCGCGCCAAGGGTGAAGTTGAGCTGGTGGTCACCGCCGTTGAGGATGACGACGTAGTAGGTGTCAGCGCTCGGCAGCTCCACTTCGTACTCGAAGTCGACCACATCGGACCTCGAACCACGGCTGATCGTCGAGGTGACCTGATCATCGTCGCGGTAGTTGCGATAACCCACCGAGGGCAGGAGGTAGAGGGTCGCCAACCCCCCCGATCCCGAGGTGCCATGGTAAGCGACCGTCAGCTGCTGCGTGCCCTGCGCCTTGATGGCGTAGGCGATGCTCCGGTGCGGCAGCAGATGGCCCGACTTGAGGTGAGGTCCGTTCCCCGAGAGCACCACCTCACCGTAGATGACCACGATCGTCAACCGCTTGGTGGTGGTCTCGTGTCCGTCGGTCGCTGAGAGCGTGATAGGATAGGTCCCCGCCGCCGTCCATCGTTGGTCGGGCTCCCGGTCGCTGCTGTCGGTCTCACCGTCGTCGTCGAAGTCCCACGCGAGCGTCAGCGGGTCGTTGTCGGGGTCGCTGACGTTGCGCATGTCCAGCACGTCGGTGAGTTGCTCGCCGACATACAGTTCGAGCTGGTCGGGCAACGCGATCACCGGGGCGCGGTTGGCGATGACGGTGACCTTGGCCGTATCGGTGGCGTTGGCGCTGCCGTCGGAGACCGTCAACGTCACGACCATGGTGCCGGGGGCAGCATAGGTGTGTGTGGGAGCCAGCAGCACGCTCTGGGGAGAAAGACCATCGGAGGCATCGAAGTCCCAACTGTAGCTCAGATGGTCACCATCGGGATCACTGCTGCCCCCGGCGCCGAAGAAGACGAGTTCCCCCGGACGGACGGTCTGATCCGCACCGGCGTCTGCGATCGGTGGGAGGTTCGCGGTCACACCAATCGGAAGGAATCCAAAGGCGGTGAGGCAAACCAAGAATGCCAGGATGAGGCCGCGGGCACCAAGACTCCTGTGCAGGCTCGACATAGGACGACCGCCGCGATGGTGGCGGTTTGTCAAGAACCCTTGGGCCGGCCCTTCCTGCGCCCCTGGGTCCACCCGGGTCGTCGCTCAGAGGCGCGCCAGAGCAGCTGCGACCCCTGCCAGACCTCGACGACCCGATGCAGGGGCACCAAGGTAGGGCCGTGATCATGGGTTGGAGGACGCAAGCCGACGTCTTGCCCTGCTGCCCTCTCGACCTGGAGGAACATCGGCCCGACGACGCTGACGGCACGCAGAGGTAGTGACACATGATCGTCGGTTGCTCCACGATACAGCAGGACCAGCGTGACCTCAGCAGCATGGGGTTGCCAGGCCGCATCCCAAGAGTAGCGGTTGAGTATCTGACGCAATCGCATCGTTTCCTCGCCACGCCCACTGACCGGTACGCTTATGAAGGTGTACCGGTGGTCGCAGTGGCCTGGTGTGTCCATGGTATCCAAGGCTCCCGCAAAGACTCCCTCTGGGGACAGCTTCCATGTCCAGACCGTCCGGGGGGGCAGCGCCACCGCCTCGATTGCGCGCGGTGGGCAAGCCCACACCCGCTTCGAGCGTGCCCGAATCATCGGCGCCCGTGCGCTTCAGCTGACCATGGGGGCTCCAGTCCTGGTGGACCCCCAGGGAATCGAGACGGATCCCATCGAGATGGCGATGCGCGAGTACCATGCAGGCGTCCTCCCGATGGAAGTGCGCCGCAAGCTCGATTGAGGTGGGCCGATCCCCCGCTGCGACGCCACAGCTTGATGTAGCTTCGGCGGCCTCGAGGCTTTGCCACGAGGCTGCAGAGGGACCAGATGGCGCGAATCGGTCGCATCGTCATCCGCAAGATCCTCGACAGCCGTGGCAATCCCACTGTCGAGGTCTGCGTCAGCGCCGATGGGGCGACGGGCTGTGCCGCGGCACCCAGCGGGGCCTCCACCGGCACCTACGAGGTCGTCGCGATTCCCTCGAAAGGGATCGATGCGGCCATCCTCTCCTTCCGCCGGCGGATCGTCCCTCGGCTGCTGGGCATGGACTGCACGCGCCAGGCCGACGTCGACGCAGAGCTGCGTGCAGCCGATGGCACGGATGACTTGCGACGCGTCGGTGGGAATCTCATCGTGGCGACCTCGTTGGCGGTCGCCCGGACCGCCGCAGAGGTGGTTGGTCAACCGCTCTTCCGCTACGTCGGCGGCGCCCATGCGGGAGAGGACCACCTGCCCTACCCGATGGGGAACCTCCTGGGGGGCGGCGCCCATGCGGTCGGTGGGACCATCCTCCAGGAGTTCATGGCGCTCGCACAGGGACTGCCCTCTTCGACCGTCTTTGCCAACGGCCGCGCGCACGCGTTGGTCAAGGAGACGTTGCGCAAGAGGTTCCCCAACGCTGCCCTTGGCAAGGGCGACGAGGGAGCGTGGGTCGCCCCGCTCGATGACGACGTGGCGATGGGCCTGGTGCGCAAGTGCATCGCCACGACCTCTCGGCGGACCAAGGTCCCGATGTCCCTCTCCCTGGACTTCGCCGCCACCGAGTTCTTCCGCGATGGCCGCTACCGGTACCGCAAGCGCAGCTTGCGCCCCTCTGCGCAGCGCGACTTCGTGGAGCAGTCAGTGCGGAGCCACAACATCGCCTCGGTGGAGGATCCCCTCGAAGAGGGGGACTTCACCGGCTTCGCCGAGCTGACGGACCGGATCGGGGACGACTGCCTCGTCATCGGTGACGACCTCTTCGTCACCAACGTCGAGCGCCTCCAACAGGGCATCGCCCAAGGGGCGGCCAACGCCATCCTGATCAAGCCCAACCAGGTGGGGACGCTCACGGACACCGCTCGGACAGTGCGCGTGGCCCAGGCGGCCGGGTACGCCTGCGTGCTCTCGCACCGCAGTGGGGAGACCGAGGATACGACGATCGCGCACCTGGCGGTCGCCTTCGGCGCGGTGGCGATCAAGACCGGCGCCGTCGGTGGCGAACGGACAGCCAAGCTCAACGAGCTCTTGCGGATCGAGGAGCTCCTCTTGCGCCCCCACGATGATTCCCGCGGCCCTTCGCATGCGACCATAAGGTAATTAACCCCCGTCCCCGTGGGCGGCAGGCCCATGACCGAGATCACGCGGCAGCTGGACCCGGCCTCGGGGGACGAGGAACACTTCCTGATCCCCGAGGACGTCTACCTGATCAATGGCGCCCACATCGGCACCCAGCAGAAAAGCGCGGACATGAAGGAGTTCATCTTCAAGGTCCGCGACGATGGTCTCTATGTCCTCGATATCAAGAAGACCAATGAGCGGATGAAGGTCGCCGCCAAGTTCCTCAGTCGGTTCGAGGGATCGGATATCCTCGTCTGCGCAGCCCGCCAGTACGCCCAGAAGCCTGCCAGGGTCTTCTCCGAGCAGATTGGCTGCGATTCTCTGCCCGGACGCTTCGTCCCCGGGACGTTGACCAATCCCTCGCTGCGCGACTTTCGGGAACCCAAGCTCCTCTTCGTGACCGACCCAGCGGCCGACGCCCAGGCACTCAAGGAAGCCGTGGCGGTCAACATCCCCGTGCTGGGGTTCTGCGACGCCAACAACGACACGCGCTACGTCGATGTCGTCGTCCCTGCCAACAACAAGGGGCGCCGCTCGCTGGGGCTCATCTACTGGCTCCTCGCCCGAGAGGTCCTCAAGGGCACGGGCAAGATCCAGAAGGATGAGGAATACACCCTCACCATCGAGGACTACGAAGCCACCCTCTGAGGTGCTCACGGTGGCCGGTCTGGGCCGGTCGATCCGGCGACCTGCTGTCGCGGGTGCATTCTATGCCGCCGACCCGACCCAGCTGCGCGCGCAGATCGAGGGAGCGTACGTCCATCGGTTGGGACCCGGCGCCTTGCCCGGAGCCACCGCAGAGAGGAGACGCCTGCTCAAGGGTCTGGTCGTCCCGCATGCCGGATACCTCTATAGCGCCCCGACGGCGGCCCATGCCTATGCCGCCCTCGCACGGGACGGCCTTCCGCAGCTCGCCGTGGTGATCGGACCCAACCACACCGGCCTGGGGGCCTCCGCCTCGATCAGCCCCGACTACTACCGTACGCCACTTGGGGACCCTCCGATCGCCGCCGATGTCGCGCGCGATCTGGTCGAAGGGCCCGGGCCGCACCTGTGCTGCTTCGACCGCGACGCTCACCTGCAGGAGCATAGCGTCGAGGTCCAAGTGCCCTTCCTGCAACACCTTGGAGCACTCCTCGGAGACGAGGTCGCCATCGTGCCCATCGTGCTGAGGGCGCAGGAACGACGCTCGGCGGTGCGGCTTGGGCAGGAGGTCGCACACGCACTCGAGGGGAGCGACGCCATCGTGATTGCGAGCACCGACTTCTGCCACTATCTGCCCAAGGAAGAGGCGGTTCGGCGAGACCGCTTCGCCCTCGAACGCATCGCATGCCTCGACGTCGATGGCCTCTACGCTTCGCTCGCGGAGCACGACATCTCGATGTGCGGCTATGGCCCGACGGCGGCGACGATGACTGCCACGAAGCTGATGGGAGCGAGCTCCGCACAGCGGCTGGCCTACAGCACCAGTGGCGACATTGTCGAGATGGACGAAGTGGTCGGCTACGGTGCCTTCGCCATCCGCTAGCCTCGTGTAGCGGTGCCGGTCCAGCGGCGCAACGGCTCGTCGAGACCGCAGGAGGCACAGAAGAGCGTGAGGCTCCCGGCAGCGTTGCACGAGGGGCAGGTGCCCCTGCCCAGGGTCGTCGGAGCGCGGCAGGAGGGACAGGGGGCGACGATGCGCTCGCAGGCGCGACAGGTGGCGACCTCCTCCAATCGTCCGCAGCGCGGGCAACGTAGGGCCCGCAAGGGCGCGGCACCCTCGCAACGGGGGCAGCTGACCCACTCCTCCGAGGAGCTGAGTCCTGCCTGCGGGAATTGACCATCCTCGCGAGAGGCACTGGAGCGTCTGCTGCTCTCCCCAAGGCCTTCACTGTTGCCAGTCGACCCCGTACGCGTGGTCATCGTGCTGAGGGGCTGCCAAGGATCGAAGCGAGCGACCTCCTGCTCACCGCTGGTGAAGAAGGCCCGCTCTGGCAATCCCAGCACGTACACCACCAAGAGCACCAGCGTCACCTCTGCAGCCAGGTAGAGGCCTGGGAAACCCGTCTCCTGCTCGAAGCGCACGAACCCCAGGGCGGCGACGTTGCTCAAGGCGAGGATCAGCCACACCCCCAACGCCCACAGCCCCAGGGGGGTATAGCCGCGGTCAGAGAGGTCTCGGACCGACTTGATGTGGAACACCAGGTGGTACGCGATGTAGAGGCTGGCGACCTCGAGCAGACTCCCCATGGCGATGCCGCTGTTGCCGTGCAACCAGGCGCGCCCGAGGAAGAACAGGGCCCCCACAAAGCTCAGGGAATAGATGCCCAGGAGCCACAACCCGTAGCGCCAGGTGGTGGGGAAAGCCACAGAGAGAGCAACGACCCCCCCCATGACCAAGAGCGCCCAGAGCCCCGTTGCGACCAGATTGTCGATGGTACCAACATAGGCAGCCAAGGCTAGGAGCACGACCACCAAGACTGGCATCTGGTCGCGGACGATGATGACGAACTCTGGGTCCCGCGCCACTGGTCCATGAGCGTGCTTGGTCGGTCATTATCGTTGCGGCCCGGGCGACAGGCGCCGAAAGGGCCTTCAATGTCGGGAGAGCGCCCGGTCAAGACCCTTGTGGCGTCGTGAAGAGCTGCTGGAATGCATCGTTCAACGCCGTGGGTAGGGGCAAAGTCTTTTCAGGGTCGGACCGCCGATCGGGCACAGGACCTTCAACTCGTTCAACACCCTTTCGGTGCGCTTATGGTCTTGAGGAACACGCGTTGGAGCCGATCGAAGCCTGAAGGCGTGGCCTGAGATTCGATTTGGGATTTGAGGTATGTATATATACCAAAAACGCTACTTTTAAATAGGATATCTGTATAAATAGGTTCCGTGCCCCCGAAACAGGCGGGGGCAGGACCACCTACCGGAACTGTCGAGACCATCACCTCTGCTGGCAAGGTGCTCGTCCGCACGGACGACGCTTGGCCCATCGGGGCAACGGTCTTGGCAGGGGACCGGCCCATCGGCCGGGTCACCTCGGTCCTCGGTCCCGTCGCTCGCCCCTTTGCGGTGGTCGAGCCGACGGGGCTGGGGAGCGATGACCTGCTGGGGCTGGTCGGGGAGGAGGTCATTACCCGTGCGACCCACGGGGGGGAAAGGAAGAATGGCGCCAACAGGAAAGGGAGAAGTTGACGAGATCACCCGGTGTCCGGAGTGCTCGAGCACCCACGTGACCCGGGACTACGACCGCGGCGAGCTGATCTGCGAGGAATGCGGCCTAGTCCTCGACGAACACTTCATCGACCAGGGACCGGAATGGCGAGCCTTCGATGCCGAGCAGGGCGAGAAGCGCTCACGCACCGGCGCCCCGATGACCTACACGATCCATGACAAGGGACTGAGCACGGAGATCGGCTGGAAGAACAAGGACAGCTACGGCAAGTCCATCCCCACCCGCAACCGCGCCCAGCTCTACCGCCTGCGGAAGTGGCAGCGACGCATCCGGGTGAGCAACGCCACGGAGCGCAACCTGGCGTTTGCCCTCTCGGAGCTCGACCGGATGGCCTCTGGGATGGGGTTGCCGCGCAACGTGCGCGAGACCGCGGCCCTGATCTACCGCAAGGCGGTCAACAAGAACCTCATCCGCGGCCGCTCCATCGAAGGAGTCGTCGCTGCGTCGCTCTACGGCGCCTGCCGCCAGTGCAACGTGCCGCGCACGCTCGACGAGATCGCCTCCGCCAGCCGGGTGGGCCGCAAGGAGATCGGACGCACCTACCGCTTCATGACTCGCGAGCTCAAACTCAAGCTGATGCCGACCTCCCCGGAGGACTACATCAACCGCTTCTGCTCGGAGCTCAAGCTCAGCGGCGAGGTCAAGGCCAAGACGGCGGAGATCCTCAAGATGGCCAACGAGCGGGAGCTGACTTCCGGCAGGGGTCCGACCGGTGTCGCCGCTGCAGCCATCTACATCGCCTCGATCCTCTGCAACGAACGGCGGACGCAGCGCGAGGTCGCCGACAAGGCCGGGGTCACTGAGGTGACCATCCGAAACCGCTACAAGGAACTCACCGAGCGACTGGGCATCGACGTCCCAGTGTAGTTCCCCATCGTCAGTCGCCGGGCGCTGGTCGCCCGGCGCCCCCCTGTGGACTGCGGACCGCCGCGGAGGCGGTCCGCAGCGCATTTCTTATATCCCCTCGACTGAGGCTCAAGCGTGTTCCCCCTGCGCGACCTTGCGCGCATCTACGCGCTGGTCGCAGGAGTCTGCCTGGTCGTCCTGCCCCTGCTGCTCATCCTCGTGGTCGCTTCGGAGGCCGCTGACATCGTCGGCGTCGTGCTCTGCGGCTCGATCATCCCGATCACCCTTGGCGCACTGATCCTGTGGTACATCCTCTCGCGCCAGGAGGGATTGCCGACCCCCACCTACTATGCGCCGCCGCAGCAGTACTACGCCTACCGCTACCACCAGGGATACTACCCCTACCTCGCCCCAAGCCCTGCGGCGCCGCAGACCCCTACGGCCGCCCCCCCTGTGCTCGGACCCGTCATCGGGCTTCGCGGCCGCACGCTCCAGGAGCGGCTCGACATCCCCGGAGCGGGGTTCCTCCTTGGGGGCTTCATCGCCTCCGTCCTGATCGGATTCGCCGCGCTGCTGCTCGGCGGCGTGCTCGTGCTGCTGTTCGTCCCTGCCTTCATCATCGCCTTCTCGTTTCCTAGCCTGATGTGGATAAGTTGGGTCTACAGCCGGGACACCTATTCGCCCGAGCCCGCCCGGCTGGTGCTCAAGGCGCTGACCTGGGGGATGCTCTCGACGGTGCCCGCCTTGTATCTCGAGTTCGGCGTCGGCTTTGCGCTCCCGGGGTTGGGCGTCCTGATGGTGACTGGTGCCGCCCCCATCATCGAAGAGTTCGTCAAGCCGCTGATCTTGCCATCGCTGCGCAAGCAACTCAACTCGGACCTTGATGGGATCATCTACGGGGTTTCTGCTGGCATGGGATTCGCGATGGTCGAAAACCTCTTCTTCGAGGTCTCGGCCCTGTTCACCTTTGGCACCGTCGGGTGGGCGATCACTGCCCCATTGCGGGGGCTGGGGGGCATCGGAGTCCACGCCCTGGGCCCCGCCCTGATCGGCCTGACCTATGCCCGATACGTTCGCACCGGCCGCGGGTTCGAATATGTCGTCGGAGCGTTCCTCGCTGGGGTGATGGTCCATGGCCTCTGGAATGGGAGTGCGTCCCTGCTCGATTCCAAGCCCGCCGTGGCCCTGCTCGCAATGTTGTTGATGCCCATCGCGATCGTGCTCGTGGTGCGCTGGTTGATCGAAGGCGCCGCGGGTGAAGAGCGTACCGCCCTCATCGGCCGCGGGATGTTGACGCCGACAGGCGAGGTGACCATCGCGGGCTTCGAGGCTGGGTTCGCCGGGCCCCTCAGCGTCGAGGCGGAGGGTCATAAGCAACGGCAGGAACAAACAGTGGTTGCGGCGCAACAGCAGCACCAGGCCATCCTCGCCGCGCAGATGTCCGCGCGGCAGCCCTACTGGGGGCCACCACCGCCCGCCTACCACGCCCAGCCCTGGCCCGCACCAGGCACGTACCAGGCCCCTGGGTGGCAGTGGCACCCACCACCTGCGCCCTACTACGGAAACCCCTATGCACAGCCTTGGGGGACCGTGCCCTGGGGCTACGGGCCGCCACGACGGGTGGCTGCTGCGCCGCTCGCCTATCCGCCTCAGTCTCCTGATCCAGCAGCCCAGCCAACCCCTGAGGGCACCCTGCAGGGCCAGCCGAGCCACCAACCATCACCGCCAGCCGGCCCTGGACCCGTCGGACCCTATCGCGCAGCGCTGGATCGGCGTAAGCCTCCGCCCGAGGACCCCGAGACCATCCCGGACGGACGCTGAAGGCGCGTCCGCAAACGTTTATCCTGCCTCCTTGCGTCGGGCCCTCATCGTCATTGTCGGGCCCATGGTCTAGTTGGTTAGGACGCCTCCTTGACATGGAGGCGATCGCCGGTTCGAATCCGGCTGGGCCCATGCAGAAACCCCAGAGCGGCGCGGCTACGTCTCCCTGTCGCCGAAGTCCCTGAAGTGGATCCCCTCGAGGGCCTCCCAGACTCTTAGGACTGACAGGCCCCACGGTTATCCCTTCGCAGCACTCGCGCTGCCAAGGGGCAGTGGGGACAATCCTCAAGTGGTCGTCTGCGCGGTGTGTCCAACATGGCCCATGGCGATGTTCGGATCGAGCGCCTCGAGAGTACCGTCCTCCGCGGCAACCCGATGGGCGACCCGACCTCCCGGAATCTAGCGATCTACCTGCCGCCGGGCTACGACCCCGCACGACGCTATCCGGTGCTCTACGGATTGGTCGGCTACACGGGGACCGGCAGGATGTTGCTCAACATCGATCCGCTCTCCGAGGACCTCCAGGCCCGACTCGATCGACTGATCCTGACCAAGCTGTGCCCTCCGGTCATCGTCGCCCTGCCTGACTGCTTCACGCGGGTCGGCGGGAGCCAGTACATCAACTCCCTGGCATTGGGTCGCTACGAGGACTATCTCCTGCAGGAGGTCCTCCCGTTCGTGGAGACCAAGCACCGTTGCGGGCGACGGGGCATCTGGGGCAAGTCCTCGGGCGGCTATGGGTCGATCATCCAGGGGATGCGCCATCCCGAGGTGTTCTCGGCGCTGGCATGCCACTCGGGCGACATGGGGTTCGAGTACTGTTACATGGGGGATTTCCCCAAGGCGATGGACTCTTTTCAGAAGGCGGGGGGCACGGCCGCGTGGCTCAAGGAGTTCTGGGCTCAACCCAACCGTCGACGGTCGGAGGACTTCGCGGCGCTCAACACCCTGGGGATGGCTGCCCACTACTCCCCCGAACCCTCTGAAGAACTCGGGATCGCCCTTCCTTTCGATATTCAGACCGGCGCATTCCGAGACGACGTGTGGCAGCGGTGGCTGCGTCATGATCCCGTGCGGATCGTCGCCCAGCATGCTGATGCCCTTCGGCAGCTTGCAGCCGTCTTCATCGACTGCGGAAGCAAGGACCAATTCAACCTCCATTGGGGTGCGCGGGCCCTGCACGCAGCCCTTGAGGTGCTGCGGGTCCCGCACATCTACGAGGAGTTCGACGACACCCATAGCAACATCTCCTACCGGTACGACCGGTCCATCCCCCTGCTGGCCAATGCGCTGGACGACTCCCACTAATTCCCCAGCCGTGCTGGCCTACCTGCGCCATTATCGCCGCGCAGAGCGACGAGGGGACCCTGATCCCCGCAAGAACGGAGGCCGGCACCCTCCCCGAGGGCGGAAGAGTCCATGCTCCAGCACGCTCGAGCGGCAGGCCTGCGCGACCGCGCTGCCGGCCTGATCGTGGTGGTCGTTGGTGGCCTTGCCGCTGGGGGGCTGGGGATCGGCAGGGGCGATGCCCTCCGCCTCCTGCAGGGGGCACCGCCGGCCAGTCCAACGGAGGCGCCTGCATCTGATCCCGTCCTCGACGGGCGAATCTGGTTCGCCCCGTTGGACGACTGCGAGGAGGTCCTGGCCCATGAGCAAGAGACGTCGTTTCCTCGGCGTCTCGCACGGCAGCGGCGAGCGTAGGGCTTTTCTGCCCTCCCGTGGAGGGGACAGCGTGTCCCCGACCTGGCGGTTTCTCGACAGCGGGGCGCGAACTGCGGCGGAGAACGTTGCTCTCGACCATGTCCTGATACGATCGCGGCTTCGAGGTGGTCCCTCGACCCTGCGCCTGTTGCAGTTCTCGCAGGAGTGTTGCCTGGTCGGCTATCACCAGGCGGTGGAAGTGGAGGTCGAGGAAGGGTTCTGTTCCGCCGAGGGTATCGTCATCGGTCGGCGACTGACCGGTGGGGGGACGATCTATCTTGACCAGAGCCAACTCGGCTGGGAGGTGTGCGCCGCACGTGGCGAGGCCGGGCTGCCCACGCGCGTCGAGGACCTCTATGCGACCCTCGGGGGGGCGGTGGCGCGGGCCCTCAACGACTGGGGAGTCCCTGCGCGTTTCCGACCACTCAACGACCTCGAGGTCAACGGCAAGAAGATCAGCGGCACCGGCGGCACCGAGGAGACGGGGGTGTTCCTCTTCCAGGGGACCCTCCTGGTGCGTTCCGATGTCGAGCGCATGATGCGCTGCCTTCGGGTGCCGGCGGCCAAGTTACAGGAGAAGGGCTTGCTCCATGCCAAGGATCGGATCACCTCCTTGGAGTTCGAGCTGGGCACGACCCCCCTGATGTCGGAACTCAAGGCCAAGGTCGCCTCCCGATTGGCAGAGGCCATCGGGGTGGAACTCGTCCCGGCGGGCCTCAGTGGCTGGGAGCGCACTGCCCTGCGGCGGGCCCTCCCCACCTTCGCCGCGACGGAGTGGGTGCATCGTGTGTCTCTTCCAGCCGGGATGGCGGGGAGTGCCGAGGCGCGGCATCGCGCCGACGGTGGCCTGATCCATGTACGGCTGAGCCTCGACCGGCGTCGCAACCGGATCCGATACGTCTCCATCACCGGGGACTTCTTCGCCTATCCGCCGCGCGTCATCCCCGACCTTGAGGCGGCACTTACCGCAAGCCCGGCGACGGCCGACGAAGTCCGGTCCCGCGTCGAGGCATTCTGGGACCGCAGCAGTCCGCAGATCCCCGGCATCGGGGTCCGGCAGATGCTCATCCCCCTGCTCAGGGCACTAGAGCGCGCGAACGTTGCGGCCGTCCGAAAGCCCTCCAAGGGAGCGCAACGAGCGCTGCGTCGAAGCTGAGGCTCCAAGCGCCATAGCGCGCTGCGCGAAGTGTCCGATGAGTTCCTCCCTTGCGTAGGAGGAGCCCTGGATGCCAGCGCAGCCGCGAGGGTCGGCCAGGAAGGCTGCCTTGGGGACCCAGCGGTGCAGCACGTGCCGAAGGTGCCTGATGGTCACGGAGCGATCGATTCCGCGGACGAAACCCCTGGGCCAGGCACGAGCGACCAGCTGGCCGGAGCGGAGGTGGTCGGTCCCCTCGCGCGGGGCTGTTCGCAGGAGGGCGATCAGGGGGGGGGCGCGCCCCAGAGAATGGAGCGTCGCCTCCTCGGCGATCTGCCATGCCCATGGGCTGCGCAGCCGCAGAGGTGGAGCGCCGGCGGGTGCGCGCAGCTGCCATTGAAGATATCCTCGACTGCCGATGCTCAAGTGCGCGACCAATCGTTGCTCCACCAGCGCGTCACGCAATCGCTCGAGCGCGAGGATCCGCCCGCTCGAGGGGCGGTAGTCGTCGAGGAGGTCCCACACCACAGTGAACCGGGCCGATAGCTGGTGGGGCTGTAGACCGACGGCGCCCTCCAATTCCAGGGCGCTGTGCGTGTCGCGCAGCAGGAACGGGATCGCTTTGGAGATCCGCTCGAGCGCAGGTTGGTCAGGTCTCCACGGGAGCACCAAGACGTAGCTCCCGAGCACCGCACCGCGGCGGGGGTGCGCGCGGATGGAGCTTGATCGGCCAAGCACCTGGTCGACCACCCCATCCACGGAGGCGAGCCAGCCACAGCCGTAGACCTGCAGCAGATCGCCCACCTGCACCGAAGGGTCACGCAGACTCGCTCCGACCTCCCCCACGGACCGACGATCGCGGGTGCGAAGGCGCCCCATGGTCGCATCAGCGAGGACCTGTCCTTGGTGGGTCAGATGGATCCTGCCGTGCAGCAGGCCCTCGCGGCCAACGGGCTCCTCGACCGTCTCCGTCCACAAGCGATGGAAGATCAGGTAATCGATGGTGTCCCGCAGCCGATCATCGGCCATCGCTGCGTGTGAGACCTTCTCGAAACGGAAGCTGAGCGGGTGCGACAGCGGCACCCCATCGTTGCGGGGAGCTGCTCCGGTGCTGAGTGCGTAGGCGCCGACCTCGAGGCGCTTGGCCTGATAGACGGACCCGCCGGCCGCCGATAGCAGAGCGCAGAGCAGCCCTTGATCGTGGGCGGCGGTCGGGGGCACGGTGGCCCAACCCCCGAACGGAGGATGAGGTTTGCGCGATGCGCATGCCCATCGGTGTGCCGTGTGACAGCGCGTCGGACAAGTCTTTATGGCAAACCCGCCCCGTGAACCGACGGATGGCTGTCGCCGCAACCTCTGCCGCAACCGTTGGAGTGCACGTACCTCTGGCGACCTTTGGTATCCACCAGGGGACTGCAGCGGCCTTCGTCGCCGCCAGCGAGGCGCTGCTCCACGCGCGCGCAGAAGGGACGGGCCCTGATTGCGTGTTGTTCTGGCTATGCCCTAAGGACGCTGCGATCGTCGGTTTCGATCAACCGATCGACCTCGAGGTGCGGGAACGCCACGCTCTGGCCCAGCAGATCGAGCTGGCACGACGCATGACCGGCGGTGGGGCCGTCCTCGTTGGTCCGGGTCAGGTGCTCTTCTCCGTCATCGTCGGAGCCGGGAGGGGCCCCTTGGCGAGCGAGCAGATCGACTCCCACGTCGCCTCCATCAGCGGCGCGCTCTGCACCGCCTTGGAGTTGCTTGGTCTGACGGCAGTCACCACCGAAGGGACATGGCTCAGTACCCAAGGGCGGCGGATCGGGTGCCTCTGGTCGACCTCTTCGCGCGGCGTGCTCCTCCTCGAGGGGATGCTGCAATCGCGCTTCGATGCCCAACGGCTCGTCGATTGCCTTCGCGCGCCGGCCGAGAAGATGCCGCACAAGGACACGACCGTGGTCGCGCAGCGCTGGACCGACCTCTCCACCGGGAGCACCTCCCCCGTCGACCTCCAGCAGATCGCCGATACGATTCACCGAGCCCTCTGCACGGCTCTTGATGCTACCCCGCAATCGGGGGATGGGGCCGTGCTCGAGGGTGCACGATTTCGCGCCGCGGTCGCCCGGTTCGGTGCACCCGCATGGGTCCGCAGGGTCGAGATGCCGCAAGGTGAGCAGACGTTGCGGTCCCTCTACAAGACCGACGGCGGATTCCTCTGGACCAACGTCCGCCTCGATGAGGGTGGCCGACATCTCACCAGCATCCAGATCGCCACCGATGCGCCAAGCCACCCTGTGGGAGCCCTTGCGACCCTGGCGCAGCGTCTCGAGGGCTGCGAACTCGACGAGGCGTCTCTCGATCTAGCGGTCTCCCGAATCGCCCAGAGCGAAGGCATCCACCTGCAGGGGATTCCCCTCTGGCACCTGCAGGCAGCGCTGCGGGCCGCCGTCGAGCGGGTCCAGGTCGCCGCCGAGTGGGGGATCGCCCCTGCACAGGCCAACGACCTCTGGGTGGTTCCCGCCCGCCCGCAGCAAGCCCGCGAGGAGACCCTCGGTGCCGTCCGCAAGGCCGATGTGCTCCTGATGCCCTTCTGCACCAAGGCGCTCGATTGCGAGCTGCGGTTCACCCTCGACTGCACGGCCTGTGGGGGGTGCACGACGGGTGTGGGCTACGCGCGTGCAGCGGCCAAGGGGATGGCCGCGGTGACGCTGTGCAATGCCGAGCACTTCGGCTCGACGCTGGCGGCCATGAAGGCCCACGGGGCGACCGCCTATGTCGGTGCCTGTTGCGAGCCCTTCTACGCCAAGCACCGCGACGAGTTCGAGCGCCTGGGGGTGCCTGGCGTGCTCGTCAACATCGAGAAGGTCACCTGCTACGAGGTCGACATCGACCGTGACGACCGCAACGAAGGGTGGCAGGAGCTGGCCGACCTCAAGACCGACCTGCTCAACCGGGTGCTCGACCAAGTCGAGGACCGCCCGCAAGCCTCGACCTTCGAGGGTGCCCCGGTACCCCAGGACGTCAAGCGGCTCCGCGCCGACCAGAAGGTGGTCGGCGGTGGCAAGCGGATGAGTCCCAACTCGCCGGTCTAGCCCCTCACGACTCGTCGCCGGTCGCGATGGATCCGGGCTGGGCGATGATCGCCTCCACCGGCAGCACCTCGACCCGTTCGAAGAGCAGGGCCGCCACGGGCTTGACCAGCCGCAGCATCTCGTTGGCAAGGTAGCGGATCTCCCATTGTGCGTGGCGGTCAAGACGCAGGTCGAAGAAGTTGAGCAGGCTGCGGGCGTTGAAGGTGACGACCCCCCGGGTGGTGCAAGCGTTGGGCAGCACGTAGCGGGCGTCCTGCTTGCCGACCTTGAGCGCGCGGAGCCGATCGTAGGAGTGCCAGATCTCCTCCATCACCTTGGCGTACTCCGCCGCCGCCTGTGGGTTACGGGCAATCGCCGGTGGGGTGACGAAGGTCGCATCCTGGAGGTCGACGTAGCGCTGGCTCTGAATGGTGTAGCTGGCAATCCGGTGCCGGGTCAGCTGTGCCAGGAGTGAGCGACTGACCCCCTCGAAGTAGAAGGTGAAGTGCGCGTGCTCGACGATGCTCTCGTGCGGCGGCTCCTGGCCCAGGGCGAATCGAAGGACCTTCGCGACGTGGTCCGGCCGCTCATCGCGCAGCCAGGCGAGCATGCCCTCGAAATCGAGGAACTTGCCGCTCTCGCGCTGCCACTCCTCAGGCTCATAGCAGATCTTCGCTGCGGCAGCGCAGACGAGGTCGGGGTCCTTGGTGTGGTCGATCAGCACCACCCGGGGGGCGACGAACGCGGGGGGTTGACTCATCGGGGGACCATCAGCCGGGGCGCGCGGTGCCGCACCCGCATGGGGGGGTCCATGAAAAAGTCGACGGGTCCTCCGCACGGCTGACGACCGACGGAAGCCCCTGGGCATCCCCAAGGCCGCACAAGGGCCAGTCGCTTCCCCTTAAGGGGATGAAACGCGTTGGCGAGTGACCCCTTCGTTAGTTCCTTCGTGAGAGCAGGGAGAGAGCAGGCCATGGCGGAACTGATCCTCTGGGGGGGATTCCTCGGGCTGGTCCTTGGGCTACTGGCCATCGACCTTGGAATCGCCAACCGCCGGCCCCACGCCATCGGGGGACGCGAAGCCCTGGTGTGGTCGGCGTTCTGGATCGCCCTATCCATGGGGTTTGCAGTCTTCCTCTACCTGAAGATGCCCGCCACTGCAGAGCATGGCGACCCGCCCCTGGAGTTCCTCGCGGCCTACACGATCGAGAAGCTGCTCTCAGTGGACAACCTCTTCGTCTTCGCGGTCATCTTCGCCTACTTCAAGGTCCCCTTGCACCTGCAACACAAGGTGCTCTTCTGGGGGATCCTCTCGGCGTTGGTGATGCGGGGGGTCTTCCTGTTGGGAGGGCTGTGGATCGTCGAGAGCTTCGAGCCCGCGCTCTACCTCTTTGGCGCGTTCCTCATCTTCACCGGCTACCGATTTGCCCGGGAGCACGAAGGTGTCATGGATGTCGCGACCCACCCGTTGCTGAAACTGCTGCGCCATCTGCGCACCACCCGGCAGTTCCATGGAGAGTCGTTCTTCGTGCGGATCGACGGCAAGCGGTACGTCACCCCGTTGTTCCTGTGCCTCCTCCTGATCGAAGGTGCGGACCTGCTCTTTGCGATCGACAGCGTCCCCGCGGTGGTCGCTGTCAGTCGTGACTCCTTCGTCATCTACACCAGCAACATCCTGGCCATACTCGGATTACGGTCGCTCTACTTCGTGCTCGCGAGCGCACTGACGAAGTTCGCCTACCTCAAGCAGATGTTGGCGGTGATCCTGGTGTTCATCGGGGCGAAGATGGTCCTCGAAGGAACCCAGCTGTTGATCATCCCGATCCACGTCTCGCTCCTAGTGGTCCTTGGGCTGCTGCTGGCGGCGATCCTGCTCAGCCTCGCATTCCCGCCTGCGCGTCCAGGGGGACCATCGGAGCTACCGGCCCGAGCGCGCGGCAGTCCCCAGGGCCGATCACCGCGCGCCAGGCAGAAGCCCGCTCGGCCACGGGCGCGCCGCTGAGGCTCAGAGCCCGGTCCAGGGGACGCCCTTGGGAGCGCTCATGACGATCTGGGTCGCCGTCTCGACCACCCCGTCCATCTTGAGGTACTCGTCGATGAACGACTGCAGGTCTGCCATCGACGTGAAAAGCCCCACGAGGAGCAGATTGGCCTTACCGGTCACCCGGTAGACGGCGACAATCCGCTTGTGGCGACTGACGGTCTCGACGACTGCAGGCAACGCGTCCTGACGAGCTTCGACCTGCACATAGGCCTTGACGGTGTTCTCCATCATCGGGTAGTTGATGTAGGTCGAGAACCCGGTGATGATGTTCTTGTGGATCAGCCGCTGGATGCGCCGGCGGATCGTCGCTTCGGTGGAGCCAAGGAGTTGGGCGACCTCCGAGTTGGTGCGGCGGCTGTTCTGCTTGAGCAGACAGAGGATTCGGATGTCCATCAGGTCGAGGGGAAGCAGCTTGAGGTCCTTGGTGCCCCAGCGTTCCATCAGGTCACAATCCTCAGGCCCAGCCTCGCGAGGGGTGCCTTCGATGGCCATGGTCTGAAGCCACCGTGGCAAGTATTAGGGGTTTTCGTTGAGACCTCGACGAAATCAGACGAGTAATGCTTGAGTTTGCAAGGTGGGGCTTAACGCTTTTCGGCTGCGGAAGTCTTGATTCCGTCAGACGGACCGACGGACCTTCCCGTCGATGGCAATCTCGACTGAAGGGAGGTCGGCTAGATGGTACGAGGCCGTGACACTTACTCTGAGCCTTCAGGAGCAGCGACCCGAACGGGGATGATCACGATCAGCGCCCCGACGGCGAAGAAGACCAATGCCAACAGGGGGTCTCGCCAGGTGGTCAGCGCCTCCAGTCCCACGGCGACGAAGGCGACCGCAGAGACCTTGGAGAAGAGGATCGCCTTCTTCCACATCGGGACGTTGATGCGGATGTCGCTCATCTCGCGTTGCATCTTCGATGCGCGCTTATGGACGGCCTTCTCGAGCAATGCCTCTCGCTGTCGATGCGCTTCGAGCGCGGCCTGCTGACGTCCGCCGAGGTCGACGTGCCCGACCTTCCGCTTCCCCTTGGGGGGCTCCGGAGGGGGTGGACGTTCATGCGCAGGCACGAGGAATCACCGGTGGACTGTTCCTAATCTCTGCCGCATCGCACTCAGCTCAAGACGTGGGCGGCATCGACTTTGGGCCGTCCCTTGAGCATCTCGATCGCACCGGTGGGGCACGAGTCTGCGCAGGCGCTGCAGTTGATGCACGTCTCGAGGGTGAAGGTCGGGAGCTCTCCGCGGTCGAAGGTCCCCAAGGAGATCGTCCCGGTGGGGCACGCTTCGGCGCAGGCCTTCTGGCCCGTGCACTTGCCGACATTGTAGACCGGCCAGATCCGATCGTCGTCGGCCCCTGCTGCAGCACCCGCCGCGGCAGTGGCGATGCCATCCGATGCTCCCACCTCTGTCACGCCGACGGCCGCGGCGGAAGTGTCGCCACCGCCGATACCCGCGAGACTGCTCTCCTTCTGCAGGAAATAGGAACCATCGGCAATCGCCGCCTGCCGGGACTCGAGCTCGGCCTTTCGGCGTTCCTCGTCCTTCTTCTTCTTGGCGAGGTAGGAATCGTTGCGCTCCTTCCAGCCGGGGTCGCGATCGAGCATCGCGATCGCGTTGACGGGGCAGTCGACCGCACACTTGCGGCAGCCCACACAGGCGGGCTCGATGATGAAGGACTTCCAACTCTTGATCGTGCGCGAACGCAGGGTGATCAAGGACGGAATCATCTGGATGGCATCGACCGGACAGGAGTCGACGCACTGGGTGCAACCGATGCACTTCTCATCGTAGACGAAGGCCTGGAAATCCTTGCCGATGGAGAAGTCGCTGGCGTAGCCCTTGCGGTGCTTCTTGTACACCTCTTTGGCGACGCTCCGGCTCGAGGCACGTTCGTGCTGCAACTCGACCGTTGGTGAGCCAGCCTTGACGGGCATCTAGGCCTCCTTGGCACCATCGGAGACCGCGTTGGCGCGCCCAAAGGACCAGGCCAACCGCTTGGAGGCCGGTGGCGGTCCCGAGATGGGCCGCGAGGAGCTGGTGACGTGCGTCACCGTGCGGTCCCGCAGCTCCGCGCTCGTCGGCGCGGGTGCGAGCGACGGTGGCGCGGCCTCGTCGATCCGCTCGGCCAAGAAGACGGCGAGGTCCTTGAACTGGATGCTGTGCCTGTCCGGCTCGCCCTTGATCCAGTCCTCGTGCTTGAGGCACTCGAAATGGGTGTAGCACTTGGGGCAACCCAGCAACATCACCTGCGCTCCTGTTGCCATGGCTTCCTCGACACGCTCGGTGCGGATCGCCTTGGTCCGCTCGTTGCAATACATCATCGACGAGATGCCACAGCACATGCTGTTCTCGCGGCTGCGTTCCATCTCGACCATCCGCGTCGAGGGGACCTGGTGGATGAGGTTTCGCGGCTCGTTGATGATCCCCAGGTGGCGGCTGAGGCGGCAGGGGTCGTGATAGGTGACGGTGGTGGTGGGGAGGTCCTTCTTGAACTGCAAGCGCTGGTCGAATTCGTTCATGAACTCGGAGAAGTGCATCACCCGGATCCCGAGCGTCTCTTGGAGGTTGTAGTCGATCTTGAAGGCCCGTGTGCACTCGGCGCACGTGCACACGATGATGTCGAGGCCGCTCTGCTCGAAGAGTTGGAGGTTATAGCGGCGGAACTCCTCAAAGGCCTTCGTGCGTCCCTGCCAGAGTTGGTCATGACCACAGCACTTGAACACTGCGCGGTCGAGGTAGACGGGGTTGAGACCGACGTGCTTCATCACCCGCAGGGCGGCGTCGGCGATCTGGCCGTGGCGCGCGGCACCCGAGTTCTCATGTGAGAACTTCATCTCCATGTCGTAGTAGTCGACGCAGCCAGGATAGTAGGCGATCTTGTCCTTGCCCGCGACCATCTCGCTTGGGAGCACCACGGCGGCCGTCGGGTCCGTCTCCTCGAGTTCGGCCTCCAGGACGTGCGAGAGCACCTGGTGAGGGATCTGCGTGCGGTCGTACCATTCGACATCGGTGCGCTGCGCCAGGACATAGGGCGAGTACTCCTTGTCTTGGGGGCAGACCTGCGAGCAGGCATCGCAGCTGAGGCAGCTGCCCATGGCGACCCCGTCGTGCCGTCCCTGCCAGATGTTGTAGACGAGGTTGAGGTTGGAGTTGCGGGTGTCGACGCCATCGGGGTTGGGACCAGCCTCGACCTTGGTGATCGGGCAGACGTCCTCGCACAGGTCGCACTGGTAGCAGAGGTTCATCTCGTACTCGTACCCGCCCTTGCTGCCCTTGTTGCGCAGGGCGGCATAGGCGGTGCCGGTGGCCACGAAGGGGGGGACGATGACGATGAATCGCAGCATCGCGTCGGTGATGAAGGGGAAGTAGTAGAGCCAGATCATGTTGAACGCATAGACGGTCAGGGCCGTCGCAAAGACGAGGTAGCCGAGCCCCAGTGAGGCCTGAATGGGGTTCATGATCGGCCGGCGCGCGCCACCCTTGTCGATCAGCGGCAACACGAACAGGACGATCATGAACACGCCACTCAGCTGGGAGCCCCAGAAGAGGGCGTTGACCTGGACATCGCCCAGTCCCAGCGGGAGGGGGAAGGTCTGCGAGCCGAGGAAGCCCCCGAGCTTGAGCAGCCCGTATGACCACAGCAGGTACCAGTCGGGGAGGATCCACCCCGCTTGGACGTAGGGGTCGGCAGGCGTGTGCAGGGGTGGAGGCAGCAGCGACGAGACGAAGAAGAGGACCGCCATGAAGAACAGGATCATGCTGGCGTCGCGGAACAACTCGTTGGTGATGTGAGCACCCTCGACATTGCCCTGCTCCTCGACCGACTCGTCCTCGAGCGAGTCCAGCTCATGGCGCTGGTGGAGGTAGGCCATCGTCAGTGACCAGGTGCGTCGCAGGAAGCCCTGGCGCGGCTTGGCCACCGAGGGGAGGATCGGGTTGGCTGCCGCAGCCGCTGCGAAGAGCCAGAGCATGATGAAGGAGGCGGCGAACGAGAATATCCCCAGTGCCATCAGGACCGACCACAGGATGGGATTCATCCCGCGGTGGAAGGACTCGAGCGCGACGAAGGCGATGACGACACTGAGGACCAGCGCCTTGACCAGGACGTCGGCGAGCACCAGGTCGGTGTAGAGGAAGAACACCCCCCCCTCCCACCAGCTGGGCAGGAGCCAGAAGGTGTACAGCGAGTGCAGCGCCTCATGGAGGTCCTCCGTCCCACGGAAGGCCATGAAGAAGGTCAGCAGCAAGGTGAAGACCCCGCTGGAGGTCGCCAACAGTGCGAGCCCGGGCTTGCGAATCTGCATCGAATCTCACCCGGCCCTCCAATCGAGCCCACTTAAGACTTCCCTTTTCGACGAAGATGCGACGCAGCGCGGCCGCTGCGCCCCGTGCTGGGGCGGATGAGATCCCTCGGTCGGCGACATCCGATGCCCCGGCGCAGCCGCGTCAGTGCGGCTCCGCGACCCCCTGCAACCAGACGATGACCATGTGCAGCACCATCAGCCCGACCCCAAGGATCGGGAGGATGAAGACATGCAGCCAGTACATCCGCAGCACGGTCAGTCCGGAGAGCTCGACCCCACCGAAGACCAGCGTAGCGGCGACATCGCCGATCACCGGCGTCGAGCGGGTCATCTCGATACCGATCGTCCCGGCGCCGAAGGCCAATTGGTCCCACGGCAGGAGATAGCCGGTGTAGCCCAGACCGATCGTCAGCAGCAGCAGCACCGCGCCGAGCAGCCAGTTGAGCTCGCGGGGATTCTTGTAGGCGCCCACGAAGTAGACACGGCACATGTGCAAGAACACCGCGGCGACCATGAAGTGAGCCGCCCAGTGGTGCAACGACCGCATGACGTAACCGAATGGCACCTTGGTCATGATCAGCTGCATCGAGCTGTAGGCGTCAGAGGGAATCCCCTCGCCCTTGGGGACGTAGTAGAAGCCCAGGAAGATCCCGGTGATCACGAGGAGGATGAAGGCGACGAAAGAGATGCCACCGAGGCAGTAGAGGGGGTACCAGTACCAGATTGTCTTGAGGTTGTACTTCTCGGTGTGTGTCCGGGGCATCTGCCGATTGATGTTCTTGAGGATCTCCGTCTGGGTCGGCGTCTTGCGGAAGAACAGATAGCGCAGGCGGAACCGCGCATCGAGCATCCCGAGCACCAGAAGGTAGCCCCGTTGGACCAAGCCGTAGCTCTCGACGGCGGTGGTCTCTCCGCGCACGCGCCGACGAGCCTCGGCACGGCTCTGGAAGTAGGGATTGAGCACGACTCCGATGATGGCGACGATCGCCAGGAGGCCTGCCAGGGGCAGCGCGACCACGAGATCCGGCGCCGGGGCGAAGCCGCCGTTGGGCGAGGTGCCTCCGAGCACGGGAAGCACCACCACGTCACGGGAGTAGGGCTCGGCCAGCGGATGCCCTTGGACATCGGTCGCCTCGGTGCCGACGATCACCTGATAGGTGCCTGCATCAAGGCCGGACCCCTCGGGGAAGACCGCCAGGCGCGTCCCCGTCGAGTCCCACGCGAAGACCGGCCGAGACACGGCCGGGTTGACGTGGATCGCTCCCTCGGTGGCGGGCTTGTCCATCGGCCGCGAGAAGATGAACTCGAGCCCCTGACCAGCTTCTAGCTCGGTCCCGTTGAGCCGCGCGCGCGGCTGGGCATACACCGAAAACGTGAGGGTGAAGTGTTCTTGGGCATTCCCAGCCTGGTCAAGGGCCCCGGAGACGTCCAACTTGTAGGTGGACCCCAAGGTGAGGCGCGGCATCTCGATGGCAAGATGCTGATCATCGTCCCACCGCAGGCGTGCCGCCTCCGGGGGGACCGGCACGAGGGTCAGCCCCGAGACGACAGAGGAGCGCTCGATGGGCTCCGAGAACCGCAGCGCGAGGGTCAGGTGATCCTGCTGTAGCTCGCTCGCATCAGCAAGGTCAGCGACGACCGGCCCAGGGGCGGTGCTATCATAGACGAAGGTGGCCACCGAAGCGGAGGCGAGGGGTACGCCGCTGAGCGTGCGCGCGGACGGTCCGAGGGTGATGGTGTAAGAGGTACCGTCGACCAGGCCCCCCTCGCTGGGCGTGAACTCGAAGCGCTGACCTTCCCAGCGAACGATCCCCTCGACAGCAGGACTGAGGGCGAAGGCAGACTCGACCGAGGTCTTGTCCATGGTCTTGTCGAAGGTGAACGCGACCAATGGGACGTTGGTGTGGCTGTTAGGCGTGGGCAGCTGGGAGAGTATCGTAGGGCGTTCATCGGTCGCGACGGTGCGGGTGGTGAAGGAGAACTGCACTGCGTGCTCGATCGCCATCCCGCTCTGGGAAGTCGCGCTTGCATCGA
>JAHFTX010000051.1 GCA_023265395.1 Thermoplasmata archaeon
CTGTACCTCAACTCTGTGGTCACCAAAGCGAGGGTGCACGACTCCCAGGCGTTCGAAGAGGTGTTCACCGGTTTGCCTCCCAACGTCAAGGTCCGTCGCACTCTCGCTGACGCAGCGTACAGCGGCGATCCGTGCTTGCACGTCGTACGCGACGCTGGGGCGACACCACTGCACGACATCACGTCCAACGCCAGATGGGTGACCACGCCCGAATCGGCGTGCCAGAAGTTGGTCGACGTCTCGCTTCGCTGGACCAACCGGATCAAATCGCTGACCGGTCGACGATCGCTTGTCGAGACGGCGTTTTCGGTGACGAAGGGACGGTTCGGCGAGCGGCTACGGTGCCGCACGAAGGTCAGTCGGCACAACGAGATCATGGCCAAGCACATCGCTCATGACATCCGCATTCTGGCACGCGGGCCCTTCGCTGAAGGGGCTTGGTCTTGAGTCGACGCCGGTATCTGTTCTTCGAGCGACCCAAGGCCGCCGAGGAGCCCCGCGCTGCAGCGTTCGAATTGGGAATCCGGGAGCTTGCCAAAGCTTCCTTGGAGACTATTGCGAAACGCTGGTGCCTCCACGCCCCAGCGCAACTGCGCGATCGTGGCATGGAGCAGGCTTGGCGAACACCGTTCCCGAAGGATCTTCTCGATGAGCGACCATCCGAGATCTGTGCCTCCGAGCATGAACAGGTCACGGAGGTCCTGTCGCCTGCCGACGACGAACTTGAGGGCGAAGAGGAGCTCGGGATCGACCACCTTCATCCGGACACGGTCCATCGAGACCCGCCCCACGATGGTACGCCGGTGCGCATACCGCTCGAAGTAGCCCCGATCGAAGTGGATGCCTGACTGGCGGTCGAGGACCGAACCCACCATGAGGTCGAAGGACGCCCCCTGCGTGGGATGGACCATGCGCAGATAGCTCCCGTAGGGGACCTCACCCTCGGCCTGTTCCAGGAACCCATCCGTCTCGAGCTTGGCTCGGACCGAAGCGACCTTCCCAAGGACGACGAGGTCGCAATCGATGGAGAACCTTGGAGGCACGTAGACGTTGACGGCATAGCCACCGATGAGGACCAAGCCCTCCCGTGGCAACCGGGCCAGCGTCGCGAGGATCGCCTGCTCCTGCTCCTTAGGTCGCATGAGCCCGCGCCTCCTCCATGACCCGTGGGTCAAGTGTCGCGTCGCTGTGGACACCGAACTTCACAGTGAGGTAGGCAAGCGTGTACTCGAAGGTCCCGACGTGGCGCTCACAGAAGGCGATTACCTCAGCCAGTGGGACCACGGGCATGCCCTCGTGGGTGACGACCTCCAGCGAGTGCTGGGGCAGGAGGACCACGAACTCCCCCAAAGCCGGGGCCGCACTCTCGACGAAGACCCGGACCCTCTCTTTCCGGAGCACCTCTTTCCAGGACTCCACATCGCCGTGCAGGACTGACACGAAGTAGGGCGAATGCTCCCAGCTCCGCTGCAAGTACGTGAAGTCGGTCCAGATCTCGACTGCACTGGCAGCGGCGTAGGCGTACGGACGACCGGCGGTGCTGAGGAGCTCGGGCACGCGAAGACGGACCATCTCAGCGAACACAAGCTCCGGCGGCACGCACGCGTACTGGCCTCGATCCTTGCGCTCGATCCAGCCGCCCTGCTCGAGGACATGGAGGGTCTTCTTCACCATCGGGGTGGAGAGATACCACCGAAGGTGGTCGACGCCAAAGGCCTGGGCGCGGAACCGACACCACAGGATCGCGTATGCCTTCTGAGCGAAGCCCGGCAGCGGTCTCGGCATAGTTACCTATTAGGTAACTTATGTATATAAGTGATACTCCGTACTGTCCTCCCCGAACAGTCCTTGGGGGTGGACATCCTGGCATGCCTCACTCCGGGTCATCCAGGCCCAGCTTCGCGATGAGATCCTCCATGGAGACATGGCGGTGGTACAGGCTGGTAGTAGAGGCCCCTCTTGCTGAAGGAAGCGAGCTCGATCATTAGTGGGGAGCTAGTGAAGCTCGCGAGCCTGACGGCGTCAGCCTCGTGCGCGTCGTGAAATGCTACAATAACATCCCGAACGAACGTCCTTTGGAAGGCCTCGTGGCCTTCCGAATCGAACCGCTTTCTAGCGAGGAATGCCTCTTCGTAGGGCTCGAAGGTGAACCCTGCAGGGGGGGAGCCATAGAACCCGGGCGTCGATTGCATGTAGATGGAGGTTTCGAGAGCTCCATATCCTCGATACCATACGAACGGCCACCGCTACGGGAGCAGCCGCGAGGAGTGCAGGGGAGGGCGAGCGTTGCCCAGGGCGCCGATCCGCTTCGTCGCGACGTTGTGGTCCCCCATGGAGGGCAAGGGCTGGACCTTCGTCGACCTCCCCAAGGAGGCCAGCGATGCGTGGGGTGCGCGCGGGGCTGGGGGCGCTGGCTGCGGTGGGGCTCTTTGCGGGGGCGGTGGTGGTGGGGATGGGAGTGTGAGCGATTTCCCACGTTATTGGGTGCCATCAGGCGGCAGCCGAATCAACCGGTCCGCATCATAGATGATCTGGAGTTGAGATGAACCGCATGCAGAGCATGTGAGTCCCTCGACCACAGGCCGTATGGTCTTGATCCTGGAAATCCTCGCGCGACATCTGGGGCAATCGCGATTGCCGAATGTCGTTGGATTGTCCTCCACATGCTCGCAACGACAGATGTTGACCCAATTGCCTATTCCAAAATCTATCTCTGTCCTTCGACCCAAGAGAAAAGCGGGGGATATGCTGTTGCAGTCACTACAGCTTAGGCCAACTTGTTCTAAGAGCTGAAACAGGATCTTCGACCGAGTTCCGACCTGGTTCCATTCTTCGGGAAGAGGTTCCGGAAACTCATCGAGTCGAATTGCTTCTCCAATCGCGGGAAACCCTAGATCTATTTGGAGCAGCGGGGGCCTTTTCGAGAGCACACCCACGGCAAGTCCCGTATGAAGAATACCCGCGGGAAACTGCACCTGTGTGTCCACCGCAGGGATTTTGATTACCGGAAACACATTGGTCACGAATTGCGTTAAGAATACATCTCCCTCTAGGATCGAGTGGTGTAGGTAATTCCTGCGCATATCGTATGCCCAAACATCTTTTGTCCCTACCCGAAACCTCAGGAAGCCCGTCGTGTAGGTTCTGCTTTCGATGAATTCGCCTGTCGGGAGCTCCCTCATGGCTGGAAGATAGCTATACTGAATCTCCCTCACGACGGCCTTGACAAGGCCAGGAATGTTGGCGATGGAAGTGTAGCATCTCATGAGCATTGCCTTTTCATAATGTGTCAAACTGGAAGGTCACAATTTGGCCGTTGTTGTTAAGTGGGTTCAGAGGATCATGAACCACGAAAACCTTCATGTTCTTGCCATGAGTCTTGAAGTTAAACGAGATGAGGCCGTTCCCTTCATCATGGATGGTGCCTTTGGTAATCGCTAAGTCAATCCTCTTTTTGATTTCCAAATCGCCAAGTGCCCCTCTGGGGATGTGGAAAAGTTCTCTAGCGTCCTCCAAATGGCTGAGCGGTGACAGATCTCGGACCGCACCCTTCAGCGCCACCCCTGCTCGAGTGCGAACTGATGGAAGGGGACCAGGCGGATCCTACCTTCGGTGACCTCCACCTCCTCACCCGTCGCAAGGGTCACGATGAGCCCTTCGTCCAAGCCGAAGTGCAACATCGCCTCACGCAACCCCTCGATCTCACGCAAACGGGTCTGCGGATCCTTCACCTCCACACAGGCATTGATGAGGGCCAGTGGCTCGGTCCCTTGCCACAGGAGGAAATCGACCTCGCGCTTGCCGTGGAAGCGGAACACCTCGTACCCTCGGCGTCGCAGTTCCAAGAACACGGCATTCTCGAGCAACAGTCCCTGCTCTGAGCGGAACCGGTGGACCACCGCGCCCAGGAGGCCGTTGTCGATGGCGTACACCTTGCGAGGGAGGTTCGCCCGCGTGCGTGCGCGCTTCGAGTAGGTCGAGACGAAGGAGACGAGGTACGGTTCTTCGAGGTATCTGCAGTAGCGCGAGACGCTATCGAGTGAGACCTGGCCGCGGACTGCCCTGCGCAGCCCGCTGAGGGTCACCGGACCCGGCACCGTGGCCAGCAATTGGGTGGCGGTGTCCTCGAGCTTGTCGATCTCCTTGATGTTGTAGCGTCGGGCGACATCGTGGGTCAGGACGTCCCGGTAGAGCTGATGGAGCAACCGCTGTTGCAGGACCTCCCCCTTGGTCAACACGACCTGCGGGAAGGAGGACCCTACGAGGTAGGCCTGGCTGGCGGCCAGCACCCCCTCGGGGTCAGCAAGGGGCTGCATCAATCCGGGACGGGTGAACCTGAGGTACTCAGCAAAGCTCAGGGGGAACACCTCGACATCCAGGTGCCGACCGGTCAGCACGGTTCCGAGCTCCCTTGAGAGCAGATGACTGGAGGAGCCCGTGACGATAATCCTCATCATCGGTTGCTGCTGCAGACGGGTCCTGACCCACCGCTCCCAACCTGGGAGCCGGTGCACCTCGTCGAGGACGAGATGGCTCGGGCCGTCGGGGCTGATGTGGGCTCTGAGGGCGGTGACCAGGTCGTCGAGCAGCGACGCACCCTGATGCAGCGGCAGGCGCGGGTCCTCGAGGTTGACGTAGCAAGTCCGCTCGGCTGTGGTGGATCCATCGGCCGTGAGTGCTGCGAGCAGTTGCAGGGCGATGGTGGTCTTGCCCCCGCGGCGCACCCCCTTGATGCCGATGGCCACATCCGCCGCCAACGCTTCGCGCAGGGTCTTGATGTAGGCAGGGCGCGCAGTCCCCAGAGGTGGAGGCGTTCCCCACAGGTTCGTGGGGGCCAGCGCTGAGAGAAGTGCCTGGCCATCCATCAGGATATCCTCGTGTTCGACACCTATATACCTTACGATATATCGTGAGAAAACAACTGTTCCTACACGACACGTCGTAGGCTATTGCCGTTGGGTGCCCTTGGTGGAGGCAATCCTGCGCGGTATGCTGCACAGCCACCACCAGGGAGACCGCTCGCATGCTGAGGGCACGGTCCCTCAGCCGCGGGAACCGACCCGAGCCCCCACCGAAGGAGGAGCCGAGCGCTCGCCTGAGCCCTCGGGAGGGTTGGGGCCGGCGGATCCATCACGAGGAACGAGCCAGACCTAGGAGGACCGGGAGAGGATGCTCTCGAGGCAGTAGACCGTCAGGGTCCTCTCCCCACAGAGATGACCGACCTCGCATCCATCGCAAAGGCGGCCCAGGTCGTCGCGGCCGGCATCGAGGGTCCCATGCTCCTCGTGGAGGCCGTAGAGCAGCTTGAGGTACTTGCCCTCGGCGATTGGTGGCAGACCGTCCTTCCCTCCAAGCTGCACCCACTCGAACAAGCCTTTGGCACCCTTGGAGGAATTGCAGGACCGACAGGCCATCACCACATTGTCCGGGATATCAGGTCCGCCCCGGCTCCTTGGCACGAGATGGTCGTAGGAGAGGTCCTGGTCGGCGTCACAGAAGAGGCAGCGATTGGGCTGCTCACGCTCTCGGATGTACTCGTGGATGGATCCAGACCAATTGATCTGTCCACCTTGCAGCTTCTTGAAACGATCCATGATGAAGGGGTAGCGCGTCTTCCCAAGTCCCGCCGACTGCGCGATGATCTTGGCGTACTGCCAGTAGAGAACGTCCCGAATCGTCTTCACGGCTGAAGGCGGCATACTTCCCCAACCATCACAATGGGAACCCTATCAACATTCCGCGACGTTCGTGCCCTCGGTCCCATACGAACGGCCACCGCTACGGGAGCAGCCGCGAGGGGTGCAGGGGAGGGCGAGCGTTGCCCAGGGCGCCGATCCGCTTCGTCGCGACGTTATGGTCCCCCAGGGAGGGCAAGGGCTGGACCTTCGTCGACCTCCCCAAGGAGGCCAGCGATGCGTGGGGTGCGCGCGGCCGCGTGGCGGTGCGCGGGACCATCAACGGCTGTGCGTTCCGCAGCTCGGTCTTCCTAAACGGTGCGGGCTCCCATCGGTTGCAGATCGACAGCGCGATGCGCAGCGGTGCAAGGTCGAGACCGGTGAGCAGGCGTCCTTTTCACTGAGCGTCGCCACGGAGATGGTCCCCGTGCGGGTCCTACCGGCGTTGCGGCGCGCCATCGATGCCTCCGTCGCGGCCAAGCGCCAGTTCGCAGCGATCACCCCCAAGGCGCGCAAGGGATGGGTGCAGTGGGTGACCGCTGCCAAGCAGGAGCAGACGCGCGAACGGAGGATCGCGGCCTGTGTGCAGCTGCTGGCCCAGGGGCGCGAGCACCCCTCGGTGTGAGCGCGGCGCGCTAGAGGTAGTTGGCCATCTTGCCCTCAGAGACCTGGTGCAGCAGGGCCTCGAGGACCTGAGGGTGGGCGCCCATGTAGGCGGCGAAGTCGATGACCTCCTCCTTGAGGTTGTTGACGATGTCGCAGTTGTTGGTGCAGACGTTGCAGAAGTCGTAGTCCTTGATCCGTTGCCGCACGTGGTCGCCCTGTTCGCCGAACCAGATGGCCTCGACGGGCGTGGAGCGGACGTTGCCCATGTGGAAGTGGCGTGGCGCCACGAGGCACGGGTAGACGTTGCCGTGGGCGTCGAGGTAGACCGTCTTGTAGCCCCCCAGGCAGGGGTAGGAGCGCCCCTCGCCGCGCTTGATCTCGAGGACCTTGGACCAGTAGTAGGCGTAGGCCGGCTCCTTGAGCTGCAGCTTGGCGAAGAACGCCGCCATCTTCTCGACGTGGCCCGTGACCAGCCCCAGCGAGGCGTCCTGCTCCTTGTAGTACTCCGACGCCGAGATGACCACCGGCGTGAAGTTGATGTGGTCGGTCACCTCGCCCAACGTCTGGTAGATGTGGTCGAGGTCGTCGATGTTGGCCGAGGTGATCACCGTCTCGGCCCCGACATCGAGGTTGGGCCAGGAGGCCTCGAGCGCCTTGAGGCCCCGCAGCGTCGCCAGCGACTTGTCATAGCCGCCGGGGATGCCGCGGCTGATGTCGTGCTTGACGCCGATGTTGTCGATGCTGACGTTGACGGTCAGGAAGGTCTTGCCCTCGAGGGCGTGGAGGGTCTCCTCGACCTTGCGCAGGATCAATGCGGTGGCAAACCCATTGGTGGGGGTCGAGATCATCTCCAGCGACGGCAGCCGCCTGGCCATGATGGCAGCGACCTGCGGATAGTCGCGGCGGTTGAAGGGCTCGCCCCCGGTGAGGTTGACCCAGCGCAGCTTCTCCCAGAAGGGTTGGGCAAAGAGCTCATCGAGCTCGTCGGCGGAGAGCTCGTCGTGGACGGGGAGCTTCCAGATCGAGCAGAAGGAGCAGCGGCTGTTGCACCCGACGGTGCACTGGTAGATCAGGAAGGTCGGGGCCATCCCCTTGTTGAGGGTCTGGTGGACGCGGAAATCGGCGCCGCGAAACACACCGAGCGAGTTGCGCACCAGACCTCCGAGCATGCGCATTGGGTTCCCCAAAGGCTCTTATATACCTTTGTTTCTCGAAGCGCCCGCATCGCCGCCGTGCGGCGATCCATCAGGTTCACATGGCCAAGAACAAGTTGACCAAGTCGGAACGGCGCGAAGCGCGTGACGAGCAGTCCCGCAAGCGGCGCTCGATGCGGCGCCGCGCCGGTGAGGAACCGCTCACCTTCCTACAGGCCTTCCGGGTCGGCCTGTTCCTCTTTGCACTGCTCGTCATCCCCTTGGCGATCGCCGTGACCTACCTCTCGCCACTGTACACGTATCTGGGGGTCGACAAGGCGCTGGGCCTGCTCTACGGCTTTGGCCTGGGCCTGCTTGCCGCCGCGATGCTGGCGGCCCTCTTCGCCCTGCGAGCGGTACGGACCGACGCCGACTCCCGCGAGGCCACAGGGGGGTAGACCCCACTGGCGGCCGCGCCCCTGCGCATCAGTGTCATCGTGACGGTGCGCAACGAAGGCGCCCACATCGGGCCACTGCTCGAGAGCCTGCTGGCGCAGCAACCCCCCTTCGAGATCGTGATCACCGACGCCGGTTCGACCGACGGCACCGTCGAGACCCTGCAGCGGTACGCGATGCAGACCCCCCAGCTCCGGTGGTTCCCCGCCGCCGGCAGCCGCGGTGCCGGTCGCAACGCCGCCGCACGGATGGCCCATGGAGAGGCTCTGGCCTTCATCGACGGCGACTGCGTCGCTGACCCCCAGTGGCTGGCGCAGCTGCGCGGCGGCCTGGAGCAGGCCGAGGTGGTCGCTGGCCAGACCCACTACAGCGGCTTCTCGGGGTTCGTCGGGCTGGGGCGCGTCTCGGTCGAGCACAAGGGGGTCGACATCACCTATCCAAGCTGCAACCTCGCCTACCGCACGGAGCTGTTCCGGCGCCTGGGAGGATTCGACACCTGGTTCATGACCGCCGAGGACGTCGACCTCAACTTTCGGGCCGTCGAGACCGGAGCGACCTTGCGCTTCGTCCCGCAGGCGATGGTCCACGCGCGGGCGCGTGAGCATACGTTCGCCTTCTGCAAGCAGGCCTTCTGGAACGGCTACGGCCGCAAGCAGCTGACCCTCAAGCACGGACGGCTGTGGGGCTCCTACCAACCGCAGAGGATGTTCGCCAACCGAGTGACGGTCTGGTCACTGCTGCGGCTGCTCTGCGGCATGGGCGGCTACGCTGCCGGCAAGATGTCCTTGCGCCGCGCAGGGCTGGGTGGTCCGGCCCACAGCCGGATCGTCCAGCGCGCGGGCAAGAAGGCCGGAGAGTGAGGCGCGCCCTCAGGGGGTGCGGCTCAGTTCGGGCGCTGGGCCCTCCTCATCGCGCCCCAGGCGCTCGAGGGTGGCCTTGTAGGCCGGCCGGTACTCGCGGTGGCGCAGCTCGCTGAGCATCCGCTCGCGCTCCTGGATCGCCGCATCCATGCGGCGCAGCACGCCGACGTTGGTGCGGAACCATTCGTCGCGCACCTCGATCTCACGCTGGCGGCGGCGCAGCTCCTCGTCGAGGTCCTCAGCCAATCCGAAGAGCTTGGCGAAGCGCTCCTTCTCGATCTGCAGCTCGCGCGTGAGCGCCTCGATCTTGGGGGCGACCTCGGCACGCGCGTTGCGCAGCGGGATGAGCTCGAGCTCGTAGTTGCGGTTGGAGCGGTCCCGGGCCTCGACCAGGTCCTTGAGCGAGACGATCAGGCGGTCCTTGTCGGCGATGGTCCGCTCGGCGCCCTCGATGCGGTCCTTGAGCGAGCGCAGCTCGCGTTCCTGCGACTCGAAGGCCGCCCACAGCTTCGCCAGTCGCTCGCGCTCGCGCATCCACTCGGCCTTGTAATCGCGGTTCTGGTCCTCGTCGGCCATCGTCGCTGCCTCGCAGAAGGCGTCCACGGGAGGCGGCTATTTGACCTTTGTGGGAGCCTGCATCGCGGGACGGGCGACGGTTCAGTCGTCGAGTTCCTTGGGCTGCGCCATCGCGGCAGCAGCCCGTGCGGCGGCACGCTTGCGGAGCCGGTCGCGCTTGCGCCGCCCGCGGACGCGCAGCGCCACCCCGAGGATGCTCAGCACGATGACGACGCCGATGATGGCATAGAGGGTCTGCAACGGGATGATGTCGTTGAGCTGCTCCAGCGGCGTCGCGGCCGCAAGCTTCCACGTGAGCGTGACCTCCTTGGTCGAGCCCTGCTCGACCTTGGCCGCTGCCACAGAGACGAGGCCGAAGGTGATGGTCACCTCGCCGGCCGGTGCACTCTTCTCCACCGGCAGGGTGAACGCGAGGACCGTGCTCTTGCCCGGTCCGACGGCCTGCGACGTCGCCAGCTGGTCCTTGGTCAGTTGCACGCCCTTGGGTCGATAGGTGCCGAAGTTGGGCACGCTCAGGACGAAGCTGTCCACCCCGTTGCCCGTGTTGTTGATGGTGATCTCGCCCTGCAGGCCGCTGCTGCGGTCCCCACCCTTGGCGACACCGCTGGCGGTCAGGCCAAAGGTCCTGGCGAGGGTGATCTCGCCTGCGGCGGAGGAGCTCCCGTGCATGGTGAAGTACTCGAACTCGGCGACGACCGAGGCCTGGGCGACGGCTTCGGAGCTGGTCCCGGCCGGCACCGTCACACTCAGGGTGACGGGGACGTTGCCCCCGACGCCGGTGATGTTGGCGCTGGTAGGGTCGGTTTGGGCGCGCCAGTCCTTGCCCGCGACCTCGCCGTGGATGGTCAGCGTCAACGTCCCAAGGGCGGGCTTGCTCACGTGCACGGTCGTGCCGAAGGTCGCCACCCCCGAACTGTCGGGATCGACGGTGACCTCCTGCGTCGGTGGGCTCATCGGGTCGACATCTATCGTCACGAGCGCGTCGGGGATGGGTGTCGCAGCCACCGAGGGCGCCAGCACCAACAGGGGTGGCAGGAGCAGGAGCAGGGCGCACGGGAACAGCGCTGACGCACGCGCCATGAGGCAAAAACTGCCGGCGGGCGTACTTGAAGCCATTGGTAGGCATGACGACCCGCGCGCGACCGCGACATCCGCACTCTTGGGCGATGCCGCAAGCCTCAGGGTCGCGATGCAGCCTCCTCGCTTCGTGGCGATCCTCCGTCTGCGGTTCACCACCACGGCAGGCGACACGCCCTTCACGTGGCGGGTGCTGGTCGATGGCAAGGAGCACGTGGCCCAGACGGTCGAGCTGAAGGTCCCCTCCCGGACCTCGCGGGACATCGTCACCGAGGAGGGCCGCGAGGTCGAGAAGTCCCACGTCTCTTGCGAAGGCGAGGTCTCCGACGTCGACGGGCACGTCACCGTCTCCCAAGGCCATCCTCCCCGACGCTCGGGGGCGACCTCCGTCAGCCCTGCCGCTTTGGCACCCTCGTGGCGACTTTGCAGGATCGTCCCCGGGTATCCCTCCATCGCCCCCCGGCATGCAGGGGAGGGATGCGCGATCCCCTCTTGGTCAGAGGGGCCGACTCCCCACCCGGGAGGCTGGAGCGAAGCAGACGACCAGATGCTTATATCGCCGGAGCGTAGGTCCATCGGAGGCGGGCGTGCCGATGGAAGACCCCTACGGCAGGCCCACCACCAACCTGCGCATCAGCGTCACCAAGCGCTGCAACCTCGCCTGCTTCTATTGCCACAACGAGGGCCAGGACCTCGCTACGACCGACATCACCCCCGACGAGATCGCTACGGTGGTGCGCGCCGCCGTCTGCTGCGGGGTGCGCGGCGTCAAGCTCACCGGTGGTGAACCCCTCATCCGCAAGGACATCATCGAGGTCGTCGCTGCCATCGCCCCGTTGGTGCCAGAGGTGTCGATGACCACCAACGGCGTGCTGCTGCCACGGTACGCCCAGGGGCTCGTCGACGCCGGCCTCTCGCGCCTCAACCTCTCGCTGGACACCCCCGAGGCGGTGCAGTTCCAAGGGGTCACCGGACATGACCTGATGGACCAGGTGCTCGCGGGCATCGCGGCCGCCAAGACCGCGGGGCTGCAGCGCCTCAAGATCAACATGGTCGTCATGCGCGACGTCAACCACGACCAGATCGAGGAGATGCTCACCTTCTGCGCCGCACACGCCGTGATGCTCCAGCTCATCGAGATCCACACCGACCGCCACGGGATCAGCACCCAGCTCTACCAACGCTACTTCTACGACCTCGGACCCGTCGAGGAGCGCTTCGCTCGCCGGGCCAGCGAGGTGCGCGAGCGCGCCTTCCACCGGCGCAAGGTCTACACCCTGCCCGCACCGGCAGGGGGGCTCGTCCACGTCGAGGTGGTCCGCCCGATGCACAACCCCACCTTCTGCGGGGCCTGCACCCGCATCCGCCTGACCGCCGATGGGCTGCTCAAGCCCTGCCTCTTCGTCGACCAGGGACTGATCGACGTGCTCAGCCCCATCCGTGCCGGTGCGACCGACGCACAGGTGCGGCAGCTCGTCGAACGGCTGATCGCGTCGCGGGTGCCCTATTGGATGCCCCACAACCTGCCCATGGCACTGCCTGGGGCGGAGTCGCTTGCGCTCCTGCCAACACGGCATCGGCCCGCCGCATTGCCAGCTCCGGAGCTCCCATGATCGCGGCACAGACCTCGACCCCTCAGGCAGCCGCAGGCAGGCCGCGCGCCTTCATCGGCCCCGCCGACCTCTCCCTCGATGCCTTGGCGGCCGGACTGCGTCCCGCCGGTGGCGGGTGCGTCGTCTCCTTCTTGGGCACGGTGCGCCCCACCTCGGAGCAGGGGCAGGTCGCCTTCCTCGACTTCGAGGCCTACCAGCCGATGGCCCTCGACAAGATGGAGGAGCTGATCGACCGCGCCAAGGCGACCTTCCCCGACCTCATCGACGCCCGGCTGGCGCACCGCACGGGTCGGCTGCAGGTGGGGGAGAACATCGTCGCCGTCGCCGTCGCTGCTGGCCACCGCGAGGAGGGCTTCGCCGCCGCACGGTGGCTGATCGACCGGCTCAAGGAGGAGGTCCCGATCTGGAAGAAGGAGGTCACGGGCGCCGGTGGCACCTGGAAGGAGGTGCGCCATCCCCACCCCTAAGCGCCGCACGCCGCCGATGCATGCCCACATGGTCGAGGTCGGGCACAAGCCTGCCCTCCGGCGCGTGGCGGTCGCTTCGGGCAGGATCGCCCTGCAACCGCAGACGCGCACGGCGGTGCTCGAGGGCACGGTCCCCAAGGGAGACGTGCGCACCACCGCGGCGGTGGCGGCGACGATGGCGGTCAAGAACACGCCGCAGCTGATCCCGCTGTGCCACCCGATCCCGATCAGCGGGACGCAGGTGGAGCTGCAACCGGACCCCAAGGGGCTGCTGGTGCGCGTGACCGTCTCGGCGACCTACACCACCGGCGTCGAGATGGAGGCGCTCTCGGGCGTGTGCGCCGCGTTGCTGACGGTGTGGGACATGGTCAAGCCCCTCGAGAAGGCCGCCGACGGCACCTATCCCCATTGCAGGATCACCGACGTGCGCGTCGAGCGCAAGGACAAGGGCGAGCCCGCCGGAGGCTAGCCGCCCTGGCGCCCCTTCCCCCGACGCAGGCGCGCACCCCGTTGTCGGCGGCCCTGCAGCTGCTCCTCGGCGCCTGCCCGCGACTGACTTCCAGTGAGCTCGTGCCCCTGCGACGGGCGCTCGGCCGCGTCGTTTCGGTGAGCCTGGAGGCTCCTGCCGACCAGCCAGGGTTCGTGCGGAGTCGCATGGATGGGGTGGCGCTCACCGCTGCCGATGCGGCGGCCGCCACGGAATCGTCGCCGGTGGTGCTGCCGTTACGGGGTGCAGCCTACGCCGGTGCCCTCCCCTCCGCCGGTGTCGCCCGCGGCACCGCCATCGAGGTCACCACCGGTGCGATGCTCCCGCCTGGGACCGACTGCGTCATCCCCCACGAGCGGCTGGGTGCCCCGCTGCCCCCGCAGGGAGAGCCCGTCGCGGTGATCGTGCAGCCGCCCCAGCGGGGAGAGTTCGTCGCACCCGCTGACGACCTCGTGCGCAAGGGCGCCCCCCTTGCGCAGCCGGGGACGGTCGTCACCCCCGCGCTCGTGGGCGTGCTCGCCAGCTGCGGCTGGCCTGCCCTTCACGTGGTGCGCCGCCCGCAGGTGGCACTGATGCCCACGGGCGATGAGCTGGTGGCGCTGGGCAGCACGCTGGGGCCAGGACAGGTGTTCGGGTCCAACGTCTACGCCCTCGACGCACTGGTGACCAGCCTCGGCGGTGGGGAAAGCCAGGTGCACCCGCCGATCCCCGACGAGCTGCCGGCCGTCGAGGCCGCATTGCTCGACGTCGCTGCGCGAGCCGATCTGGTCGTGACCATCGGCGGCAGCGGACGATCGCGGCGCGACCATGTCGGCACCGCGGTGGGGGCACTTGGCAGCAGCCTGGCCCACGGGCTGGCGGTGCGGCCGGGCGCCTCGACGCTGCTGGGGACCCTCCGGGCGGGCGGTGGCACCTCCGTTCCGCTGGTGGGCCTGCCCGGCCACCCCGCGGCCGCATCGTTGATCGCCTGCGTCCTGGTGGTACCGGCGGTGCGTGCACTCGGTGGGATGCCGCCCTGGCAACCCCAGTCGCTGCTGGCACCGCTGGCCGCACCCCTGCGTGCCGAGCCGGGGGTGCACCAGCTGATCCTCGCTCGGCGCACCCAAGAGGGGTCGCTCCAACCGCTGGAGCGCTCCGTCGGCGACTACTGGGGGTTCCTCCAGAGCGAGGGCATCATCCAGATGCCGCCGGGCACGCCGAGCCTCGCACGCGGACAGATGGTCAGCCTCGAGCTGTGGCCGCAGCTGTGGCGCAACGAGGCGCGGTAGCGGCGCTCCCTCAGAGCAGCGTGACCACATCCACCTTCAGCGCAGCGGCCAGGCGATAGGCATTGCCCAGGAAGCGCAGCCCGACGACGGTGCGGTCGTCACGCAGCGGCCCGACCACCTCGTGCGGGGCCGCGGCCAGCGCCCCTTCGAGCAGGTCGAAGTAGGGGACGTAGGCTGCTGCGGCGTAACGCGGGTCGACGCGGAATCCCAAAAGCACCTCCCACAGGTGGTCCGTGGTCAGCGCCACGTCGCCGACGGTCGTCGACAACGCCAGCTCCAAGGGTTGCGCACTCTCGAAGAATCGTGGCGCGGTCTGGTGACGCAGGTGGGCGATGCGCTCGGGACGCAGCTGGTTGTCGAGGATCAGCGACAGCAACGCCACCGCCGGGCCACCGAGGCGTTGCCGCAGGACGAACTCGATGCTCAGCGCTAGGGCCTGGTCGGCGGCAGCCGACAGCGGATAAGCGATCGCCCCGCTACAGCCGATCGGCGAGGGGGTGCCGGTGCTGTGGGCAAAGAGGTTCGCCGGGCAGGGCGCGCAGTCGGCAGCCTGCTGCTGCGCCAGCTCCGCCCTCTGCTGCAGCTGCCGATGCTCGGCAGGGTCGAGGTCGGCGTGCCCGACCAGGCTGCGGCTGGTCCGCAGCGCATCTCCCGAGAGCAACAGCCGCGCCCATGGCTGCTGCCGCCGCGGCGGGCAGTCGAACTCGAGCCACCACCGGAAGGCGGCGTCATCGGGCGGGATCCCGACGAACTCCTTGCGGGGAGTCGGCCGCTCTGGCGGGCGCCCGAGGGTGCTGCCGACCTGGATCAGGGGCCCCGACGGCGGCGCCATCGGTGTGCCACCGGGAGCAGGCCCATAAGGGCTCTGTCCGGTCGGCGCTCAGAGCGTCAACGGGTCATCGTCGAAGTGGGGGGAGGAGAAGTCCTCCTCGTCCCCCTGGCTCGGACCAGGGCCGCGGGGGCGGTCCCGTTCGGGCGCGAGCGGTTCGTGCGGGCTGGCCGCCAGGCGCGTCTCGACCTGCCGTACCGACAGGGCCGTCTCACTGCCCTCCGAACGCCTGCTGCGGCCACGGGCGCCCTCCTGCAGCTGGGAGAGCTCCCAGCCCAGCGGCTCGAGCGTCGAGGTGAACACCACCGAGGGTGCCCCTGCGGGCAGCGGCTCGCTCCCCGTCAGCGGATACCGTGGCACCGGTGCGCTGCCGGCGAGCACCGAGACCCCCAACGGGAGGCCCTCCACGGTCGACTGCAGGTTTCCCAGGTTGGACAGCGCGCCCTGGCAGAGGAACTCCGCCGCCACGGAGGTCGCATGCAAGGGTTGCACGCGCACCCCGCAGTCGGTCGCGACCGCATGGAGCCGCCGCGCCAGCTCCGCCTGCTTGTGCGAATCGGCGCGGATGATCACCCGCTGGATCGCCATCTCCTTTCCCCCCTTTGGGACCAGAGGCCACCGCAGGGAATACGCAGAGTCGCAATGATGCCCTGTCGAGGTAGATAAGGGTTGGCGCGTGCCGGTGCGCCTATCCACCGACCAGTCGCGGGCCCGCGCAGCTGACAGCTCCTTGTGGTGTGTCAGCGCGCAACAGCGCACCGTGCATCGCGGTCTGCTGCAGCAGCGAATCACCATACTCGATCGATGGCTCGATGGCGCTGCCCTCGAAGTACTCGTTGAAGGTCGCCACGAGCACCAGGTCAGGATGCAGCTGCCGTGCCAGGCACCACTGCCGCTCGTAGGTCGGCACCCCGTCGATCGACGGGGGGATGACGAAGCCCTGCGGGCGCTTGACCGTGTCGTCGTAGACCGGCAGGACGCTGACCATCCGCGGCTGGCGCTGCGAATCGGCGATCGTGCGCAGATGCGCAAGCCACGCCGCCCAGCGCGCCTCGTTGGCCTGCGGCGGGTCGGCGGCGTGCTCGACCCACAGCAGGCTCGGCGAGTAGAGGAAGTTCCCGGCAAGATTGCCGGCCTCGAGGTCGGAGATGGCGACCCCTTCGAAGGGCGACGCTGAGGTGGCATAGTTGACGCCGCCGATCAGGGCCACCGGTCCGACCTCCCACTCGATGCGCTTCTGCACTGCAGCCCAGAACAGTCGGTGGCGCAGCGCTTGCGCCGAGAGGTAG
>JAHFTX010000021.1 GCA_023265395.1 Thermoplasmata archaeon
GACCGTACCTCGATGGCCGCCAACGTCAACGGCACCGCGCTGGGCTACCTGCGCACCGCCATCGAGCTCAACCGCCAGGGCATCGGAGGGGTGCTCAGCAGCGCCCACCACCTCCCGCGGTTCTCGGACTGATCCTCGCATTCCTGGAGCCTCTGTGCCCTCGCCCGACCCCGCTGAGCGCACCGCTTTCGCCCGCGGCTGGCTCTCGCAGCGGCAGGCGCTGGGGTTGTTGCGGGCACCAGCGAGCATCGGGGGCACCGGCTGGCAGGTGCGCGTCGACGGCCGCGTGCTGACCGTGCTGGGATCCAACGACTACCTTGGCCTCGGACGTGACCCGCACGTGATCAACGCGATGCAGCAGGAGGCGGCGGCGATGGGCACCGCCTCGACGGGTTCCCGGACCCTGACGGGAAACCTCGAGGGCCACCTTGCGCTCGAGGAGGAATTGGCACAGTGGCTGGGCACCGAATCGGCCATCCTCTTTGGCAGCGGCTATGCCGCCAACCTCGGGGTCATCTCTGCACTGGTCGGGAAGGAGGACCACATCGTCTCGGACGAACTCAACCACGCCTCGATCATCGACGGCTGTCGCCTCTCCCGGGCGCGGGTCACGGTCACCCCCCATGGCGATGTCGAGGCCGTGCGCGCGGCGCTCGATGCGATCGGGCGTCGCGAGGCGGGGCAGGCCCCCCCGCTGGTGGTCTGTGATTCGTTGACGTCGATGGAGGGGCTGCGTGCTCCCTTGCACAAACTCTCGGTCGCCTGCGCCTCGGCAGGTGCCCTGCTGCTCGTCGACGAGGCGCACACCCTCGGACTGTATGGACCAGGCGGGAACGGGATGTGCACGCACACGGGGGTCCGACCGGACCTGATCAGTGGTTCGCTGGCAAAATCCACCGGGAGCGTCGGTGGGTTCGCCGCTGGCACAGCACCGCTGATCGAGTTCATCCGACAGCGCGCCCGCGCGTACGTCTACTCCGCCGCGCTACCCCCCCCGGACATCGCTGCCGCCCGAGCAGCAGTGCGCCGCTGCCAGCAGGGGGACGACTTGCGCTCCGCCTTCTGGGAGCGAGACCTGCAGCTGCGCAAGGCACTGTCAGACGTGCTCCTTCCCCACAGCGGCCGCGACCACATCCATGCGCTCTACACCTTCACCCCTGGCAGGACGCTGGCGCTCCAACAGGCCCTGCGGGATGCCGGATTCCTGGTGCCAGGGATCCGCCCCCCCACCGTCAAGGAAGGGATGTTGCGCTTGAGCACCACCGCGGACACCCCCGCAGCGGCGCTCGAGCCCCTCGCAGCGGCGCTCGCTGCAGGGATCGCGACACTCCCACCCAACCCCTGATGTGGCCTGAACCTTCAAGGGCAACGATTCTGTGGAGCGCCAACGATGGTCCCTGCACTATTGGTCCTTGGCACCTCCACCGGCGTGGGCAAGACCGCCGTGGTCGGGGCGCTGGCGCTCTCGTGGCGCCACATGGGCCAGGTCCTGACGACCCGCAAGCCCTTCGCCGCCGGCTCGTGGGACGACACCGACATGCTCCGCACCCTGGGCCAGCTCGAGGAGCCACGGGAGCTGGTGACACCCTACTACTCCGAGCAGCCGTTGGTGCCCGCCCCAGGCTGGGCTGCCTGGGACCTGCAGACCGTCACCGACAAGGTCGCGGCCTGCATCGGTTCGGCGGCACCGCAGAACCATGTGGTCATCGTCGAGGGGATCGGCGGCGTGCGCTCGCCCCTGAGCGAGCGTGCAGACTTCTTGATGGTCGCAGGCCGGCTCGGGCTGCCGATGCTGCTGGTCAGCGACTGCGAGCTGGGGACCCTCTCGACGACGCTCCTGTGCTTGGAAGCAGCGACGCAGGAACGTGTGCGGGTGCTCGGGGTGGTGCTCAACCGTTACCGTGCTGACGATGCCGTGCATCGGCACAACCTCGGGTACTTGCGCACCCACGCCGCCACGCCCGACCTGGTGGTCCCCCTGCCGTTCGTGCCGGCGGCATCGACCGCGCGAGTGGTCGCCGCCACCTCGTCACACCTGCTCTCCGACGAGGAGGGGGGGGCCGAGCGGTTGCGCATGTTGATGGGGCTGATGGACCGGGCGGCTCGCTGAGACGACCACCTCAGGGCGTGAGGGGTGGGTCGATTGGGACCCCCGCCTGGGAGAGGGCAGCGATCGCACCCTGCGGGTCACGGCAGCTGAAGGTGTGCTCGCGGCCGACGAGCGGGCGGATGCGGACCCCTTGGCTGCCAAAGGCGATGAAGCCCACCTCCCCCGTACGGGGGCTGAGGCGGATCCCCCAGCCATAGAAGTCGCGCAGGACCTTGTAGGGGCGCTCTTGGGCGCCTTGGAGGTCCGCCACGGCGAAGCGCTTGCGGTAGATCGGGAACCCAAAGGTCAGCTGCGCCTGGGTGATCGCGATGCCCAGCGAGCGGAAGCCGACCGCGAAGACCAGCAGCATCAGGCCGATGGCGAGTGTCAGCGGGACCGCCCACCATTCCGAGGACCTCAGGGTCCGTTGCGCGTCCATGCTTAGGAGGAGGCCCAACGCAAGCAGCCCGGCACCGCTGCAGGGGAGCACGAGCAGCCAGGCCGTGGTGCGCTCGGCAAAGAGGGTCTGCTGGTCGGTCATCGTCGCTCCTTGGGGATCGGTCGCACCCTCTTGGAGAAGAGGAATAAGAGGTTTCTCTTACCATCGGCCCAGGAGGCGAGCTTGACCTCCCCTTCGCGGATGCGGTAGTCGATGGGGACCTCCTTGGCGGCGATCCCCGGCCGCTTGAAGCACTCGATCTTGATCTCCTCGCTCAGCGGCATCCCATCGGCGGTCAGCTCGATCCGCGCGAGGATGCTCCGCCGGAACACCCACATGCCGCTCTGGCTGTCGTGGACCTTGACCCGATGGAGCACCCGCATGGTCGTGCTCAGCAGCCAGTTGCCCAGACGGTGCTTGCCGCTCATCGCCTCGGGGCGCAGCTGGGCCAGGCGGTCACCGGTGATGAAGTCGAGGTGCTCAGCCTCGAGTTGCGCGATGAGCGCCGGGATCCGCTCGGCGGGGTAGGTGCAATCGCCATCGAGGGTGGCGATGAAGGTGCCCTGCGCCTGGTCGAAGCCGGTGCGGTAGGCGCGCCCATACCCCTTGCGCGGCTCGGTGATGACCCGCGCGCCCCTCCCCTCGGCGATCTGCTGGGTGCCATCGGTGCTGTTGCCGTCGACGACGAGCACCTCCAACCCCTGCATCGGGGGGATGCCGTCGAGGACCTTGCCGATGCCCTCGGCTTCGTTGATGGTCGGGATGATCACGCTCACGCGCACGGCTGCTCCCTGGGGCGGCTGCGGCGGCACGGCCACGGTCTCCCTCCTTTGCCCTAGGCTAGGGCGGTCTCACAGTAGGGACAGATCTTCCACTTGGGCTTGGTCGCCTTGCCACACCCTGGGCAGACCGGTGCAGCCGCTGGCGGAGCGGCGGCGACGGGGGCGGCGGCAGCGGGTGCTGCCGCAGGTGCGGGCGCGGCCTTGGGGGGAGGTGCGGTGACTCGGATCTGGCCGCCCAGTTGGCCCGAACCGATCGCGGCGGTGATGGCCGCTGCCAGCTCGGTCGCCTCGTCAGCCAGCCCCGCAGCGGTCTTGCTGTCCCAATCGGAGAGGGCTCCGCGCGCGTCGTCGATGAGGTCGCGCGCCTCGGTGACGTCCATCCGCATCTGCGCCGTGATGTTGCGCCCCTCGACGTGCGCGCGCATCTGCGCGACGGCCTCACTTGCTTCTCGGACGGCAACCTCGGCGCGGGAGTGGAGTGTGGGATTGAAGTCCGCAGGCTTGGGTTTGATTGCATCCGTCGCGGTGGTCTCGGCGACGGTCGCCCCTCCGCCGCCGAGCGAAGGGTCCCAGTCGTCGCCCTTGGAAGGGTCCCATTCCTTCTCCTCAGGACCACGGCGGCCCTTGGCGGCGGCGACGGCGATCGATCCCTCGGGTGCTTCCCCGATCGGGTAGATGATCGCCTGGCATGCGGGACACTCCTTCCAGCCTGCCTGCAGCCCCATGCCGCAGCCAGGGCAGTTGGTCGGCCATTGCCTGCCGTCGGCAGCCGCGGGCGCGACCTCTTGGGCCGTGGAAGCGTCGAAATCCTTGCCCGTGACCGAGATCATCTGCACCTTCTTGGTCTCGATGAGGCCGGCCTTCTCCAGTGCCGGCTTGAGGTCATCGAAGGCGTTGGTGGCGTAGAGCTCGGCCTCCACGTAGTTCTCGGTCTCGAGCGACTCGTTTGCTTGGTTGAGGAGCATCTGCGCACGGGAGGCATCGAGCGATGCACCCGAAGCGATGTCGATGTGCTTCTGGGCCTTCTCGATGGCGCGGCGCGCCTGCTTGTCGGAGGCCGCGAGCGTGCTGGCTGGGGCAGGCGGCTCCTTGGCCTCGGCGCCCGACACGGCACCCGTGGCCTCGGCCGCCGCACCCTGCGTGCCAGCGGTCGTCAATCGTCCATGGGCCATCTCCTCGAGCAGCGACGAGCCGCTGGCAGGCCCTTTGGCGCTGGCACTGACGCCCGCGGAGTTGGTCAGCACCGAGCGTCCATCGCTGGTCAGGCCTGTCGGGCGCAGTCTGACCAGTCGGTCTCGGCGCTCACGGTAATAGTCGTAGGGCTGCTTGCCATGGTAGCGCGGACCGCCGCTGACCGCCGTGAGCGTGTCGACCTTGGTGTTGTAGAGCGCTTGCTCGCGCGCCTGGCGTGCCTTCTTGCTGCGTGCGCGCAGCAGCACGATCAGGATGATCGGTACGGGGATGACCAGCACCACCACCGGCACTCCTGCGACGGTGGGTCCGAAGCTCGTCCCCCCAAGGCCGCCGGCCTGGACCTTGATCGTGACATGGTTCGACTCGGTCAGCAGTGCACCTGCGGAGGTCACCCGGACGACGATCTCGTAGGTCCCCCCCTTCTTTGGGGCATAGCTGAAGGTCTCGCCGTGGGCCGAGCCCACCGGGATCGAGACGGTCCAGGTCTTCTCGGCATCTCCAGGGATCGTCGTGAAGATGTAGAGTGAAATCACGACGGCCAAGGGTTCGTCACCGGTGTTGGCGACGCTGATCTGCAGCGGCGCCGTCTCCCCGATGTTCATCGATTCGACATCGGTGAGCAGTGAGGCAGATGCCGACGTCGCACCGAGTGCCGGGAGGCTGCAGAGCAGCGTCAGCGCCCACAGCGTCAGGGCGACCGCCGCGACCCGAGGACCGTTGGCCCCCTCTCCCCGCAGGGTAGGGAATCTCCCCGCTGGGGACGCTACGGGTGCCCGAACCGCACGCACGGCCCGAGGTATCGGTCCTGCTACTTATAGGGAATGGGGCTGGCGAAGGACAGCAGCGTCTGCTGTCGGGGACGTGCCTGCGGCAGGCGCGGCAACAGGCGCGCGACGGCCTCGTCTCCCCCGAGCGCGCGTGCGGCCATCACTGCGGCCTCCTCCCAGCCGATCCGATAGAGTCCCGTGAAGCGGGTCAGCAGTGTCTCCACGCGCCGCGGGTCGGCGCCGGCGGGTAGCACCTCGAGCACCAACGCTGCGACGGAACGGTCTGCGCTGCGTGGCATCGGAGTCCGCCCACTCATGCTCCTGCCTTGGGTGCTGCCGGGACATCAAGGCCCCTATCAGAGGAGGGTGGGTGTGGGTTCCGCTCTTCGCGGCGCCGCTGTCCCCCTCATGGGCGCCCAAGGCTTATGGGGCAGGAGGGAGCAGAATGGGGCAGGCACGCAGATGGACCTGAGCGTCACCGAGCAGGCGATCCTCGATGGCGAGGAGGGGGCGGGTGCGGCCACGGCGATGGAGCTCGTCGTGGGCCTCGGCACCATCTTCGGCTCGCAGCGGCTGATCCCGATATCCTCGGCGCAGGTCTCGGGGGTCAGCTACAAGACCATCGGCGAGGCCGGTGCGCACTGGCTTGAGGAGTTCGGCGCTGACGCGAGGGTGCGCGTGCCCACCTACCTCAATCCCTCGGGCATGGACTCGGCGCAGTGGCAGTCGATGGGCATCAGCCAGGAGTTCCACGATGGCCAGGAGCGGATCCTCAAGGCCTATGCCCGCATCGGAGTCGAACTCTCCCAGACGTGCACGCCCTACCAGACCCATCGCCGCCCCCACGCCGGCGAGCACCTCGCCTACGCCGAGAGCAGCGCGGTGGTGTTCGTCAACAGTGTCATCGGTGCCCGCACCAATCGCGAAGGAGGCCCCGCGGCGCTGGCCGCCGCGATCGTCGGCCGCACCGCCGAGTATGGCTTCCACCTCCCAGCGGCCCGAGCGCCCCAGGTCCTCATCGAGGTCGATTCGCCCACAGTCAACTTCGCCCTGCTGGGCAACGTCGTCGGTGGCCTCGTCGGGGGCAAGGTGCCCTACGTCCGACTCCTCCACCCGCTGGATGATGACCTTCCCGGGCTGCGCTGGTACCGCGGGGGTCGCCCAACGGAGGACGAGCTCAAGTGGTTCGGTGCCGCCGCTGCAGCGTCGGGATCGGTGGCGATGTTCCATCTGGAGGGGCGGACGCCCGATTGGCAGCAGCAGTCGGTGGAAGGGCTCGAACGCATCACGATCACCCCCCAGATGCTGGCGTCGACCTCGACCAAGCTGACCAACGCCGACAAGGTCGACCTGGTCGCCATCGGTTGTCCCCATTGCTCGGTCGAGGAGCTCAACACCATCGCGGCGCTCCTCAAGGACCACGACGGGCCACGGTCGGGTGCCGAGCTGTGGGTGTGCACCAACCACGAGAACCGGGCAGCTGCCCCCGAAGCGGTCGAACAGATCGAGCGCTGGGGCAAGGTCATCGTCGACACCTGCATGGTCGTCTGCCCCATCGAGGAACTGCATCACTCCACCGCGGTGCCCTCGGCCAAGGCGGCCAAGTACCTGCGGCTGGAGAGTTTCGGCGGGCAGAAGGTGTTCTTCGGCAACTTCGCCGAGGTGCTCCATCTGCTCTAGGGAGGGACCGATGGCCGCACACTTTGCGCTGAAGGGCCGACGCATCGCCCGTGGGCGCGCCCGCGGTGTGGTGCTGCGCTCGGAGCAGCCGATATCGTTCCTTGGAGAGGTCAATCCTCAGACCGGGGTGATCGAGGCCGAGGACAACCCCTTGCGCGGCCGCTCGATCGCTGGGAGCGTCTTTGCCTTTCCCCACGGGCGCGGATCGACCGTCGGCTCCTACGTCATCTACCGGCTCAAGGTCAACGGTGTCGCCCCGGTGGCGCTCATCAACGCCCTGGCCGAACCGATCGTCGCCACCGGTGCGATCATGGCCGGCCTGCCGATGGTCGACCAAGTGGTCCTCGAGTCGTTGCCGCAGGGCGCCTCGGTCGAGGTCGATGCCGACGTCGGGGTCGTAACCTTCTTGTGAGGGTCCCGGCCAATGGGTGTCGATGGCAGAGGAGCTCCCGCCCAAGCGCAAGAAGGCAAAGAAGGCGCTGACACCGCCCCGTGCCAGCGCGGGTGCCGATTGGCCGCTGCCGGCAGACTACGAGGGCCTGGCCCTGCTGGTGCTGCAGCTGCGTGCCGAGCTCAAGACGCTCCGCGCCGCCGCGGGTTCTGAGGATGCCGTGCTGGCGCTGCGCGCGGCGCATAAGGAGGTCGAGCGGCTGCGAGAGGAGGTGCGTCGCCTCGAGGGGGCGTTCGGCCGCATGGGCGCGCTCGAACGGGACCTCTCTCGGGTCTTGAGCAAGCTCGACGGTCTGGAGGAGCGCGCCGGCAGCGCGATCGAGGATGTGGGGACCCTCAAGGGCCGCTTCCAGGTCGTCGAACAGGACCTCGGCCGCGTCGTGACGTTGGCGCGGCAGGTCTCGACCCAGATGGACCTGCCCCTGCCAGCGATCACCGCGCCCCCCCCGAGCAGCACCCCCCGCATCGACAGCACCCCGCCCCCTTTGGCGGAGCAGACGGGTCTCGGATGGCAGGAACAGGATGGGGACCGCCGCCCCTCAGGCTCGATGCCTGCACCACGCAGTGAATCGGCGGCGCGTCGGGATGTGACCATGCTGGAGCAGAGCGGCACCCAGCAGGATTCCGACATGGAGCGCGTCGAGGACGAGCTGGTCACGTCCCGTGGCGAGCGCGTGCCTGCCAAGGAGGCCAATGGTCGGGCCAACCGTGCACCTCCTTCGTGAGCAGCCCGCGTACCCGCCGGTCAGCAGCCTTGCGGCAAAGCTTTAACGGGGCCCTCCCGGGTGGGTCGGTCCATGTGGCTCGATGAGGTCATCGCGACCTTGGGCAAGAAGGCATCTTCGCTCAAGGCCGACGGCAACGTCGACCTCGTCCGCCTGGGCCACTGCATGGCGCTGGCAGAGCTGGCCACCGTCCGCGATGACCCGGCCTACCTCGACAATGCCAAGGCCGTCCTCGAACCCATCAGCGACCCCCGTCGTCGCGCCGAAGGCCTAGCGACGCTGGTGCGCCAGCGCGCCCGCTACGCCGCGCGCCACCAGGACGCCGCGGACCTCGATCTGGCGATCACCCTGGCCAACACCATCTCCCATCCTTACTTCCGGGCCATGGCGACCATCGAGCTGGCGATCGTCGCCGCCTCGGTGGGGGACCACCGGCAGGCCAAGCATTCGCTGGGCGTCGCCAACGAGTGGATCTACACCATCCGCGACGAGCAGCAGCGAGCCGTGGCACTGATGCGGATCAGCGAGGCCCTCGCCGAGGTGGGGGCCTCCACCTCCCGGCCCGAGCTGGTCGGCTACGCCAACGGCATCTCGCACCAGATCTCCAACCTCGAGAAGCGCGCCCGCGCCCTCGCCGCCGTCGGGAGCGCCTACGGGCAGCTGGGCATGCAGGCGGAGGTCACCACCGCCTTGCAGCGCGGCGTGGGGTGTCTGCCGCAGATCACCGACCCCTACGAGCAGGTGCTGGCCATGGGGGACGTCGCGACCCTCCATGCCCGAGCGACGACGCGGCTTGACCCGCACAAGCTGCCCGAGGAGGCCGTCCTGCTGATCCGCCGCGCCGAGGCGCTCGTCGACGAGATCCCCGATCCCTTCGGCCGATCCAGCGCGCTCTATTCCCTGACGGGGCAGTTGCTCGAGTTGGGCGCCCTCAAGGAGGGACAGCGGCTTGCCGGTGCGGCACTCGACCATGCCCTCTCGGTGACCGATCCCTACCACCGTGGACAGGCCTTCGCCCAACTGGCGGGGCCGATGGCGCGGCTCGAGGAGCTCTACAAGGCCCATCTGCTCATCGAGGTCGCCGCGCAGATCGCCGACGAGATCAAAGACGAGTACTTCCGCGCCCAGCTGATCCATCAGCTGCTGGTGACCCTGCCGCAGTTGCTGCCGAGCGCCGAGACCGTCACGACCTACCTTGCACGCATGGAGCGGCTGGTCGATCACGCGCGCAAGAAGGGTGCCGACATCCACGAATCCCACTCGACCCTGCGCAACGCCAAGGAGAGTCTCGCTCAAGGCGAGGTGGAGCGTGCGGGCGACCTGGCAGTGCGGGTCAACGGCCAGATCGAGCGCCTGATCGGGATCACCACCAACATCCCCAAGGTCGCCGACGGTGGGGATTAGGCGCCCCGGCCCTGCCGGCCTCAGATATCGAGGTCCAACGGCTGCCCGTTGACGGGAAGGAACACCTCTGGGTCGGTGGGGAACTCCTCCGCCATCGCCTCGCGGTTGTCGCCGTGCATCAGCACCAGTCGCTGCGGTGCGCACCCTCTGATGAAGTCCTTGAGCTCCTTGTGACCAGCGTGGGCGCTGAAGTCGAAGAACTCGACCTCGGCGTCGACCTTGATGGTCTCCCCCTCGTCGACGACATACCCATCGGTCATCAGGGTTCGTCCGTTGGTGCCCGGGACCTGGTAGCCCGTCAGCAGCACGGCATTGCGCTTGTCGGCACCCATGGCGCGCAGGTAGGTCATCACCGGTCCGCCATGGAGCATCCCCGAGGTGGTGATGATCACATCCCCGCGCTGTGCCATCGCCCGACCCTTGGCGCTCCAGACAGGATTGATGGCGGTCTCTGCGCGGGCCAGCTCATGGGCGTCGGCCAGGTAATGCGGGTCTTCGAGCATGGTCTTGGTCAACTTGGTGCCCATCCCATCGACCCAGATCTCGAGGCCCAGGTCGAAGAGGACCATCATCATCTCCTGGGTACGGCCCATGGCAAACGCCGGGATGATCACCCGTCCGTGGCGGTCGACGACCTCCTCCACCTTGGCCCGCAGGTCGTGCTCCAGCTCGCGGCGCGGGGGGTGGTCTCGTCCGGCATAGGTGGTCTCGATCACCAGCGTGTCGCATTTGACCGGCTTGGCGCCATTGACCAGCCGCATGGGGATGGTGTTGAGGTCCCCGGTGAAGAGGGTGCGGTCCTCGCCATCGATCTGGTACATCGTCGCGCCGGGGATGTGGCCGGCGCTATGCAACGTGACCTCCAGGTCCTCGACGACGCGCTTGCGCTCGTAGTGGGTGTGCAAGAAGCCCGCCTCCATCAGGCGGACGTCCTCCTCGTCGAAGGGGATGGAGTAGCCTTCGAAGGTGGCGATCTTGAGGCTGTCGACGGCCATGAAGGCAGCGAGCTTGGCCGTCGGCGGGGTGCTGATGACCTTGTAGTCGTTGCCCGTCAGCCACGCGACGGTGCCGCTGTGGTCGAGGTGGGCGTGGGTCAGCAGCGCCTGGTCGAAGTCCGGCGGCGGCGGGGGATAGCGCGGCGGCTCTGCTGGATGGTACCCGTAGTCGAGCAACAGGCGTGTCCCATTGTTGGTCATGTGGCAGGCGAGCCCTCCGACCTCGTCGCCGCCTCCAAGGAAATTCAGTCGCATGAGGCTGACCCGGTCGGTCGATGCATTGATGAAGGTTTGCCTGCGGACGGGAGCTTTGGGCGCCCGGTCGCCATCGGTGACCCACGGAGCGGTGGAATCCGGGCCCAGAGGGTAAAGCGTGGCCCGCTCAATCCAGAGCGGACCACAGGAGCTGGACCCATGGCCAAGACGAAGACGAAAGCGACCCCGGCGGCGACGAACACCCTGCGATTGACCCGGTTCCTCAGGGCACCCCCTTCGCGGGTCTACAAGGCCCTCATCGACCCCGACGCGATGGTCAAGTGGCTCCCACCCCACGGTTTCACGGGCAAGGTCCACTCGTTGGACCCACGGGTCGGCGGGAGCTGGAGGATGAGCTTCACCAACCTCGGCACGGGACTATCGCACAGCTTCGGGGGCTCCTACCTCGAACTCAAACCCTACGAGCGGATCGTCCACACGGATCGCTTCGACGACCCCGATCTGCCCGCAGAGATGCGCACGACGTTCCAGCTCCGCGAGGTCCTGTGCGGTACTGAGCTGAGCGTCGTCATGGAAGGCCTGACTGCGGCCATGCCCATCGAGTTCGCCTACCTGGGGTGGCAGGATTCCCTCGACCTTCTCAAATCTCTCGTCGAACCGGAGATCCGCAGCGGCGTCGCACCGGTGTGAGCCACCAGGCGACTCGCCGCGCACCCCAAGCCCTGATCACCTCTCGTTCGGGTGGCGAGGTCTCCACGACCGCCTCTCCACTCACCAAAGGTTGAAGTAGCCGCGTCTGCAGGTGCCAGCGATGACCCTGCTGCAGGTCAGTCCCCAGATCGTGCGCCTCGATAACGCCGATGGGGGGGCCAACCTCTTCAAGGGGACGCTCCCCAGCGGCTGTGCCCAATGCCGTGAGGGCGCCAAGATGGTCGTCTTCATCACCGGCGAGTGCTCGCGCAAGTGCTACTACTGCCCTCTGAGCGAAGAGCGCTGGCAGCACGACGTAGTACTGGCCAACGAGACCAAGATCGGCCTTGGGGAGCCTGACCTCGATGCGATCTACGCCGAGGCCGAGGCGATGCGCGCGCTGGGGACCGGGATCACCGGTGGCGACCCGATGGAGAAGCCGCAGCGCTGCCTCACCCTCATCCGTGGCCTCAAGGAGCGTTTCGGTCCGAGCCACCATGTCCATCTGTATACCACTGGACGATTCGACCCCGCCTACCTGCAACAGCTCGCCGACGCCGGGCTCGACGAGCTGCGCTACCACCCCCCCTTCCCGATCTGGGACCAGATGGAGGGTACGGGGCTTGCCGCCCACATCGCCGCCGCCGTGGAGGTCGGCCGACATGCGCCGATGAGGATCGGTCTGGAGATCCCCGCCATCCCCAAGGCCGAGGAGCGGACGCTCGCCCTACTGCGGTGGGCCACCGATACGGGCCTGACCTACTGCAACCTCAACGAGCTGGAGTTCTCCCACACCAACTACGACCGCATGACCCGCATGGGGCAGCACTTGGCCGGAGATTCGTCCAACCATGCCCTAGGATCGCGTTCGTGTGCGGAGACGATCCTCTCGCGATACGTCGGTCCGATGACAGTCCACTTCTGCACCTCCGCGTACAAGGACGGGGTACAGTTGCGGCAGCGCTTCCTGCGGCGCGCCGAGACGATCCAGCGTCCCCATGAGGAGGTCACCGAGGACGGGACCATCCTGCTGGGGGTCATCGAGGGGGTCGAACCGACCCTCGAAGCGCTGACGGCAGCCCGCAACGTCCTGCTCGAGCAGCATGATGTCCCCGAGGAGCTCGTGGTCATCGACCTCGCGCGGATGCGCCTCGAAGTCGCCTGGTGGGTCATCGAGGAGCTGGCGGACTCACTGCCCTGGCCCTGCTACCTCAGCGAGGAGCACCCCACCTCCCAGCGTTTCGAGGTCGAGCGCGAACCACTGGGCAAGCGCGCCCTGGCAGCGGCGATGGCTGCCGTGCCTCAGTGGCTGCGCGAGCAGTAGGCCCTAGCGGCCCTTGCCGGCGTTGGCCAGCTCCTGCTCTTGGCGCGCGACTTCTATGCGGGTGCGCAACACCGTGTCGGCATTGAGCGACATGCTGTCGATGCCCTGCTCGACCAAGAACGCGGCGAAGTCGGGGAAGTCCGAGGGTGCTTGGCCACAGATCCCCACCTTGCGGCCGCGGCTTCGGGCCATCGTGACGAGCTGCTTCACCAGGCGCTTGACGCCTTCGTTGCGCTCGTCATAGAGGTGCGCCACCAGATGGCTGTCGCGGTCGAGTCCCAGCGTCAGCTGGGTGAGGTCGTTGCTCCCGATGCTGAAGCCGTCGAAGATGTCCGAGAAGGCGTCGGCGAGGATGACGTTGGAGGGTATCTCTGCCATGACGTAGACCTCCAGTCCCGATTCGTGCTGGCGCAGCCCGAACTCGGCCATGGTGGCGATGACCCGCTTGCCCTCCTCGGGGGTGCGGCAGAAGGGGACCATCACCTTGAGGTTGGTCAGCCCCATGGTGGTGCGCACCTTGATCAGCGCCTTGCACTCGAGCTCGAAGGCACGCCGGTACTTGGGGTCGTAGTAGCGGCTGGCCCCACGCCAGCCGATCATCGGGTTGCTCTCCCGCGGCTCATAGATGGAGCCTCCGATCAGGTTGGCGTACTCGTTGGACTTGAAGTCCGAGAGGCGCACGATGACATCCTTGGGGTAGAAGGCGGCGCAGATTCGGCCGACGCCACGGGCAAGGGTGTCGACGAAGAACTGCGCCTTGTCCTCGTAGCCGTGGGTGATCCGGTCGATGTCCTCGACGATCCCGGCGACCTTCTGTTCGCGGCGCCCGCGGGCCTTGAGCTGCTCGTAGTCGAGCAACGCCAGCGGGTGGATCCCGATGGCGTCGTTGATGATGAACTCCTGCCGTGCCAGGCCGACGCCGTCGCAGGGGATCATCGCGCTCTTGAACGCCTGCTCGGGGATCCCGACGTTCATCATGATCTTCGTGTGCGTCGGTGGGAGGTGCGAGAGGTCCGTCTCGACCACCTTGTAGCGAAGCAGGCCGTCATAGACCGTCCCAGTCTCCCCCTCGGAGGCGACGACGGTCACCGGCTGTCCGCTGACCACCACGCGGGTGGCGTTGCCGGTGCCGATGACGCAGGGGATGCCCAGCTCCCGCGAGATGATGGCAGCATGGCAGGTGCGGCCGCCCTGCTCGGTGACGATCGCCCCTGCGATCTTCATGACCGGCTCCCAGTCGGGATCGGTCATGGTGGTCACCAGCACCTGCCCCTTGGAGAACTGGCCGATGTCCTCGACCGAGCGGATGACGTTTGCCTCGCCTTGTCCGATGCGTGCGCCCACGGCCTGGCCCGTGGCGAGCACCAAGCCAGAATCGCTGAGGACGTAGTCGCGCAGGACGTTGCGCTGCGTGCCGCTGTGGACCGTCTCGGGCCGAGCCTGGACGACGTAGAGATGACCTGTGCCCACCGTGGTCCCATCACCGTCCTTGGCCCACTCGATGTCCATCGGCCGGTGGGTCTTGGCCAGTTTCGAGTAGTGCGCCTCGATCGCCATCCCCCAGCGCGCCAGCTGGAGGATCTCGGCATCCGTCAGCGCGAAGCGCTCCTGCTGGTGCAGGGGGACCTCCTCGGAGATCACCCCACCTTCAGGTGCGAAGACAATCCGCTGGGCCTTGATGCCCCTCTTCTTGCCGACGATCGGCGCGGTCTCGGGCCGTAATGTCCCCTTGAAGACGAAGTATTCGTCGGGGTTGACCCGTCCCTGCACGAGCAGCTCGCCCAGCCCCCACGCGGCATTGATCAACACCACGTCAGGGAACCCACTCTCAGTGTCGAGGGTAAAGAGCACACCCGAACAGGCGGCGTCGGCGCGCACCATCTTCTGGATGGCGATGGCCAAGCCCACCGCGAAATGGTCGTAGCCCTTGCCGTGGCGGTAGCTGATGGCGCGGTCGGTAAAGAGCGAGGCGAAGCACCGTCGGCAGGCGTCGAGCACCGCTGGGAGCCCGACGACGTTGAGATAGGTGTCCTGCTGCCCGGCGAAGGACGCGTCGGGTAGGTCCTCTGCGGTCGCCGAGGAGCGCACCGCGACGGCGATGGGCGTGCCCCCACCCTCCTGGGTGCAGAGCTGGGCATAGGCAGCGGCGATCTCCCCCTCGAGGTCCTTGGGCAGCGGCGCCTGCTGCAAGAGCGTGCGCGCCTCACGGCCGCCCTTCTGCAAGCTCGCCAAGTCCGTCGGGTCGGTCGCTGCGAGGATGACGCGCAGCTTCTCCTCGATCCCTGCAGCATCCAGCAGGTGACGATATCCCGCCACGGTGACCGCAAAGCCGTCGGGGACGCGCACCCCCGCCTGCTGCAGGCTGGCGATGAGTTCTCCCAGCGAGGCGCACTTTCCCCCGACCAAGGGAAGGTCATCCAGCCGCAGGTTCCCCAGTGGGCGGATGTACGCTGGCGTGCAGGAGCCTCCGTTCCCCCCAGGGTCGAGCTCCCATAAAGGAGCTCGCGCCGCTAGGAGGCATGTCGTCGACGACGCTCTGGACGCCCACGTCGGGGTGGCCCATCACGCCGGTTCCGCGGCGGCCGGGATTGCCCTTCCTCGGACGCGGGCGGTGCCCGATCGACGCGTCCGGGTCGTGCCGGGCCATCACGCGGGGTCGCATTCCGCCGCGGTCGGCGCGCGGCATCGGTCTCGGAGCGCCGGCGGTAGGGCGGGGCTCTGCCCCGCGCACTGGGGGGACGGGGAACGTGGGCATAGAGTCGGGCGACCTGCACCGCCGGTACCGAGCCCGCCTCGACGGTCTGCAACCCCTTGGTGCGGATGGCATGGACCTCCACCGGGCCCATCGCCAGAGCCAGCTGCTGACCGATGAAGAACATCTCCTCAGGGGCCACCCGCAACTGCTCGGTGCGGGTGGTCTGGACCTGACCGACCGACACGGGGATGGCGACGGTGCCGAAGTCCTTGGCCCAGATCGCGAGCACCTCGCCCGCCGGAGCGTGGGGCGGGCGACCTTGGCGCGTCTCGAGGGCCGTGAGCACCATCCGCCCCAGCGCCGGGTGGTCGAACTCCTCGCCGACGACGAGCAACTGGGTCGCCGGAATCGAGGCCTCGTGCCGCTGGCTGGTCTTGCCGGTCGAACGGATCAGTGGGATCTTGCGCGGGAGGACTTGCTCGATCTCCTCGCGCCGCACGTGCTCGCACCGCTGGCACCGTACCGTCGCCGAGAGGATGTTGGAGGAGCCGGTGCGCCGCCACTGCCCCTTGATGATGTCATGCAGCTGCCGTCCGCAGTGGGGGCATTCCAACGGCAATGCCTTGGGGAGCGCACGCGCCATCGGTGGTCAGGATGGATGGGTGCACTTGAGCCTTTGCGCGCAGCGCATCCGCTCGCCGATGGAGGAAGGTCCGCACAAAGAGGGGAAGGTCGGTCCCATCAGGCGACAGGCCGTATCCGCATGCTGCAGAGCCGTGTCAGGTCCCCCCGACCCGACCTCCCCGATCCCTCCACGGTCGTGGAGGCTTCGGTCACGTGGGGCCTGCCCAAGGACCGGGGAGGATCCCGGTGCTTGGCAGGCCCTTGACCACCGAAGAAGGTCTACTTCTTGCGCTTGGAGCTCTTCTTCTTCGCCTTCCGCTTGGAAGACTTGCGCTTGCCCGCCTTCTTCTTGGCCTTCCGCTTGGAGGCCTTGCGCTTGGCGAGGCGCTTCTTGCCCGTCCGGCGCTTGGTCGTCTTCTTCTTCTTCCCCTTGCTCTTCCGCTTGGGGGCCTTCTTCTTGGATGTCCTCTTAGAGGTCTTGCGCTTGGCCATCGCAGTCTTGCCTTCCTTGTGGCGCGCTAGCGGGGAGATTCACCAAGTCGTTGTCGACGATGCGTCAACGCGCGAACGTCGCCCCGACCATCACGCCGATGATTGCAACGAAATGTGAGGATATAAACCTAACTGAATTCGTCGTTCTTCGAGAGAATCCGCGCCACCATGTTACACATTGTCATGGTTTGGGCTGGCCTGCCGGAGCGAAAAGTCGTGGCTTTTGCGTCGATTCGGGCGTCCGTCGTGCGGCGCCCGGTGGTCCTGCAGCCTCAACGCGCAGTGATCAGCGTCACGACATCCTCATCTTCGAGCCGATGGTCCAACCCGACGGTCTGGCCCGCGAATCGCGCTGACTTTCCCCAGACGTTGGCGTAGCGGAACTTGCGCTCGAGGTCGCGATGGAGCTTCTTGCAGACCGCGCGGATGTCCTGCCCGTGGCGCAGGATGAGCGGCTGCTTGAGGTCGGGCTTGCCTCCCCGCGGTTGGAGGTAGATGCGCATCAGCTGCAGCGATTCGAACATCGTCTGGAGCAGCTCCGCCTTGCCCTTGCCCTTGGTCAGCGAGGTCTCGACGATCCGCAGGTAGCCGTAGCGCTGCTTGAGGCGCTTGCGGGTCTGGGCGTCGACGAGCTCGACCTTGTTGATCACCAGGATCGCAGGGATGTAGGCACAGTTGCCCTTGACGGCGTCGATCAGGTCCTGGTCGGTGACGTTCTGCCGTAAGACCACGACGGCGCTGGTCAAGCCCAGCTCCAATAGGATCGCCTTGATGGTGTCCTCGTCGAGGTGGGTCTGCTTGACCGTCGACTGGACGTCAAGGCCGCCGCGCTCCTTGTGGGAGATGACCACTTGGGGCGGCTGGCGGTTGAGTCGGATCGATGCCGCCTGGAGTTCGGCCAGGATGTCCTCGACCTCGAACTTGACGGCCGACGCCATCAGCACCACCAGGTCTGCCGCGCGGATGACGGCCAACACCTCCTTGCCGCGACCACGGCCGCGGGCCGCCCCCTCGACCAGCCCCGGCAGGTCGAGTACCTGGATCATGGCGCCGCGGTAGGTGAGCATCCCCGGCTGGACGTCGAGGGTGGTGAAATCGTAGTCGGCGATCTCGCTCTTGGAGTTGGTGATCGCCTGCAGGAGCGTGGATTTTCCCACGGATGGGTGGCCGACCAAGGCGACCGTCGCGTGACCGCTCTTGGGGATACCAAAACTCTTCCCGCCGATGCCGATGCCCTTGTGCGATTCGACGGTCTCCTTGAGGCGGGCCAGCTTGGCCTTGAGCTTGCCGATGTGGTGGGAGGTCGCCTTGTTGTAGGGCGTCTTCTGGATCTCGTCCTCGATCTCCTTGATGCGGTCGACATCGGACATCGGGTGTGCTCCGCGGGGGGCCCCGTGCCAGGGGCGCTTGGCTCAGTCCCAGTTGGCCCGCGCGGTCGTGCGCGATTCCTTGGAGGCCTTCTTGTAGTGCTTGTAGTGGTCCTTGCACAAGCCCACGTTGCCCTTGCGGTCGGCGTCGAGCTCCCCGGCCCCAAAGAAGGGAGCGACTACCGAGAAGTTGAAGGATCGTGCCTGGGGGTCCTTGCAGCCGGTGATGTTGCAGGGCTCGGCGTCGGCGGCAACCGACCGCGCCCGTTCGGCGGCGCGGCTGCGTCGTGGGTGCGCCATGGTCACTCCCGTCGCTGGGTATGCATCGCCCTACATAAGGGCGTAGCCCCACCGTCGCGCTAGAGGTCCTTGCGTACGTATGGACCGACCCGCGTGTAGCCGAGGCGGTGGTAGTAGCGCCGGCTGCCGACCGCGGCGATGACCGCAAGGGTCGGTGCATCGTAGGTCTCGGCGGCGATCCGCTCAGCGCGCCCGAGCAGCTGCCTGCCCAGTCCGCGGTGTTGGATGCGCCCCCGTGCAGCCTCGCCGATGGGGCTGACCCGGCCGACCACCCGCACCTCGCGCACGATCCCCCCCGTGAGCTCGGGGCGCCAGGAGTGGGTGGGGATCCGCAGGCGCAGATACGCGACGGTGGTGGACTCCTGGTCCTCGAGGGAGAGGAACACCTCGGTGCCCTCCGAGGCTTCGTAGGTGCGTTCGACGAGCGAGACGGGGCCCGCTGGTCGGCCCAGGCGCTCGCGCAGACCCGCTTCGCGACAGCGGATGCAAGCACACGCCTTCCCCCGTGCGGAGAGCTCCTCGACGGCCAGCTGCCGGATGTTGGCTTTGTCGACGCCAGCGGCGATCTTCTCCAGGGGGATGTCGCGTTGGATCCGGTGGATGCGCATGTAGGGGGCGACGAGCTCCTTGGCGTCGGCGAGGCGTTGGACCATCTGGTCGGTACCCAAGGCCTCGTAGCGGCCCTGCTGCCACAGCTCGTAGAGGCCTGTGCCGGCGATCACCAGCGTCGGGTAGAACTTGAGGATGTCCGGTCGGAAGCGGGGGTCATCGACGATGGTCCTGACGTGATTTCGGTCATCGTCGCGGGTGGCGCCGGGCAGGCCGGGCATCAGATGATAGCCGACCTTGAGCCCAGCGTCGCGCGCCAGCGCTGTGGCCTCGACCGTGTCCTGAAGGGTGTGGCCGCGGTGCATCCGCTCGAGGGTCGACTCATCGGTGCTCTGGACCCCTAGTTCGACACGGGTGACCCCACTCTCGAGCATGCGCTCGAGGTGCGGCTGCTTGCACCAGTCGGGTTTGGTCTCCACCGTCAGCCCGGTGCAGCGTCGCGCCGCCCCCTCGTTGAGCAGCATCGCGGACTGCAGGTCGGTCGAGATGGTGCCATTGAGGGCGTCGAAGGCGCCCTTGAGGAAGGACTCCTGGTACGCGGTCGGTCGGGCGGTGAAGGTCCCCCCCATGATGATCAGGTCGACCTTGTCGGTGTCATGGCCATTGCCTTCGAGTTGCGCCAATCGGCTGGTGGCTTGTGTGAAGGGATCATAGCCATGTTGCGCGCCGCGACGAGCCGCCGGTTCGAGGCCGGTATAGCTCTGCGGGGTGTTGGTCGTCGGACCGCCGGGACAGTAGACGCACCGCCCGTGGGGACAGGCAGTCGGCGAGGTCATCAGCGCCACCACGGCGACGCCGCTGAGGCTGCGGACCCCCTTGACACGCAACAGTGGCAGCAGCCGCTCCCGCTCTGGAGCGTCGAGCGCCGCAAGCAGCTGGCGGTCGGGTGGCAGCCGCCGGCTGCGGTGGCGCTTGCACAGCGTCGCCTTGAGGCGGGAGAGCTCCTCCTTGGAGTGCACCTCGCCTGCGCGCAGGGCGCTGAGCAGTCCGGCGAGCACCGCGGCGTCGGCGCCCTCGTCCATCGGGTGCCAGCGGCAGTGAGACGCCAAGAACCTTTGCGCGGAGGGGCTATTCCTCTTCGGAGGCGCCGCCGCGCGGTGGGACCTCCACCGCGCGGCTGCGAGAGCCCCGATACATGACCGCGAGCGTGATCCCCACCAACACGATGCTCAGTGCCAGCGTGAACAGGCGCGGGTCACCAAAGCGCCGCACCACCCGCAGCACCGTCTCCGACCCGTAGGCGATGGGCATCGCCGAGAGCAAGGAGCCGGCAAGCACCATCGGGAGGATCTGCCGCGGCCGATAGCCAAGGGCCCGCCCGATGATGCTGACGATCGCAGCACCGGAGCCATCGAGGGCGATGAACATCACTGCGGTCAGGGCGATGACGCCCAAGCGGGCCATCCATCGGCTCTGTGCCAGTCGGCGCGCCCCGTGGCGTTCGAAGTCGGCGATCCAACGACCCAGGAAAGGGATGCGTTTGGTATGGTCGTAGTTGAGGATGAAGAAGATGCAGATGCTCACGTCCATGAGCACGAAATAGCCGCCGACGACGAACCAGGGGTAGGGCAACGAGCTGATGGCGAAGGGGATCACGTTCTCCTTGGCCGCCACTGGTAAGAGGTACAGGGCGAGCAGCCCTGCAAGGCCCAATGCCGGCTGCAACCCCGCGAGGGTGGTCAGGGGGACCCAAAGGGCAACCATGAGCGCTACCGGCCCGAGCAGATAGACCCAAAAGCGCACCTCGCGCACCGATGGTGGGGTCTCGATCCACCGCTCGGGGTGCGGTGGGCTGATGGTCGGGACCGTTGCGCGCATCGGCTCGCCCTCCTCCGCGAGGGAACCTTCGGCATTTACGGCTTCGCTTCTGACGCTCGACCGGACCATGCGCGGAGCGACCGGGTCGAGACGAGGATCGAGAGGACGGTGATTCCGACGAGCAGCGACACGATCAGGCCCAACACCCACGGATCGGTCAGTCCTCCACCGACGTGCACCCCCAGATGGAACACGGCGTAGGCGATGGCCACGCTGGAGACCAACGAACCGGCTGCGACGATGGCCAGGGTGCGCACCGAGCCGAGCCCCATGCCACGACCGAGGATCGTGCTACTGATCGCCCCACTCCCCTGGAAGGGCAGGATCATGAACAGGAGGAGTCCGAGCGCCCCGATGCGACGCATCAGGCGCGACGCGGCGATCTGCCGGGAGCCCACACGTTCGAAACGGTCGATCCACGGGCCCAGCCAGGGCAGGGTCTTGGCGTGGTCATAGCTGGTCATCAGGGCGTACCCGGTGGCGAGGTCGAAGAAGAAGAAGAAGAGGGCGACCTCCCACCAGGCGATCGGGAGCGTGCTCACGGCCAGGGGGATGAGGGTCTCCTTGCCCGCGGGGGGGAGGATGTACAGGATGAGCAATCCGAGCAACTGCAGGAACACCGTCGGGCCGGCGATCGTCAGATAGAGCAACAGGTAGGCCAAGAACACCAGGAAGGGGGCACCGATGCGCAACCAGACGCGTCGCCCGGTTGCGTCGGCTTGACCGGGGCGCTTGGTGATTCCCGGTGCATCGGGTTCCGGCTCGTCGGGGCGATCATCGACCATCGGCTCACCCGCTACGCTTGGCCTCAGCGCATGCCACGGAGGGCGGGGGTCTTGAGGTTGCGCCTCCGACCAGCGGGACGCGGGGGATACACCCGGCACCCTAGGGTGTTGGTCGGTCAGCAGGCCGGAGCGACGCATTCGCCGATGACGGTCGGCAGCTGTCCCCCGAGCAGGACAGGGACGATCAGGATCGCCATCAGATGCACCCGCCCGACCCGCCAGAGCAGCGGCAACATGCCCACGAGGCTGGAACACAACAGCAGCAGGAGGCCCGATCCCCCGCCAAGGAGCACCGCGCCGCTGATCAGGTAGCCCAGGAGGATCGCATGGAGCATTCGGGAAGGGCGGCGGCTGCGTCGTCCTTCCAGCCACCGGCCCAGGCGCAAGGCAAGTGCGCCAGCCATCAGCACGATCAGCAGCAGCGCCCCTAACAGCGCCGCCAGGGACCCGGTCGTGGCAAGATCACCGGGCGGCCGGTGCACAGGTGCTTGCCCCAGGCCGACCGCCAGCGCGGCGATCCCACCGCTGCGTTGCCAGCCGAAGGTCCACCAGAGAGCGACCCCGCCGAGCGCGTTGACGGTGTTGATGGCGCTGGAGGCAAGCAGGTAATCCTGCGTTGCGGTCGGTCCCCCCTCCTCGGAGCGTCCCATCGAAAGGCGGGTCGCTTGGGCGTTGCCGAGGCCCGCAGCCCAGGCGAGCAGACCTCCGGCCAGTACGCTGCGCACGAGCAGGTGCAGCGGGAGGGCCGACCCGATCGATGGCGCCCCACCACGGGAGGGTGGTTCCCCGGTGGAGGGGGGGAGCAGGACGGCAACGAGAGACGGAACCGCGAAGACGCCACCGAAGAGGGCGAAGAAGGCGATCTGCGCCCCCGGCAGCGGATGGTCTACCAGAGGGACGAACGTCGGCCAGTGGCCCCACAAGAGCATCCCCAAGCCGACCGTCGCCGCGACCACTGCCGTAGCGCCAAGGATGCTCCCAGGTGTCAACTTGCCTGAACCCTCCTTGGGCTGCGTGAGCACCAACGCGCAGACGACGGCCACCAGCAACCCCCGCAGCAGGGCCCGCACCAGCTGCAGCTGCGCAGGTGTCGCCGTCGCAGCGACCAACACTGCCGGGACCACCACCAAGGGCAGCCCCAGCATCGCTCCGAGCACGGCACCCCGTACCGAGGCCCCAATCGCTTCGGCGCCCCTGCCGACCGCCGCTAGTCGTTGTGCTGGGAGCAAGGAGGCCAGCGTATCGTCCTCGGGGATTCCCAAGAAGGTCGCGGGCAGGATCGCCACGACGATGTGGGTGAGCATCGAGCCGAGGATCAGCAGTGCCAGCACCCATGGCAGGAGCGCTACGCCCTCGAAGGGGTCGAGGCGCAGCAGCAGCCCCGCGATCCCGCCCTGGCAGATCAGCACCACCAAGGCGAGGGTGTTGCTATGGAGTGCCGGGACCAACCCCGAGAGGGTGCCCAAGGCAAGGCCCCCCAGCAGGGCAGCGCACAGCAGTGCCACCCCAAGCGGCGTCAGCACCTTGCCGACGAGCGGGAGAGGGGGCTTGAGGCGGGCCGCCAGCCCCCAGGCTGACACAAGGGAGAATCTTCACCGCACGAGCGGATCACTCGGGCGCAACGTCGGGGTCACCGCGCTCGTCGGCGCCGATGTTGAGGGGGTCCGTCGGGTCGTAGCGGAGCAACCGGGCGCCCCATCCGATGTGTTCGAGCATCTCCTGGTCGTAGAAGCACAACGATTGGTCGATGCTGGTGCGCGCCAGCGCCCGCGGGGCCCTGCTCAGGGCCAGGCCATGGTTGGTCGGCTCGGCCGAAGGGGCTCGCAAGGACGCTACCGAAGGGAGGTTTGGCTGCACGCTCCAAGGAGCCCCTCGAGGGCTCATAATGACTTCCGTGCGCGCCCACGGGCGACCATACCTGTTGAAGAGGCCGTCGCGCTCGACAGCGTTGCCGACGACGGCTTGATAAGGCGCCATCACCCAGATCGTGGGGTGTCGCTGACCGTCGTGCAATGTCCACGCTGCTGTGGCGCGATGGGGGTGGACCTTGCCACCAAGTCCAGCCGGTGCACGCGCTGCGGGTCCATCATGGACCCACGCAGCGCCAGACGCATCTCCGTCGTCGAAGACGCCAGTGCACTCCCTGCAGCCGTCGCCGAAGCCAATGCGCAGCTCCAGGGGCATGGTGAGGGCTCGTTGCATGCATTGCCTCCTCTTCGTCCCGAGGGGAGCTCCCGCCGACTGCTGCGGGTGCAACAGCAGGTGCTCTATCTGACGGCGATCGAACTCTCCCTCGACCAGCTCGAACGCGAGCTCGCTCCTGACCGGATCGATCGCCATGAGGTGCTCGGGGCTCTCCAGGGGCTGCTCGACAGCGGCCGGGTCTTCGAGCCCGCCCCAGGGCGCTATCGGCGGATCGAGTGAGCCGCTACCCGTACATCGCGGAGAGTTGCTCGCTCGAGCGCTGCAGCGAGGTCTGCTGCTTCTCGAGGTTCCCCTTGATCTCCGACTCGATGCGCTCGGCTTCCTTGACCAGTGGCGAGGGGTCGAGCGAGATGCACGGGATGATCGGGTCGAGGACGGTCAGTAGTCTCGCCGCAGCGCGCGCGGAGGTCGGCATCGTCCAGACCGAGGGCATGCCATCTGCCGTCTGGGGGGCCGGCAGTGGGCCAAAGAGCGCCGAGACCGCGATGCTGTGGCGGGTTCCACGCACTAGGAAGGCGCCCGTCGGCCCCGTCACCGCACCGCTGGGGAGCGGCACGACCTCATGCGACTCGAGTCGACCGAGGGACGCAGCGTCATTGACGCAGCCGTAGATGGAGTCAGGGACCTCATCCTCCTGGACGTAGAAGCCATCGAGCAGCAGGACCTCGCCGACCCCCCGCCGCTTGGCCCAGCTGAGGACGCCATCGACCATCGTCACCAATTGATCGTCGGGCAGGGGAGCATCGGCGATGAGCACCACCAATTGGTTGCAGGTGCCATCGAGTCCGCAGGCCATGGGCGCAGCGTAGAGGCGGAAGGACGGGACCGCCTGGCCGGCGCGCACCACCATCGAGGGGGGGAACGCCGCAGAGAAGATCGAGGCGATGTGGGTGAGGTTGAGGTGCTTGACCAGATACTGCGTCGCGACCGAGCCGACCAGCCCAGGCCCAGGGAAGCCGACCACGAGCATCGCGCCGGTCAGCGGCATCGCGTCCCGTTCGACGACCTCGGCAGGCTGGGGTTCGGCCATGGGCCAGGGTGAGGAGCATCGGTCCTTGAAGGCTCTGGTCATCCTGCCCTCCGCCTGGGCGCATGAGGGGACCGCGGTACCTCGTCGGGGGAAAGCCTTCCGCTCCTCCTTCGTGCAGCAAAGGTTATACCCGCAACTGGCGAGGCTATCTCATGAAGGGCCGCCTTCGCGCTACGCGGCCACGCCGCAAGCGAGGTCTCGCGCGGCGGCGGGTGCGCACGGTGCTGCTCAGCCTCGTCCTCCTCCTGCTGAGCACCCTGTCGATCAGCGTGCTCGCCCAGGGGCCGATCCCGCGGCAGCCGACCAACACCTACGGAGCGCCCGAGGCGATGGCCGGCGCGCAGGCCGACCGCGAGGCGCGGTTGGGCACCCCTCAGCTGCAGCTCGAGACCGCCGGGCGCCTCGACGACTTCCCGCTACGCCCTGCAGAAGCGTTGCCCACGGACATCGGGCAGCGGATCGTCCCCTATCCGGAGCCGGACCTCTCCTTCCCGCCGACGATCGCGGCGATGAACGAATCGGTCCTGGCCAACCGCAGCACCATCCTGCAGTTCTTGATCGACCAGCCGCTCAACTACTACATCCGCACCGACTACGTGGGCACCGTCAGGTGGACGGAGGGCCTGCTGCGCCCCGGCATCGACCTGCAGGTCGTGCCCGACCCCAACGGTGGCCCGCCGCGATTGGAGGTCGTCAACTGGGACCGCTGGGAGTATATCGACGCCGACAACGACACGAGCACGGGCGATCTGGGCAAGGAGCTGCGGGTCCGGCTCAACGTCGAGGTCAACGACATCCAGCGGATCACCAAGCCAGGGTTCTTCGGTGTGTTCCAGCGGAACGATGGGCTGCTCCTCGACCTGTCGATCGTCGTGGAGGTCGAACGGGTGGCCATCGCCCCGGGCACGCCCATCGACGTCGACCTCTACAAGGCGTTCAGCTACGACGGCTTCGACTTCCTGTGGATGTACGGCTTTTCCTTCATCGACCTGCCGGTGACGTTCCGGTCCGAGATCGAGGCCAGCAAGGTCGCCCTCGACACCAGCCCCGACATCCTGGACATCCTCTTTGGCGGCACCGGGGGCCTGCCCCAGAACCTCTCGATCGATGGGATCCTCGGCCGCTTCCTGAGTCTGAACGGCCCCTACTACCTGCGCTGGTTGGTCGGCAGTGACACCGGCCCGATCTCCATGACGCTGGGCTTCGCGCGCATCCAGAACCAGGGGCTGCTCGAGCGCTCCTGGGGCGAAGTGGCCGTCGCTCCCCCCGCGAGCGGCGCGCGGATCCCCCACACGATCGAGGTGGAGCTGCGATCCCCCAGCTTCGACCAGCCATTCGACAACCTGCGCTGGAGCAGCGAGGTGCCAGCCCACGTCCTCATCCGCTATTTCGAGGAGCAGGTCAACTTCACCTACGCCGAGCTCGAGCTGGCCGACGTCCCGCGAACTTTCTCCATCGCCCTCGACGACGTGCTGATCAACGGCACCAACCTCACGCGCATGCAGTTCAACGCCTCGGCGCCGATCGCCCGACTCTCCTTCGCGCTGTGGCTCTACTACGACCGCGACCCCTCCTCTCCCTTTGTGATGCAGGCGCAGCTGTTGGGTCTGCCCACCAAGCTCGTCGTGGTCGGCGACTTCGACATCGGTGCCACCTCCGGCACGATCCAGCCTCCGTCGATCGGTCGTACGGGCTTCGTCGGGGCCTTCCTCGACAACATGCTCAGCCGCGTCGCCGCCAAGTTCGCTCGGGTGGGGTTGACGATCCGCTCGCTCCCGGCGGCCCTCGTGAGCACCGCGACCAATGAGGGGCAGATCCAGCTCTCCCTCCCCATCAACGGGGAGCGCATCGGCGCCCTCAGCTTCTCGGTCACCTCGTCGTCGATGATCGAGGCCGAGGGCTCGTACCTGGCCTTCTACAACGACACGGCCAACCTCTCCCCCAACGCCACCAAGCCGTTGCAGCAGACGGCGCTCTCGGTGCGCATCGAGGACATCGGCGAGCTGACCCTCGACTTCGTCGACGGCACGCGTCTCGATGCGCAGATCGCCCCGGGGGAGGACCTGCGGGTGCTGATGATCGACGAACCGGGCGATGCCCATGCCCTGCTGACCGTCCAGCAGCTGCCCGAGCACTTCTCCCTCGACATCGGTGACGACGGTATCATCGTCGACACCGACGTGCCCGCCTCATCGCTGCGCTACGTCAGCGTCGTCGGCGCCCAGCGGATCCAGATCGCCCTCGAGGACCTGCCTACCCACACCGAGGTCGGCCAGAGCGGCGAGGTGGTCCGCCTCCTGGCAGGTCCGGGTCAGCAGATCGGCGCCTTCTCCGTCTTGGTCACCGACGGGGAGCCGCAGCAGATGGAGGGCGACTACCTGGTGATGAAGCGCGCGAGCGGCTCCTACCTGCTGACCGGCCGTCTCGAACACATCCAGGCCCTGCGCTACCTCGGCGGAGCGGGCGGGTACCTGCACATCAGCCAGAGCGAGGAGGCCCCGTTCTACGTCGGGTTGACCGACACCGACTCCGCCATCGATGCCCGCTTCCTGGTCGACCCGCTCCCCAAGGAGTTCGAGCTGGGTCTGAGCGGTCGGTTGCAGTCCTCGGGGCTGGGCCTCAGCGACGTGCTGGGCGTCAGCTCCATATTCGACCTGCTGCCGCTGGTGCACGACATCGATGCGCTCGGTCTGCGCCTCGTCGACGTCGCCAGCCAGCTGACCTCCAACGTCGCGGTCCAGGTCGGGGAGATCGGCGGCGGCTCGAGCTTCGATATGACCAGCTCGGAGCCGACGACCCTGATCGCCGATGTGGCGCTGGGCGCAGACGCCCCGACCATCCCCTGGCCCCATGGCGTCTACATCCAGCACGAGGGACCCGACGCCGTCAGCGCAAAGCTCTACCTGCGGCTCCCCGCGCGCGTGCACTATCAGACCAACTCGTCGGTCGACAGCACCATCATGGACGTGCGCTTCGACGACTTCGCCCCGCTGCACGAGTGGATCACCCTCGACATCCTCGGGACGCAGAGCAAGGACGTCCAAGTCTACCTCGACGGCCTGCCCGCGTCGCTCCCCTCGATCGCCCTGCAAGTCAACCTCAGCGCCAACCTCACCCCCGGCACCGGCAGGGTCGACGGCAGCTTCTCCATGCGCACCGAGACCACCCTCGGCCAGTTGCTGGTGGCGATCCGCCAGCACAGCGACATCGATTCGCTCAGCTCCTACTATCTGTCGTCGGTCGCCAAGCAGATCGACCTGACCGTGCGCTTGGGCACGGGGGTGCTGCTCGAGCTGCGCCAGAGCGCGGCGACGGATCTGATCGTCGCCAAGACCGTGCGGATCTCCCGCTACGGTATCGGTTCGACCTATGCGATCGCGCATGATGTGGCGACCGAGACGCGGGTGCAGGTCGACCCGACGACCTCGGTCGATATCGACGGTAGCCTCTTGCAGGGGCTGCCTCAGGCGGTCATCGAATCCTCGGGTCACACCATGGACCTCTACGTCCATATCGATGGGGCGGCCACCGGCAGCCAGGGGCAGATGGTGCTGCACCTGCGGGACATCCCCGATGGCACGACCGCGACCTTCGACCGCGACCGGGGCACCTACGAGATCCACGCCCCCGGAGGGATCGGCATGCTCTACGTGCGGTCGAGCGACCAGCCCTACAACCGCAACGTCCAGTTGCGGTCCGTCCTGTTGGTCGGGACCGGCGTCGACCATGCGGTCTTGACGGCCCACATGGTCTACGGTGGCTACCCGATGCTCGAGTTCTCCCAGGTGCGTGCGGACCACCTGCAGCTGCACTTCGACATCGTCGGTGGCCCCTCCCGCGGTGGCCGCCCCCAGCCGGTGGTGCTGCTCGACCTGGCGATGACCGGTGGCATCCCCACCGTCGCACGCCTGAGCACCAACGGGCTGACTCACGAACCGACCGATGGGGACTACCACTACGTGCTCCCCCTGCCCGTGACCAGCCTGCTGCTGGGGGCGCTCGGTCGGTAGGGAGGACCGATGACATCGCAACAGACCCACCGTCATGGGCGTCAAGCCCAGGAGCGCCTGGCCGTCCCTACCTTGCGGCGGCGGCTCCGCCAGCGACGGTCGAGGACGGCGGCAGTCCTGGTACTCTCCCTGGCGGTGATCGTCGCTGCGGTCCTCCTCATCCCGCGCACCGATGTCACGATCACGGTCTGGTACAACGAGGGCCTGCTCAACGCCATCAACGTCGACACCAAGATCTCCAACGATGGCACGACGACACTGACGGGCGTGACCGTCCACATCCAAGTGTTCAACGCCAGCGACAAGCTGATCGCCGAGCAATCCTTCGAGGCCAATGAGTCGGTGCCGATGTTCCGCTCGCTGCCGGTCCCCAACCTCGGCTTCCAGGGCGACCAGCGGCAGGAGTACCGCTTGCTGGTGGAGGTCACGTTCCTCAGCAACGGGCACAGCCATGTCAGCAGCCGCACCTACCATAGCCAGGAACCGGTGCTCAACTCCTACTTCACGGCCAAGGTCACAGCCCTCGATCTCTGACCTGTGGTCGCCCGCGCGCCCACGAGCCGAGCGAAGATGCGCATCGCCTTGATAACCCCCCGCCGCGGTACTTCTTGCCGCGCGTGTCCGCACGCACACGGGAAGGGAGGAGGATCGTGATGGCGACGAAGACCGGATGGGTCGGCGACCTCGAAGCGAGCACCCGCGACAACACCGACTACCGTCGGGTCCTCTACACCGCGGCGCACTGCCAGTTGGTGCTCATGAGCCTGCGAGCGGGGGAGGAGATCGGCGAAGAGGTCCACGAGCTCGACCAGTTCATCCGATTCGAATCGGGCAGAGGCGTCGTCATCCTCGAGGGTTCCTCCCATCCGGTCAGCGATGGCGTCGCCGTCGTCATCCCCGCCGGGACGCGGCACAACGTCCGCAACACCTCCTCGAAGGACCGGTTGCAGCTCTACTCGGTCTATGCCCCTCCTGAACACAAGGATGGGACGATCCACCGCACCAAGGCCCAGGCGCGCGACGAGCACTTCGACGGCGTCACGACCGAGTGAACGGCGGGGACTGCCGGGTCCATGGGGGTCCTCCCCTCAGGACGAACGCCCCTCCCCCTCGGTGCTCAGCAGGTCTTTCAGGCGCTGGGGGATACCGAGCTCTTCGAGCAGGGGCACCGCTGCGGGCATGACCAGTTCCTCCCAGCCCTGGCCCTCGGTCATCCTCTGGCGGATGCTCGTCGCCGAGAGGACCTCTCGTCGCAGGTAGTAGGAGTCCGCCACCGGATAGCCCGCCTCGAGGAAGAGGGTGCGGTCGAGCCGGGTGTTGGTGAACACCAGCGAGAACCGCGGGCAGAGGGCGACGACGTGGCTGACCCACAGGCTGTGATGGTTGAGGTCGGGGATCGGCAGGATGCTGATGTCGATCCCCTTGTCGATGAGGTCATGCACCGAGGCGGTCACGACCTCGTGGCGCTCCCCGGCGGTCATCGGGTCGTGCAGCGTGTGACTGACCTGGGAGGAGCCGATCCCGATGACGACCCCACGGATGGGCTGGCCATTGACCTCCTGTTTGAGCAGATGGTCGACGATTGCGCGGTGGCCCTGGTGGAAGGGCTGGAAGCGACCGACGAACAGCGCGCGCGCGGCCCTGGCCATGGTACGGAGAGCGGGTGCCTCCCGATGAGGGTTGCGCCCGCTTGCGGCGCCACCGAGCGCGGCGATCTTACGCGGCCACGCGGTCGGGAACGGGCACCGCTGGCGCCGGGCGCTTGAACATCGCCGCGGAGAATCGCTCGACCAGCCGGGTGCGCTCGAGGCCCGAGACCAGTGCGTGCTCGAGGACGTCACCGATGGTCTGGGCAGGGATGACCTCGATCCGTCCGCGATAGGCCGGGTCGATCAGCACGTCCCGGGCGTTGGCGGCGGGGATGATCACCCGCTTGAGCCCGACCTTGGCTGCTGCCTCGATCTTGGCGGTCACGCCACCGACGGGGAGCACCTGACCACGGATCGACAGCGAGCCGGTCATGCCCACACTCTGGTCGACCTCGATGCCCTCGAGGGCGGAGATGACCGCAGTGGCCACCGACACCGACGCACTGTCGCCCTCGACGCCCTCATGGGTGCCGATGAACTGGATGTGGATGTCGTGGCTGGTGATGTCCTTGCCCGTGTACTTCTTGATTACCGCCGAGACGTTCTGCACTGCCTCCTTGGCGATCTCGCCGAGCTTGCCGGTGGCGACGATGGTGCCGCCCTCACGGGCATGGGCGGGAGTGACCTCGGCGACGATGGGCAGGATGACCCCACTGTAGTCGGCCATGCCGGTGTCCGCCCCGATGACCGCCAGGCCGTTGACCCGTCCGATCTCGGCGCCGGTGGTGATGAAGGACTTGTACTGGGTGCGCTTGCGGATGATGAAATCGGCCACCTGCTGCTCGAGCGGCTTGGCGATCTGCTTGGCCTCGATCACGTGCTCGGCAGTGACCAGTGGGGCCTTGTTCTCGTGGGCGATGTCGCCCGCGACGCGCACCAGGCCTCCCAGCTCGCGCAGGCGCAGGGTCAGGTGGCCGCGGGTGCCGCTGCGGCGCTGGGCCTCGTGGAGGATCGCGGTGACGGCGCTCTTGTCGAAGTGGGGGATCTTCTTGTCCTTGGCCACCTCCTGGGCGATGAACCGGATCAGATTCTCGCGGTTGGAGCTGCTGTCGGGCATGGTGCTCTCCATGAACACCTCGTAGCCGTAGCCGCGGATGCGGCTGCGCAACGCCGGGTGCATCCCCTCGAGGGCGTCGAGGTTGCCGGCCGCCACGAGGATGAACTCGCAGGGCACCGGCTCGGTGCGCACCATCGCGCCGCTGGAGCGCTCGGACTGGCCGACGATGGGGAACTCCCCCTCCTGCATCGCCGTCAGCAGCGACTGCTGGCTCTCGATCTTGAGGGTGTTGATCTCGTCGATGTAGAGCACGCCCCGGTGGGCCTTGTGGATCGCGCCGGCCTCGACCCGGTCGTGGGAGGGAGTCTCGAGGCCGCCGCTCTGGAAGGGGTCGTGCTTGACGTCGCCCAGCAGTGCGCCAGCGTGCGCCCCGGTCCCGTCGATGAAGGGCGCGCGCTCATCGGCCGCATGGGAGACCAGCAGCTTGGGGACTAGCACGGTCTCCTGGCGCATCGAACCATAGCGGAAGGCCATCCACAGCACCACCGAGAGGATCAACGCCCCGAGGATGACCACGGCGCCGCTCTCGGGACGGAAGACCGCGTAGGCGATCGCGCCCATCAGCAGCATGAAGATGATGAAGAATACGAAGCGGTTGCGTTCGTTCTTCTTCTCCATCGCCTCCTTCTTGTGGTTGTTGACGATCTCCTTGCCACGGCCGGCGGGGACGATCCGGATCTTGGGTTGGTTGTTGTCCTCTTGGTTGTTGTAGACGATGACGTCCTGCAGCTCCTCGTGGGGCAGCAGCTCAGCCATCGCCCGACCGAGCATCGACTTGCCCGTGCCTGGGTCGCCGATCAGCTGGACGTGGCGCCGCTGCTCAGCGGCCTTGCGGATGACCGTGACCGCCTTTTCTTGGCCCAGCACCTGCTCGGCGAGCTTGGCGGGGATGTCCACCTCGGCGGTGGTGATGAAGGGCTGGCTCTTGATCCATTCCTCGACCGGCGGGACCACCTCCTCGACGACGGGCTCCTCCGGGTTGGTCATCGTCGCACCTAGTCGGTTGGGCATTCTTCCCCGAATCGGTCCACCCTCGACGCAGCGAAGGTCGGACGAAGCGACTCTTACCTTGGAGCGCTATAAATAGATTATCTCCAGGGCACGCCCGGAGAATCGCACGTGCGATGCATCGCGCCACGGAGCGGTCGTTCCGCGGCGGCATCGCCGTGGGACAGCGGCGGGGACGATGGCCTTAAGGCGGCCGCTCCGATGTTGCGCCCATGGGTGCCATCGTCGTCGCAGGCTCGGCGTCGACCGCGCTCGGCGGAGCGCTCGCGGCTGCCCTCAACGTGCCCTCTGCCACCGTCGAGTCGCGTCGCTTCCCAGATGGGGAGGCCTATGTCCGCATCCATGACGATCTGGCGGGCAAGGAGGTCATCGTCATCCAGTCGACCTTCCCCGACCCCAGCATCGTCGAGCTGCTGATCCTCCTCGACGCGGTGCGCGAGTTCCCGATCACCTCCGTCACCACCGTCATCCCCTACTTCGCCTACTCGCGGCAGGACAAGGTCTTCGAGAAGGGTGAGGCGATCTCGGCGCGTGCTCTTGCGCGGGCGATCGCGGCCCACTCAGACCGTTTCGTCAGCGTCGATCTGCACACCACCTCGATCCTCAAGTGGTTCGACATCCCCGCCTCCCACGTCACCGCCATGCGCGACTTCGGCCACTACTTCCACAAGGAAGGCCGGATCGACCTGGTCATGGCGCCCGACAAGGGTGCGGTCGACCGCGCGCGGGTGACCGCCGAGATCATCGGATGCGACTGGGACCACCTCGAGAAGACCCGCATCGACGCCACGACCGTGCGCATCACTCCCAAGCAGCTCGATGTCCGCGGCCGTCACGTCCTGCTCGTCGACGACGTCATCTCCACCGGAGGAACGATCCTCAAGGCCACCGAATCGTTGCGCGGCCAGGGCGCCGCTTCGGTGACGGCTGCATGCACGCACGGCCTCTTCGCCCAGGGCGCGCTCGACCGATTGCGCTCGACCCTTGATGGTGTGGTGGCCACCGACACCATCGAGAACGCGGTCAGCCGCATCTCGGTGGGTGCGACGCTGGCCCAGCATCTGCGGCAGCAGTAGGGACGACGGAGCTCCCACCGGCGTCTTTACGTCCCACGGCAGCTACCGTGGCTTGCGTGGCACCCATCGACGAGCGTCTCCAACGTTCGGTCCGTCCCATGGTGGCCTTGCCGCTGCGCAGCCCCGAGGACCTGTTGGCGCTGCGCGCCGAGCTCCTTGCCCTGCGCGCCTCGATGCTCGTGACGAGCCCGCGCAATCCCATCCCTCCACTCCTCGACGAGCTGCTGGAGCTCAGCGCCGACACCTTCGGTCTGCTCGAGCAGTTCCGCCGCGCATTGGGAGCCGAGGCCTTCAGCAAGCTCTCCACGGGCCTGGAGGTCGGCTCCTTGGCGGTGCTCAGTGGCCAGGATGTGCTGCTCAAGGGGCACTCCGAGCGACGCGCGCTCCTCAGCGGGCTGCTCGCCACGGGCCTGGCCACTGCTGGTTCGCTCAGCCTGCTCGAAGCGTTCCGCCAGCAGCTCGAGGGGATCCTCTTTGGTGCACTGCCCAAGACCCAGGACCACCTCTGGGCCATCGCGACGATGGCCCGACCGCAACGGAGCGCCGAGGAGCTCGACGCAGTGCGTCAGCTGATCGACACCGCCATCGATGGACTCACCGACGAGGGCGTCAAGGTGCAGCACCGCGCCGCCCAGCTGGTCCACTTGCAGCTGGGGATGGTCCATCTATGCCGCGCGCTGCTGGGGCGTGCGCTGCTCAGCGATGATGGTGCCCCCGCGGACGGGCGGAAGGGCGCCTAGGGATACGTCGAGGTGCTCAAGCCGAGCACCTTGTCGGTCAGGCGCATGCTCTCGGTCTGGTCCTTGACCTTGCCATGCAGGGCGCGGATGCAGTCGATGTTCTCGGGCACCACGTTGCTCTCCTGGTGGATCGCCTGGTAGTAGTACAACTTGTGACCGTCCAAGGCGATCCCATCCTCCCACAGGGCGATCTCCTGCAGATCCGAGCGCTGGCGCCCCAGGTCGCGGGCCTGTTCCATCACCTGGGCCGTCGAGACCACCCCGCGGTCTCCGCGCACGAGCATCACCCGCGGGGTGTGCTGCCAGGCGTCGAGCACGGCGTCGAGCCCCTTGGGTGGACGGGTCAGGTCCACCTGGATCGCATGGACGTGCATCAGCGTGGTCGGGACCGCGACCGCCATGGTCGCGATCGACAGCCCCTCGAGGACGGTCGCGACATCCGGTCCGTGGTGTGAGGGCAGCTGCAGCACCGGTTCGATGGCGTTGATCGGTCCGCTCTCACTATCGCTGGGGTCCGCCCCGCGGCGGACGATGACGGCATGGACATGGTCGATCCCGAAGGTCTTGTGCAGGGGGAAGAGGGTGCGGATCAACCCCGTGGTGTTGCAGCTGACCACCCGTGCCTTGGAGCGCCCCAGCGCCTGCTTGTAGTTGACCAGCGCGTTGAAGCTGAATCCGGCGACCGCGTGCTTCTCCCCCCCCTGGAAGATGGCCTTGACCTTGGCGGCCTCGTAGGCGGCGACGTTGGCCGCTCCCTTCTTGCCTGGGGAGCAGTCGACGACGACATCGGCCTGCTGCAACAGGTCGCTCAGCGTGCCCTCGACCTGCAGACCGGCATCGGTGAGCGCACTGACGTGCTCCGGTGCCACCCCATAGAGTGGGAAGTGGCGCGAAGCGGCCAGCCAGGCTTCGGCGGTCGGCCGGGTCTTGGTGATGCCCACGACCCTCATGTCGGGCATCGCCGCAACAGCGTCGGCGACGCGTTTGCCGATCGTCCCAAAACCGTTGATCGCGACCCGGGTTGCCATCGTGGTGCACCATCCTGCCGCAGCTAGCAGGGCATCGGCACCCGGACCAAAAGGGTTGTCACCGAGGCAGGCTGGGCGTGCGAGGCTCCGCGCACAGCAGGCAGTGGTCCGCCCCATGTCCCATGGCGGAACGCATCTGGAACCGTAGTGCAGGGAACCGCGAGCCCAGGGCCACGCTCATCCGTTCCTCGAAGGCGTCGCACAACGTCGGGGAGCCCGCGACGGAGGAGCCCCAGGGGCAGCTGTGGCCGACCGCGGTGGCCTCGAGGCTTGCCGGTCGCGGCTGCTGGGGTGCGAACCCCCCACCCAGGCGGTCGAGGGCAGCGCATACCAGTGCCATCGCGCGCATCGGGTCGTGCGCCGCCGTCGGATCAGCCATCAGCAGCGGGGCGAGCACCGCCTCGAGGATCCCGTCGGTCAGCTCCTGGACCACGGCGTTGGAGTGGGGATCCCCGACCGCCAGGGCTTGGGGGAGGATGATCTGCACCACCTGGCGCAGGAGTCGCTCCTGCTGCTCCAAGCGGCTCTGCTGCTGGAGGGAGCGCACCGTCAGCAGGTGCAGGTCGTTGTGGGCCTGGACCAGCTGCTGCTCGAGGGTGACCTGCGCGCTGACGTCCTGCAATACCACCGCAAGGCCGTCGATGTGGCCATCGGCTCCATGGTGCGGCAAGGCGCGCAGGGTGCGCCAGAGCGGACTGCCGTCGGCCCGCTCCTCGCCGATGACCTCGATGGTCAGCTCCGGTTGGCGGTCGGCGAGCATGGCGGCCAGCTCATGGTCGTAGGCGAGCAGCTCGGGGAGGAGGTCGAGCAGTGGCGCACCGACCGCTACGTGGGTCTGCAGGGTACTGACGCGGGGCAGGCCAGCCGTCGCATCAGACACCCGCAGGTCGCGATCCGTCAGGAGCAGCGCCACGCCCGGTGTCGTGCCGCCGGTGGCCGTGTGCCCAAGGAGGGCATCGAGCAGGTGGTCGGCGGCGTCGTGGGGCATGGGGGTCAGCGTGGCGGCATGCGGGTCAGCAGACGGCGGCCCAGGTCGGCGAAGGCGTTCTCGACGTTGGTCCCGCTGAGCGCCGAGGTCAGGTAGAACGAGGTCCCCTGGCGCCGCGCATGGTCGCCGAGGATCGCCTCGATGGCTTTGGTGTCGGGCAGCAGGTCAGCCTTGTTGCCCAGGAAGATGATCTTGCCCGCGGGGGCGATCGTCAGGTAGTGGTCGATCCACTGGGAGATGTTGTCGACGGTCTCCTTACGGGTGACGTCGCAGACGACGAACGCACCGTCGGAACCGCGGAAGTACTGGGCCTGCAGCTTGCGGTAGATGATGTTGCCGACGATGTCCCAGATCTGCATCGACAGCTCGGTGTCGCCGAAGGTCAGCTGCTTCTTGGTGATCTTGGTCCCCATCGTCGTGATGTACCGGTCATCGAAGAGGTCGAGCACGAACCGGCGGATCAGTGAGGTCTTGCCGACGGCGAAGTCGCCGAGCACGCAGACCTTCTTGACGATCCTGATGCGCGGCGGGGCGGTCATCTCGAACCTCGTTGTCGGCGCGAGGCCGACCTCTGGGGCACCCAGCCGGACCTCATGATATAAAGGCCGTGGGCCAGGGCGCAGGAGGGTACGACGTCGCTACGCGCTGACGTAGCTGACGAGCAGATCCTGGGAGAGCGAGGTCGGGTCGGTGACGACGAGCCGGCCGTTGGCCGCGGCAGCGATCTTGGTCGCGGCGTCGACGAACGCCTCGTCCTTGGGCTCGAGCAGCAGCAGGTCGAAGCGTGGGGCGATCTTGCTCGCGAGGAGCCGTGCCTGCAGCAGGGCATACGCCAGCGCCTTGGGCAGGTCCCCGGCGCGGTCGCGCTGCCCGTCGGAGTAGGCCTCCGGCAACCCGTCGGTGATCAGGTAGACGAACTTCTGCTCGGCGCGGGATCCGCGGAGGAGCTCCGTTGCCATGCGGAGAGCCCCACCGGTGTTGGTGAAACCTCCCGGGGTGCTCTCCCAGAGGCTGACGAGGTCGCGGACCTCTGCCGTGCTGTCGAAGGTCACCAGGTCGACGATGTTGCGGCGGTTGGCCCGCTTTGCCGCGCGGTAGAGTGCCAGGACCGCCTTCTTGGCCGCCTCGAGGCGGTCGTTCTCGGCCATCGAGGCGCTCTTGTCGAACATCAGCACCAGGTGGGCCTGGGGCTGATGCACCTCGCGATAGACGAACATGTTGTGCTCCTCCAGCTTCGGGTGCCTGGGGTCCTCGATGCGCGCCTGGAGCAGGCTCTCCACCAGGTCCATGCGCGAGGCCTCGGCCACCTGACGCAACCGCCCCTTGTCGTAGACCCCACTGGCCACCGAGGTCCCGCGGGCCAACGAGCGCGCCCGCCCTCGCAGCTCGGCGGCCTGTTGCTCGAACAGCAGGTCGGCGAAGCGGTCGATCAGCCGGTCGGTCACCTGCAGCTGCCCGCCAGCGGTCCGCAGATACCCCAGCTGCTGCAGTTCGGCGAGCACCAGCCGGCGGACCTCCTCGTGGACCGCCTGCTCGCCTTCGCTGGCCTCCTGCTCCCGCGCCGAGCGCAGCTGCGAGGCGAGGCTGCGCAGCCGCGAGGCGTGCCGCTGCTGTTCAGCGACCAGTTCCGCAGCGAGAGCGCGACGTTCCTCGCCCACGGCCTTGCGCGCCGCTCCGCGCTGCTGCGCCAACCTCTGCTGGCTGTTCTCGACGGAGCGTTGCAGGACCCCCATCGCCTCGGCGCGATAGCGCACCGGGTCGGTGAATCGCCGCAGCGCCACCCGCAGCCCTGCCAAGGCCCCCGGCTCCTGCGACCGCAGCGATGCCTCGACGCGCCACCGCAGGTTGGGCGAACTGACCAGTGCTTCCCCAAAGCGCCTCTCGACCCCCTCGATGCCGCGGACGAGCACCCGGTTGCGCCCCGAACGGCCAGCCGGGAAGGGCTCGGCGCCACTCCGTCGGCCCCGTACCCACCGCCACAGCGCGACGAAGGGCCGCAAGAGTGCCACGACCAGCGTGCGCAGCCAGAGGCGCAGTCGCTCCCACATCCCCATCTTCACCGGCGTGTCGGGCTCGAGCACCAGGGTGACCAGGTCGTCGCCCAGCGCGCCGGCGTCGACGGCTGCAGGACGGCGCAACTGCTCGAGGGCGGCGCTGAGCTCGTCCTGTCTCTTCTGCATCCGCGAGAGGGTGCTCTGGTGTTCCGCCTCGATCGCCTGCGCGCGGCGGCGCTGGGCCGTGCGCGAGGGCGTGTGGGCGCGCGACTCGGCGATCCGAGCCTGCCGAATCGCCGCCGCGGCGGTGGCGATGGCGCTCCCGGGGTGTGCGGCCTGCTCCTTGACCAGCTGGTCGAGCGTGCGCACACCGCCGGTGGCCAGTCCCTGCACCAGGGCTCGCTGCTCGACGTGGCTCAACCCCACTCGCAGCGGCAGGGCAGGCCGCTGCGAGCAGTCGGGCAGCACCAGCAGACGCTGTCGCCCCGCGGCGCTCATCGTGCACCTGGGGTCATCGGTCGCCCTTGGGCTTGCGGGCCTTGGGCGCAGCCGGCGGTGCAGCGCTGGCCCCACTGCTCGTGGCGGCCGCCCTCGCCGAGTCCGTCTCGAAGGCCTCGAGGGTCACGAGCATCCCAAAGACCGCAGCGGCGCGAAGCCCCGGCGGGAGTCCGGCAGCGTGAGGCTCCTCCGACGAGACGAAGGAGACGAACTGGGGCAGCAGCGTCGAAGCGTCATCGTCGGGCCGCAACTGTCTGCCACGCTCGAGCATCGCCAGGGCCGCCTTGCGGTCCCCCTTGAGTGGCCCCTCGAAGAACCGGCACCAGTACGCCAGGGCGCTGCGACGCAGCGACAGCGGCAGCTGCTGGTCGAGGAAGGAGGTCAGCGCCTCCTTGTCGCGCAGGTGGGCGTCGCCGCCGCGGGCGCGCGCATGGGAGAGCAGAGAGGCCAGGCACGCCTCGCGGAAGTCGGTGAGGCTGACGCTGCCGCCGCGGCGGAGCTGCGTGAAGGCCGTCGCCCGTGCGCTGATGTCCACCAAGGTACGGTTGGAGCCGACCTCACTGAGCTCGAAGGTCTCGCCTGCGACTGCACGCCAGGCCAGCACCACCTCGACGGCAGCGTCGATGAGCATCGCCGGCAGGAACACCGGTGCCGGGTTGCTGCCCAGCCAACCATCGACGATGGCACGGTTGAGCACCGGGTCCATCGAGAAGCCGACGTAGACGTTAGCGAGGCGATCGTTGAGCGGCTCGGTGATCGCATCGAGGTCATCCATGTTCGAGGTCGCCACGGTCACGAAGCAGGCCGGGAAGGTCTCCCGGCTCTTGGCAGGCGTGACCGTACGTTCCTGCAACGCTTGGAGCAGGACGTTCTGCGTGCCGATCGGGAGTTTGCCCACCTCGTCGATGACCAGCACGCCGCGGTTGGCCTGGAGGAGTTTCCCCGGCTCGAGCACCAGCGGGTCGGTCGGGTCGCCGCGCTCCTCGAGCCGTCGCAGGTTGATCGTCCCCGTCAAGTTGTCGGGGAACACCTCGCTGCTGCCTTGGACGCGAGCGAACCCGTGCCCTTCGTGCAGGCGCACCGAGACCACCGGCACCGCGGCGGGGTCGACGGCGCTGGGGTCGAAGTCGCCCAGGTTGGTCAGGCCCACCCCGCCATAGGTGACCTTGGCCCAGGGGCTGGGAGGTGAGCGCTCGTAGTAGCGCGCATCGATGAGGCTGAACGGGTCTGTCTGCAGCGGGTCACCCTGGATGACCCACACCTCCTTGGGCATCAGGCGCCACAGGTCCTTGGCCAGCGAGGTCTTGCCCGAGCCCGAGGGTCCGAAGAGGAGCGTGTTGTGACCCGCCAGGATCGAGGTGGTCATGGCGCGTAGCGGCTCCTCGTCGAGCAGCGTGTTGGGGTAGAGCCCCTGGATCCCGATGCCCTGTTCCTCCAGCAGCGGCAGCTGCTCCAACACCCGCTGGCGCAGGTTCTCCTGGGGGGTGGTCCCCCGCAACCCCTGGGCCACCAGGTCGGCGGCGGTCGTACCCTTCGTGCGCAACGCCATCGTCGGCCCAGCGGCCGGAGCGCAATAAAGGCTTGGGGATTGCGCAGGCTCGCTCGGTCGAGGAGGTTTGGCCAGGAGGCGACGGGCGTGTCGCCCCCTAGCCTCCCAGGCCCAAGGCCTGGGCCGCGTCCGGAGGACGCGGGAGGTATGCCGCCTGCTCCACCCACCTGTCCGTATTTGAACCGTCGAGTAAGGGTCTCCTGAACGCCGACGGTGCAAGGTCCTGCGATGATGGCCATGCTGGCACGTGGCAAGCCTTTTTGGACCTTCGCGGGGTGGTAGGCCAGATGCGCATCGGAATCCTCGGAGCGGGGTCGACCGGCCTGGGGTTGGCGGCGCTGCTCGGAGACGTCAACGAGGTCACCCTGCTGGTCAAGCCTCACCAGGTGCCCCAGCTGGTCGCCTCGACCGTCGTCCTCAGCGGGGTGCGCAACCGTTCCGCCGCGGTGCGCGTCGCCGTCCCCTCCTCAGGCCTCGACCTCGACCTGGTCATCCTCGCGGTCAAGGCCTATGACACCGTCTCGGCGCTGCGAGCCTTGAGCGAACCGGGCAACGACCACATCAGCCTCCCGGTGCTCTCCTTCCAGAACGGCCTGCGCCACCCGCGGGACATCCAGTTCCACTGCGGGGAGCGATTCCTGCTGGGGACGATCAGCCACGGCATGCGCCGCACCGGCCCATTGGAGGTCGAGCACACTGGCGAGGGGGACCTGGTCGTCGGCGACCCCACCGGACGCAACGCCGGGCTGCTGCGGCAGGTCGTCGATGCGCTGACCGAGGCCGGACTGGTGCCGCAAGTAAGCACCGATATCCTCGGCGCCCTGTGGCGCAAGGCGATCGTCAACTCCGCGATCAACCCGCTGACCGCGATCACCGGCCTGCCCAACGGGGCGATCCTCGAGGTCCCACGTCTGCGCACCCTCGCCCACGCCGTGGTCAGCGAAGGCGTCGAGGTCGCCGTCGCCAACGGTCAGAGCCTCGAAGCCGACCAGCTGGTCGCAGACCTCGAACAGGTCGCCTCGGCGACCGCTTCGAACACCTCGAGCATGCTCCAGGACATCCAGCGCGGGCGCCCGACCGAGGTCGGTGCCATCAATGGCGAGCTGGCGGAGCGCGGTCGTCAGCGCGGCGTCGCTGCGCCCCTCAACGATGCCCTCGTCGCGCTCGTCGAGTCGATCAGCCTCACGACGCGCTACGACGCGCCCGGCCCGGTGACCGAAGGCGATTGAGCCGCTCAGCGATGGATCCTAGTCGTCGCTGCCGAACTCATCCTGCAGGTCGGCGATGAGTTCCTCGATGAAGTCGCCGTCGCGCCGCGAGTCGTAGGCCCGTTGGGTCCCGTTGACCGTCTCGACCGTGGCCACCAGCGACTCGCCGTCACGGGTGGCCAAGCTGATGGTGAAGAGCGTCTCGTCATCCATGGTGCCAACCCCAGGCGCGGCTCAAACCCATGGGGCGCTTCAACCTTTCTGTCACTCCTGGTCGGCCGCGCGTCGCACCGATGCCACCACACCTTTTTTGAGCCCGAGGTGCTGCCGAAGCCGTGCCCATCGCCAAGATGCGGGACCAAGACACCGGCGGCAAGCGGATCCTCGTCCGCCTCGACCTCAACGCCCCCATCGACCCCCAGAGCGGGGCCATCACCGACGACAGCCGGTTCCGGGCCCACCTCCCGACCTTGCGGGCGCTCAAGGGCAGCAAGGTCGCGGTGCTGGCCCACCAGTCGCGGGCGGGCAAGAGGGACTTCCTCTCGTTGCGGCCCCACGCAGCGCTGCTGCAGTCCTTGCTCCCTGACCGGACCGTGCACTTCACCGATGGCCTGGTCAGTTCCACCGCGCTGTCGGCGATCGATGGGCTGCGCAACGGCGAGATCCTCCTCCTCGAGAACGTCCGCTTCTGGGCCGAGGAGACCGGTCTGCAGGAAGCGCCCGCGGAGGAGCAGGCCCGCAGCCTGTTGGTGCGGACGCTCGCACCGCACTTCGACCTCTTCGTCAACGATGCCTTCGCCGCAGCGCACCGCGGACAGGTCTCCCTGACCGGCTTCCCCTTGGCGCTACCCTCGGTCGCGGGGGAGCTGATGAGTGCAGAGATCGAGGCCCTCGACCATGCCCTCAACGCCCCCGAGCGGCCGCGGCTGGCGATCCTCGGGGGCGCCAAGGTCGACGACAGCATCGACGTCACAGTCAACCTCACCCTGCGCGGCGGCGTCGACCATGTGCTGACCATCGGCGCGGTGGGGAACTTCTTCTTGCAAGCCGCCGGCTGGCACCTGGGGGCGCCTAGCGAGTCCTTCCTGCAGCGAGAAGTCAGTGGTTATAGCGAGCGACTCGAGCGCGCGGCCCAACTGGTCCGCCTGCCATCGGAGCGACGCAAGATACGACTCCCACGCGACGTCGCCTACGAGCAAGACGGTCAGCGTCACGAGGTCCTCATCAACAAGCTCCCCATCGAGCGGCCGCTGCTCGACATCGGCCAGGCCACCATCGATCACTACAGCGACCTGATCAAGGGCGCCAAGGTGCTGCTCCTCAACGGCCCTGCTGGGGTCTACGAGAACCCGCTCTTCGAGAAGGGCACCAAGGAGCTGTTCAGCGCCGTCGTCCGCAGCGGCGCATCGGTGGTCGCTGGCGGCGGGCATACCTCCGCGGCGCTGGCGCGCTACGGCCTGACGGACAAGGTCGGCTTCGTCAGCAGCGGCGGTGGCGCCACGATGTGTTTCCTCGCGGGTCGACCGATGCCCGCGCTGCAGCAGCTGCGCGTGAGCGCCGAGCAGTTCGCCTCACGTCTGGCATTCCCCCACCCGTAACCTCACCGACACCCTTTTGTCGGTACCGACGCTGGCCGGGGCAGCGCACCGCGCGCCACGATGCCACCTTAGCTCAGTTGGTAGAGCACCTGATTCGTAATCAGGAGGTCGAGGGTTCAATCCCCTCAGGTGGCTTGGGCTCCTCTGACAGGACCCACGACGGGAGCCGCTGCTCGATTCCCCCACGCAGGGGTGCGACGACAAAGAGCGCGAAGATCGGGGCCGCCTCGATGTGGTTGAACAATCCCGGCAACGCGATCGCCGCGAGCAGGCCTGCACTGATGAGCTTGGCGAGCGGAGTCCGCGGCGAGGTCGCCGGGTCGGTGATCATGAAGAAGGCGAACGCCATCTGGAGCGGGCTCAGCGCCAGGACCAGCAGCACCATGGGGGTGATGTCGAGCAGGAGCGCCGTTATCACTGCGGTGGAGCTGCACAGGACCAGGTAGGCCAAGGCCAGATCCAGCCGCTCTACCCGCCACGTCGCCATCGTCCCAAAGAGCACCATCAGGCCGATGATCCAGGGAGCGCTCCCCCAAGCGTTGATCCCGATCGCGACCTCCAGACCGCCCGCTCTGTCCAGCGCCGTCAAGCCCAGCAACGTCGCCATGGCGAAGTTGTTGGGGTTCCACAGGTGGTGCTCGCCGATCCGGAGCAGGTGTTTGGACCACACCAGCAGCAGGGGAGCGACTGCCCACACCGCTGGGGCGTGGGCCTCGATGATCATCGACATCCCCACCGTCGCGAGCATGCTCGCCCAGGGCATGCGCCAGCTGCCATAGCGCGCCCGCGAGAGCATCGCGTCCAAGCTGCCAGCCAGGACGACTGCGGCCACGATGTGGCGCAGGTCGTTGGGGAAGGGGACCGTCAGGAGGGCGACGCTCAGCAGGATGGTCTGGTTGCGCAACTGCAACGCCGTCGGAGGGCTGTTGGCCAACGCACGGCGAAGCCGTTTCACCGCTGAGGGACGCCGGCGCTTCCGGTTGGGGCGGGTCGGGGCCACTGTGGGGTCCTCTGTGGCGCGCCCCGATGTCCCTCGGTCCAGGGGGTCCTCAGACCTTGCCGCTGGAGCCGCTGGAGCCGCCCGCACCCACGCGCGGCGCGTCCCAGGGCCACAGGCGCATCACCTGGGGGACCCGGAGGATCACTTTGCTGTGCAACACCCTCCGCCAGAACATGAACCCCCGCTCATCGACGTCCTGGTTGGCCGTCTCGTAGACGTCCTTGAGGACGAGGATCTCATCATCGTAGCGCAGGAGGCGGCCGCGGTAGCCCCGTCCATCGGCCATGATCACGACCAAGTCCTTCTCCTTGAATTCTGCCAGCTCGGTCATCAGTGACATCGTCTGTCGGCCTCGGGAGCGCGACCACCATCGAGGCAAAAAGCGTATCGGCGTCCCCCGAGGGCGCCGAAGGTGCGCTCCCTCCTTGCAGGGCGTGGGCGTAGGTTTATCGGCAAGCAGGGGACAGCTTACAGCTGCGGGTCATCACCCCGCATCCGCTCATGTCCTTCCTTCGCGTGGTAGCCAGCAGCCCCCGCACGATGGCCTGCCTGGCCCTCTGCCTGCTGTTGGCATCCTCGTCCCCGCTGACACTCGCCAGTGCTCCAGATGGACAGGGGCAGGTCGATGCACCTGCGCAGCTGCCCTTCTCTGCCCTGACGACAGGGCTGCCCTCCGAGATCCCCCGATCATCCCCAACGAGCCGCAGCCTGCCCTACGTCAACTACACGGCATCCTCCCCCACCATCGATGGCACGTTCTCGGGCGGCGAGTGGGCCGACGCGGCGACGACTCAGATCGGCATCAGCGGCAACGAGGTGGTGCTGCTGATGATGTACAACGACACCCATCTGTTCATCGCGGTCGATGCCCTCTCCGACATCACCAACGATGCCACAGCACCGGCCCCCAACGAGATCACCAACCCCACTGCCGACTACGTCTTCTTCTCCTTCGACGGTGACGACAGCGGGGACCTCAACTGCCTCGACCCTGTGGACAACTCCTGGCCCGAGGTCTGGCCACCGACGATGAACAACGGCACCTGCACCGACCGCGGTGCCGCGATCTACCCGATGGAGGGGCGCTGCGGCTGGTGGAACGTCAACACCTACGCCAATCCTCCGCAGCCGGTGACCTTCTATGTCAACCTCCAGCCGTGCAACAACGGGCTGGTCGAACCGCTCGACTTCGTCGCCGGCGGATGGGCGGCGCACCGGCGCTACGAGTACTCCATCCCCTACGGGGGAGCCAATGACCCGTTGCAGCTGAGCGACGGCGACAGCTTCGGCCTCTCCCTGATGGTCAACGACGCCAAGGAGGCGGCCGCCAGCCAGGTGATCGCGCGCTACCCGCCGACCGCCAACGCGCTGACCCCCTTCGAGGAGCTGACGTTGCGCAGCGCCCCACAGGCCATCATCTCCTCTCCGCCGATGGGGAGCACCTACCTGGTGGCAGAGGAGGTCCCCTTCTCCGCCAGCGGCAGCCTCGATCGCAACGCCACGATCGTCGACTACGACTGGGACTTCGACGACGGCTACGCCGCCAGCGGGCTGAGCACCACCCACACCTTCAGCGACGCCGGCGAGTTCGACGTCACCCTCACCGTCACCGACGATGGGACCCCCAGCCCACTGACCTCGACCATCAACCGCACCGTGCGGATCCTCGAGGACAACGCGCCTCCTTCGATCCTCTCCGCCCTCCCGCCGATCGGACCCGCCAGCATCGACGAGGGAGAGACCTTCTCCATCCTCGTCGACTATGACGACGCCAACCTCGATGTCGGCGATTCGGTCAATGGCAGCTGGAGCATCGATGGGATCGCCGCCCCCTGGGGAGTGATGGATCCCATCGAGAACAGCGCGACCTTCTCGTTCCAGACGCAGTTCGTCGGCGAGTACTCCGCCGGGGTCTACGACGTGTCGCTGACGCTCACCGACGTCTACGACGCCGAGGGACTGGGCAGTGACCTGCACGCCACCACCGTGCACTGGCAACTGACCGTCGAGGATGTCAATCGCCAACCGCTGATCGCTTCGGAGAGTCCTGCTTCGGCCGAAGCGGTGTCGATCCCCGAGGATTCGGCAGGCCAGGAGTTTGCGGTCACCGCCACGGACCCCGATGGCGACACCCTCTCCTACTCCTGGACCTACGATGGGGTCGGCCAGGCTGCGACCTCGACCTCCTACGTGCTGGTGCCGGACTTCTCGGCTGCGGGCAGCCACACGCTCTCGGTCCTCATCACCGACAGCGGCTCGCCCCACCGCACCACCTCGGTCGACTGGATGGTGACCATCACCGACATCAATCGCGTCCCGACCCTTGGTGCGCTGAGCCCCGACCAGAGCGCCGTGACCCTCGACGAAGGCGTCGCCCAGGAGTTCTCGATCGACCCCATCGATGCCGATGGGGATGGCATCTCGATCCTGTGGATGGTCGATGGGGAGGCCGTCGGTGAGCCGGACGTGACGCACTTCACCTACGCTCCCGACTTCGACCTCTTGGACGACCCTGGGACCAAGGCGGTCAAGGTCAAGGTCGAGGTCACGGACACGGGGGCGTTCCCCCTCAAGGCCACCCACCAGTGGGATGTGACGGTCCGCGACGTCGACCGCCCACCGGTCATCGGCACCCTCCTGCCGGCCACCGGGACCTCCGTCCCTGTCAACGGTCGCGTCAGCTTCGATGCCTCCTCCGCCACCGACCCCGATGGTGACCTGATCACCTATGTCTGGGACCTTGGCGACGGGGAGCTCAAGTCCACCTCCAAGATGACCCACCAGTACGCCACGGTGGGGACCAAGGAGGTCCTGCTGACCATCTCTGCCGACCACGGTGGTGTGTCCCAGACCGATCATCGCCGGCTGACGATCGAGGTGACCGCCGCACAACTGCGGCTGGTCAGCCTGCGCTACGAGGCCACGACCCCCGTCACGGTCGGCGCGAGCGTGACCCTCATCGCCGTCGTCGAGAACAACGGGACCCTCGATGCGGCCGAGGGGATCGTGGCCTTCGAGGCCGGCCCGCGCACGATCGGGGTGCGGCCGCTAGGGCGGACGTTGCCCGCAGGCGAGACCGTCGAGGTGCGGATCGCGTGGCAGGCCTCCGCGGGAGAATTCTCCTTCCGTGCCCATCTCGAGTCGATTGCCGCCGAAGGGTACGTGGTCGACCTGACCGAAGTGACCACCCAGCCGCTGGTGGTCCCCAAGAAGGACTCGCACACAGAGACGGCGGGTCCTGGGCTCTCGGCGGCTTTGGCCATCGGCCTGGTGGTGGCGCTGGCGCTCGTCGCCGTGATCGCGCTCATCGCGATGCGTCGCCGTTCGGGTCGAGCGACACCCCCACCCCCGCCTCCGCCGGGGTACGGGGGCAGCCCCTATGGCAAGGGATCGCTGGCCCCGCCGCCACCAGCCCCCTCTGCATCGATCCCGCCGCCCCCACCGCCGGGACTTCGGGGCAGCGCACCAGCCCCTGCGACCTCCACCGCCTCCTCGTGGTCATCGCCTCCGAGCACGGGTGCCACCGCCCCTGCAGGCTGGTCCTCTCCGCCGGCGACCGGTCAGGTGGCCGATGCCGCCCCGCCGGTGCCATCCCCGGTCGAAGCTCCCTCTCCACCCACCGAGGAGGCATTGGTCAGCGATGCCACGCCCGCGGCACCTGCTGAGGAGCAGCAGAGCGCCGTCAGCGGCCTGCTCTGCCCCCACTGCAACGAGGACATCGAAGCGGACTGGAAGCTCTGTCCCTTCTGCGACGGTGCGCTCGGCACCTAGGCGCGCCCGTCGCGCCCCTGCAACAGCGCCAGCACCTCGGCCTGCGGCACCACGCCCTCGCGAGCACCGCGCTGCTTGACCGCCGCCACCACGGCCGCGAGACGCTCCTCGCTG